>NZ_JARWKU010000002.1:0-810128 GCF_029846435.1 Cobetia sp. 1AS1
AGGGCACCGGTATTGGCTTCCACATCGTCGGTCGCGGAAGCGATGGTCGGCGTGTTCGGTGCGGTAACGTCAGCGTCCTCCGGCACATCGAGTGCCGCGGACGCTGCGCTTTCATTGCCGGCCGCATCGGTTGCAGTGGCTGTCAGTGTGCTGCCAGCTTCCTGCTCCGGTGAGAGCTCAACCGAGAAGCTGCCTTCTGCATCGACGACCGCTGTTCCCAGCACATCATCGTTGGCATTGGTGATCTCGACCGTGGTGCCCGCTTCACCGGTCCCGGCGACGGTGGTGCCATCGGTCTCGCTCAGAACCGGCGCATCCGGCGCGGTAGTGTCGACGGTGAGTGTGAACTCGGCAGACGCAGCGCTTTCGTTACCAGCAGCATCGGTTGCGGTGACGCTGAAGACATGCTCGCCATCGCCAAGCTCTGTGTTTGGAGTGAAGCTCCAGGCACCGTTGCTGTCGGCGGTGGCGGTGCCGATCACATCACCATCGAGCGTGATAGTGATGGTGCTGCCGACTTGAGCAGTACCGCCCAGGGTCGGCGTGGTGTCATTGGTGCTGTCGCCATCCTCGAACGCACCAGTGATGGCTTCCACATCATCCGTCGCGGCGGCGATGGTCGGGGTATTGGGTGCCGTGGTGTCAGCATCCTGCGGCACGGTAACTGCGGTGGAGGCTTCGCTAACGTTGCCGGCGGCATCGGTGGCGGTGGCAGTCAGGCCGGTGCCGGCTGCTTGCGCGGGAGACAGCTCGACCGAGAAGTTGCCATCTGCATCGGCAACGGCGCTTCCTACGCTGTCGCCGGCGGCATTGGTGACCTCGATATTGGCGCCGGGCTCACTGCTGCCGGTGAGAATGTTGCCATTGGTCTCGTCGAGGACAGGCGCCTCAGGCGCTGTCGTGTCTTCATCTGAGGAGGAGCTGTCATCGCCAGTGGCAGCGGCTACGCCGACACCGGCGGCCACGGCCACGCCGCCTGCCACGAGGCCAGCGGTGCTGATGCCAGCCCCCGCACCTGCGCCCGTTGCGGCTTCTGCACCCGCAGTGCCCGCACCCGCTGCTGCGGTAGTGAGAGCCGTCTCTGCCGTCGTCAAGGTCGCGGTACTGGTGAAGGGCACAGCGCCCCCTGCGCCAGCTTCACCCAGACCCACCTGAAAGAGCTCACCGGCGAACTCATCGCCTTGCAGATACAGGTGGCTGAGCTCGGTGGGGTCTGCGTAGAAGTTTTCGACCGTGATCAGTTCCCCGTTTTCGAGGGTGACAAGCAGGTTGTCTCCCTGGCGGGTCATCACCTCGATATCGCGAGGATGGAGGTCCAGACTGACATCCGATGATCTATTGAGGGCAATGGTGTCGACTTCACGCAGGACCGTTTCCTGTTCCGCGAGCTGACCGTGGGGAGCGACCTTGGCAGTTACCGGCATATCGTTATCCTCAATGGCACTTCTTGTGCATTCGCTACTTTCTATTAATTATCAATAATTAACACGTTATTATGACCTGGATCATTTTTCTAGTACTCAGGCGTCAATTCTCACCGTTAAAGCATAGTTTATTTGTGTTTCGGGCTTTCCTTAGGCGCCTCGGTTTCACTGCTCACTATGTCGACACCTCCTTGAGCCTTTGTTCTAAAGGATATCGGGGAGTTGAGTGTCAAATTCAATAACGCTTGGGAGAGGCATTCGGATCATGCGCTGAGTATGATTTTTCTAATCGGCTATGAGGCTAAAGGTCAGGTAGTGCTAACTGGTTAATTTAGCGGCAAAAAATGATTTTAATTTAAGGTATGCTTATAAACTGTTGGCTATCGAGGGGTAATATACGTTGTTTAAACGCATGAAATATGTTTCGAGAATAGAAAAAGGCGCCACCCGCGAGGGTGGCGCCTTTGTCGTCCGTGGCGCGCCTTGTTTCAATCAGCGCTGAAGGGGGCGGGCATTCTCTCCGCCTTGCCATTCATGGTAGGCGTCGATCTGTGCCTGGGAGGCTTCGATCGGCGTCTGCATGACAAACCAGGTGACGGGCTCAGAGCATGGCGGGGTGGTAAGCGAGCCGGAGTACTGCCAGCCGGCATGCTCGCGCGGCAGCAGCAAGTTGGCAGACAGGCCGCTTGTCAGGGTCTCGGAGAGACCGCGCTGGGGCAGGCGGCTCAACAGGCGGCTGAGGGCCAGGTTGTCATGCCCTTCCTCGACCAGTACGGCCAGCACGGCCAGCTTGCCTTCCGGAGTGCTGTGCACCAGATGGATTTCCATGGCGGCACGCTTGCCGTCGATGGCGTGCTCTGACGGCACATGCAGGTGCACCTGCGACAGGGTGTACTGGATGCCATCCAGCGTCATGGTATTGCCGCTGGCCCCTTCGATCTGCAGGGTGTGGCCCGTATCGCGCGTGACGAGCAGCGGCGAATGGTAGTCGAGTTTCGGGCCCGCTTCATTCAGCGTGCGTGACTGGCTGTCGATATCGATCGGCGACTGCTGGCTGCCGGCCGAGCACTCGGCATAGCCCGGGGTGAGCTCTCCCCAATGCTCGGGGCCATTGGCTCCGGCGTTGGTGTCATCCGCGGATTCACTCGCATAGCTCCATTCAGTGACCGACGTGCCCGGCGCAGGCGACGTGGCAATGTCATCGGCGAGCGCCGGCAAGGATGACGACGTGGTGGCAAACAGCACAGCCATGGCAAGTGGGCGTAACAGCGCGCGGGGCGACGAGGAAGAGGCTGGCATTGAGTTGTCCTTGCTCAAGAGTCCGTAACCGATCAGTGTCCTGAGCCGCCGTAGGCAGTCAGAACTCAGATGAATGAAGGCAGTCAGTGTGCCGGACTCAGGGGCGAGGTCAAGATGACGCTGGAGTGTCACTAGGGTGTCGCATTCCAGCGTCAGTTGTCGCGGCTGTTATCGCGGTAGTACTCACGACAGTGGTAAAGACAGTTGTAAAAACAGGTGTTAAGACAGGGAGAGGAGCGGTGTCAGCGCTCGAGCCACAGGCATTCCACACTGTCACCGTGGTTGAGCTGTGCGTGGGGCGGAATCACGGCCAGTGCCTGAGCACCGGCGCAGGAGGAGAGTACCGCCGAGTTCTGGTCCGGGAAGGCATGTGCCTCAAGCTGTCCATCACTGCCGGGCGCCAAGGTGACGCGCAGATGGTCCTGACGGATGGCAGTGCGGGCTGAGAAGGCCGCGCGTACCGTGAGACGTTTCAGCTCGCGCAATGCAGTGCAGTCGGTCATCTCGCCCAGTAACGGACGAAGGAACAACCAGCCACCGACCCAACTGGAGACCGGATTGCCCGGCAGGCCCACGACACGCACCGCGTCACCTCGGGGGCTGTTGATACGCCCCAGCGCCAGCGGTTTGCCCGGTTTGATGGCCAGGCGCCACAGATCCAGACTGCCGAGCGCCTCGATGGCGGGGCGGACGTGGTCTTCCTCGCCGACGCTGACCCCACCACAGGTGACGATCAGGTCAGCCTGTTGCGCCGCCGAAGCGAGAGCGTCACGGGTGGCCTCGAAGGTATCGGCCACATTGAGTGGCGCCAGCACCACGTCAGCCCCGAAGTCGCTGAGCATCTGGCTGAGCATCACGCGGTTGGAGTTGTAGATCTGGCCGGGCTTGAGCGGCTGGCCGGGCTCGATCAGTTCATCACCGGTCGCGAACAAGGCCACTCGTACCTTGCGGCGCACCATCACGTGACTTGCCCCTTGGCCACACAGAAGGCCCAGCGCGGCAGCGTCCAGTCGTGTGCCCGCCGAGAGCAATCGACTGCCCTTGCTGACATCCCGGCCTTGAACGCGAATGTTGTCGCCGCGGGTGCGAGGCCCGGGCAGCCAGGCCAGGGTGGTGCCATCTTCGCCTTCACGCAGTGTCACCTCTTCCTGCATGGCCACCACGTCGGCGCCGTCGGGGATTTCCGCTCCGGTGAACAGGCGCGCGCAACTCGCCACGGCCAGCGGCGTGGCAGGCTGACCTGCCGCGATACGCTGACTGATCGGCAGCCAGGCACCGTCACCGATGTCCGCCACCCGGGCGCAGTAACCATCCATCTGGGAGTTGTCGGCAGGCGGCACGTCAAGCTCGGCATGCACGTCCTCGGCGAGCACACGTCCTGCGGCGTCACTGACTGCCACGCGCTCGGCCGGCATCAGCGGACAGCTGTCACGGAGCGCTGCGAGTGCACTGGCCAAGGGCGCCAGCCCCTTGGCGCCGACAGGCACGGCGTCGCAGCTACACTCTGCCGCCGCGGAAGGCGACGGCTGGGAATGCGGGTCTTTACTGGCGTCAGTGGGCATGGGTTCCGCGCTCCGGAATCACCAGGTTGGCGAAGTTGCAGGGGCGGTGACGGCTGTCGAGCTGCTCCTTGAGGATGCCGTTCCAGGCCGTCTTGCAGGCGCCGGTGGAGCCGGGCAGACAGAACACCACGGTACGGTTGGCCAGCCCGCCCAGACAGCGGCTCTGGATCGTCGAGCTGCCGACTTCCTGGTGTGAAAGCTGACGGAAGAGTTCGCCGAAGCCCTGGATTTCCTTGTCGAGCAGCACGCGAATGGCTTCCGGCGTGGAGTCACGCCCGGTGAAGCCTGTGCCGCCCGTCGTCAGGATGACCTGCACGGCCGGGTCCGCGATCCACTCGCTGACCACGGCGCGCAGTTGATAGACGTCATCGGGCACGATGCGCTTTTCATGCAGGCTGTGGCCAGACGCCGTCAGGTTGTCGACCAGGGCATCGCCGGAGCGGTCATTCTCTGCGGTGCGTGTATCCGAGACGGTCAATACCGCGATGGTGAGGCCGATCTGTTCGTCATTGCCGCTCATGATCAGTCCTTCTTGCCTTGTTGACGTGCCTCGAGCGCTGCCAGCTGCTCAGGGGTCGCCTTGGCCTGGTGATGGGTCTTCCACTCGGAATAGGGCATGCCGTAGACATGCTCGCGCGCCGCGTCGTAATCGAAGCTCACGCCGCGCTCCTCGCCAGCGGCCATCAGCCACTTGGACAGGCAGTTGCGGCAGAAGTCGGCGAGGATCATCAGATCGATGTTCTGGACATCCTTGTTGTCATCCAGATGCTTGAGCAGACGACGGAACGCGGCCGCTTCCAGTTCGGTGCGGGTCTGTTCGTCCAGTTGGCTCAGGTCTTGTACGGCTTGAGGGGTCGGGTCGCTCATCGAATTCTCCTGAGAAGGCGCAGCTAAGCGCCTGCCTTCATGCTGTCGGGGTGCCTGGGGGGCCAGGCGGGATATCTGAAACTTTACGCAACTAATGCAGAGCTGTGAACCAGCGCTGCACGCCTGTGGTTTGGTCTGTGGTTTGGCAGACGGGTCGGCAGGTGGAGTGCCAGTGGGTGGCAGAGTCGCGAAAGAGTGTGCGGGGGCAAGCGAGAGAGCAGGCGCTGGCAAGCGAAAACGCCCGGCAGGCGAACCTGACCGGGCGTACTTCACTCATCCAGCGGATGTCTGACCGCGCTAATTCGGACGTTGCTGACGTGCCAGGCTATCGTCAGGTGCCGTGGCGGGGTCTGCTGCCGGGTCTGCCGCTTCGGCCTGCTTGACCTCTTCGTACCACAGATTGTGGTGCTGCTTGGCCCAGGTCTCATCGACATAGCCGGTCTTCATGCCCTCGAAGGCACCCTCGGTACCGGCGGTGCCGATATAGATGTGGCCGAAGGACACCGCGATCAGCATCAGCGAGGCGATGCCGTGGAAGACATTGGCCCACTGCATGTTGTCACGCGTCTGGCCGAAGATCGGGAAGTCCAGCACCAGCCCGCTGGCAATCACCACCAGACCGACCGTCGCCAGAATCCAGTACCAGGCCTTTTCCCCGCCATTGGCGAAGCCGGCGTCCGGATGCTTGCCCTTCATCATGCCGCCACCCTGACGGAACCAGTCAAGGTCATGCTTTTTGGGAAGGTTGAGCTTCAGCCACTTGGCCAGTACCAGGATCAGCATGATCGAGAACAGGGGCCCCACATAGTTGTGGATCACCTTGGTCGCCATGATCATGTTGGCCCAGAACACATCCCCGAACACATTGCGGAACACGAACTTGCCCCACAGCAGATTGATGCCGGTGATGGCCAGCGTCAGGAACAGCGTCGCCAGCGTCCAGTGCATGGCACGCTCCAGCGCCGTCCAGCGCAGCATCAGCTTGCCGCTGCGCGGGTGGTCCAGATTGTTGCGTCCCACCAGCAGGTAGAAGATCACCAGCACGGCCAGCATGCCACCCAGTGCGATCAGGCCGCCCGGTGAGATCCAGCGATTGCGGATCTGACGCCAGGTCTCGCCGCTCTGGTTGATCAGGCTGTAGTTGGAGTCATGCCGGCTGTCGATGGAGTTGCCCCCATTCTTGACCTGCCGCCAGGTATCGGCGTCCACCGTGCCGACCGCCTGACCGATCTCGCCGTCAGGGTTCGCGGCCAGTGCCTGAGGAGCTAGCCAGAGACTGGCCAGCATCAGGCACAGGAACATGGCGACCACGGTCAACCGTGAAGCTGTAAAGTGCGCGCGCATGTCGCCTCCTTACCCCTTGCGGGCTGCGTCGTAGGCCAAGTGGTCCGCCTGCTGAACGCTGCTGGTGGTCAGGTTGGCAGACGTCTCCGGGTGGCTGGCCTTGTCGACCGGCGACCAGGCGCCGTCTTCATGGCCACGGTAGACCACACGCTGACGGAAGATGTCGGAGACGGTCTCGGCATCGCCGGCCAGCAGGGCCTTGGTGGAGCACATCTCGGCGCACAGCGGCAGCTTGCCTTCGCTGATGCGGTTGGCACCGTACTTCTCGAACTCTTCTTCCGGGCTCTCGGCCGGGCCGCCGGCGCAGAAGGTGCACTTGTCCATCTTGCCGCGCTCGCCGAAGGCGCCTTGCTGCGGGAACTGCGGGGCGCCGAACGGGCAGGCGTACAGGCAGTAGCCGCAACCGATGCAGATGTCCTTGTCGTGCAGGACGATGCCGTCATCGGTTTTGTAGAAGCAGTCGGTGGGGCAGACCGCCATGCATGGCGCGTCATCGCAATGCATGCACGCCACCGAGATGGAAACTTCACTCGGCTTGCCGTCGTCCAGGGTCACCACGCGGCGACGCTGAACGCCCCATTCGGTCTCGTTGGCGTTCTTGCAGGCTGTCACGCAGCCATTGCACTCGATGCAGCGCTCTGCATCACACAAAAATTTCATCTGGGCCATGGTGCTTCTCCTTCACGGCCTGTCGCCGGGTTCCTCGGTCAACAGGCCGGATGATTCTGGTAACGGATACGTCCGATCGTGTCTTGCGCTGCGTCCGGGCCGCGTCATCGGGACACGGCCGTCACTCGAGTCAGGCGAGGCTGACGCGGCACAAGGTGACCTTGGTTTCCTGCATCAGGGTCACGGGGTCGTAGCCGTAGGTGGTCGCGGTATTGGCCGATTCACCGAGCACATAGGGCACGGTGCCTTCCGGATAGCGGGACTCGAGGGATTCGCCCTCGTAATGCCCACCGAAGTGGAAGGGCATGAAGACGACATCCGGACCGACACGCTCGGTGACCATCGCCATCACCTTGACGCGGCCGCCCTCGGCGCCCTCGACCCACACCATGTCGCCGTCCTTGATGCCCTGGTCATTGGCCAGGGCCGGATTGATCTCGACGAACATCTCCTGCTGCAACTCGGCCAGCCACGGAATGGAGCGCGTCTCTTCGCCACCCCCTTCGTATTCCACCAGGCGGCCCGAGGTCAGGGTGATCGGGTACTTGGCGCTGACGTCCTTCTCCTGGATGGAGGCGTAGAGCGTCGGCAGGCGATAGATGGACTCGGAATCCGGCCAGGTCGGGTAGTCCTTCACCAGGTCGCGACGCGCGGTATACAGCGGCTCGCGGTGCTTGGGAATCGGGTCCGGGAAGGTCCACACTAGGGCGCGCGCCTTGGCGTTGCCATACGGCATGCAGCCATGCTTGATGCACACGCGCTGGATGCCGCCGGAGAGGTCGGTCTTCCAGTTCTTGCCTTCCGCCGCCTGCTTTTCCTCGGCCGTCAGGTCATCCCACCAGCCCAGCTGCTTGAGCAGCTTGTCGGTGAACTCCGGATAGCCATCCTCGATCTCGGCGCCTTTGGACCAGGAGCCTTCCGCGAGGATGTTGGTGCCGTTGTGCTCAACGCCATAACGCGCGCGGAAGTTGCCGCCACCCTCGGCCACCGTCTTGGAGGTGTCATACAGGATGGGCGAGCCCGGGTGACCCATCTCCGGCGTGCCCCAGCACGGCCACGGCAGGCCGTAGAAGTCGCCGTTGGCCGGGCCGCCACGGGCCTTGAGCGTCTCGAAGTCGAAGGTGTGCCAGTTCTGCTGATGTGCCTTCAGGCGCTCAGGGCTCTGGGCGGTGTAACCCACCGTCCACATGCCGGCATTGAACTCGCGCGTGATGTCCTCGACGACGGGCACGCTGCCCTCGACCTTGATGTTGCGGAACAACTCGTCGGCGAAGCCCAGCTTGCGAGACAGCAGGTACATGATCTCGTGGTCAGGCTTGGACTCGAACATCGGCTCGATGACCTGATCGCGCCACTGCAGGGAGCGGCTGGAGTTGGTCACGCTGCCGGTGGTCTCGAACTGGGTCGCGGCCGGCAGCAGGTAGACGCCGTCGGTACGGTCGTGCATGACGGCGGCGATGGTCGGGTAGGGGTCGACCACCACCATCATGTCCAGCTTGGCCATCGCCTTCTTCATCTCCGGCCCGCGGGTCTGGGAGTTGACGGCATGGCCCCAGTAGAACATCGCCTTGAGCGCGGTGCGCTGGGAGATGCGGTCCGGGTTCTCGAGCACGCCATCGACCCAGCGCGAGACGGTGATGCCGTTGGTGTGCATCGGCTTGCCGTCGTGATATTCGGTCTGGTCGTAGCGGTTCTGGATCCACTCGAAGTCGACGTTCCAGACCTTGGACCAGTGCTTCCACGCGCCTTCGGAGAGGCCGTAGTAGCCCGGCAGGGAGTGGGACATAAGGCCCAGATCCGTGGCGCCCTGGACGTTGTCGTGGCCACGGAAGATGTTGGCGCCGCCACCGGACTTGCCGATGTTGCCCAGTGCCAGTTCCAGAATGCAGTAGGCGCGGGTGTTGTTGTTGCCGGTGGTGTGCTGGGTACCCCCCATGCACCACACGACGCTGCCCGGACGGTTCTGGGACAGGCGGCGCGCGACGTCGAGCATGTCGGCCTCGGCTACGCCGGTGATGCGCTCGACTTCCGCCGGCGGGAACTTGGCGACTTCGGCACGCACTTCATCCATGCCGTAGACACGCTGCTGGATGTACGCCTCATCTTCCCAGCCGTTCTCGAAGATGTGCCACAGCAGGCCCCAGATATAGGCGACATCGGTGCCCGGGCGCAGGCGCACGTACTTGTTGGCCTTGGCGGCGGTCCGCGTGAAGCGCGGATCGACAACGATGATCTCGGCGTTGGAGCGCTCCTTGGCCAGCAGGATGTGCTGCATGGCCACCGGGTGCGCTTCGGACGGATTGGAACCGATGAACAGGATCGAACGACAGTTGTGCATGTCGTTGAAGGAGTTGGTCATCGCCCCGTAGCCCCAGGTATTCGCGACCCCGGCCACCGTGGTGGAGTGACAGATACGCGCCTGGTGATCGACGTTGTTGGTGCCGAACAGGGCCGCGAACTTGCGCATCAGGTAGGCCTGTTCATTGCTGAACTTGGCCGAACCCAGCCAGTAGATGCTATCGGGACCGTGCTCCTTGGTGAGCTCGAGCACCTTGTCGCCGACTTCCTCGATGGCCTGCTCCCAGGAGAGCTTCTTCCACTTGCCGCCTTCGAGCTTCATCGGGTACTTGAGGCGACGGTCAGAGTGACCATGCTCACGCAGCGATGCGCCCTTGGCGCAGTGCGCACCACGGTTGAAGGGGTGATCGAAGGCGGGTTCCTGCTTGGTCCAGACACCTTCCTGGACCTCGGCATAGACGCCGCAGCCCACGGAGCAGTGTGAGCAGATGGTGCGCTTCGTCTCGACCGGCGCATCAGACACTTCGGTCTTGGCTTCGGCGCGTTTCATCATCGGGGCGGCCATGAAGCTCGCGGCAGCAAGGCCGCCGGTGGCGACACCGCTGCGTTTCAGGAACTGGCGGCGGTTGATACCGAGCCCTGAGGTCTCTTTGGCAGAGGGGGTGGGGGTCAGTCGCATGACATCATCTCTCCTCGTCACCCGAATCATTGCCCGGGCCGCGTGAGCGGGTCAGGGGGCAATGTCGGGAGCGGCGGTCTTTCAGATCAGGAGCAGTCCTGATCCGTGCCGACTTGTCACTATCGATGGCGGGCGGAAACCTCTCCGCGCTGCCCGTTGTTCAGGCCGCTGGCCGCGCACATGGCGCAGGCTCAGGGCACTGTCTGTCTTGCATTCAGTCACGCAGCGTGGCGTAGAAGGCCTTGACGTGATCACTCTCGCGATAATTGTCAGTGCCCTTGTCCTTGACGGGGACCTCTGGCGCGGCCTGGTCCGGAATCACGGCACCGGCCAATGACCCTGCTGCGGCAACCCCTACGGTGCTGGCGCCCAATACGCGCAGGAATTTGCGGCGCACCTGGCGCGCCTGGTTATGGCTGTCTTTTGCGTCATCAGTCTTCATGCTGATCTCCTGTCGGCAATGCTGCTGGGTGATGCGAGTTGGATAGCGTTGCAGTCTCGAATGTTGCTTCACGTCATGCGTGACATCATTGTCTTGCGTCGGGCGCCACACTGGCTGGCGTGACGAGCTGGACGGCCTCGGCCGTCACCTGCTTGCCAGAGTTGTTTTCGGTCGCTGCATGCAGCGGGATCGAGTCACCGAGGTTCAGGCGCTCTGCCCGCAGGAAGGCCTGCCCCAGGTAGCCGACGGCGGCATAGAAGGGGCTCTCGCGTCCCGCGAGGTCGGCGCAGCAGCGCTCGCCCCAGCTGGCCACATGGCGGCGGAAGAAATTGACCTGCTCGCCGGGCACCTCATCGATCAGCATGGCCATCACTTCGCACAGTGCGCCGAGATGATCCTCGGGCTCATGCACATCGCTCTGGCGTTCGAAGCCGAGGCGTTTCAGGTCCTGGCGCAGGGCGACCAGCGGCATCTCCATCAGCGAGCCGGTGAGGTACCAGCTGGCGTAGGGCACTACCTCGCCCTGCACCACGCCTACCAGGCTCTGGAAGAAGTCGTCTTCCAGCCGGCGCGAGTCGCTGACGCGGGCGGCCAATGACAGCGATGCCAGCGCGCGCGGCAGTTGTTGCTCGGCGGCCCCGGGCAGGCTGATGGCGTCATGGTCGAGTTCGGCCAGAAAGTCGATCAGTTCCGCATCCGGTGCCGCGCGCAACAGCCGCGCCAGCAGCCGGTAGAGGTCGGCGCGCAATGCCTGCTGTTCTTCACTATGGCTTATCAGAGAGTCGGCCGCAGGGGTGTCAGGTGCACGATCGTCAGTCCCACCTGCTGCAAAGTCGTCGGGAGTCGACGTGGGTGATGTCATTGGCTCAAACCTTGAGTTGGGCATCGGGATTACGTGCCATTTCGTGCCAGATGTCCTTGACGCGGCAGTCGCTGCACATCTTCAGGCGCAATGCGCCATCGCCCTGGAAGTAGGCATGCGAGGCCAGTTTGGTCTGCATCGCCGTGATGGTGGCGGTGGAGCCGAACGGCGTGCCACAGCTGATGCAGGGGAAGGGCACATCCTGCTTGATGAGCTGTGGTTCGCGGCGCTCGTCGGGCTGCGGGGCAAAGCCAGGCGCCAGGGTGATGACCTGCTCCGGGCATGCATGCTCGCACAGGCCGCACTGCACGCAGTCACCTTGAGTGAAGGATAGTGCAGGCGACGTGCGATTGGCCGAGAGGGCGCTGGTCGGGCAGACGGCGACGCATCCTTGGCACAGCGTGCAGTTGTCGCTGTCGACGTTCACCACGCCGAAGGGCGCGCCTGTCGGCACGGCGACGCTGCCCTGTGCCAGGTCCGCGACCGACAGGGTCGCCAGGTGATCGAGTACCCGATTGAGGCGTTCGCGCTTGCCGGGGCGTGCCTGCGGCTGTCCCAGCAGCCAGTCACGGGCGATCGGCTGACTGGGCTGCTGCTCTTCTACGCTGTCCGCACCCGGTGCCAGAGCGACACACAGCGGCGTGATCAGAGGCAGGGGGGCAACCTCGTTGCTATCCATTTGTGGCAGGGCGGACGGCAAAGAGACGAAGCGGATGCGCGGCTCGCCACTGGCCGCATTGGCAAGTCCCATGCTGTCGAGCAGGGTCAGCGCCAAGCGGCGTTCGCTATCGAGCTGCTGGTGCTGGCCTGCGGGCAGGTCGTGGGGCAGTTCGACGATGACCTGCGTCGCGCCAAGTGCGAGTGCGGCCAGCCACTCGTCATGGCCGGTGGCGGAGATTTCCTCGAGGGTGATATCGAGGCAGCGCTCCTGGTCGACACCCGCCAGGGCAGTCTGCGAGGCAGGGGATTGCTCCAGGCGATAGCGCAGCAGCGGGTAGAGGCCACCGCCATCCTGATAGCGCTCCAGCAGGCGCTGGATCTGCTCCATGCGCTGTTCGGCCGGGGGCTGGGTAAAGCTCAGCGCGCCGGTCGGGCAGGCGCTGACGCAGCTGGCCGCGCCGTGGCACAGGTAAGGGTCGATCTCGATATGCGCATTGCGACGACCGGCCACCGAGAAGATGGCATCGGCGCTGCACGACGACAGGCAACGCGTACAGCCGATATTGCCGGCACTGGAATGCGCGCAGGTATCGAGATTGACGGTCACGTAATTCGGTTTGTCGAAATTGCCGATCAGGCCTGCGAACTGCATCGCCCAAGCGGTCAGCTGTGACAGCGATTGCTGGGAGGCTTCGGCATCGGCGACCAGCTGATCCAGCTCGGCGATGACGTCCGCACCGGCTTGCAGATAGCCGGGAGGTGGCAGTTCCGCCTGGTTGAGCGGCTGGCTGGACAGGTCGGCGATCAGGTCGAAATGGGTCGCGCTGCCGGCACCTTGCGGCACCAGCGCGGCAGCCAGGTTGACGCCATCACTGGCAAGGCTGAACTCGCCGAGGTGACCGCTCAGCGCGAGCATGTCACGCGGGGCACTGTGCACAGGCAGCGACTCACTGGCGGCGAGATGCTGTTCATCCATCGTCACCAGCGCACTGTTGTCCTGCTCACTGATCAAGAGTGCCACCGGCAGCTGAGCGGTGGCCGGCAGGCGGGCCAGCAGACTCGCCAGTGCCCGCACTCGCGCCTCGCTGCCGATGATCACGGTGCGTCCCTGACTGTGATAGCGGATGGGGGCGCTACCGGCATCCGTCGCCAACAGCGGGAGACTGGAGGCAGGCGAGCCACCCATGGCGGATGACAGGGCGCGTTGGCGTGCTTGTTGATTGAGGGCGCGTTGAGCGCTCTCGAGACTTGAGCTGAGCATCCTCATCCTTATTCGGTCGTGGCGGACCTTGCATGCAAGCTGCCGTCAGGTGGCAGGCGGATGATGCAGGTCCCGGTCGTCGCTGATTCTCGCGGTCAGGGCCGGGTCGGCGATCGACAGTCGTTCAGTGGGGATTCATGACAGGCCAACCATCTTTGAATGCTGTTGATGACATTGCCGTTTTCACGCCCGGCGAGAAGAGGGGCGCGGTCAGGTCGCGCAGGCACTCATCACCGCAGGCGGTTGACGCCAGTCATCATCTTCAAGGGTTGGCATGTCATGCTGAATCTTGCATGTGCGTTGCAGTGAGTGCGCCTTGATGAGGCGCGTCAGGGTGACCCATGAGGCATCAGGATGACCTCGGTCAGACGTATCCGGCTTGCTCGTGGGTCATAATGACGCATGCTGGTTGTGCGGCGCGTCATCCTGACGCCCTGGTATCCTGAGCCCTGACGCGCTCAGCTCTGGCGCTGGAGGTGTTTGTGGGGCCAGTCCCGGGTCATGGCTTGTGGCGGACGCCGCTGTCATCATCTGACGTGGGAGCTGGCTCGCGCGAGTCTTCTGCTGGTATCACTTGCGGGTCAGGCGACTCGACTATCTCGTCGCTGGGCGTCGCGTGTGACTCGTCCACTGGCGCCTCACCGTCAGGCGCCTGCTCAGCGATCTGGTCGTCTGTCTCCAGCGTCGTATCCGCCTGGGGTGTCTCGCTTGCCTCATCGAGCTTATCCAGGCCTTCTTCGACCTTGCGGGTCCAGCTGCGCAGCGTGTCGGCGACACCTTCGGCGAGCGGGCGCATCTGGGAGAAGTCCTGGTCGTAGTCATCCAGCCCATCGCGCACCGAATGCTCGCCCCCCATGAAGATGCGTCGCAGCGCACGCTGGCGTAGCGCCGGGTCCACGCCGCTCTGCATGAAGGCGCTGATGTCGGCGTCTGGGGTCAGGGTGTCGGGGTCTGGCAGCTCGATGACGGGCACTTCAGCATTGTCAGCGCCCGGTGCCTGCTGATCGCTCTCGGCGGTTGCCTGTTCTGCTGCCTGTTCTGCTGCCTGCTCTGCTGCCGAGGATGGGCTATCGCCGCCCAGGGCTTCGTGCTGCGAGCCGCGCGCTGCAGGGGTGTCAGCGCTGTTGTCAGAGATGACTCCCACCTGCGAGGGCGGGAGGCTGTCGCCTCTGGTTTCCTCGGTGCTGTCCGGCTGTGCCAGTTGGTCTTCACGGCTGCTGTCGCCTTGCTTGCGGCGTGACCAGCGCGAGAACAGGCCTTCATTGGCCCTGCTTGCGTTATCGTCGTGCTGGCTCATGACGTGCTTTCCGTACCATCACCGGGCTGATGCGCCTTGTTGGGCGTCGCGGCGTGCTGCTCTGCCTGACTGGCGCGCCCGGCGCCCTTGCGTTTCTTCTTCTTGCCTTCGTCGAGTCGTTCGCCGTGACGCGCGAGGTAGGCTTCCAGCCACACCATCAAGGCCGGGGGCATCGGCACATCCAGTACCAGCTGGTCGCCATCCATCCAATGCGATGCTACCTCCTGACAGGCCGTCACCACGCGAGGCTGCATGCCATCGGCTTCGCGCTCATCGCATTGGACGAACAGACGCGGCTGCTCGCAGCGCAGGTTGTAGCGGTAATCGGTGCGCTCGGTGAGGTGAAGCTGCAGCGGCAGGATGCGGCGATGCGCTACTTCATCAGCGGCGGCAGGCTCTGCTACGTGCGATTCCGTCTCTGGCGTTGCAGAGGGCGAGAGGTCGGCAATCCGCCAGGTGTCGATGCTGAAGCGCCCCAGCTTCTGCGTGGTGGGTGCCAGGGTGACGCTCAACCAGCGGGTGTCGTCACTACGGGGAGGGATGGATTCAGACATGGCTTCCTTGTTCACTGCTGTACCCGCAAGCGGGTCTGAAAAGAATGCTGCGATGGTGCTATTGTGCAAGATACATGCCGGCGCGTGCGATATCAGGGTCACCGTCAGTCAGTGCGGGGACAGCTCTGCCATCGGACTGGTACTCTACGGCGATTCAGCGCAAGAATTGCCATTCCAACCGGCTCGATCAGGGAGACCCGAGTTCATGATGCCCTCTGCACGGCCAGCGATCAGTCGCGCCACACTACCCACCACGCTGGAGATCGAAGTCATGGATGAGCGCGGTGAGCGCCATCAGCAGTCCATAGCTGCCGAGCGCTCGCTGACTATCTATCTCAATCGGCGCGAGATCGTCACCTTGATGACCCTGGGTGCCGAACCTGAGGCACTGGTGGCGGGTTATCTGCGCAATCAGGGCTTGCTGGGTGAGCTTGAGGACCTCGAAGCGCTGCAGGTGGACTGGGAGGTCGAGAGCGCCTCGGTGGTGACGCGTCATCTGCCTGAGGATATCGAGCAGCGCCTCGGCAAGCGCACCGTGACCACCGGCTGTGGGCAGGGCACGGTATTCGGCAATCTGCTGGAGCGCCAATCACTGGCTGCGCTGGACGCAGGCCCCTTCAGCCAAGCCTTGTTGTATCGCTTGCTGGAGGCGCTGGCGGCGCACAACGCGACCTATCGCAAGGCCGGTGCGGTGCACGGTTGCGCCCTGTGTCGGGATGATGAAGTGCTGGCGTTCATCGAGGATGTCGGCCGCCACAACGCCGTCGATACGCTGGCGGGGCTGAGCTGGTTGGCGCCTCTGAGTGATGATGCCAGTGATTATCAGGGGGCCAATATCTTCTACACCACCGGTCGTCTGACTTCCGAGATGGTGCTGAAAGTGGCTCAGGCGGGGATCTCGGTGCTGGTCTCACGCTCAGGTGTCACGCAGAAGGGGGTGGAGCTGGCGGAACGCTTTGGCGTGTTGTTGATCGCGCGCGCCAAGGGGCGCCACTTCCAGGCGGTGGACCCTGCCGGGCGGCTGGTGCTGGATGCCATCCCGCCGCTGCGTGCAGGTGACGCTCTCAAGTCATCGCGCCATGACGCGTCAGGCAAGCCATCTTCAGCAGACGGCACAGCTGGACATGACAAGGGGGCGCAGTGATGAGTCGTCTTTCTTCGCCACTGGGCGTCATACCCTCACAGGGCTTTTCCTCCGAACTCGGCGCACCTTCAGGCGGCCCTGTCACTGAGTCCTCAGGCGAGGCTCTGAATGCGGCCACCGGCCGGCAGGCTCCGGTCCCCCACGACAACCCCTTCTTGACGGTGCAGGAAGTCGCGCGTCTGCTGCATCTCAACGAGAAGAAGATCTATCAGCTGGCCAGTGACGGCACCATGCCGGCGACCAAGGTGACCGGCAAGTGGTTATTTCCGCGGCGCCTGGTGGAGCAATGGATTCTCGAGTCCAGCCATCATGGTGTACTGGCGGATCGCCTGATGATCACCGGCAGTGATGACCCGCTGCTGGCCGCGCTCTCCATGCGCCTCAATCAGCAGCATGCCGGTAGCGCCTTCTATGGCATGAGCGTCACCGGTACGCGTCTGGGGCTTGATCTGCTCAGCCAGGGGCGGGCTGACGTCTGCGCCATTCACTGGGGGCGCGCGGAGGAGGCGGCGCTGCGTCATCCGGCGCTGATTCGCGGCCACGATGGCTATCGTCAGTGGGTGATGGTGCGGCTTGCGCGTCGTACCCAGGGGTTGATCATCCGCAATGATGATCGTCATCTGTCCATTGACCCCAGCGGCCTGTTCGGTTCGCAGCGGCGGTGGGCGGTGCGACAGGAGGGGGCAGGTTCGCAGCGCTTCTTGCAGGAGTGGCTGTCCGGGCATCAGATGCGTGCCGAGCAGCTCAACACCCTGGCGATCGCCTATTCCGAGCGGGAAGTGGCCTCGATGGTGGCGCGGGGCGAGGTGGACGTCGGCCCCGGCACGCTGTCGGCCGCCAATGAGTTCGGCCTCGGCTTCGTGCCGGTCTGTGAAGAGGCCTTCGACCTGGTGGTACCGCGCAATGTCTACTTTCGCGATCTCTTCCAGGGATTGCTGGACTATCTGGCCACACCAAATGGCATTCAGCTGGCGCAATCCCTCGGCGGCTATGATCTGCGCGAATGCGGTCAGTTGATCTGGCGCGGCGATGCCGCACAGCACGATTGAGGCGCTCGGTATCGAGACGCTCGATAAACTGAACGCCCAGCGAGTGCTGGTGGTCAGGACTCGGCAGAAGCCATAAGTGCGACATCCAAAAAAATCGCCCATTAGCGCATGGCTAGTGGGCGATTTTTTTATTTCGGGCTGACGGCGAGCATGGTAAAGCAAGTCATTGTTTCGAATGGACCGGCCAGGTGGCGCTCGCGTTAAGGCTGTCTTTCCGGTTTAGCTTCTTGCCAGCGCGTTACTTGGCTTATTTCACTTCAACACAGCCCAGCTCACTTCAAATCAGCTCAGCTCGGATCCGAATCATTGCGAGTGCACACCGACAGCACGATGGCATCTTCTTCGCTGGTAGAAACCAGGGCATGACCCATGTCGGAGTCGAAATAGATGCTGTCGCCATCGCCCAGCGGCAAGGGTTCATAGAATTCCGAATAGAGCAGAATGCTGCCCGCCAAGACCATCAGGAACTCCTCGCCGTCGTGACGCACCCAGTCGGGGAAGTCATCGAAGCTGCGCGCGCGCACGCGAGTCTTGAAGGGAATCATGCGTTTCTGCGCCAGCTGCCAGGACAGCAGCTCGTGCTCGTAGGTCGGTGTCGGGTGTGACTTGCCATCACCGACGCGCGTCAGGTCGCGACGCCCGAGAGTGCCACTCTGGCGCTTGGGCGGGCTCAGCAGCTGCGGCAGGTCGATGTTCAGACCATGAATCAGCTTCTGGACCGCCGTAAAGGTCGGCGAGATCTGCTCGTTCTCGATCTTGGACAATGTCGAGCGTGCCAGCCCCGTGCGCTGGCTGACATCTTCCAGCGTCCAATGATGGGAGAGGCGGATCTGCTTCACGCGTTCGCCAAGCTTCAGGGGCTCAACGAAGGGTTTGCGACCGGAGGCGATCCGGACGGCGGCGTCCTTGTCTGTCGGTGTGCTCATGAGAGTGGCTTCGCTATGGGCGTGATATTGGCGGCGCACGACATCGGGAGTCGCAGCGCTGTCAGCTGGCGATAAAGTTTACTATCGGAAACTTTATCGCCAGCTTATCACAGCATGGCAAGTGCGCATCATCCCGACACGTAGCCAACATGGCTGTCCGCGACACCGAAGGCTCGCTGGTGCTCCCATGATGCATTGACAGGTTTCCTGGCTGCGGGAAACCTGTCGTGAGGTGTGGTGCGCGCCAGGGGGCGGCCACCGGTGCGGGGGATGCCCAGCGCTAGAACAGCCGGGCACTAGAGCAGCCAGACGCTAGAACAGCGGGTGATCACGCTCATCCTCGGCGGGCTTGGCAAGCGGCGGCTGGACGCCGTCTGGCGTGCCAGAGACGGAGCGGGGTGTGAGGGCATCCACGGTGGGAGGCGCGGGATCGAGCTGATCTGGCTCGGGTTTCTTTGACTCGGGTCGCTCTGACGTGGGTCGCTCTGACGTGGGTGGCTCTGAAGGGAGCTGGCCTGATGCGAGCTGGCCTGAAGGGTGCTGGCTGCCGGCACGCGCCTCGAGGCCATCCTGCATCGGCAAGCCCGCCAGCGCCTTGAGATGCGCCTCGGTGCTGCGCCCCAGCGCCTCCAAGCAATACCCGCCCTCCAGCACGGAGACGATACGCCCGTGGCAGTGACGCCGCGCGACATCCATCGCCAGCAGGGTGACCCAGTAATAGTCGTCATCTTCCAGGCACAGTTCCGCCATCGGGTCTTCACGATGCGCGTCAAATCCTGCCGAGATCAAAATCAACTCCGGCTTGAAGTCATCAAGCTTCTTCAGCCATTGGGCTTCAATGGCGCGCCGGAAGGCCAGTGAGCCGCTGCCTTCGCTCAGGGGCGTGTTGTGGATGTGCTCCCAGCGGCTCTCCAGGTAGCGCCACGGGTACATGGCGTCCTGAAAGGAGGAGCACACCAGGGTATCGGGATCATGCTTGAAGATATCGACGGTGCCGTTGCCCTGGTGCACATCGAAATCGAGGATCGCGATGCGCTTCACGCCGTAATGCTGGCGGGCGTGCAGGGCGCCCACCGCCACGTTGTTGTAGAAGCAGAAACCCATCGCATCGGCGCGTTCGGCATGGTGGCCCGGTGGGCGCACGGCGCAGAAGACGTTGTCGGCCTGATCGCGCATCACCTGGTCGACCCCGCGTACCACGGCGCCGGCGGCCAGTCGCGCCGCGACCAGGCTATCGGCACACATCACGGTGTCTTCGTTGATGGTCAACAGCTGCCCGGCCTGGGGCGGACATTTCTCCAGCGACTGCAGGTGGCGCATGGGGTGCACGCGCGCCAGCTGCTCAAGCGTTGCCGCTCGCGCACTGTATTGCTGGACATGCTGAATCACGCCGCTCAGCGCCAGCTGACGTTCGATGGCCTGCAGACGCAGTGGGCTCTCGGGATGGGTGGGGCCCATGAAATGCTGACCGCAGTCGCGATGGGATATGTAGGAGGTGATCATCGGCATGCCTGCGTGAGTGTGCGGGTCATAATGGTCTGCACCATGACGTAACAGTAAGAGTCGTCAATGGCATGAGCCAGTCGCCGATGGTCTACCTTGTTTCACGCATGAAGGGCGCGAGGATGGCTGTTCAGACCTGCGCTTTCGCGGCATGCTGCTCATATCGCGCTGACGAGGCGCAACCGCTTACAGGACAAGCCTATGGGAACGCGATTTCTGCGCAATTTCTTCGAGCCCGCCAGTATCGTGGTGATCGGCGCCTCGGAAAAGCCGCATTCACTGGGCGGGCAGGTACTGCGCAATCTGCTTGAAGGGGGCTTCAAGGGCGCCCTGACGGTGGTCAACCCCAAGGGATATGAGACGGTGCATGGCGTGGCGTGCGTCAAGCGGGTCAGTGAGCTGGAGCAGGTGCCGGACCTGGCCATTCTGTGCTCACCGCCGGATACCTTGCCGCGTGTGGTCGAGAAGCTGGGCCGGCGCGGCGTCAAGGCGGCGCTGCTGATTTCGGGAGGTGTCGCGCCGACGCCGGTCAGCTCGCTGGCCCGCGTCACCGGCAAGGGGCTTGAGATGCTGTCACGCCGCGACGGGCTGAACTTCTCTGCCCCGCGTCTGCCGGGCATTCACAGGTCCACTACGGGCAAGCCAGGCCCCGATCCCTCCGTCACCGACTCGTCGCCTTTGGATGAGGCCGGCGGGCCTGCCGCGTCGAGCGCCGAGCGCTACCCGCGGATCGCCGACAGCACGGACGACGTGCTGGATGCCTCACAGGCACGAGAGCCGGGTGTCGAAGTCCCGCGTATCCACCGTGACCAGGAAAGCCTCAACAGTCGGTTGCTCAAGGCCGCCCGAGGCAGTGGGATTCGCCTGCTCGGACCGGAATGCATGGGCATCTGCGTGCCCAACCGTCACCTGAACGCCTCCTTCAGCGGGCAACCTGTCGCCAAGGGCAAGGTCGCCTATCTCGGCCAGTCGGGGATGCTGGGCAATGCGATGATCGACTGGGCGGCGGGGCGCGGCATCGGCTTCTCGCATCTGGTGACCCTGGGCGATAGCGTCGATGTGATGCTGCCCGATCTGATCGACTATCTGAACCAGTACGGGCCGTCGCAGGCCTTGCTGTTGCACCTGGAGCGCATTCACGACCCGATGCACTTCATGACCGCGCTGCGCGAGGCGTCCCGCAATCGGCTGGTACTGGCGATCAAGAGTGGCCGTACCCCAGAAGCCGACCTGTTCGGCACACATGTCACACGTGGGGTGCCCAATCGCGACCGGATCGTCGATGTTGCCCTCGCGCGTGCCGGGGTGGTGCGCGTCAATGACAGCGAAGACATGTTCGATGCGCTGGAGACGCTCAATCGCATGAAGCCGTTGCGCGGTGATCGGCTGGCGATCGTCTCCAATGGGTTGGGCCCGGCCTTGCTGGCCATCGACAAGCTGATGGCGGGCGGCGGCAAGCTGGCTGAGCTGAGCGAGGAGAGCCGCCAGGCGCTGCTCAAGGCCGAGCTGGACGTCAGCCTGCCGGGGCGCAATCCGGTGGATCTGGGCGGCAATGCCATGCCGGAAGACTTCCTGGCCGCGGTCAATATCGTGGCCAATGACCGTGGCGTGGACGCCGTGCTGGTCGTGCATGCGCCGACACGCCTTGCTCCCTCACGGGCGACCGCTGAAGCCTTGGTGGCACATCGCAAGCAATTCCGGCGCAACCTGCTGACCAGCTGGATGGGGCTCGAGCAGGCACTGTCGGCCCGCCATGAATGCCATCTGGCCGGCATTCCTACCTATCTGTCGCCGGAGAAGGGCGTCAAGGCCTTCCTGCAGATGGTCGATTACCACCGTGTGCAGACACTGTTGCAGCAGACGCCGCCGAGCCTCGCCTTCTCGACCAGCGCCGAGATCCGCGCCCGCGCCCATGACCTGGTGCACAGCGCGCGGCGTGCGGGGCGTGAATGGTTGACTCACTCGGAGACGGCGCAGGTGCTCGATACCTACGGCATCGCGACCGCGCCTAGCCGCTATGTGCTCGACGCCGCCGAAGGCGCGCGTGCCATCGTCGAGCTGCAGCGTTCTGCCACGGATGACGACAAGCCTTCTCGGCAGGGCCCCTACGCGCTGCGCGTGGTGCATGAACACAACAGCCAGCCGTTCCGCTATCGCCGCTACCCACAGCGTCTGTCTTCCGGCGTGGTGCAGGACCTTTCCGGTCCGGAGGATATCGCGCTGGCGATCCGCCGCATCACCCAGAAGGTGGCGGAGGGCGATGCCGAGCGCGGCCGCAGTGACCACGAGCGCACACGCATTCATGAGTTCTGCCTGCAGCCGATGCAGCGTGGCAAACACTCGCTGCAGTTGAGCGCAGGCATCACGCGCGATGACGAATTCGGCCCGGTGATCGTGTTCGGCATCGGCGGTTACAAGGTCAATGTGCTGGCGGACCGCCAAGTGGCCTTGCCACCTCTCAACATGACCCTGGCGCGTGAGCTGATCTCGCGCAGCCATGCCTCCCGCCTGATCGCCGAGCACTCGCCGGACCCGGAGCGCGATTTCGAGCGCGTCAGCACGCTGTTGATCAAGCTTTCACAGTTGGCATCGGACTTGCCTGACATAAGAGGGTTGGAAATCAATCCGTTGTTGCTCAATCGCGAGGAGGCCGTGGCAGTGGATTTCGCGCTGGATCTCGGCAAACCGGCCCGTTTCGCGATCATGCCGTATCCAGAAGAGCTGCGAGAATGGGTGTCGCTGGACAATGGCATGCACGTCGAGGTTCGCCCGATACGCGGCGAGGATGCGCCCTTGATCACGGCCTTCCATGCGCGGCTATCCGAGGAGAGCATTCGTTTCCGCTACTTCCACCACAAGGCGGCGCTGACGCAGCGAGACCTCGCGTTGCTCGCCCAGATCAATTACGACCGCCAGATGGCCTTCATCGCCGAGCGTGAAGTGGAAGCCCAGCCAGGTGAGTCGCCGCAGCGCGAGATGCTGGGGGTGGTGCGGGTATGGAATGACCCGGACAACATTCGCACCGAATTCTCCGTCATCATCCGGGATGACATGCAAGGCGAGGGTATCGGCAGTCTGCTGATGGAGAAGATGCTGCGCTATTGCCGCTCGCTGGGCACGCTGGAGATGGTCGGCAAGATCATGATCGACAACCACCCGATGCGCGCCTTGATGAAGCACCTTGGCTTCACGTGTCGCTACAACATGGAGGAGCAGGTCATCGATGCCAGCATCCGTCTCAACGAGCCAGTCAGTGATTGGCAGCGCCTGAGGCTGGAAGCCAAGGCCTGATGCGCCTTGATGGTGCAAGGGCCTGTTGATAGGCGTGTGCGGGGGTTGTTCAAGGGCGCGTGCGCGAGCTTGCCAGGCGGTTCTCGGCAACACGCAATGCGTCCGGGGAGGGAGAGCAATAGACCAATAACAACATGCAATGTCGTGATTCAGGGAGATATCAGCAAGAGGCGTCAAGGGCATACCACCTTGGTCGTATAAACGTCTGTTCTTGTTTGAGCGCTTATCAATAAAACTGTATTGTAATTACAAATATAAGAATCCTTTATGGATAATGGCGCAGGGGATGACACAGTATTCTGTCAGCAGGTCGGCAAGCGATGCTTGCGGCCAGATTGCGCGATGTCAGCGGCAGGGCGAGCCATTCTCCCTGCCGGATTGAGTGCGTAATTGACAGAGTCCGTGGATATTTCCTGCCCGCTGACGACAGGAAAGCCAATGACTGACACTCGCGACGTGAAGATTCGAGTGCGCAATCTGAGCAAGGTGTTCGGCAATCAGCCCGACAAGGCGCTCAAATTGCGTGATGAGGGCATGAAACGCCCCGAGATTCTCGAGAAGACTGGCCAGACGTTGGGGCTTTCCAACGTGGATTTCGATGTGATGGAAGGCGAGTTGCTGGTCATCATGGGGCTGTCCGGCTCCGGGAAATCGACCCTGATCCGCTGCCTTAATCGGTTGATCGAGCCGACGGAGGGCGAGATCCTCATCGACGGCGATGATGTCGCCAAGCTGGATGACAAGTCACTGCTGCGCTGTCGTCGCAAGCATTTCTCGATGGTGTTCCAGAATTTCGCGCTCTTCCCGCACCGCACCGTGCAGCAGAATGCCGAGTTCGGGCTTGAGGTGCGTGGCGAGGAGAAGGAAGTCTGTTATCAGCGCGGTCGCGATGCGCTCAAGCAGGTCGGCCTTGATGGCTGGGAAGATGCCTACCCCAGCCAGCTCTCCGGCGGCATGCAACAGCGTGTCGGCCTGGCGCGAGCGCTGGCCAACGATTCCACGGTGCTGTTGATGGATGAGGCCTTCTCGGCGCTTGATCCCCTGATCCGCAAGGACATGCAGCAGGAATTGCTGGCGCTGCAGCACAAGATGAAGAAGACCACCATCTTCATCACCCACGACCTTGATGAAGCCCTCTCCATCGGCGACCGCATCATCCTGCTCAAGGATGGCGAGATCGTGCAGATCGGCTCCCCCGAAAGCATCCTCACTTCCCCGGCCAATGATTATGTGGCGCGCTTCGTCGAAGGCGTCGACATGTCACGCATCCTCACTGCCCGCTCGGCGATGACCGATGTGCGGGCCACCGCACGCGATGATGATGGCCCGCGTACGGCGCTGCGCAAGATGGGCGACAACGGCCTCGATAGCCTGTTCGTGGTGCGCCGCGATCGCACGGTACTCGGGATCATCACCGCCGAGGATACCGAACGTGCCGTGCGCGAGAATCTCACCGATCTCTCGAGCATCATCCACTCCGATTGCTGTCAGGTCTCGCCGGAAGAACCGCTGCACAACCTGTTCGCGATGTTTGCCGGTCATCACCATCCGCTGGCGGTGGTCGATGAGCAATCCCGCCTGTTGGGCGTGGTGATCAAAGGGTCCGTACTCGCGGAACTGGCGGAAGCAGGGGAGGCACACGCATGAGCGACGCAACCGGTTTTACCATCCCGAAGATAGAACTGGGTGACTGGATCGAGACGGGGCTTGATTACCTGACGACCAACTACTCCAGCATCACGCGCGGCATCTCCAAGTTCACCGAGACCGGCATCGACGTCCTGAACGATGCGCTGATGTGGCTGCCCGAGTGGGCGCTGATCGCTCTGGTGACGCTGCTGTGCTGGCGGCTGGCCGGCACGCGCCTGGCCATCGGCTCCGTACTGGGGCTGGGGCTGATCTGGAACCTGGATCTGTGGGACCCGATGATCGAATCGCTGACCCTGGTGGTGATCGCCACCCTGGTCGCCGTGGTCATCGCGGTACCGCTGGGGATACTGGCGGCACTCTCGGACCGCTTCTACAAGGTCATCATGCCGGTGCTGGATTTCATGCAGACGATGCCGGCCTTCGTCTACCTGATTCCGGCGATTCCCTTCTTCGGCATCGGCTCGGTCTCCGCCATCTTCGCCACCGTGATCTTCTCGATGCCACCGGCGATTCGCTTCACAACGCTGGGCATTCGTCAGGTGCCCAATGACCTGATCGAAGCGGCCGATGCCTTCGGGGCCACCCGCAGCCAGAAGCTCTTCAAGCTGCAACTGCCGCTTTCCCTTCCCACCGTGATGGCCGGCATCAACCAGACCATCATGCTGGCACTGTCGATGGTGGTGATCGCGGCCATGATCGGCGCCGATGGCCTGGGGAATGAGGTCTGGAAAGCCATCCAGCGCCTGCGTCCGGGAGATGGTTTCGAAGCGGGCATCGCGGTGGTCATCCTGGCCATGCTGCTCGACCGCCTGACCCAGACCTTCAGCAAGGAAAAGAAGCCCCGTTCATAAGGGATTCACCAGCGGCCTCCGTGTATTGCCTGGCTGTATTGCCTGGCCCATGCGGAGGCCGCCTCGAGCACTTCCATACCCGACTCAACGTTTGGCCGTCGACACGCGTTTTTCGACAGACGTGCTTCGATAAACAATGAGTAAATTCGAATAAAGGGGAAAATGATGAACAAGCAAGATGCCTCCCGCACTACCTTGAACGTCACCGCGAAGATGAATGCCGCCACCAAGGCATTGTTGCTCGGCGCTGTCATGTCCTCCTCACTGGCCGGGGCAAGCGCCGTGTATGCCGCCGGTGACAAGGGCGATGTGACGCTGGCCTACGTTGAATGGTCCTCTGAAGTCGCCTCCACCAATGTGGTCAAAGCGGTGCTCGAATCACAGGGCTACAACGTCGAACTCAAGGCGCTGTCTGCGGCGGCGATGTTCCAGGCGGTCGCCTTCGGCGATGCCGATGGCATGGTCGGTGCGTGGCTCCCCACCACCCACGAAGACTACATGGCCAAGATCGCCGACAAGGTCGACGACCTGGGCGTCAATCTCGAAGGCACCAAGCTGGGGCTGGTCGTGCCGTCCTATAGCAAGCTCGAGACCATCGACGACATCAAGACCCACGCCCAGGATATCGATGAGCGCATCGTCGGCATCGAGCCGGGCGCAGGTCTGACGCGTCTGACCGAGCAGGTGCTTGAGGATTACGCTCTTGAGGACATCGATCTGACCACCGGCAGCGGCGCGACCATGACCGCCGCGCTGGGCAATGCGATCAAGGGTGAGCGTGAGATCGTCGTCACCGGCTGGACGCCGCATTGGATGTTCGCCCGCTGGGACCTCAAGTACCTGGATGACCCGAAGGGCGTCTACGGCGGCGCCGAGGAGATTCACACCCTGGCGCGCAAGGGACTCGAGGAAGACATGCCGGAGGTCTACGCGATTCTCGACAACTTCGCCTGGACCCCGGCTGACATGGGCGAAGTGATGCTCAACAACCAGGAAGACGACGCTGACCCCTACGAAACCGCCAAGGCGTGGGTGGAAAGCCATCAGGATATCGTCAAGGAATGGCTGCCGGCCGCGGCTGAGTGATGCCTGGCGCATGACTTATGAGTCATGAATGACGAAACGCCCCCACAGGGTCTCCTGTGGGGGCGTTTCGTTGTGTGCCTGCAAATGACGCGTTGCTCACACTCGGCGAGCACAGACTTGATCAGAACGGGCGGGCTCAGAGAGGACTGGCTTAGAATGGACAGGGACTGCGCACTTCCATGCGCTCACCGCTCACCGGGTGATCGAAGCTGATCATCTCGGCATGCAGCATCAGGCGCTCGGCCATGAAGAAGGCCTCATCCGTCGCATAGAGATCGCAGCCCAGGATCGGGTGGCCGATCTGCTGACTATGGATGCGCAATTGATGCGTGCGGCCTGACACCGGCGTGAACTCGACTCGCGTGCGCGCCGGATTCTCCAGGCGTTCGATGACGCGGAAATCGCTGATGGCGATCTTGCCGGTCTCGTGGCAGATCTTCTGCAGAGGGAACTGGTCGACGTCCTTGGCGATGGGCAGCGAGATGCGCCCGCTGTCCTCCTCAAGATGGCCATGCAGGATCGCGGTGTAGGACTTGCCGATGTTGCGGTCCTGAAACTGGCGCGTCAGGTTGCCGTTGGCCGGCTTGTTGAGCGCGACCAGCATGATGCCGGAGGTGCCGAAATCCAGCCGATGCAGCAGCTTGGCGCTGGGGTATTCCTTGACCAGGCGATGATGCAGCGAATCCAGATTGAGCGGATGCTTGCCGGAAAGGCTGAGCAGGCCACTGGGCTTGTGGATCAGCAGGATGTCATCGTCGGCGTACAGCACCGCGTAGGTTTCGTGGCAGACGGGAACGATGAACGGGTCGGCTTGTGGCTGCATAAGGGCTCGTCAGTGACGTCAAGGGGGCGGGGCGAAACGGCAAGTGGGCGAAACGGCAAGTGAGGCAAGCGCTGGCGCGGTCTAAAGCGCGATATCCTGCCAGTGATACTCGTACTCATCGTCCTCACCATCCTCTGGCGCACGACCGATGAAGAGGCTGGCGGTAAAGGCGCGCACGAAGATCACCTGGCTGCCATCCAGGGCGGTCAGCAGCTCACCCTTCTTGAGCTTCTTGATCTTGCGCTTGCGTGCTGCGGCAGCATCACGCGCCGCGCGGGTGTCGGCGCGCCACTGGGCGGCAATCTCACCGGGCGCTGTCGACTGTTCGAGCAGCTCTTCCGGGCATTGCAGCGGAATGTCTGGCGTGCCCTCGTCACGGATATGGTACTCCCAGCGGCTGGGATCCCCATTCTTGGGGGCCTGCATCAGGTGCTGGCGAATGAAGGTATGGCCGTGAGGGTGCTCCAGCACGGTATACAGCACATTGCCGACCACGGCGTGATCGACCAGCGAGATGCCATGACTGTCGGACGGCATATAACCGGCCAGCAGACGGTCTACCAGTGTCTGACGTGCCACCTTGGGGGTGCCGCTGTCATCCCAGGCCATGAAGCCTCCAATCTGAGCGTGTCTGGCATCGCAGGCCATGTCGGGTGCGCTATGAAGGGCGCAGGCTGACTGGCGTTCGAGAGGCCGAAAGGGCGGCCATTGTCCGGTTTGTGCCCGGCGAGGGCAAGCCGCGGAAGCTGGGTATTTGATATCAAAGGGCCGGCCAATGCTGTGTTGTTAGTAATTTGTCCTCGTTATTTCATATGCTCCAAAATATTTTAACGCATAACTTGGTTGCAATTTAAAGGCTGACTGTATTGTTTTTCCTAATGTGTTAATGTACTATTTTAGGGCTACTGGCCTGAGTAATATGAGTGTTGGTTTTTATTCAGTTTGATGTGGATGTAGTCTCCATTTTTAACTTACGCAGGGATCGCTTCATGAAAGAGAAAGTTTCTAATATAGTTGTTGCCTTAATTATTTCTGGCACTATTTTATATAGTGTTGGAGCATTCAAAAAGGAAGAGCTTACATATGCTACAGTGCATTTTGATGGAGGATTCAAAAAGATAGGCGTAATAGCCGAGCAGCGAGCGTTCTCTGAAATAGAAGTAGTTATGGATGGCAATTCCATATATTCAGGAAATATTGAAAAGGTAGTTTCTGAAATACAAAACAGCATACAAAATTCAGATGATCCAGGCTCGGTTGTATGGAAAGACGGCGTCAGAATTAGAGGTAGTGTGGGTGTGTCGTGGGTTGGAAGTGAAAGTAATTTCAAGTTAACTACGGACACAATAGATGATACCTCTACTGAAGATGAACCTATAATGGTAGCCAATATGATTTATAAATTACAAAATCTGGATCGTGCTATCAAGGAAGATTATGTTAAGCATGCAGACGATACTCTCACATATAGTGAAAAGCCAGAAAGTTCATTTTTGTTGTCTAGGCTGGTTTCTGCATTTGAGTAACGCGATAAATTATAAAGAGCTAGTTGGTTATAGTTGCATGGTGTATAAGCCTGATTAGGCCTAGGTCTTGAACGCTGTGCCTATAATGGTAGTGTTTCTTGGGCGCTTGTCTTCTTATAACGAGATGATTAAGCGCCCAAGTTTGTTTATAAACCCTAAAATGAATTTTCTGTTCTATCCCGCTGACTCTATCAAGGCGCCAGCAGTTGCTTGTGCCATTCGCCGTCTTCGGTGTCCAGGCGCTGGTAGCGCACGCGATCGTGCAGGCGCGAGGGCTGCCCCTGCCAGAATTCGATCATCTCCGGCACCACGCGGTAGCCGCCCCAATGCTCCGGACGTGGTACCTCGGTGGTGGCATAGACCTGCTCGAAGCGACCCTGACGCTCACTGAGCCATTCGCGATCAGGGATCTCGACACTCTGCTGCGAGACCCAGGCGCCCAGCTGGCTCTCCTTGGGGCGTGAGGCGAAGTACTGATCGGAGGTTGAGTCCGCGACTTTCTCGACGCTGCCTTCGATACGCACCTGGCGCTCCAGCGCGGGCCACCAGAAGGTCAGCGCGGCGAAGGGCACATTGGCCAGTTCGCTGCCCTTGTGGCTCTGATAGTTGGTATAGAAGATGAAGCCTTCACTGTCGCAGCCCTTGAGCAGCACGATGCGCGCATGCGGCTTGCCCTGGCTGTCGACGGTGGAGAGCGTCATGGCATTGGCGTCGTTGTCATCGGCGGACAGGGCGCTGGTCAACCACTCCTGAAACAGCTCGAAGGGCTCCAGCGGCGTGTTCGCAAGGCTCAGGCCATCACCGGAATAGGTTCTGCGCACATCGGCGATATCGCGGTTCATGGTGGGCTCCCTTGATGAATTGCTCATGTAATGACATGACTGTGACCGCTCACGTGCTGGATCGCAAGCCTCAGACACCGCCCAGCTGCAGCCACGTCATGTAAAGCCCGGTGCCGACGGCAATCGAGAGCAGCGCATTGCGTCGCCACAGATGCAGTCCCGCCACGCAGAGGGCCGCGACCAGCATGCCGGCGCCCTCGGCGCTCTCAAGCCAGCTTTGCCAGGCCGAGATGCGGTGCGCGGACTCTGACATGTCAGGCAGTTGCATGGCCGACAGCGAGACGATGATCAGCACGACCATGACGATGGCCGGCAGATAGCGGCCCATGTGCAGAATCAGCGGATGGGCCGAATGGCGGGACAGGAACACGAAGGGCAGCGCGCGCGTGGCGAAGGTCGCACCGGCTGACACGGCGATCAACAGCAAGGCCTGCAGGGTCGTCATGGGGTGGTGTGCTCCGAGGCTTGTTTGTGCTCAGTCTGGCGCGCGCCAGACTTGCCTTGATGGTGATGATCGTCACGCGGGGCAGGCGTGACGTGTGGCTGATGTTTGCCACGCTGGTAATGATACTGCCCCAGCAGGAGAGCGCAGGCTGCCGCGATGCTGCCCAGCAACAGCTGATCTTCCGGCAACAGCCACAGGCCCGTGAGCGTGACCACCAGGCCGAGCATGAAGGGCCAGCGCTCGCGCAGGGCGAACCACTGTTCGATGCCCAGCACCACGAACAGCGCCGTCAACGCGAACTCGATGCCGCTGCTGTCAAAGCTGAGCTGTCCGGCTGCCAGCCCCAGCAGCGTCCCCAGTACCCACCAGGATTGGTTGAGGAAGGTGATGCGCAACATCAGGCGCTGGTCATCACGGCGCGCCACCGGATCATCGCGTTCGCCGCTGCGCGGCAGGCTGGCCAGCAGTGAGTAGGTTTCATCGGTCAGCCCGAAGATGAGATAGAGCTTGCCAAGCCCCGCCGCGCGAAAGCGCTCCAGCAGCGACAGGCCGTAGAATAGGTGGCGCGAATTGAGCAGCAGCGTGGCCACGAAGACCTCGGTGATGCCGGCGCCTGCACCAAGCAATGCCACCGCCAGGAACTGGCCGGCCCCGGCCAGGATGACCAGTGACATGAGAAGGCCCAGCCAGGGGCTCAACGGTAGCTGGGTGAACAGTACGCCGAAGGCAGCGCCCAGCGGGATATAGCCGAACATCACCGGCAGGGTCTGGTTGAGTGCCTGTTGCCATAGGTGGCGACCGCTGACGGGATGCCGGGGAGGAGAGCCCGCACCGGCGGTGTCGTCCCGGGAGGCGTGCGAGGTACTGGCCGTGGAAGGCGATGGCATGGCGAGAGTTCCGTTCTGCGCAGGCGGGGTGAAGACGGGCGACACATGCAGGGGACCTTCAAGAGGCCGAGCCCCCACAAGCCGCAGACAATCTACGCAGCATATAATGTCATCAAGCGTCAGGCGATGCTGCCAAGGTGGCAGCTGGCAGTGGAAAGTGCTGAATCAGCGCTTCATTTCTGATATTTCACATGTCTCATGGCGTTGCGATGGATTGATTTACCGTGAATCGCCAGGTCATGGCCACCTATACTGGCCTGTAGCCACGTATTGGCTGTCTATCGCTGCCTGGCCGCGTGTCGTGCCATCAAAGGTTCATTCGCTGAGGGAGTCATCAGGATGAGTTCGAACCGATTCCGCAATTCCTCGTCTGAGACGGTGCTTCTTGATCAGGGCGTGCCTTCGCCGCTGCGCAGTGTCGTGATCTGGGGGCTGGCCATCCGGCTGTTTCACCTGCTGCTGATTCTGGCGATCATCGGCATGTGGTACACCGCCGAGGTAGGTGCAGGGCTCGATTTTCCGATGGTCTGGCACGCACGGTTGGGATATTGCGTGATCGGGCTGGTAGTATTTCGCGTCATCTGGGGCCTGGTGGGCACCGGGCATGCTCGCTTCAGCCGCTTCGTGGCGTCACCGCGCACGACCTGGCGCTACGCCGCTGACTTTCTGGCGGGGCGCGCGCCACGCCATGCAGGCCATAACCCCCTGGGGGGCTGGATGACGCTGGCCATGTTGCTGGTGCTGGCGATTCAGGGATCGAGCGGGCTGTTTCTGACCGATGATCTGCTGTTCGAAGGGCCCCTGCATGACCGGGTCTCAACGAGTGTCGCCGAGGGGCTGGCCTGGGTGCATCACACCAATATCACGCTGCTGTGGGGGCTGATCTCCCTGCATCTGATGGCCATCGTCTGGCATGGTCTGCGCGGTGAATGGTTGATCTGGGCGATGGTGCATGGCCGCAAGCATTTCAGGCGCGATGAATCGGTAGTGGATGAGGGCGAGCCAGTGCCACCTTTACGCCCACGCAGGTGGCTCGCACTGGGGTTGGCGATCGGTATTGCCGTTCTGGTCATCTGGCAGGGGGCACAGTTGCCGTAAGCTCTGCTCGCTTCCACTCATGCTTTCGCTCTGACTTTTACTCTCACTTTCGCCCTCATGTATGCCAAGACGCAAAAGCGCCGCCACGAGCAATCTCATGGCGGCGCTTTTGCATCTTGACGGAGCTTTGGCTATATCAGTCAGCGCGATACTGCTGATGACAGCCCTTGCAGGTCTTGGCTGTCTCGACGAACTGGCTGCGCAGGGCGTCAAGGTCCTGACTGGCGGCGGCGTCGGCCAATGCCCGGCTCTGGGTCATCAGCGCCTCTGCACGCTTGTCGAAGCCTGCACGGTCGCTCTCTATCTTGCTCAGCGCGTCGGTATCACCGTCGTAGGAACCGGCGATGAAGCCCTCCCATGGCATCTGCGCCAACAGTGCCAGTCGCTCGGCGCGAGTGCGAAACTCCTCGGCATCATAATCCTGCTTGCCCTTGACCATCGCGCCCATCGGACTGAACTGCCATGCCAGCGTCTGGAAGACTGCCTGGCGATACTGGATGGCATCTTCCGTCTTGTCAGCCAGTGCCGCAGGCGACGCCAACAGGCTGGCAAGCACCACGCCAGCCGCCAGCACGCCAGTGGTCAGGCGGTTGCGCGATACGCCCGCAGGGCGCGGAAAAGACAAGTGTGTTGTCAGGCCGATCATGGCAAAGCCTCGCTGTGGTCAACTCGCAAAGCCGATACCGCATGGGCGGCTCGCGATGGTTGAGGAGACACGCTGGAAGAAACGGTGGGGAGCGATGGGGAAAGCGGCAAACCGCCGTGGGAAGGCGCAAACCGATACCCGCCATTCTAGTCGGCTTTTTTACGGCTATTCTAGTCGCCTATTTTAGTCGGCTATTATAGCCGAACAAGGCACGACGAGAAGGGCGGGCAATGGAGAGGCCAGGGCTTGATCAGGCCTGCGGCTGACGCTTGAGGTTGCGCGAGCGGAAACGGGCGTAAGCCATGCTGGAAATGAACAGCCCCAGCGCCGCCAGTGCTTCCAGTACGCCGATGACGGCGTGGCCAGGCACACCGGCCAGCATCACGCCCTGCATGATGTAGAGCAGGCTGACGAAGGCCAGCCAGACATGACCACGTGCCCGGCGGGTGAAGATGGCGGGCAGAAACAGTGCGATGGGCAGCAGGCGGATCAACAGCGGCAGCAGGCCGCTGTTCTCGCTCTGCGCCATCAGCTGAATGCCGCCGATCAGCAGCAGCAGGGCGACGGCCGCAAAACTTGCGATCACACCGCGACGGCTCTTGGCTTCGAGCGTGTCGAGACCCTGGTCACGTTCCAGTCGTTCAAGCCAGGCGCGCATCTATTTCGTCTCCCTGAGAGGTTGCATGGCAAGGGCCAGGCGAGCGATACGCTTGCCTTGCGCCAGTGCCAGGCGCTGTTCGTTGTCATCGACATCGTTGTCCCCACGCTTGCCGCTGACGTGGGTCGTGCCGTAGGGCGTGCCGCCCTGGGTGGTCTCGAGCAACTCGGTGGCGCTGTAGGGCACACCGGCATACACCATGCCATGATGCAGCAGCGGGATCAGCATGGTGATCAGTGTGGTCTCCTGACCGCCATGCAGAGAGCTTGAGGCACTGAAGGCAGTGGCGGGCTTGTCGATCAAGGCGCCGTTCATCCACAGCTCACTGGTGGAGTCCAGGAAGTACTTGAGCGGCGCCGCCATGTTGCCGAAGCGGGTCGGGCTGCCCAGCGCGAGGCCCGAACAGTGACGCAGGTCGTCCAGCTCGACATACATGGCCCCGCTGTCGGGGATTTCCGGCTCGGTCTGCTCGCAGGTGGCCGAGATCTCGGGCACCCGGCGCAGGCGTGCCTCGACACCGCTGATGGACTCGATACCGGCGGCGATCTGCTCGGCCAGCGTGCGGGTCGCACCATGGCGCGAGTAATAGAGGACGAGGACGTACGGCGTCGCGTCGGGGGTCGTTGCGGACATGAGCTTCCTCAGGTGGATGACAATCTATCGAAAGGGGCAAGCGGGGCTTGCGTGAGCACACCCTGTCATCAGGGAATCAGGCGTCGCTCAACAGCACCAGCACATCTTCGGGCGGGCGACCGATGACGGCACGCGTGCCATCATCGAGAATCGGCCGCTGCATCAATTTCGGCGTTGCGGAAATCGCGTCAAGGCGTTGCGAATCGCTGGGGTCTACAAGACCCAGTGCCTTCCACTCGGCTTCGTTCTCACGGGTCAGAGCCCGCGCGCCGCCTTCCACTCGGGCGGCCAGGGCCTCGAGCTGCTCACGATCGAGGGGGGCTTCCAGGTAGCGGACGGTCTCGAAGGCATCGCCCTCGAGGCGCGCGGTCAAAAGCGCCAGTGTTTCCCGTGACTTGGAGCAGCGTGGGTTATGGTAGAGTTTCAATATTGACATGACTGTCTCCGTTTCCGGACAGGTGATGGGTTTCACGCAAGCGCTACTGGCCATGGCCGGCGGTGGCGAATGAATCAGGCACGCATTGTAGAGGGGCGCACAAGAATGCCACAACTGCCAGGGATCTCGCGGGTCATGCTCGCCATCGGCGTCATCCTCAAGCTGGTATCACGTTTCAACTATCACGACGGCAAGAAGACCGCGTCGGCACTGACCTATACGACGCTGTTCGCCATCGTGCCCTTGATGACGGTCATTTATGCGATGTTCGCCGTCATTCCGAGTTTCGACGGCGTGGGCGATCAACTGCAGACCACGGTGTTCTCCCAGTTTCTGCCTTCGACCGGCGCCACGGTGCTCGAGTACCTCAACGAGTTCTCCGGTCAGGCGCGCAATCTGACCTCGGTGGGTCTGATCTTCCTGTTCGTGACCTCGGTGATGATGATGATCACCATCGAAGGCGCCTTCAATGCCATCTGGCAGGTGCCGGAAGGGCGCAAGGGACTGTCGAGCTTCCTGATGTACTGGGCCGTCCTGACGCTGGGGCCGCTGATGCTGGGCTCGGGCTTTTTGCTGTCGTCCTTTCTGACCTCGCTGTCCTTCTTCGACTCGGCCGCCGAGATGCTGGGCGGCAAGGCCCTGTTGCTGCGTCTGTTGCCGCCGCTGTTGAGCGCTGCGGCCTTCACCTTCATCTATGCCGCGGTGCCCAACTGCAAGGTTCGCCTGCGTGACGCCGCGGTCGGCGCGCTGACCACGGCGCTGGCGCTGGAGCTGGCCAAGGCGGGCTTCTCGCTCTACGTGACGCATTTCCCGTCCTATCAGGCAATCTACGGCGCCTTCGCGGCCGTGCCGCTCTTCCTGCTGTGGGTGTTCCTGTCCTGGTGCATCGTGCTGCTGGGGGCGGAAGTCGCGGCCTGGATGGGTGAGCGCTCCAATGCTGACTGGCATCGCTGGCCGCCGTTCTGGCAGACCCTCGGCGCCGTGATGCTGCTCAAGGATGCCCATGAGCGCGGTGAGCCGCTGTCCGATGATCGACTCACGGAAGTGTTGGGCAGTCGTTATCGTCGTGTGCTCAAGCCGCTGATCGCCGAGAACATCGCCAGCCAGACCCAGGATGGCCAATGGGTGCTCGGGCGTGATCTCAGTCAATACTCGCTGTGGGAGATGGCGCACGCCTTGCCATGGGAACTGCCGGCCGGCGAAGCGGGCGAAGCGCCGCATCCGCGCCTGGAACCCCTGCGTGAGGCGCTGGCGCGTGCGCGTGCCGCCGAGAAGGAGCGCATGACCTGTGGTCTGGTCGAGGTGCTGCCCAGTGTCAGTGAGGTGGGTGATGAGGCCATGACTCAAGAAGAAAAAGACCCGCAAGATCCGCGACTTGCGACTTCCTGAGCGGCACTGGAACGCGATTGCAAGGTGACAGTCTGATGCCGAATGGGCAGAATGCGCACCCTGTGCCGTCTGCTCGCCCCGATGGGGGTTGAGGCAGATGCCGATGCCCCGATGCCGAAAGCGATGACGCCAATGAAAAGGCCCGACACCTGTTCGGGCCTTTTCCTTTGTCTCTCGCGCATAACCCGGAACCGCTCGCCTGTCTTGCCGCAATTCGGCCTGCACGCTGGAGAGCCTGACTGAGGGATGAGCGAGGTAAGGGTGAGGCGTGGTCGAGGCATGAGTAAGGCAGGTCAGCTGGCGGCGGCTCGCCGGACAGACACGCAAGTGAAAGGTTCGCATGCCAGACTGGCGACGGCGCCTTCCCGCTGTCTGATGTGACCTTTGCGCGACCTGTGCGCCAGCGCCAAAGCGAGCGGCGAGGCGAGAGCTGGCAGTCTACCGGTGGCCAGGCACGATGGAATTGACAATGTGGCGTGCCAGTCCCTGGCGCGCCTGACATGCATGAGGGCGCCGTTCGCGGCGCCCGCTGGAGGTGACAACCCGCCGATGAAAAGCTCTGCTCCTGAGAAGGCCCCGCTGGTCAAGCTGCGTGGCATTTCCAAGACCTTTGGTGATCGCAAGGTGTTGGACAGCCTTGACCTGGATTTGAACGATGGTGAGTTCGTCACGCTGCTGGGCCCGTCCGGTTGCGGCAAGACCACCGTGCTGAGAATGATCGCCGGCTTCGAATCGCCGGATAGCGGCACCATCACGCTCGAGTCGACGGCCTTGCATGAGCGTCCCGCTCACCAGCGCCCGGTCAACACCGTCTTCCAGAGCTATGCGCTGTTTCCGCATATGAACCTCTATGACAACGTGGCCTTTGGCCTGCGCATGGAAAAGGTCGCCAAGGCCGAGATTCATGAGCGGGTGCGCGAAGCGCTGGAGATGGTGCAACTGGCCCATCTGTCGGACCGCCGCCCGGACCAGCTCTCCGGCGGGCAGCAGCAGCGCGTCGCGATTGCCCGCGCCGTGGTCAAGCGACCCCGCGTCCTGCTGCTCGATGAACCGCTGTCGGCGCTGGATTACAAGCTGCGCAAGCAGATGCAGAACGAGCTCAAGCGCCTGCAGCGTCGCCTGGGCATCACCTTCGTGTTCGTCACCCACGATCAGGAAGAGGCGCTGTCGATGTCCGATCGCGTGGTGGTGATGCGCGAAGGCGGCATCGAGCAGATCGGTACGCCGCGTGAGGTCTATGAATCGCCGAGCACGCTGTTCGTGGCGCGCTTCGTCGGTGAGATCAACCAGCTGGCGGCGCAGGTCGTGCGCCCCGCGGCGACGGCCGGGCGCATCGAGATCACGCTGCTCGGTCAGACGCTTGAACTCAGCAGCCATGGCCGCACCTATCAGGGCGGAGAGGCGGTGCAGGTGCTGCTGCGCCCGGAAGACATGCGACTCAAGGGTGCCGAGGACAGCGAAGGTTTTCCGGCGCGTGTCATCGAGCGCAACTACAAGGGCATGACCCTAGACACGCTGCTGGAGCTCGACAGCGGTCAGCAGTTGTTGGCCAGCGAGTTCTTCGACGAGGATGACCCTGACTTCGATTACCGACTCGGCGAGCGCGTGCGCGTCAGCTGGGTGCCGGACTGGGAGATCATCCTGCCCGATGATGAGCCGGCCGTGACGGGGGCGGGTGCATGAGTCTGGTGCGCAACCCCTTCAAGACCGCCACCCTGACCATCATCTGGGGCTGGCTGATCGTGCTGGTGCTGGCTCCGACGTTGTTGGTGGTACTGGTCAGTCTGATGCCGGAAAACACCGGTCAGCTGCTGGGCGGTGAGCTGTCGCTGAGCACGCTGTGGCAGGGCTTTCTGACCAACTATGGCCAGATGATCAGCCCGGTGTACCTGAGCGTCTTCGGCCATTCGCTGTGGATCGGCCTGATCACGACGCTGATCTGTCTGCTGCTCGGCTATCCCTTCGCGTGGATGATCTCGCGGGCCAGCCCGCGCCTGCAGCCCTTGCTGCTGCTGCTGGTGATCATTCCGTTCTGGACCAACTCGCTGATCCGCATCTATGCCCTGCGCACGCTGATCGCGACGCGCGGGCTGCTCAATGATGTGCTGATGAATCTCGGCCTGATCGATGCGCCGCTGCGTCTGCTGTATACCGAGGAGGCGGTGATCGTGGGGCTGGTCTACATGCTGCTGCCGTTCATGATCCTGCCGCTGTATGCCGTCTTCGAGCAGCTGAGCCGCCCGACGCTGGAGGCGGCCCGCGACCTTGGTGCCAATGGCCTGGCCACCTTCCGCCATATCGTGCTGCCGCTGACCATGCCGGGCATCATCGCGGGCGTGCTGCTGGTGTTCCTGCCGGCGATGGGCATGTTCTATGTCTCGGACCTGCTGGGTGGCTCGCGCCATCCGCTGATCGGCAACATCATCAAGGGTCAGTTCCTGGAGGCCAACAACTGGACCTTCGGCGCGGCGATCAGCGTGATGCTGACGCTGGTGATGGCGTTCCTGCTGCTGGCCTATTACCGCAGCGTCAAGCTCTTCAAGCGTGAGGTGACCCTATGAAGGCGAGCGCCGCGCTGCGTTGGTTCAGCCGCTGTTATCTGACGCTGATCTTCACGCTGTTGTATGTGCCGATCCTGGTGTTGATCGGCATCTCGTTCAATGATTCACGCAACCCCTTCGTGTGGGGCGGCTTCAGCCTGCGCTGGTACGACAAGCTGCTGGGCAATGGCAATCTGATGGAGGCTGCGCTCAATACGCTGTGGCTCGGGGTGACGGCGGCGACGCTGGCGACCCTGATCGGCACGCTGACGGCCACTGCGCTTTACCGCTATCGCTTCCGCGGCAAGCCGCTGCTCAATGGCATGCTGTTCACGGTGATGATGATGCCGGACATCGTGATGGCGATCGCCTTCCTGGCGCTGTTCATTGCGCTGGGTATCCAGCTGGGCTATTTCTCGCTGCTGGTCTCGCACGCCACCTTCTGTCTGCCGTTCGTGGTGATCACCGTCTATTCCCGCCTGACGGGCATCAACCCGCAGTTGCTGGAAGCGGCGCGTGATCTCGGTGCCAGTGAAGCCCGCGCCGTCTGGCACGTGCTGGTACCGGCGCTGATGCCGGCGATCGCCTCCGGCTGGCTGCTGAGCTTCACCCTGTCGCTGGATGATGTGGTGATCTCGACCTTCGTCACCGGGCCGACCTTCGAGGTGCTGCCGCTGCGCATCTACTCGATGGTGCGACTGGGGCTCAAGCCTGAAGTGAATGCATTGGCAACCCTGTTGTTGGGGCTGTCGCTCTGTCTGCTGTTGATTTCACAGTTGTTGCTCAAGGAGAAAAAATAACATGCAAGGTACCCGTTTCCCGCTGCGCGCCGCTGGCCTGATGGCTGCCGTCAGCCTGGCTTCCGTGGCCACATCCGCCCCCGTTCTGGCCGCGGATGACAGCGACAAGGTCCTCTACGTCTACAACTGGACCGAGTACATGCCCGATGAGGTCATCGAGCGCTTCGAAGAGCAGACCGGCATCGATGTCGTCTACTCCACCTTCGATTCCAACGAAGCGATGTACGCCAAGCTCAAGCTGCTGGACAGCGACAACAGCTACGACCTCGTCTTCCCGTCGACCTATTACATCGACAAGATGGCGCGTGAAGGTCTGCTGCAGAAGCTGGATGTCAGCAAGCTCGACCATTTCGAGGACCTCGACCCCAACCTGGTCGATCGTGACTTCGACAAGGGCAACCAGTACAGCGTGCCTTACATGTGGGGCAGCGCCGGTATCGGTTACAACCCGGACTATGTCGAAGAGGGCGCGCTGACCAGCTGGAACGATCTGTGGAACGACAAGTATCGTGACAAGCTGCTGCTCTCCAACGACATGCGCGAAGTCTTCCATGTCGCACTGGCAAGCCTCGGCTTCAGCGGCAACACCACGGACCCGGACGAGATCAAGGCGGCCTACGAGAAGCTGACCCAGCTGATGCCCAACGTGCGTGCCTTCAACTCCGATGCGGCGCGCGTGCCCTTCATGCAGGGCGAGGTCGATGCCGGCCTGATCTGGAACGGTGAGGTCTATCAGGCCAACCAGGAAGGCGTGCCGGTCGAGTATGTCTATCCCAAGGAAGGCATCATCCTGTGGATGGACACCATGACGATTCCGTCCAACGCGCGTCACGTCGATGCGGCCTATCAGTTCATCGATTACCTGATCAGCCCGGAAGTCAGCAAGGAAATCAGCGAGTACGTGGGTTACACCACGCCGAGCCTGGCGGCCAAGAACATGATGGACCCGGAAGTGCGTGACAACCCGGTGGTCTTCCCGACTCAGCAGGATCTCGCCCGCGGCGAATTCCAGACCGATGTCGGCGATGCGCTGTCGATCTATCAGAAGTACTGGGAGCAGCTCAAGACCGGGCATTGATCCGCCCTTGAGGCGTGATGACGCAAGAAATCACGTCAGCGACTTGAGCTGAACCGACGCCCCGAGGCATGCTCTGTCTAGGGGCGTCGTCGTTTGTCGACCTTGACTGCGCGCTCCACGTAATTGACACGTCCTGGTGAAGACTGGAGGGTGCCATGTCACGTTTTTCCCGTGCAATGATGTCGGCGGCGCATGCCCGTGAGTTGAGCAGTGCCGAGGCGGATGATCTGTTCAGTCGTGAGATGCAAGGCGTTGCTCCCCTGACGCGCGGCAAGGACCGCGCCGATGTCACCACGGCCCGCAAGGGCCCCAGCGAGGCTCAGCTGGCACGGCGTGAAGACGCGCAGAAGACCCTGGGCAACGAGCTGGACGGGCTGTCCGACAGCTACGTGGAGCATCTCTCGCCGCATGACCCGGTCGAGTTTCGCCGCGATGGCATCCAGACCGGTGTGCTGGAGCGCTTGCGCCAGGGCGGCTACCCACCCGAGGCGCAGCTCAATCTGATGCGTCGTCCGCTCATCGAGTGTCGGCGTGAGGTGCATCGCTTCATCCAGGACGCCTGGCGCAGCGAGTTGCGTTGCCTGCTGGTGATTCATGGCAAGGGGCGTGACAGCGAATCGCATGCCGCCTTGATTCGTGCCTACCTGGTGCACTGGCTGGAGCAGATGCCCGAGGTGCAGGCCTGGAGCAGTGCCACGCCGCGCCACGGTGGGTTGGGGGCGACGTTGGTGATGTTGCGCAAATCCCGCACGGCGCGTGACAACAACCGCGAACGCCATCAGAAGCGGCGCGGCTGATCGCCACGAGCAGCAAATCCCGCAAGCAGTCAAATCCCGCAAGCAGTCAAATCAGACGACAGAAAGCCGACGATGGACACAAGAAAGCCCCGCCAGGCCGCGATCATCGCGAGCTGGCGGGGCTTTTTCATGCTCATGATTCAAGCTGACTATTGCACGCTGTAACCGCGACCGGTGAAGCAGGCACTCAGCGCGCGGCGATAGGTGTCTGCGTTGCTGGCGGTCACGGGCGGCGCCGCGGAATTGGCTTCGGCGCCACTCTGCTGATTGGCCCAGCGATGGCACTCATAGCGATCACGCGCTTGCTGGTCTTCGCTCTGGCCCTTGGTGGGGTAGGCGATGACATCGACTGCCGCGGCCGTGAGTGTCGCCTGAGCGGGGGCCTGGACCGGCAGATACTGCTGCTGACTCTCTTCCCACAGGTAATAGGTGCCTGCCGCCAGGAAATACAGCGTAGCGCCCACCCAGACACCGCGCGCCCCTGCGGGCAGGCCATGACCGTGCCCCGGGCCACCCGGTGCCCAGCGAATCAGCCGACCGGGCTCACCATGCCCGATCACGATCTCGGGGCCTATGTAGCCCGGCCCATCGAAGCGCCCATGCCCCGGGCCCGCCATGGCGGACGTGGTCGGCAGGGCACTCAACAGGGCGAGAGACAGCGCGAGCGCGCGCAGGGGGCCCTTGCCGGAATGACGATTGCGACTCATGCGTTTACTCCTGTGTGACCAGCATGGCATTTGAGTGTGCCGATGACGTTGGGTGCCAGCGTGCAAGCATCAAGAAAACAAATGGCATCCTGCGCCATGTGTGCGCCGAGAAGTTGGACGGTAGTTGGACAAGACATTGGTCATGTAGGCATTAGGTGATATTATCCGCGCGCAATCTGATCATGTTTTTTCATTATAGTGTTGTTTGCCAGCAGGGCGCCGAGACAGCTCACGGCGTCTCTCCCGGACACTCACAAGGAAATCTCCATGCGCAATACCCCTGCAGCGGGCGGTGGCGAAGATGCCAGTGCCGAGCCGCGCACCGGCTTGTTTGCCAAGGTCAACCCGCCGGTCTTCTTCGGCGCGAATGCCATCATCCTGTTATTGGTGATCTTCACCGCGGTGTTCTCGGACACGGCCATGTCCGTGTTCGAGTCGGTCCAGCATTGGATCACCAACACCGTGAGCTGGTTCTACATCCTGTGCGTGGCCATCGTGCTGATCTCGGTGGTGTATGTCGGCTTCTCACGCCATGGCGAGATTCGCCTGGGGCCGGACCACTCACTGCCGGACTACAGCAACGTCACCTGGTTCGCGATGCTGTTCTCGGCGGGCATGGGCATCGGCCTGATGTTCTTCGGCGTGGCCGAGCCGGTGATGCACTTCCTCAATCCGCCGACGGGCACCCCGGAGCAGGTCGAGACCGCGCGTGAAGCGATGAAGCTGACCTTCTTCCACTGGGGGCTGCATGCCTGGTCGATCTACGCCATCGTCGCGCTGATTCTGGCCTACTTCAGCTATCGCCATGACCTGCCGCTGACGCTGCGCAGTGCCTTGTATCCTCTGATCGGCAAGCGCATCTACGGTCCGATCGGCCATGCGGTGGACATCTTCGCCATCGTCGGCACTGTCTGTGGTGTCGCCACCACGCTGGGCTACGGTGTGGCACAGGTCAATGCCGGGCTCTCGCACCTGACCGGCATGCCGAACAACGACTGGACCCAGGTCGCGATCATCGTCGTGATCACCGGCCTTGCCACCATCTCGGTCGTGACCGGCTTGGACAAGGGCATCCGTATCCTGTCCGAGATCAACCTCGGCCTTGCCGTGGTGCTGTTGCTGTTCGTGCTGCTGCTCGGCCCGACCGCCTTCCTGCTCAAGGCGTTCGTCCAGAATTCCGGCTTCTACATGGCCGATATCGTCGGCAAGACCTTCGAACTCTACGCCTACGAACCCAATGACTGGATCGGTGGCTGGACACTGCTCTACTGGGGTTGGTGGATGTCCTGGTCTCCGTTCGTCGGCATGTTCATCGCGCGTGTCTCGCGTGGCCGTACCATCCGGGAATTCGTGATCGGCGTGCTGTTCGTGCCGGCCGGTTTCACCCTGCTGTGGATGACCATCTTCGGCAACACCGCCATCTCGATGATTCTGGAGCAGAACGTCACGGCGCTGGTCGATACCGTCAACGACAACTATTCGCTGGCCCTGTTCACCTTCCTCGAGCAGCTGCCGCTGTCATCCATCACCTCGGTGATCGCGCTGGTGATGGTCATCGTGTTCTTCGTCACCTCGGCGGATTCCGGCTCGATGGTGGTCGACATGCTGGCCTCCGGTGGTCGTGAAGACACCCCGATCTGGCAGCGTATCTACTGGGCCTTCGCGGTGGGTCTTTTGGCCATCGTGCTGATGCTGGCCGGTGGGCTGGGGGCGCTGCAGACCGCTACCATCGCCACCGCCTTGCCGTTCGGCATGATCCTGCTGGCCGCGATCTTCGGTCTGCTGCGCCAGCTCAATCTCGAGTCCGTCAAGCGCCGCTCGCTGTCGGTGAACACCGCAGCCGCGACGCCGATGGGCGAGAAGGGCAACTGGCGCAAGCGTGCCCAGCACCTGATGAGCTTCCCGACGCGCGCCATGGTACGTGGCTTCCTGCGCGGCACAGTCGCGGAAGGCATGCAGGAGCTGGCTGAAGAGCTGCGCAGCCAGGGACTGGAAGTCGATGTCACCATCAGCCGTGATCGTGTCTACTTCAATGCACGCCACGGTGAGGAAGATGACTTCATCTACGGCGTGCGCATTCGCTCTCACCTGCGTCCGGACCTCAATCTGGACCAGGAAGACGAGGGGGATGAAGAGGACTACTGTCGTGCCGAAGTCTTCCTCAAGGAAGGCGGTCAGTCCTATGACCTGATGGGCTACAGCAAGGACCAGGTCATCAATGATCTGCTCGAGCAGTACGAGCGTCATATGCACTACCTGCACCAGCTGCGTCTGAGCCAGTCCGTCGGTCAATGATCCGAGCGGGCAGTCAGTGACGCTTCACGCGTCGCCATGACGCAAGAGCCCCTTGTGGAGAGATCCGCCGGGGGCTTTTGTCTGTCTGGATGAGGTTCCCTGAAGGATGCGGCCTGGATAGGACATCTGCCGAAAGACGCCGCAATGTGAGGCCTCTTTTTCTCGGCTCAGGCATTAGCTCTGCTTATCCAGGCGGCGTCGAGATCTTATTGGTCTCGCAAGCGGGGGGCCTATAGCATGGACTCTCCCCACAAAGTCGCATATCGGCTGGGGTCAGATGACATGCCGTGGTGTTGTCGTCTGCCAAGGTTCCCGCCCATGACTGGCCGAAGGTGAACTCGATCTGCCCGCAATGTCCCCATGACGACTGAGGTTCCTTGAGCCTCGGCATCCGCAGTCATGAACAACGATACCGCTGTCATGAACGACGATAGCGGCATCATGAAAAATGATAATAAAAACCCGTCACGAGGTAGAAACATGTTGAAAGGAAAGGAACTGGATGCACTCATCGAGCAGCGAGGTGTCCTGAAGGGACTCAACTCGACGCTCGGTATCACCGCGATCACCATGACCGTGTTCTTCATTCTCTATGCGATTCTGTTGGGCAAGACGGCCAGCGATCAGTTTCTGGGCATCAAGGCCTGGATAGAGAGCACCCTGGGCTGGTACTACGTGCTGGTGATGTTCTCGACCTTCGTGGTCTGTCTTTACGTGATGTGTTCGCGTGTCGGCAAGATTCGACTCGGGCGCGACGATGAGCGTCCCGAGTTCAGCAATTTTGCCTGGTTCTCGATGCTGTTCGGCTGCGGGACCGGCGCGGGCATGCTGTTCTTCTCGATGTCCGAGCCCATGATCCATTTCGCGAGTGACTGGAGCGGCGGCAATCCGTTTCTGAGTGCTGACGTCAAGGCGGCCGTCGCCGCCTTCTTCGAGGCCAAGCAGGCCGCCCTGGCGAGTGGGCTCATGCCGGGGGATGAAGGCTTCCCGGTGCCTGACAGCCGCGTCGCGGAAGCGGCCGCCGGTGGCATCAAGCTCACCGTCTTCCACTGGGGCACGATCGCCTGGGCCATGTATGCCATCGTCGGGCTGTCACTGGCCTATTTCGCCTTCCGCAAGGGCCTGCCGCTCTCGATGCGCTCGGCCCTCTATCCGCTGATCGGCAACCGGATCTACGGGCCCATCGGGCACACCGTCGATATCCTGACCGTGTTCGGCACCATTTTCGGTATCGCCACCACGCTCGGTCTGGGCGTCGAGCAGATCGGCTCCGGCCTGATGTCACTGGGCCTCATCGAAGAGAAGTCGCGCATGGTGACCGTGGTCTCCATCGTGTTGATCAGCGTCATCGCTACCCTGTCAGCGACCAGCGGCGTGGCACGTGGCATCAAGCTGCTTTCCACCTTCAACACCTGGGTCTGCCTCGGCATACTGGCCTACTTCCTGCTGGTGAGCGACGCCAACTATCTGATCGCGAGCTCCATCACCGCGCTCGGGGATTACCTCACCGATGGCGTCTCGATGACATTGTGGACGGCGCGCACGCCGGACGAGAAAGTGTGGCAGGGCGGCTGGACCATCTTCTACTGGGGCTGGTGGATCGCCTGGGCCGGTTTCGTCGGCATGTTCATTGCCCGCATCTCGCGCGGCCGGACCATCCGTGAATTCATTCTTGGGGTGATGGTCATCCCTTCCATCGTGGCGCTGGTCTGGTTCGGCGTCATCGGCTCGGCGGGGATCTATCAGTCCCTGTACGGGGCCGACATGGGCATCTACACGGCTGCGGTCACCAACTGGGACTACGCCGGCACCCTCTACCACTCGTTCGAGGTGCTCACTCCCGGCATCGCCGCGACCGTGGCCAAGGTGGCCGCGCTGGTCGTGGTGATCATCTTCTTCGTCACGTCTGCGGATTCCGGCACCCTGGTGCTGGGACGCCTGCTGGCCTTCGGTCGTCGTCCTCCGGTGCAGCAACGCATCATCTGGGGCATGATGCTGGGCGCCGTGACCTTGATCCTGCTGTTGCTGGGGGGCGATCAGGCGCTCAAGTCCCTGCAGGCTGCCTCGATCGCCGGCGCCTTGCCGTTCACCTTCGTGCTGATCGCCATGATGATCGGACTGTTGAAATCGCTGCGCAAGGACGGCGAATCGATGATCGAGAACGAGGAGCATATCCGCAAGATGATCGAGAACGAGGTCCGCGACCTCTCCTGAGTTGCCGTTTGCCAGACGTATGCGTCTGATGCGTAACTCCGGCGCATATGCGTTCGGTGTGCAAGACATGAGGCCTCTGCCCCCCCCGGGCAGGGGCCTCGTTGTTTCTCGCTTTCGGGTCAGGGCTGTTTACCTCCTTGGGCTCAGGGCTGTTTCCCTACTTGGACTCAGGGCTGTTTCCCTACTTGGACTCAGGGCTGTTTCCCTGCTCCAGAGCAGGCCCGCGCATGTCACCAAGGTCGCAAGGCAATATCAAACGTACGTATGTTCCAATGCTGACAGGTCCATCGATTCCGCCAACGGCGCGCAGCATCGGTTTGCGGCTATGCTGTCGACAGTGAAGGGCCCACAGGCTGACACCCATCCGACGGAGCCCCAGCAGCGCCTCACCACGCATCTCACCACGATGTCTTTCGATCTGGTGTCACAACGATGTCTTGCAACGACGTCTACAACAACAAGGTAGCGGGGGCAGCGACGCCGAGCGCCCCACGTACTGATCAAGGAGCAACGCCATGCATGATCCCCTAGCGGCTCGACCCGATGAGTCAGGCAAGTCCACTACCGATACCACTGCCGATTCCACTACAGAACCTTCCCACATGGCCGATGCCTCGCCCGACGCTTCGAGAGCACAGCCAACGGCAGGCGACATGAGTGGCATGTCGTGCCTGCGGTCTTCTCAGGAGGTGGATTTCAGCGGCTACGACTCCCTGATGGACATGCTGGAGAAGGCCTGCTCGGCGCATGGCGAGCGTCCTGCCTTTACCTGCATGGACCGCACCATGACCTTTGCGGAGCTGGATGCCACTAGTCGTCAGCTGGCGGACTGGTTCCAGCATGAGACCGACCTCAAGCCGGGCGATCGGGTCGCCATCCAGCTGCCCAATACGCTGATGTTTCCGGTGGTCGCCTTCGCCGTGCTGCGTGCAGGCCTGGTGCTGGTGAATACCAATCCGCTGTATACCGAACGTGAGATGGAGCATCAGTTCAATGATTCCGGCGCGCGGGCGTTGGTGGTGCTGGCCAACATGGCGGACAAGGTCGAACGCGTGCGGGAGCGCACTGGCCTCGAGTACGTGCTGGTCTGTGAATTGGGCGACATGCACCCGGCCTTCAAGCGGCTGTTGATCAACACCGTGGTCAAGCACGTCAAGAAACTGGTGCCGAGCTATCACTTGCCCGACGCCATCCCGCTGCGCACGGCCATTTCGCAGGGCAAGGCCGAGCGCTGGGAGCGGCCGACACTGGCACTCGATGATGTCGCTGTGCTGCAGTACACCGGCGGCACCACCGGGGTCGCCAAGGGCGCGATGCTGACTCACCGCAACCTGCTCGCCAACATGCTGCAAGGCAAGATGGCCCTCACGCAGGGCTTGAATCCCGGCCATGAGACGCTGGTGGCGCCGTTACCGCTCTATCACATCTATGCCTTCACCATTCATCTGGCCTGCATGCTCAGTGAAGGCAATCACACCCTGTTGATTCCCAATCCTCGCGATATCCCGGGTTTCGTCAAGACGCTGCAAAAGCACGACTTCACGATGTTCGTCGGTCTCAATACGCTGTTCGTGGCGCTGTGCAACAACCCCGGCTTCCAGGCACTGGATTTCTCGAAGCTCAAGATCACCACCTCAGGGGGCGTGGCGCTGACGCGCAAGGCGGCAGAAGAGTGGAAGCGGGTCACCGGCAGCGATATCTCCGAGGGCTATGGCATGACCGAGACCTCACCGATCGTGTCGTTCAACCCGCTGGATGCCATTCAGCTCGGCACCATCGGTCGGCCGATGCCCTCCACCGAGGTGCGTCTGTATGACGATGAGGGCGCGCTGGTCGCGATGGGGGAGCCGGGCGAGCTGTGCGTGAAGGGGCCGCAGGTGATGAAGGGGTATTGGCAGCGTGAGCAGGCAACCAAGGACAGCTTCACTGCCGATGGCTTCCTGCGCACCGGGGACATCGCGGTCTTCCAGGACGATGGCTATATGCGCATCGTCGATCGCAAGAAGGACATGATCATCGTCTCCGGCTTCAACGTGTATCCCAATGAGGTCGAGGACGTCATCGTGCGTCACCCGGATGTGCTCGAGGCTGCCGCCGTCTCGGTGGTGGATGAGCGCAGTGGTGAGGCGATCAAGCTGTATGTCGTGCTCAAGGACGGCGCAGAGCTCGAGGCGGATGCGCTGCGAGACTGGTCGCGCAAGGAACTGGCCAGCTACAAGGTGCCGCGTCAGGTGGTCTTCATCGACGAGCTGCCCAAGACCAACGTCGGCAAGGTGCTCAGACGTGAGCTGCGCGACTCGCCGCCGGAATCTGCCTGACCTTGCCTTTGTTTATTCCCTGTGTGACAGCCCGAAGCACGAATCGTAATCACAGACGGTATACACAGCCCTGAATCATAGCCCTTGAAACACGAACGCCCCGCTCAATGAGCGGGGCGTTCGTGTTTCAAGGCAAGGCGCTGGCGAGAATGCCTGCGCCTGGCGTCAGGCGTCCTTCTTGGGCTGGGTCGCGTTGTAGACCTCGAGGTCCAGCTCATTCTCGGACTTGCCGACCAGGGTGGTGACCATCAGGTCGCCCGCGACATTCACGGTGGTACGCGCCATGTCGAGGATACGGTCGATACCGGCGATCACCGCGATGGCTTCCAGCGGCAGGCCTACCTGGCTCAGCACGATGGAGAGCATGATCAGGCCGGCGCCCGGCACACCGGCGGTGCCGATGGAGGCCAGCGTACCGGTCAGCACGATCATGCCGTAATCCATCATCGACAGCTCGATACCGGTCATCTGGGCGATGAACAGTGCCACCACGCCTTGGTAGATGGCGGTGCCATCCATGTTGATGGTCGCGCCGACCGGCAGCACGAAGCCGGAGACACCTTCCGAGACGCCGAGGTTCTTCTGGGCGCAGCGGATGGAGATCGGCAGGGTGCCGGAGCTGGAGGCCGAGGAGAAGGCCACGACCAGTGCATCGACGATACCGCGCAGATAGCGCACCGGGTTCAGCTTGCCCAGCGTCGCCAGCAGGCCGGAGTAGACCACCAGCACGTGCACGATGCTCGCCAGATAGGCCACGCCGATCACCTTGGCCAGCGGCAGCAGCACATCCAGGCCGTAGTTGCCGGAGACATGCGCCATCAGGCCGAAGACACCGAACGGCGCGAAGGCCATCACGAACTCGGTCAGCTTGTACATCACTTCGGCGAAGCTATCGAAGACGCGCACGACCGGTTCGCCCTTGTCGCCGATCATGATCAGCGAGATGCCGATCCCGATGGCGAAGACGATGATCTGCATGATGTTGCCGTTGGCCAGCGCATCGATCGGGTTGCTCGGCACCAGGTCGACCAGAATCTGCACCAGCGAAGGCGCGTCCTTGGTTTCCATCGCCTTGTCGAAGTTGAACTCGAAGCCGGCACCCGGCTGGAAGATGCTGGAGGCCAGCATGCCGATGGCAATCGCGAAGGCGGTCGTCAGCAGGTAGAGGGCGATGGTCTTGCCGCCGATGCGGCCCATCTTCTGCGGGTCACGCATCGAGGTGATACCGACCACCAGGGTGCTGAAGACCAGCGGCACGATCAGCATCTTGATCGCATTGATGAAGATGTCGCCCAGCGGCTTGAACATGCTGGCGCTTTCTCCCATCAGGGCACCAGCGAGTACCCCCAGGGCGAGGCCGCCCAGGATCTTCTGCCACAACGGCAAACGGCGCCACAGGTTAGGGCGGGAGGAATCACTCATGGAACTGTCCTTAGGTGTCTAGCGATGATCATCGCTGATGATGCTCAGGGCGCGCCCGAGTCTGTCGTCTCGATGCCTTGTCACGATTGCGCACTGCATTAAGCACTTTTTTGGTGCGGGAAGATTAACAGTCAGCCTTCACTCACCCTCTGCACCTTTAGTCGCAAAAAAGCGTTCTTACAGGCGAATTCAGCTTTCCATGCCGAACGCGCATGAGCCCATGCCGCAAAAGGTTCCACCAAAGAAGTAGTTGTCAGGCAGGCATATCGTCTGTCTTTGCGTTACCTTGACGTTAACGTTAACTGTTGGGCCGCCAGAGCGACTTTCCACTAGTCTGATGGTAGGCACTGTTGTCTTCGCCGAATCGACAGCTTCCGGTTCGACAGCTTGCGGTTCGACATTCATGAAGGTACGCCATTGCCTGCCCGGCCTCACGAGGGCTGGGTAATCCCTCAAACGCCTGATCGGTAAGAGAGGACGCTGAGCATGTCCGATACAACAACACGCGGACCCGTATCCCCGGGGACCGCGCCGCCCGAAGGCTCACAGCCAGAGCTCAATGACTTGACCGCCATGCCGACGGCAGACCAGATCGCGCCGCAGGGGCCGACGGTGCTGCATCACCTGGCCTTCATGACCGGCGATGAACTCTGCATCCCGATCTTCAAGCGCCTGCGTCAGGACGGCACCCTTTATCCTGTCGATGTGCCACAGGGGCAGGGAGATGTCTCTCAGGGAGACAAGTCGCAGGACGCTTCACCCATTCAGCGCGACCCCATCGACCGCGACACGGCGCTCAAGATCTACCGGACGATGCTGTTCACCCGGGTGCTGGATGAGCGCATGCTGGCCGCCCAACGCCAGGGGCGCTTGAGCTTCTACATGCAATGCACCGGCGAGGAAGCCACGGTGATCGGCAGTGCGGCGGCGCTTCAAGACGATGACATGATCATGGCGCAATACCGTGAGCAGGGGGCGCTGGCCTGGCGCGGCTTCAGCTGTGACGAATTCATGAACCAGATGTTCGGCAACGAGCGCGACTACGGCAAGGGCCGTCAGATGCCGATCCACTATGGATCGCGTGACCTGCACTACATGACCATCTCCTCGCCGCTGGCGACCCAGATTCCCCAGGCGACCGGCTATGCCTACGGCCAGAAGCTGGCGGGCAAGGGGCAGTGCACCATCACCATCTTCGGGGAAGGGGCCGCCTCCGAGGGCGATTTCCATGCCGCCCTCAACATGGCCTCCGTGCACCGGGTACCGTGCATCTTCCTGTGTCGCAACAATGGCTATGCCATTTCCACCCCGTCATGCGAGCAATTCGCCGCCGATGGCATCGCGCCCCGCGCCTTCGGCTATCACATGCAGAGCATCCGGGTGGATGGCAATGACGTGATCGCCGTCTACGAAGCCACCCTGGCGGCGCGCAAGATCGCGGTCGAGACGAATCAGCCGGTATTGATCGAGGCGATGACCTACCGTCTGGCGGCGCATTCCTCCTCGGATGACCCCTCCGGGTATCGCAGCAAGAAGGAGGAGGCCATCTGGCGCGACAAGGACCCCATCCTGCGCATGCGCAACTGGCTGGAGGCGCAAGGCTGGTGGAGCGAGGAGGAGGAAAAGGCCACTGGCGATCAACTGCGTCGCGAAGTGCTTGAGTCGATGAAGCGTGCCGAGAAACTGGCGCCACCGGCGCTGGATACGCTGATCAGCGATGTCTACGACACGCCGACGCCGTTGCTCACGCAGCAGCTCGAAGACGTGAAACAGCATATTCGCAAGTATCCGCATGCCTATCCCAAGGGCGCTGCCAGCATGGGGTTCACTGCGCAGGAGCTGGAAGACAGTCGCAAGGCGTATCAGACACGCCAGCAGCGCATGCAGAGCCATCAGCCGGTAGATGGAGACCAGACATCATGAGCGAGCAGATGAGTGAGCAGCCGTTGGAGAAAAAACCAGTGACAGACTCAGCTTCGGCAGAGGTGTCTGCTGCGACTGGCAGCAAGGAGGCGGCGGCCTCGGGCAAGAAACAGATGAACATGCTGCAGGCGATCAACAATGCGCTGGATATCGCCATGGCCGCCAATCCCCGTGTGGTGCTGTTCGGGGAGGACGTCGGGGTATTCGGTGGCGTCTTCCGGGCTACCAGCCACCTGCAGGACAAATACGGTCGAGAGCGCTGCTTCAATACGCCCCTCACCGAGCAGGGCATCATCGGGTTCGCCAATGGGCTGGCGGCGCAGGGCTCGACGCCGGTGGCCGAGATCCAGTTCGCCGACTACATCTTCCCCGCCTTTGACCAGATCGTGAACGAGGCGGCCAAGTTCCGCTATCGTTCCGGCGACCTGTTCGATGTCGGTGGCCTGACGATTCGCACGCCCTATGGTGGCGGCATCGCAGGCGGGCTCTATCACTCCCAGTCGCCCGAGGCCTATTTCGCGCATACACCGGGCCTCAAGATCGTGATGCCACGCAATCCCCACCAGGCCAAGGGGCTTCTGCTGGCGGCGATTCGCGACCCCAATCCGGTGCTGTTCATGGAGCCCAAGCGGCTCTATCGCGCCTCGGTGGGCGAGGTACCAGAAGCCGATTACGAACTGCCCCTGGGTGTGGCCGACGTCATTCGTGAAGGCCGCGATATCACGCTGCTCGGCTGGGGCGCTCAGATGGAAGTCATCGAGAAGGCCGCCGCGCTCGCCGAGCAGGATGGCATCGACTGCGAGATCATCGACCTGCGCAGCATTCTGCCCTGGGACATCGAGACGGTGTGTGACTCGGTGCTCAAGACCGGTCGTCTGGTGGTCAGTCATGAAGCGCCGCTGACGGGAGGTTTTGCCAGCGAGATTGCCGCCACTGTGCAGGAGCGTTGCTTTTTGTATCTAGAGGCGCCGATCCGACGCGTCACTGGCCTTGATACGCCGTTCCCGCTGGTGCTCGAGAAGGAGCATCTGCCGGATGAGCTCAAGATCTACGAGGCCATCAAGCAAAGCTTGAATTACTGATGACAGGGAGTGATGCGCGCCATGAATGATTTCATCCTGCCCGATATCGGCGAAGGCATCGTCGAGTGCGAGCTGGTCAAGTGGTTGATCAAGGAAGGCGACGTGATCGAGGAAGATCAGCCGGTGGCCGAGGTCATGACAGACAAGGCGTTGGTGGAAATCCCCGCGCCCCACGCCGGTACCGTGGTCAAGCTTTACTGTCAGGAAGGCGAGATTGCCCGTGTCCATGCGCCGCTGTTTGCGGTGGATGATGGCGTTCGCAGCGACAGTTATAGTGACAAGACCCGACACGGCGAGCGTGAGGATGACCCCGCCGGCGATGTCATGACGGTTGCAGCGCCTGCTCGCTCGACGGCACAGGCTAAGTCAGCCGCCAGCCAGGCGGCCAGCAGTCAGTCGGATGTCGCGCTGTCAGGTAGCAATGAGGCACCTGCCACACCGACAGCCGCGGCCCTTGAGCGACGTTCGCGTGATTTCATCCTGCCGGATATCGGTGAAGGCATCGTCGAATGTGAGGTGGTCACCTGGCACGTCGCGGAAGGCGACACGGTGGAAGAAGACCAGACGATCGTCGATGTGATGACCGACAAGGCACTGGTCGAGATCACCGCCTCGGAGCCCGGGCGTATCGTGCGCTTCCATTACGCCCAGGGCGAGAATGCCCGAGTGCATACGCCGCTGTATGCCTATGTGCCTGATGAGGAGGCAGAGGCTGAAAGCGCTGAGAGCAATGAGAGCACTGAGAGTGACGTCACCTCGCCTGAACGCAAGCAGGCTCAGCCAGAGTATCTGTCAGAGAACCGCCAGGAGGGCGACGGCAAGAGCGACAACAGGAGTGGGCAAGACGGGCGTCATGGGGAGAGCCGGCCTCGTATACCCGCGACCCCTGCCGTGCGCCGCCTATTGCGCGAACATCAGCTCGATATCCAGGCCATTGCTGGCTCGGGGCGTAACGGCCGGGTGCTGAAGGAAGATGTGCTGGCATATCTCAAGCAATCCGAGACGCGCGAGACTGACGTGACACCTGATGATGCTCACAAGGTCGGCGCGGCCGCCGAGACCGACAAGGCAGCTGCCGAAGCGTGTGCTGTGGCCAGTGACGTGGTCAGTGACGAGGTGCGATCGTCACGCCTTGAGGCAAAAGCGGTACCGCTCAAGGGTGTCGCGGCGGTAATGGCCAGGCGCATGGTGCAGGCCAGCACGCAGATCCCGCATTTCCATTACGGCGATGAGCTCGATATCACCGACCTGCTGGCGTTGCGGGCCCGCCTCAAGATACGCGCCGAGCAGCAGGGCATTCGCCTGACCCTGATGCCTTTCATCATGAAAGCCATGGCGCTGGCGGTCATCGAGGAGCCGATTCTCAATGCGCGCCTCAGCGAGGATGAGAGCGAGATACTCTATCAGGGCGCCTGCAACATCGGCATGGCGGTGGACAGTGCCAGCGGGCTGATGGTACCGAACGTGAAGGGAGTCGAACGCCTGAGTATTCTCGAGATCGCGCGTGAGGTCGGGCGGCTGACCGAAGCTGCGCGCAGCGGGCGCGTTGCCCCGGCGGACCTCAAGGGCGGCACCTTGTCGATCTCCAATATCGGGGCGCTGGGCGGCACCTACGCCGCGCCGATCATCAACCAGCCGGAGGTCGCCATCGTCGCGCTTGGGCGCACTCAGCGTCTGCCGCGCTTCGATGGCGAGGGCAATGTCTGTGCGCGTGACATCATGACCATCACCTGGGCGGGGGATCATCGCATCATCGATGGCGGGACCATCGCGCGCTTCAGCAATCTGTGGAAGCACTATCTCGAGCACCCTGACGAAATGCTGCTGTCGCTGTCATGAGGCGCTGTCTGATCCAGGGTCCGGCTAGAGAGCATCCTGCATGAGTGATGCGCGCGCCCACGAGCGCTTGCAACAGTTCTATATCCCGGAAGAGCAGTCGATCTATCTGCTCTCGCATCATGATGCCAAGAAGCTCAAGGACTGGGTGGCGCTGTGTATCGCCCAGCTCGAGGGGCTGGGCTACCGGGATATCCATCTGGTCGGCAAGGGCGCCTACGGTTTCGTGTTCGCGGGCTGGCGCCTGGGCGAAGACCGACGCACGCGTGAAGAACACGTCTTCAAGTTCACGCGGGTGACTTTGCCCCAGGCACTGCAGGACCGCCTGGAGGAAGAGGCCTACATGCTCGACCAGGTCGCCCACCCGCTGATTCCGCGTCTGGTCAGCTATCAGCGGGTACGGCGGCAGTCGATTCTGGTCATGCAGCGCGCGCCGGGTATCAATCTCGAGGAGTATTCACTCCGTCACGGGCGCATGTCGCCGCGTCTGGTGGTCAAGATCGCCAGTCAGCTGGCCGACATCCTCAAGTCGCTGCGCGGGGCATCGACGGGAGCGGGCACGCCACCGGTCGTGCATGGCGACATCAAGCCGTCGAATCTGGTCTTCGATGTCGAGCGGGAACAGGTGGCATTGATCGACTGGGGCAGTTCGGTGTTCGCTCAGCTCGATGAGCATCAGCAGTTCATCACCACCAACGTGATGCAGCTGATGTCGGATAACCTGCAACAGACCAATGCGCGTCTGGGCGATGTCTATTTCATCGGCGAGGAGCAGCTCAATGGTGCGCTGTCCTCGCCGCGCTTCGATGAGCAGGGCGTGGCCGCCACACTCTATGCGCTGGCCTCAGGTCAGTCGTGTCGCTTTGGCGTGCGTGCCATCCCGGCGGTGTCATTGGGGTTGCCCCGAGAATTCGCGCGTCTGCTCGATGGCATGCTGGCGGATGACCCGCAGCTGCGCATGCAGGCCGGCGACTACTTCCTGCGCGAGATGGGCAGGATCGCACGGCTGGTGATGCTGGAATTGCCTCTCGAGCCGCCACAGTCTCTGCTGCCGGTCTGGGTGAGGCCGGCAACGCGCGAGATCGACACGGTCGTCTATACCTCGCGCAAATCCTTCCTGCGTGAGGCCTTCGAGGCGGATGAGACCGGCGAACATGCTGGCAACGCGCTGGACGCCGTCAATGATGTCCAGCTGGATCGTTACTACAAGAACTTCATGCAAGGCATGGGCGGCACCGAAAAAGCCTTCCTGGCCGCGGTCAGTCGGCTGGGCAAATACCCGATCGTCGGCGGTCTGGCGATTCGCTGGGAGCCACAGGGCATCTTCGTGGATACTGCGCTGCACCTGCATGACCCTGCCTTGAAGGCCGCCTTCGTCGTCGCGATCAACAACATGGTCGCTCTGGCGCGTGCCATCTATCGCCAGGGCGTGTTCAAGGCGTGTCTGTTCAATGCCCGCGATACCCTGCATCTGGAGCGCGAAGACCCGGAGGCTGCCTTCGTCTTCGCGCCGACGGCAGACGGGGAGGCCAGACCTCGCTTGAGCTATGAGGTCAGCGCGGTGCCGGAGCTTGAGGATGACTCGCGTGTGCACTCGTACTTCGAGGACGGCCCGGACCCTGAGGAACTGCTGGTGCTGCCCGAGAAGATATTGAAGGCACTGGAGTCACTCAATGCCATCCACCACACCGGCATGCTGATCTTCGAAGCCCTGCCACACCACCTCAAGATTCACAGCTACTACCGCCTGCTGGACCCCTCGCGCGAGCAGGAATTCGCGCGTCTGCTGGCGGAGATTCTCGATGCCGTGCCGCTGATCTCCGGGTTGGGAATTTCCGGCTTCATGAAGATGCCCTACAAGAACACCAAGCATTTCGATCATATCGAGGCGCAACCAGAACGCTTCTATCCTCGGGACCCGCGTGCCTGGCCGCGTGGTCCGCATGCGGTGTGAAGGCAAAGAAAAACCCGCCTGAGTCAGGCTCAGGCGGGTATCTTCACTTAGATGTCTTCACTTAGGTGGCTTCACTCAAAGTCCAACGGACTGCTGACCCTGCTTTAGTGAGCTGTCAGTCCTTCATCTGACGCGGGCGCGTCATGGCCTGCGGGGACAGCAGTGCCTCCAGGCGCGCTTCGTCCAGCAGGCCTTCCTCACGTACCAGTTCCAGCACGCTGCGACCGCTGACCAGGGCTTCCTTGGCGATGCGGGTGGCGTTGTCATAGCCGATATACGGGTTGAGCGCGGTGATGAGGCCGATGGAATTGTTGACCAGCTCGGCGCAGCGATCACGATTCGCGGTGATGCCGATTACGCAGCGATTCTTGAGCATGGTCATGGCACGGCTCAGCTGGCGGATGGAGTCGAGCAGCTTGTAGGCGATCAGCGGCTCCATCACGTTGAGCTGCAGCTGGCCGGCTTCCGCCGCCATGGTCAGCGCGGTGTCGTTGCCGATGACATCGAAGGCGACCTGATTGACGGCTTCGGGAATCACCGGGTTGACCTTGCCCGGCATGATCGAGCTGCCCGGCTGCTGAGGCGGCAGGTTGATCTCGTTGAAGCCGGTGCGCGGGCCTGAGGACAGCAGGCGCAGGTCGTTGCAGATCTTGGACAGCTTGACCGCCAGGCGCTTGAGCATGCCGTGGAACAGCACGAAGGCGCCCATGTCGCTGGTCGCCTCGACCAGGTCCGACGCCGGACGGAAGTCGATGCCGGAACGACGCGCCAGAGCCTCGATCGCCAGTGCGCTGTAGCGCGGGTCGGCATTGATGCCGGTGCCGATCGCGGTCCCGCCCAGATTGACCTCCTTGAGCAACTCATTGAGGTTGGCGATGCGATCGACATCTTCTCGCAGGGTGTTGGCGAAGGCTCGGAATTCCTGGCCCAGCGTCATCGGCACCGCGTCCTGCAGCTGGGTGCGACCCATCTTGACCACGTCATCGAATTCCAGCGCCTTGGTGGCGAAGGCATTGGCCAGTTCGCTCAGCGCGTCCACCAGCATCGAGTGGCTGCGCAGCAGGCCGACACGGATGGCGGTCGGGTAGGCGTCGTTGGTGGACTGCGCCATGTTGACGTGATTGTTGGGATGCAGCTGCTGGTAATCGCCTTTCTCGTAGCCCAGAAATTCCAGGCCCAGATTGGCGATCACTTCGTTGGCATTCATGTTGGTCGATGTGCCGGCGCCGCCCTGGATCATGTCGACCACGAATTGATCATGGTGATCGCAATTCATCAGACGCGCACAGGCGTGCTGAATGGCATCGTGTTCGCGTGTCTTGAGATAGCCCAGCGCATGGTTGGCTTCGGCGGCGGCGGCCTTGACCAGTGCGAGCCCTTCGACGAGACGCGGGAAGTGCGACAATGGCACACCAGAGAGGTGGAAGTTGTTCAGCGCGCGCTGGGTCTGCACACCGTAGTAGGCGTCAGCCGGCACCGGCTCGCGCCCGAGGAGATCCTTTTCAAGTCGGAAGCCGTTGGCCAGTGCCTCACGCTCGGCATGGCTCAAGTCGGCCGGCGTGGAAGTGGCCGGGGTGGCATTGGCGGCGATGGGGGTTTCCGAGAGATGGTTCACTTGGGCGGAACTCCTGGCTGAAGTACACTGTGGCGCTTGAATGGCGGCTAGGTGGACAAGGGTAACCAGCGCAGCCCCTCGGCGGCCAATGCCATTCAACGCTGCCGTATACGTCAAGCGCATAAGACGAAGGTGGTGGTGCGCCGCGACGCACCATTCTCCATGACAAGACCCTGCATGACCGGCCAGGCAAGCCTCGCTCGGGCATGTTCGACATTTTGGGAGTTCGGGTGAACCTGGAAACTAAGTGGTTGGAAGATTTCGTTGCGCTGTCCAATACCCGCAGCTTCTCCACCTCGGCTCGCCTGCGACACGTTACCCAGCCTGCGTTCAGCCGCCGCATCCGTGCGCTTGAACAGGCCGTGGGCACTACGCTGGTCGACCGCTCGACGACCCCGGTCAGTCTGACGCCGGAGGGCCAGTTGTTCCTGGTCACCGCGCGCAACCTGACAGAGCAGCTGTCAGAGTGTCTCGCCCACCTGCGCGGGCTGGGCATGGCCAACGAAACCCTGGATATCGCGGCCGCGCATTCGCTGGCGCTGGCCTTCTTCCCCAAGTGGATCTCGCGTCTCCAGCAGGGCCTGGGGGAGTTGCCGACACGCCTGTCCGCGATGAATGTCGGCGACGCCATTCACTCGCTGCGTGAAGGCAACTGCGACTTGATGCTCGCCTATTACGACCCTTACGCCAGCATGCAGCTGGACGCCGAGGCCTTCCCGTCCTTCTCGGTCGCCAAGGTCAACATGCTGCCGGTGTGCGTGCCGCTTGAGAATGGCGAGCCACGCTTCCCGCTGACCGGGCAGAGCGAGACCAGCCAGGATGCGATTCCCTTGCTGTCCTATACCCAAGGGGCATTTCTGGGCCGCAGCGTGAAGATGCTGCTGAAGAATGATCCGCTGCGCCTGCGCCTGCGCACCGTCTATGAAATGGCGATGGCCGAGGGCCTCAAGGGCATGGCTCTGCAGGGCGTCGGCATGGCGTGGATTCCGGATTTCTGCATTCGTGATGAGCTGGAAAGCGGCAAGTTGGTGCGGGCGGGCAACGAGGCGTGGGATATCCCGCTGGAGATTCGTCTCTATCGTTGCTCCCTTGTCCACAAGCCCGGCATCGACAAGCTATGGAAACAGCTGATGAACCTGCCGCGAGATTTCCTCGAAGCCTGAGCCTGAGTGTTGCAGGCAAAGACAAGGACAAAGGCGAAGGCGAAGACACAAGCAAAGCCAGGTGTCTTGTGACGAAAACGGCAGCCCCGCGGGGCTGCCGTTTTCGTTGTGCTGATGCAGGGAAGTGCGCGCGCGCCTGCGTAGGCCGTTCCGGGTAGTCAGAAACTGCTTTGGCCTGCATGCAGGCCGAGGAAATTCTGAATGATGAAGAAGTGGTCCTCGAAGAGGGTATCGGGCTCCAGATCCGCCAGCGCGACCCAACGTGCCTGCTCCTCGTTCTCGCCGCCGCCGCTTCTGAGCTTGGGAAGCTGCTGCTCCGGGCGCAGGGCGAAGTAGAAGGCCTCTGCCAGAGTGCGTCCGCGCCAGCTGCGATGTGGCGCGTCAAACAGACGCTGTCCGCGCAGAGAGCCACGCAGTACCGGTTCCGGCACCTTGAGGCGCACACGCTCCTTGAGTTCACGCAGACAGGCATCCAGCAGGCGCTCCTGGGGTTGCACGAAGCCGCCAGGCAGAGCGTAAAGCCCCTTGCCGGGTGCCGCGCGACGTGTGGTGAGCAGAACATGGCCGGACTGCACCACCACGGCGTTGACCGTGATGAACAGTGGTGGGTAGGGCGCATCGCTCCAGGCGGCGCGATATTGCTCCAGCAGGCGACGTTCCTCGACCAGCCCTTGCCACGCGGTCTCATCCAGGAAGCCATGCAGGTGCTGAGCCACCGGCGGTGGCAGCAGCTCCAGTCCCTCGTTGTCCAGCCAATCCTCGGCGCGGGCGCGCTCGGTGAAGATGACCTCACGAATACGGCTGGCCTCCATCCCCTCGCGCAGTGGCACCGCCACTGACTCCCATTGCGGGAAGAGGCTCAGGTAGTAGCTTGACTGGCTGTTGCTGTCACGACGATTGGCACCGATCAGCGCGATTCTCGGCATCCGGTTGGCCTGCGGACGCGCGATATCGCGTACCTTGCGCTGCACATCACGCACCCAGACATCGTCGTTGTAGAGCGCATCCAGCAACGGCACGATTTCCAGGCGCGCATTGTCGGCATCGTCAAAGCAGCTGCGGATCATGCGCGTGCGTTCAGAGAAGGTGAACGGGTTGCGCAGTGAACGTGCCTGCCAGGCAGAACCGACCAGCACGATGACCTGCCGCGCGAGGCGCAGGGCCTCTTCCATCACGGCAACATGGCCATGGTGCATGGGCTGGAAGCGACCGATGAAGACCAGGCAGTCGTACTGGGTGTCGGCGATCGCGGGAGAATCCTGAGTGCGAAGCGTTGCAGCGGGGGCAGAGGGCAACGTTGTCGTCGAAGGCATGATGAGCTCCGTGGCAGGCAGGATGGGGCGGCGTATGAGGCGCTTGCCCAGTGAGATTTTGCTAGCGTATCAGATTATGTGCATGCGCCGAACGGCTCGCCATTCACTCTCGTCTGGTAAGGGTTATTCAAAAGTTTATCCCGTTATCTTGCTGAAAGAGTTTCCATAACTCAGCAACTTCTCGGTATTCGGGGCGTAGGAAGGCCGTTGCGGTAAAGGAGAGACGCCAAAGAGGAGAAGAGGGAAGGAGGAAGGGGAAAGTGAACAAGCGCGAGTGCTCAAACCGAGACAACGCCCGCCAGCAATGACGCTGACGGGCGTTGTCTCGGTTTGATGGCAAGGCCGATGGCAGGCCCCAGGAGGGCCTGCCGGGCGCCGGATCAGGACGCCTTGGCGGTCAGCACGTCGGTGATCCACTCGACAACCTTGTCGCCCTGGGCATTGACGCAGACGTCGACCAGCGGCGTCTGGGACCACTGATTGCCGAGGAATTCGCGACCCTCAGGGGCGAACAGCGTCTGACCTTCGGCCAGGCCTTCGACTTCGACATTCAGGTGGCCGCGCTCGGTGGTGAACAGCTCCGGCTTCATCAGCCAGGCGAGGGCGCAGCTGTCGTGCGGGCAGCAACCATCGATGCCGCGCGCTTCCTGATAGAAGGCCTTGTAGAACTGATAGCTGCCGGACAGCACTTCGCCGAGTGCGCCTTGCGCGACACGGATGCGCTCGACATGGGCCGGAGACAGCACGCAGCGGTGCGTCGCATCGAGACCGACCATGGTCAGCGGCCAGCCGGCGGTCAGCACCTTGGCGGCGGCATGCGGGTCATTGAAGATGTTGGCCTCGGCGACCGGTGAGACGTTGCCGCCTTCACGGATGGAACCGCCCATGATGACGACCTGCTTGACCTTGCTGATGATGCTCGGGTCCAGCTGCAGTGCGGTGGCCAGATTGCCCAGCGGGCCGACGGCGACGAGGGTGATCTCGCCCGGACGCGCATTGACCTGCTCGACGATGAACTGCGGTGCGCTGATGGACAGCGCCTTGCCCTTGGGCTCCGGGATCTCCATGTTGCCCAGGCCATTGGCGCCGTGGATGTGCGCCGGCGCAGGGAACTTGTCCTTGACCAGCGGCTGGGCAGCACCCTGGGCGACCGGAATTTCCTGACCCGCCAGTTCGCCCAGCAGCAGGGCGTTGGAGGTGGCCGTCTCGATGGTGACGTTGCCGAAGGTGGTGGTCATGCCGAGGAATTCGATGTCCGGATGCGCCAGACAGATGGCAATCGCTTGGGCATCATCCACGCCCGGATCGGTATCAAAGATAATCGGTGTTTTCATGCTGACCTCGTGAAAGAAGTGACCTGCAATAGAGGGCGTTATTCCAACAGGGCGCCCATGAGATGACACGGGCACGGCACGGGCCACGTGGTGGTGCCCCGTGCAGGTAGTTCAGTTGTTCAAAGACTCAGTAGCCCAGAACGTCAGTTGCTCAGGACGTCGAGCGTCGGCCATTCGGCCAGGGCAGCGGCGACATCACTGGCCAGCGGAATGCTCGGCGCTGCACCTTCGCGGCTCACGCACAGGGCAGAGGCGGTGCTGGCACGACGCAGGCTTTCCTCGATGCTCTGGCCTTCGATCTGGCTTGCCAGGTAATAGCCGATGAAGGTGTCGCCCGCCGCGGTGGTATCCACGGCATTGACGCGGTGTGCCGGCAGCTGGATGCGCTGTTCCCCCAGCTGGTAGCAGACGCCTTCACTGCCCAGGGTCATGACCACTTCGGTGTCAGGCAGGCGTGTGTGCAGCGCGGCGAGCAGGGTGGCGACAGGCGCGCTCTCTTCCAGCTCGACCAGCTGTGCCGCTTCACCGCGATTGAGGAACAGCACCTGGCAGTGTTCCAGCGGCAGGCGCAGGACATCAGCACCCATCGGGGCGGGGTTGAAGGCGATCTTCATGCCCTTGGCATGTGCCAGCTCGATGACCTTGCCCAGTGCGTTGCACTCATTTTGCAGCAGCAGCCAATCTCCCTGCGTCACGCCGGAGAACAGCGTCGCAAGATGTTCATCGGTGAAACCGTGGTTGGCGCCCGGATGCAGAATGATGCTGTTCTCGGCGTGGTCGTCCACCTGGATGATGGCGTGGCCACTGGCGCTGGCGCTCAGCTCGACTTGCGAGGTGATGACACCGGCGCTTTCCAGCGGCTCAAGTGCCCAGCGATCACTGTTGCCAAGGCGGCCCCAGTGCGTGACGTCGCCTCCGGCGCGCGCAAGCGCGAGCGACTGGTTGGCACCCTTGCCACCCAGTACCTGACGGTAGGAGAGACTCGCCAGGGTTTCACCCGGTCGTACCAGGTGAGGTACCCGATAGACATGATCGATATTGATAGAACCGTAGTTGTAAAGCATGCAGCCTCCTTGGGGGCGAGCATCCTAGCAAAGCCTTGGCCGCCTGTCCCCAGTCGTATCACCAAGGTCTGACCTTCAGGTCATGTTTAAGCGTTGAAGCTATTAGCCTCTTGGAACGCAAGAGAAAGTGCATACTTCCTGTCATCTCGCTGGATTCAGGATAGTCGCCCATGTCGGAGTCGAAGCAACCCGCCGTCACGATCAAGAAGTGGGTCTGGCGAGCGCTCTTCACCAGTACCATGATTCCGTTGCTGTTGGTCGAGACCGCCCTGGTAGCGGTGTATTTCGTGTCCAATGACGAGATTCGTGATGCCAACCTCAATTACCTGCAATCCCAGTCGAGCAGTGAGCTCAATCTGGCGATGCTGCGGGAGGCCAAGTCACTCAGCCAGCAACTGGAGCATGTCCAGAACCTGTCGCGCGGGCTCGGTGCCCAGGCAGGCGAACTGGCCATGGGCGACACCGGTACCGGGGTAGCGGCGCGTGAGGTTGCCCGTCACGCAAGCCTGCCCAGCGGTGTCTGGGCCAGTCAGCAGACGGCTGACAATCAGGGCAGCGGCTTCTATCCCGCCTTGCCAGGTCTCGAGCAGGACATCCCCATGGCGCTGCGCATGACGGCGGTCGACCCGATCATGCGCAGTGTCGTGTCCTCGCACTCGGCCGTGGTGCAGTCCTTCGTCACGATGGCCGACTGCTATGTCCGCCTCTTCCCCTATGTCGATCTGGCCTCGCTGGTGCCAGCCGACCACGACTGTCGTGACTTCTCCTTCTTCTATCTGGCCGCACCAGAGGCAAATCCCTCGCGAAACACCATCTGGACCGACATCTACGAAGACCCGGCCGGCAATGGCTGGATGACGTCGGCCGTCAGTCCCTTCTATTCCGAGCAAGGCGAGTTTCTCGGCGTCGCCGGCGTCGACATGACCCTGGACGTGATCGTCAATCAGGTGCTCGCGATGGAGCTGCCCTGGCAAGGCTTCGCGATGCTGTTCGATGCCGAGGGGCGCTCACTCGCCGTCCCGCGCGCCGGTGAGCAGTTGCTGTCGCTGCTGCCGCTGGAGATTCCCGATGCCAATGACCTCCAGGAAGAGGATGTCATTCGGCCCGCCCAGCTGGAGCTGAAAGGTCATGACGTCTTCAAGAGACTCGCGCCCCGTATCCTGGAACAGCGGCGTGGCCTGGAGAGCGTCAATGTGGCGGGAGCGCCCTACAAGGTGGCGTGGGAGCGCTTGCCGGGCAATGGCTGGATCATGTTGAGCATGGTCGAGGAGAGCGCCGTCTTCTTTCGTACCGCCGAGATCGGGCGCAACTTCCAGCTGGTCGGCATGGCGCTGGTCGGTGGCCTGATCCTGTTCTATTTCACCTTCTTCATTCTCATGAGCTGGCGCACGCACCACATCAGCCGTCGTCTTTCGGTGCCGCTGGCCGAGCTGCGTGAGCGTCTGCATCGCATCGGCATGGGCGCGGAAGTCGAATCCGCGGGCGGCAGTGGCATCGTCGAGCTGGATGATGCCAACGCCACCGCCGAAGAGATGTACCAGCGCCTGCGCCAGACCCAGAAGGAATTGCAGTCCAGCGAGCGTCGCTTGCTGGATTCCCTCGAAGCCAGTGGCGATAGCCTGTGGGAAATGGACATTCCTGAGCGCATCGTCCAGATCCACCCCAATCTCTGGAAGATGCTCGGCGCTTCGGGCCACGAGCCGTTGGCGATGCGCGAAATGGACTTCGATCGCTTGATTCACCCGGAGGATCTCGAGCAGGTACATGCGCTCAGACACAAGATCATCACTACCTACGGCGAAAGCTGTGAGTGTCAGTACCGGATGCGTGCGCCGCAGGAAGAGGACCTTCAGCAGATCGAGGCGATGGGGATGAACGAGGTAGGCGTAGACGCCGGGACAGGCAAGGCTGGCGACAAGCTTCTGCAACAGCGGGGCTTGGCCGCTGACGGTGTGCTAGAGGGAGGCGCGCTAGAGGGCGACGAGAAGGAGGGTGAGGAAAGAGCGAGCGGCACCCGGTGGGTACTGTTGAGCTCACGCGGTCGTGTGGTGTCGTGGGACGCTGAAGGCAACGCCCTCAAGGCGGCGGGCATGCATATCCGCATCCGCTGACGCCAGGCCACTCATAAAAAGCCCCCGACTCGGCGCATATGCCGGTTCGGGGGCTTTTTTCGTGACGTACCGCTCACACCTGCCACTCGGCGTCAGTGGCTGTCATCGCGAGGTTGAGGCCGCGAGGCTGTGGCCGTGTCAGGCGTGTTCGCTCAGGAATGTCTCGATATTGGCCAGACTGAGATCGAGCATGTTCTGGCGCGCCTCCTGGCTGATCCAGGCATTGTGCGGCGTGACGATCAGGTTCAAAGGCGCACTCGCCGAATGGTGCTGGCTTTCCAGGGCCGAGAGCAGCGAGTGGCCTTCACGTGGCGGCTCCTCCGGCAGGCTATCCACCGCCAGGCCGCCGAGTTGTCCGGTGGCCAGTGCCTCCAGCGCTGCGTCCTCGTCGATGATGCCCCCGCGGGCGCAATTGACCAGCAATGCACCGGGCTTCATGGCGGCGAGCGCCTGCTCATCGATAAGATGCTGCGTCTCTGGGGTCAGCGGGCAGTGCAGGCTGATGGCGTCAGCCTGGGGCAGCAGGCTTTCCAGCGCGGGGCGCTCGGCAGTGGGGGCGGTGCCCGGACGAGCGGCAAAGGTCACGCGCATGCCGAACGCCTCGGCCAGCCTGCCCACCGCGGTGCCCAGCTCCCCCTTGCCGATGATGACCAGATGCTTGCCGGACAGCTGCACCACGGGGCGGCCCATCAGGCAGAAGGTCGCGCTGCGTTGCCACTCGCCCGCGGCGATGTCGGTCTGGTATTCCGGCAGGCGGCCTGCCAGTGCCAGCAGCAGCATCCAGGTGTGCTGCGCCACCGAATGAGTGCCATAGGCATTGACGTTCATGACCCGAATGCCGCGTGCTTCGGCGGCCGCCATGTCGATATTGTTGGTGCCGGTCGCCATCACCGCGATCAGCTTGAGGGTCGGCAGCTCATCCATGTGGTGCGCCTCGATGCGTACCTTGTTGACCAGCACGATGGAGGCACCGCTCAGTCGTGGCACCACTTCCACGGGCGCGGTCGCGTCATGACAGACCAATCCTTCCAGGCGGGCCTCGAGACGCGAGAAGTCCAGCCCGTCACCGACGGAGCCGGCATCGAGCATGACGGCCTGCGGTGCGCCGGTGGACGAGGCAGGTTCACACTGAGAGGAAGCGGGCGTGGAAGAATGAGAGGGAGACTGCGCAGTACGATCGTGATCGGACATAGGTGCCTCATGATGGCGTAGGAAGATAGATAGGAAGACAGAAAGGCTGGCCCGGAAATGACGAGTACGTAGCGTCTGGGCCGGTTTGTGCTTGGGTGTTGCCCCGCACGGGGCCGAGCACGCTATAATGTGCCCCTTTCGCTTTGACTTGAAAGCCGCTCAACTGGCCTTATTGTAGGCGTCTCTTGCTAGTGCTTGCGAAAGCTCTCATGTTGGGGCCGCAGGTGCGCTGAACGCAAGACGCGCCGCAAGGCATAACATTGTCATGGTTCACGGTGCTCAGACAGCCCCGTGACCAGTATTGTCAGGAAAGAAAACCATGCCGATCTATGAATACCACTGCAAGGCCTGTGGCCATCGGATGGACAAGTTGCAGAAGATCAGCGCTGCGCCGCTGACGGAGTGCCCGGAATGCAAGACGGACCAGCTCGAGAAGCTGGTCTCCGCCGCCGGGTTCCGTCTGGCAGGCAGTGGCTGGTACGAGACGGATTTCAAGTCCGGCAGCAAGAAGAATCTGGCCGGTGGTAGCGACAGCACCGCCTGACACAGCTGGGATAGTGCGTCAGGCATCAGCATGATGAGGGTCAAGGGCGCCCAGTGGGTACCCTTGACCCTCATCGCCAACGGCAGGCCCTCTGAGACAGATGCGCATCAGCGCGTCGATCATGAATTTGAGCAACAAGGAATCAACATGCGCAGCCACTATTGCGGCAAACTGAACGAGACCCTGATCGATCAGGATGTCACTCTGTGCGGGTGGGTGCACCGCCGTCGCGACCACGGTGGCGTCATCTTCCTCGACATGCGCGACCGTGATGGCATCGCCCAGATCGTCGTCGATCCGGACACCGTCGATGCCTTCGCCACTGCCGACAAGGCGCGCAGCGAGTTCGTGCTGCGTATCAAGGGCCGTATCCGTCTGCGCCCGGAAGGCACCCAGAATCCGAACATGCCGACAGGCATGATCGAAGTGCTGGCCAAGGACGTCGAAGTGCTCAACACCGCACAGACGCCGCCGTTCCAGCTCGACGACCACAACAAGGTCGGTGAGGAAGTCCGCCTCAAGTATCGTTATGTCGACCTGCGTCGTCCCGACATGATCGAGAAGCTGCGTCTGCGCTCGCGCATCACTCACAGCGTGCGCGCCCAGCTCGAAGCCCTGGGCTTCCTCGACATCGAAACCCCGATCCTGACACGTGCCACGCCGGAAGGCGCTCGTGATTATCTGGTGCCGAGCCGCACCTACGCCGGCAGCTTCTTCGCACTGCCGCAGTCTCCGCAGCTGTTCAAGCAGCTGCTGATGGTCGCCGGTGTCGATCGTTACTACCAGATCGCCAAATGCTTCCGTGATGAAGACCTGCGTGCTGACCGTCAGCCGGAGTTCACCCAGATCGACCTCGAAGCCAGCTTCGTCGACGAGCAGGACATCATGGGCATGACCGAGACCATGATCCGTGGCCTCTACAAGGAAGTGCTCGATGTCGAGCTGGGCGACTTCCCGACCATGCCGTACTCCGAGGCCATCAGCCGCTTCGGTTCCGACAAGCCGGACCTGCGCATCCCGCTGGAACTGGTCGATGTCGATGACCTGATGAGCGGCGTGGACTTCAAGGTCTTCTCCGGTCCGGCCAAGGACGACAAGGGCCGTGTCGCCGCACTGCGTGTGCCGGGCGGTGCCAGCCTGTCACGCAAGGAAATCGACGCCTACACCAAGTTCGTCGGCATCTACGGTGCCAAGGGCCTGGCGTGGATCAAGGTCAACGAACGTGCCAAGGGCATTGAGGGTCTGCAGTCGCCGATCGTCAAGTTCATGGAAGACGTCGTGGATGAAGTGCTGGACCGCTGTGGCGCCGTCGATGGCGACATCGTGTTCTTCGGCGCTGACAAGGCCAACATCGTGGCCGAGGCCATCGGTGCGCTGCGCGTCAAGCTGGGTGAAGACCTCAACCTCTACACCCGCGAGTGGGCACCGCTGTGGGTCGTCGACTTCCCGATGTTCGAAGCCGATGCCAATGGCCGTCTGAGCGCGCTGCACCACCCGTTCACCGCGCCGTCCTGCACGCCGGAAGAGCTCAAGGCCAACCCGGAAGCGGCACTGTCTCGCGCCTACGACATGGTCATCAACGGCACCGAGCTGGGTGGCGGCTCCATCCGTATCCACGATCAGGCCATGCAGCGTACCGTGTTCGAGGTGCTGGGCATCGGTGAAGAAGAAGCGGAAGAGAAGTTCGGCTTCCTGCTCGACGCCCTGAAGTTCGGCGCGCCGCCCCATGGTGGTCTGGCCTTCGGTCTCGACCGTCTGGTGATGCTGATGACCGGCGCCAAGACCATTCGTGAAGTGATTGCCTTCCCGAAAACCCAGAGCGCCGGCTGCATGATGACCGACGCCCCGGGCGTGGTCAGCGGTGAGCAGCTCAAGGAGCTGAACATCCGTCTGCGTCAGAAGGTCAAGGTCGAGGACGAAAGCGGTCAGGCCTGATTCAGCGGCGCATGACCGAGAGAGTGACAGGTGGGGCCGTCTGGACTGATTCGATCAGACAAGGGCGGTCCCGCAGTGGCAGGTTTGCCCCTTTGGCCTGGTAGGCAAAGGGGCGAGCAAGCCCGACAAGGCGGTGCGAGACTGTTTGCTGGCGTTCACGTCAGGCAATGACAGTGTCGCACCGCCTTTTTTGTGGCATGGTGGCTGGTTATATACACAGTAAGAGCGATGGCGCGATGACGACAGCGAAGACGCAAGGTGTGAGAAGCGAGGCGGCAGCATGATCATTCTTGGCATCGACCCGGGCTCACGTCTGACCGGGTATGGGGTATTGGATGTCTCTGCGGCCCAGCCTCGCTATGTGGACAGTGGCTGCATTCGCATGTCACAGGTCAGCCTGGATCAGCGCCTGGCGCAGATCTATGCCGGTATCAGCGAGGTGATCGCCCTGCATCGCCCCGCGGAATTCGCCATCGAGCAGGTCTTCATGTCCAAGAACGCCGATTCGGCGCTCAAGCTGGGCCAGGCGCGCGGGGCTGCCATCGTGTGTGCGGCCAATCACGGCTTGCCGGTATTCGAATATGGGCCGCGGCAAATCAAGCAGGCCGTGACCGGTACCGGTGCGGCCGAGAAGTCTCAGGTGCAGCATATGGTCACGCATACGCTCAAGCTCTCCGCCACGCCGCAGGCCGATGCCGCCGATGCGCTGGCCATCGCCTTGACGCATTGTTTCGCGCGTCGACGCTTGACGCCCGGCAATGACCAGTTGGAAGCCTTGGGGCTGGGGAATACCAGTCGACGCAAAGGAACCCGTGTACGGCGTAGTAGCAGTTGGCGAGACTTCGAGCCCGACGCCTGACATGCCGCTGAGCGACAAATGCGGTATTGTGCTCAATTAATAGCGATTTTTCAGTCACTTGTAGAGTGTCTGCCGAGCCTGGCAGCAGCCGATTGCGTGATGCGCCAAACCGCGTGGCATCAGGCTTCGTGCCATCACCCAAGGTATGACTGTCAGAAAGATGCGACAAATTCGTCGTGACACTGGGACATGCCGCCTACGCTTCATCTTTGGTAGGCTTGCCCGCATTGTAACAATCCGTGCAGAGAATCGGGTCTGCGAGCAGTACGATCCCACTGAACACGTTCTCTGCCGAGCAAGGACAGCCGCAACATGATTGGACGCCTGACCGGGACATTGCTGGAAAAACAACCGCCGCAGCTGGTGCTTGACGTACAAGGTGTCGGTTATGAACTGGAAGCTTCGATGAACACCCTGTTGGGCTTGCCGGCCGTGGGCGAACATTGCCAGCTTTACACCCACCTGGTGGTGCGCGAAGACGCGCAGTTGCTGTATGGCTTCGGCAAGGAGCCCGAGCGTCGTCTGTTCCGTGAATTGATCAAGATCTCCGGTGTCGGTCCGCGACTGGCGCTGGCGATTCTGTCGGGAATGGAGCAGTCCGATTTCATTCGCTGTGTTCACGATGAAGACAGTCGGGCGCTGACACGTCTACCGGGCGTCGGCAAGAAGACGGCGGATCGCCTGATCATCGAGATGCGTGATCGCCTCAAGCATTGGACGCTGCCGGCGGATGATGGGCTGGATGAAATGGCGCGTGCTTCGCAGCCACAACCGCCGGTCACCCATCCTCTGGCGGATGCCGAAGCCGCGCTGGTGTCTCTGGGCTACAAGCCTGTCGAGGCGGCCAAGATGCTCTCGGGGCTCGAGACCGGCGCCTCCACGGAAGCGCTTATCAAGGCGGCGCTGGCGCGCAAGATGGCCAGCTGAGGCCCCGCCAGGGCAGCAAACATGCGCCCTATAGTTTCCGTGAAGGAAACGGCGCATCGTGATTGGATTTATTGACTAGGGGTTGGCAGGTTACTGGGGTAGAAAGTGCGCGCTTGAACGCAGATGCGCTAGATCGTTGCACCGCCCTGGCAAACCTTGCCACCTGCCACTGACGCACGTTCATGGCCCATGACCCGCGTCATGTGCGTGACCTGCGTCATCAGGAGTTGAGCAAGCATCATGATGGAGTCGGACCGACTGATCTCCGCGGCGACGCATGATCCGGAAGAGCGGATCGATCGCGCCAACCGGCCACGCACGCTGAGTGACTACATCGGACAGCCCATCGTCCGCGAGCAGATGGAAATCTTCATCAGTGCCGCGCGAGGACGAGGCGATAGTCTGGATCACACCCTGGTCTTCGGCCCGCCCGGTCTCGGCAAGACGACGCTGGCGCATATCATCGCCAGCGAGATGAGTGTCGATATCAAGTCGACCTCTGGGCCGGTGCTGGAGCGGGCAGGGGACCTGGCAGCGATGCTGACCAACCTGCAGGAAGGCGATGTCCTGTTCATCGACGAGATTCACCGCCTGTCACCGGCCGTCGAGGAAGTGCTCTATCCGGCGATGGAAGATTATCAGCTCGACATCATGATCGGTGAAGGCCCCGCGGCCCGCTCGATCAAGCTTGAGCTGCCACGATTCACCCTGGTAGGCGCGACGACGCGTGCGGGGCTGCTGACTGCGCCGTTGCGCGATCGCTTCGGCATCGTCCAGCGCCTCGAGTTCTACGATATCGAGTCACTTACCGACATCGTGGCGCGCAGTGCCAGGCTTTCCGGCATGGAAGTCGAGATGGAAGGGGCGCTTGAGATTGCACGTCGCTCCCGCGGTACGCCACGTATCGCCAATCGCCTGCTGCGTCGGGTGCGTGACTTCGCCGAAGTGCGCTCGGATGGTCGCTTGACGCTGGAAGTGGCCGACAAGGCGCTCAACATGCTCAACGTCGACAGCCACGGCCTGGATCACATGGACCGTCGACTGCTGCTGGCGATGATCGAGAAGTTCGATGGCGGGCCGGTCGGGGTCGATTCATTGGCGGCGGCCATCGGGGAAGAGCGCGATACCATCGAGGATGTGCTGGAGCCCTACCTGATTCAGCAAGGCTTCATGATGCGCACGGCGCGTGGGCGACTGGTTACGCGCTCGGCCTATCTGCACTTCGGGATCACCCCGCGTGAAGAGCAGGCGCGGCTGGGACAGGAAGGAAGTGACGCGCCATGACATCTGAAGGCGCAGGAAATACGTTGAAGGGTGAAGCTGCATGTTTTCACCACACTGTGCGCGTCTACATCGAGGATACTGATGCTGGTGGCATCGTCTACTACGTGAATTATCTGCGCTTCATGGAGCGCGCTCGCAGTGAATGGTTGCGAGCAAAGGGTTTCACGCAGCAAGCCTTGCTTGAAAAAGGCATTCAGCTGGTAGTACACAGCGTAACAAATCGTTATCTTCGTCCTGCGCATCTGGATGACCTGCTGACCGTGACGGCAACGGCAGGCGCCTTGCGCGGTGCACGCTTGACGTTCACCCAGAAGGCGCTGCGCGGTGAGCAGATATTGAGCGAAGCGGAAGTCGTGATCGCTTGCGTCGATGCCACGACCTTGCGCCCCAGACGTTGGCCCGGGGAATTGCTTGCGGCTCTTGAGGTCTGAGATCACAAGGCGCAGATGAGGCCGCAGCCAGTCAGGTGCTGAGACGCCAGGCTGATGAACAGATTATTTATCGTGTCACTGATTGACGGTGGCACAGACTGAACCAAGTAAAGAGGGATTTCCGTGGAAGATTCGATGTCGATCATTTCGCTGTTCGTGAACGCCAGTCTGGTCGTTCAGGCAGTCATGTTGCTGTTGCTGGCAGCTTCCATTGCATCCTGGGTGGTGATCTTTCAGCGCGGGATGGCATTGTCCCGTGCCAAGCAGGCTTACGCGGCCTTTGAAAAGCGCTTCTGGTCCGGGGTCGACCTCAATCACCTCTATCGTGAATTGCCGACGGATGAAGAATCCACCCCGGGCGCCTCTGGCGTCTTCCGTGCCGGCTTCCGCGAGTACAGCCGCCTCAAGCCCAAGTCCAGCAATGCCGATGCGGTGATGGATGGCGTGCAACGCAGCATGCGCGTCACGCTGTCACGTGAAGAAGAGCGCCTGAACATTCACCTGCCGTTTCTGGCCACGGTCAGCTCCGTCAGCCCCTATGTCGGTCTGTTCGGTACCGTGTGGGGCATCATGGGCTCCTTCCAGGCACTGGGTACGGCTCAACAGGCAACTCTGACCACCGTCGCCCCCTGGATTGCCGAAGCACTGGTCGCGACTGCCATGGGCCTGTTCGCGGCAATCCCGGCCGTCATCTTCTACAACCGTCTGGCCAGCCGTGCTGATCAGCTGCTGGGTCGCTATGAAGACTTCGCCGAAGAACTTCACTCCATTCTGCATCGTAATCTGCACGGTCGTGGCAGCAACGACGCTTGAAGGGAGGCGAGTCAATGAAAGGACCGTATAGCAGAGGCCACAAGCGCAAGCTGTCCTCCGAGATCAATGTGGTGCCCTTCATCGACGTCATGTTGGTGTTGCTGGTCATCTTCATGATCACCGCGCCGATGATGACGCAGGGGGTTCAGGTCGAATTGCCCAAGGTCACCTCCAAGCCGATCGACAATCCCGATGATGTGACGCCATTGATCGTCTCGCTGGATGATAGCGGCAATTACTACATCGATCTGGGATCGGATGAAGACAAGCGCACGCCGGTGGCACTGGATGAACTGGGCAGCAAGGTCGCGTCCATCGTGGCCGAGAAGCCCAAGACGCCCGTGTTGGTCAAGGGTGCCAAGACGGCACCCTACGGCGATGTCATGGGGCTGATGAGCACGCTGCAGGGTGCCGGTGTTCCCAATGTCGGGCTGATTTCAGAACCACCGACCGAGGGCTGATGGATGAGTCAGCCAGAGATAGAACAGCGGGTCGGGTTGGGATTGCCTGTGGTGCTGGCCGTTGGCCTGCACCTGGGCATCCTGATTCTGACTCTGGTGAGTTGGCCAGAATCCGAACCGGAGAAGACCAACACCACCATCGTCAACGCGACACTGGTCAGTACCGAGACCACGACCAATCAGGCCCAGCAGGCGAAGTCCAGCAAGGCGCGTGATGCGGCCGAAGAATCCGATCAGCGCCAGAGCGCCAAGGAAGAGGCGGCCAGAGAGGCAGAGCTTGCAGCGGAACAGCAGCGCAGCGCCGCTGAGGAAAAGGCGGCTGCCCAGAAGGCGCAACAGCAAAAGGCGGCTGAGCAGGCCAAGGCGGCGGAGCAGTTGAAGGCTGAGCAGGCGGCGGCCGAAAAGGCCAAGGCAGAAGCGGCCAGGCGTGCAGAGGAAGCCAAGGCAATTGCCCTTGATCGCAAGAAAGCCGAAGCGGAAAAGCAGGCCAAGGCCGATGCCTTGAAGAAGGCGGAAGCCGAGAAGGCTGCCAAGGCCAAGGCGGAAGCCGAAAAGGCCGCCAAGGAAAAAGCCGCAGAAGAAGCGCGCAAGAAAGCCGAAGCGGAGAAGGCGGCCAAGGCCAAGGCAGACGCTGAAGCCAAGAAGGCGGAAGCCGAAAAGGCAGCCAAGGCCAAGGCAGCAGCGGAGAAGGCCGAGAAGGAAAAGGCGGCCAAGGCGGCAGCCGACAAGGCCGCCAAGGAGAAGGCAGCCAAGGCCAAGGCGGCGGAAGAAGCGCGCAAGAAGGCGGCCGCTGAAGCCGCACGCCAGAAGGCACTTGCCGAGAAAGCGGCGCAGGCCTCTGCCGGCTCGCTGGATAGCCTGATAGACAATGAAAGCGACGCCATCAGCGGCGCCAAACAGGCCGCTCAGGCAGCCAACAGCTTCGAGAACCTGCTCAAGAAGTATGTCGGACAGAATTGGAATCGGCCCTCGGGCTCTGTTCCCGGCATGACGGTCACGCTGAGAGTGTCATTGTTGCCGACAGGCGAATTGGTAACGGCAGCGGTCAGCAAGAGCAGTGGCAACGCCGCCTTTGATCGCTCCGCGATTCAGGCGATCCAGAAAGCAGCGCCGTTTACCGAGATGCAGGACCTGCCGGCTGGTGCCAAGAGCCAGTTCCGAAACTTCAACCTGTACTTCAATCCAGAGGACCTGGGCCGATGAGACGATTGACCGCATGGATGATGGCAGCCGCCTTGCTGGCAGTGACCAGCCTGGCAAGAGCTGACCTGACCATCGAGATCACCAAGGGCAATGACAGCGCCACACCTATCGCTGTCGTGCCGTTCGAGAATCTGACCGGGGGAAGTCTGCCGCAGGATCTCGCACGCATCATCTCCGATGACCTGGCGCGCAGTGGCCAGTTCGACCCGATCAAGCGCGACAATCTGATTGCCTTGCCGGGTACGACCCAGGACGTCTTCGTCAATGACTGGAAGCGTCTGGGGGCCAGTTACCTCGTGGTGGGTCAGGTAAAGACGGCCAGCAATGGCGGTTATAGCATCCAGTATGAGCTGATGGATGTGCTGGGCAACAAGCGCATGCTTGGCGAAGTCATCACCGGAAGCAATGGTGAGCTGCGCGCGCGCGGCCATTATATGAGTGATGAAATATTTGAGGAAATCACTGGAATTCGCGGTGCTTTCTCGACAAAAATCGCATACATTACCGCCAATGGTGTTGGCGACAATATTCGTTTTGCCCTGTACGTGGCGGATTCAGATGGCCACAATAGTCAGGAGATTCTGGCGTCCGATGAACCGATCATGTCACCGGCATGGTCGCCGGATGGCAAGAAGCTGGCCTATGTCAGTTTTGAAGCCGAACGTCCCGCTATCTATGTGCAGGAATTGGGCAGTGGTCGTCGTGCAAAACTGACAGGTTTCCGAGGCATCAATGGTGCCCCGGCCTGGTCGCCGGACGGACGTAAACTGGCAATGGCATTGTCAAAGGATGGCCAGCCGGAAATCTATGTGATGGATATTGCCAGCCGTCAGTTCCAGCGTCTGACCAACAATCCTGCGATCGATACCGAGCCGGATTGGTTGCCGGATGGCAGCGGTATGGTGTTCACCTCTGATCGTGCAGGCTCCCCACAGATCTATCGTCTTGATCTGTCCGGCGGCACGGAACGTGTGACATATACCGGCAATTACAACTCCCGCGGGCGCATCTCACCCGATGGAGAGAACCTGTTCATGATCAACCGCGCAGGCAACGGTTATCAGGTTGCCAAGCAAGATCTGAAGAGCGGTCGGGTTACCTCCCTGACCGATACTCAGTGGGATGAATCACCAAGTGTTGCGCCGAATGGCACTATGGTGATATATGCCACTCAGCAAGGAACCCGCGGGGTCCTGGGCCAGGTGTCGGCAGACGGAAGGGCACAATTCTCCCTGCCGTCAGCACAAGGCGACGTGCGTGAACCTGCGTGGTCGCCGTTCCTGAACTAAACCACTAGAATGCAACTGAGCCACCAAGAAAGGCTTGGCATTCGTACCCATTAGAGCAAGGAGTTTCACAATGCAGTTCACCCCGTATGCAAAAGGTCTGTTGGTTGCCCTGTCCCTGAGCGTCATGGCAGGTTGTTCCAGCAGCGGCGGCGCTCAGGACGGCGACATGGATTCAGCCAACAGCGGTGCGAACACTGCCGGCATGAACACTGGTGCCAACAGCAACGCCAACCAGATGAGCAACGCCACCATGCCTGACGTGCGTACCATCTACTTCGCCTTCAACAAGGACACCATCCGTCCTGAGTTCGAAAGCGTCCTGATGGGTCACGCTCAGTACCTGAAAGCCAACACCAGCGCCAATGTCGTTCTGGAAGGCCACGCTGATGAGCGCGGTACTCGTGAATACAACCTGGGTCTGGGCGAGCGTCGTGCCAAGTCTGTCGCACGCTTCCTGACTGTCCAGGGCGTGTCTCCGTCACAGATCGAGATCGTCTCCTACGGTGAAGAGCGTCCGGCAGTCCAGGGCCACGGCGAGTCTTCCTACGCCAAGAACCGTCGTGTGGTCTTCGACTACTAAGCGCGGTTCCTCTCCGCGATTCCCTGAGGAGGCGCGGAGACGCTAGAAACTTGTGTTGAGCTGGCCCGGGCAAGAGGCGTGACCTTGAACCCCGGGCTTGCTTGCGCGATACCATGATGATTCGGCGGAGCCGACAGCATGAAACACAGCCTGAAAGGGTTGTTCGGTGCGGGAGCCTTGTTGCTCCCGTTGTCCGTTTTGGCCGCACCGACGGTCGAGGACCTCACTGGGCAATCAAACTCGCTCTATCAGCAGGCCAATACTCGTTTGAGTGGCGGCGGCACCCTGACCCTTCTCAATCAACTCGACGAACAGGCACAGGAAATTGCCCGACTTCGCGGCCGGATCGATGAGCTGGAATACCAGTTCAAGCGTCTGACCGAGATGTCGCAGCAACGCTACCTGGATCTGGAACAGCGGGTTTCTGGCGGCGCTTCCGCCGGGGAGAACGGTCAGGTTGTCAATTCGCAGGCAGCAGCGGCAGTCACTGGCGGCGCAAGTGCCGGTGGTGCAGCGAGCACCAATGGCGCCAGCAATGCCGACAGCGGTGCAGCTGCCCAGAAGGATTACGAGAATGCCTTCGCCAAGGTGCAGTCTCGCGACTTCGACGGTGCCATTGTCGCCTTTGAAGCCTTCGTAGTGGACCATGGGGATTCCAACCTCGCAGCCAATGCCCATTATTGGCTGGGCGAGCTGTATTCGGCCAAGAACCAGCTGGATGCTTCTGCCCAGGCCTTCGACACCGTGATCAGCGAATTCTCGCAATCCAGCAAGGTGCCGGATGCGATGTACAAGCTGGGTCTGGTCAAGGCGCGTCAAGGCAAGGCGCAGGAAAGTCGCTCCTTGCTCGAGAAGCTGGTCCAGCAGTATCCGGACAGCAAGGCTGGCACCATGGCCAAGGACTTCCTGTCCTCCGGCGCCTGAGTGCCCGTGGCCATTGGCTACCTGTATTCCCCAAAGCCCGCGCTTGGTATTCTACCAGGTGCGGGCTTTGTGTTATGTGGCGCTCGGCGCCTCATGCCATCGGCAGGCAACCCGGGTGCCATCGGCAGGCGACCCGGGCGCGCTTCATGTGGCCGAGCAAGTAATAATGTCGGTGCGGAGACAGTCACTCTCATCGGCGGTTGACGACAGATCTCAGACAGGGATATCACCATGGCAGAGTGCAAGATCGACTATCAGGCCCCGGACGACATGCTGAAAGGGCGGATCATTCTGGTGACCGGGGCGGGGTCCGGCATTGGGCGTGAAGCGGCAGTCGAATATGCGCGTCATGGGGCGACGGTGATATTGCTGGGCAGAACCATTGCCAAGCTGGAAGAAGTCTACGACGAGATCGAGGCCTTGGGGGCACCACAACCGGCCATCTATCCGCTCAACTTCGAAGGGGCATCCCTCAAGGATTATCAGCAGATGGCTGATACCCTGCACAGCGAGTTCGGTCGTCTGGATGGCCTGCTGCACAACGCGAGCCTGCTGGGCAAGATCACTCCATTCGAGCAGTATGATCCGGCGCTGTGGGAGCAGGTCATGCAGGTCAATATCAATGGCCCCATCTGGATGATCCAGGCATTGCTGCCGTTGCTCAAGGCCTCGAAGGATGCCTCCGTCGTGCTGACAAGCTCCAGTGTCGGGCGCAAGGGGCGTGCCTTCTGGGGCGCCTACAGTGTCTCCAAGTTCGCTACGGAAGGCTTCTCGCAGATGCTGGCACAGGAACTGGAGAATACCAGCCAGGTGCGCGTCAATACGCTCAATCCCGGTGGGACGCGGACCCCGATGCGCAAGTCGGCGTTCCCGGCCGAAGACCCCGATACCCTGCGTACGCCCGCCGACATCATGCCGACCTATCTGTGGTTGATGGGGCCGGACAGTCGTGGTCATACCGGCGAGATGTTCGACGCCCAGCCGCCGAAAGTCTGAGCCATTGTCAGCTGTCATCTCCTTACTGGATGACGAGTGACGCCGCCAGGCGGGTCAGTCGTCATACCCTGCAACAAGAACGCCGACTGCATTGGCCGTCGGCGTTCTTGTGTCTAGCTGCTTATTTCTAGCTGCTTGTGTCTATCTTCTGATGTTCATCTGCGGATCACTCGCTCATGGGGGCTGGTTCGTGCGAGCTTCGTGTGAGCTACGTGCGTGTCGCTCGGTCAGCGCAGGTCCGCTGCCCGTAGCGCGGCATTGATGACTTCCTCCGAGGTGTCAAACCACACATCGGCAGGCCAGGCATCCACATCGTCGCCCTCACGGACATAGCCGTAGCGCACAGCAACTGCCAGCATGCCCGCCGCACGCGCCGCCTGCATGTCACGGTCGTGATCCCCCAGATACCAGCATTCGGAGGCCTCGACACCGAGGCAGCGTGCCGCCTCCCACAGAGGCTCTGGATGCGGCTTCTTGACCGGCAGGTCATCGGCACACAGCAGGCAGCCGGGCGTGAGCTTGAGCGCGGCGATCAGCGGCTCGGCGAACTGACGGGGCTTGTTGGTCACGATGCCCCACGGCAGGTCTGCGCGCTGACAGACCTCGATCAGGGCGTCATAGCCCGGGAACAGCACACTGTGAGCCGCGACATCGCGGGCATAGAACTCCAGCAGGCGAGTGCGCTCGCTGGCGTGCTCGGGGTGATCGAGCTCATGGCCCAGGGCCAGCGTCACCAGAGCGCTGCCACCATGCGAGACTTCGGCGCGAATCACGTCGTAGTCCAGCGCCGGCAGGGTGTGATGCTGACGCAGCTCATTGGTGGCGCGCGCCAGGTCTGGCGCGGTGTCCACCAGGGTGCCATCGAGGTCGAAGATCAAGGCGGCGGGGCGAGGTAGCGCTACCGGCAGGCTCACGCAAGCTCTTCCTCGGTCGGGCGACGCGTGTGCATCAGGTAGTTGACGGTCAGGTCGGAGGAATTCAGGCGATATTTGCGCGTCAGCGGGTTGTAGGTCATGCCGGTGGAGCCTTCCATCTTGAGGCCCGCATCGCGTGTCCAGCGACCCAGCTCGGCCGGACGGATGAACTTGCGATACTCGTGGGTGCCACGCGGCAGCATCTGCAGCACATATTCCGCGCCGAGAATCGCGAAGGCATACGCCTTGGGATTGCGGTTGATGGTCGAGAAGAACACCATGCCGCCGGGCTTGACCAGCCGTGCGCAGGCCGCGATCACCGAGGATGGGTCCGGCACGTGCTCGAGCATTTCCAGACAGGTGACGATGTCGAACTGGCCGGCCATCTCTTCTGCGGCGGCTTCGGCGGTGGTCTGGCGGTAGTCCACCTCGACACCGGACTCCAGCTGATGCAGGCGGGCAACGGACAGCGGCGCCTCACCCATGTCGATACCCGTTACCTGGGCACCACGATGCGCCATGGCTTCGGAGAGAATGCCGCCGCCGCAGCCGACGTCGATCACGCGCTTGCCTGCCAGGCCAGCGTGGGTGTCGATATAGTCGACCCGCAACGGATTGATGTCATGCAGCGGCTTGAATTCACTGTCACGGTCCCACCAGCGACTGGCCAATGCCGAGAACTTGGCGATCTCGCTGGCATCGACATTGCCCAGATGGTCTTGGGGCTGGGCATCTTGCTGGGTGTCGTTATCGCTCATCTTTGCATCCTTACCGTTACGGAAGTGCTGTTCGGGAAGTGGCAGGCCTGTACAGGCACCTTACCCTCGGGCACGATTCCACCATTCTAATCCGACTGCCGTCGCGGGTCAGCGTCCAGCGCAAAAAACTCATCATGACGGGCACTTGCGTTACGATGGGGCGGGACGTCGCGCCACGCGCGATGACCAGTCGTCATTATTGTCATGTAGCAACGGGGAGTGGTCATGAGCCTGGTTCCGATTCGCTGGGTAAGCCAGCAAGAGTGTGCGTCGCGGGAAGAAGACACGGCAGGCACCCCGCCCGATGCCTGCGCTGACGTCACTCATGATGTCACTTCTGATGTTACTCAGCCGGCGGTGAAGCTTGCGCTGCTCGACCAGCGCCTGCTGCCGGGTGAGACCCGCGAGGTGCTGCTCGAGGATGCACGCGGGGTCGCGACTGCCATTACCGACATGGTGGTCCGCGGTGCACCGGCCATCGGGATCGCCGCCGCCTATGGCGTGGCGCTGGAGGCTTTCGTCATCAACCGTGAGGGCGGCGACTGGCAGTCACGCCTGGCCAGTGCTTGTGATGTGCTGGCTGCCTCGCGCCCGACAGCGGTCAACCTGTTCTGGGCGTTGGATCGCATGCGCACGGTGATTGCCGCACACGCCACCCGGTCGCAGGTCCCGTATGAGGCGCTGCTGAAGGAGGCCGTGCGCATCCATGAGCAGGATCTGGACGACAACCTGCGCATGGCCGAGTTTGGCGCCCAGGTGATTGCGGCCTCCCTCGCGCAAGGCGAGACGCGGTGCGAGGTCATGACCCACTGCAATACCGGCGCGCTGGCCACCGGCGGCCATGGCACGGCATTGGGCGTGATTCGTACCGCCTACGCCCAGGGCATTCTCGGCCGTGTGCATGTCAACGAAACGCGCCCCTGGTGGCAAGGCTCTCGCCTGACGGCGTGGGAGCTGGTGCAGGAGAAGATTCCCGCGCGTCTGGCCGTGGAAGGCGCAGCCTCGCTGATCATGCAGCAGGGTGCCCGGACGCCGGAAGGGGTTCGCTGGTTGATCGTCGGCGCGGACCGCATTGCGGCCAACGGCGATACAGCCAACAAGATCGGTACCTTCTCACTGGCCGTTCAGGCGCGCGCCCACGGCATCAAGGTCATGGTGGTGGCCCCGCTGGCCACGTTCGATGGCAGCCTGGCCAGTGGCGCGGACATCCCTATCGAGACGCGCGACGCCGCCGAGCTGCGCGAGGCAGGCGGTCGTCAGATCGCGCCGCAGGACATCGATGTCTTCAATCCGGTCTTTGATGTCACACCGCATGAGTATATTGATGCCATCGTCACGGAACATGGCGTGGTAGAGTCGCCCGATAGCGACAGTGTCGGTGCGCTGCTCGGGCGCGCCATGCGCCGCTGATGGCGTTTCACAGGGTGGTAGCGCTTACCAAGCCTCGGATAGTGCAGGAATTTCGCACTCCTTGATCAAACTGGCATAATCTCTGCCTATGATGAAGGATGGTCGTTGATTGGCTTCGACGACAGTAACCCGGTGGAGGTCCTTCGACGGGCTTCACCACGACATAGACACAAGGAAGACGCTACATGATACGCAAGGCTGTTCTGCCTGTTGCCGGTCTCGGCACACGTTGCCTCCCGGCCTCCAAGGCCATCCCCAAGGAAATGATCACCATCGTCGACAAGCCGGTGATCCAATATGTGGTGGAAGAAGCGGTCGCAGCCGGTATCAAGGAAATCGTGCTGGTCACCCATTCCAGCAAGAATGCCATCGAGAACCACTTCGACAAGCACTTCGAGCTGGAAACCACCCTGGAAGCCAAGGGCAAGCTCGAGCTGCTCGAACAGCTGCGTAACATCATCCCGGATGACGTCAAGATCATCAGCGTGCGCCAGCCGGAGCCGCTGGGCCTGGGCCACGCCGTGCTGTGTGCCAAGCCGATCGTCGGTGATGAGCCGTTCATCGTCATGCTGCCGGACGTGCTGGTCGATGGCGAAGGGCTCGAGAAGAATGACCTGGCGCGCATGATGGAGGCCTACGAAGCCACCAACGCCGCCCAGATCATGGTCGAGAATGTCCCGCAGGACATGGCCTACAAGTACGGTATCGTCGCGATCGACGGTGACACGCCGGAAGCCGGCAAGTCCGCCCTGATCAACGGCATGGTCGAAAAGCCGGCCCCGGGCACCGAGCCGTCGACCCTGGCGGTCATCGGCCGTTATCTGTTGCCGGGTCGTATCTTCGAGCTTCTGGAGAACACTCCGCCGGGCGCGGGTGGTGAGATCCAGCTGACCGATGCCATCGACGCCCTGCGTGACGACAAGGCCGTCGCGGCCTACCGCATGGCCGGTGATACCTACGATTGCGGCCACCAGCTGGGCTATCTTGAAGCGACTCTTTCCTTCGCCAAGCGTCACCCGACCTTCGGTGAAGGCTTCCGCGAGCTGCTGACTCGCTACCAGGAGAAATAAGCCATGCAGGTGCTGGTGCACGGAAGCGAACTGGCGGCGGCAACGGCCAGCGCCGCTCTGGCGAGCGTGGGTCACCGTGTCTGGTGGTGGCCGCATGAGGACATGGACTGGGCTGCCCTTGAACGCGTCGACTGGTTGAACAGTGAGCCAGGCCTGCGCGAACGTCTTGATCGCCATCGGGAGCGGGGCGATCTCACTCTCATCGAGAACCTCGAGTCACTGCGGCGCATCGATATCCACTGGATCGCCGTCTCGCCGGACCAGCGCGAAAGCGCGCTGAGCCGTGTCGAGCAGCTGGTGGTGACCCTGGATGAGCCGCTGGTGCTGGTCAACAACTCGACCTTCCCGGTGGGCACGACCGAGCGTTTCGAGGCGTTGCTGCCGCGTGACGACCAGTACGCCGTCGCCTTGCCGGACATGCTGGAGGAAGGCCGTTCACTGGCCACCTTCGAGCGTCCGGCCCGTTGGTTGCTGGGCAGCGAAGCGGAACCTGCCACTCTGCGGGTGCAGGAGCTGCTGCGTGCCTTCAACCGGCGTGAAGATGTCTTCCAGATCATGCCGCGCCGCGCCGCCGAACTGACCAAGCTGGCCATCAACGGCATGCTCGCGACGCGTATCAGCTACATGAACGAAGTGGCGGGTCTGTCCGACTCCCTCGGCGTCGATGTGGAATATGTGCGTCAGGGCATGGGCGCCGATCCGCGTATCGGCTTCGGCTATCTCTATCCGGGCTGTGGGTTCGGCGGCCCGAACTTCTCGCGTGACCTGATGCGTCTGGCCGATGTCCAGCACCAGACAGGGCGTGAATCGATGTTGCTCGAGCATGTGCTCGACATCAACGAGGCCAAGAAGGAGACGCTGTTCCGCAAGCTGTGGCAGCACTTCGATGGTGAATTGCGCGGTCGTACCGTGGCGATCTGGGGCGCGGCGTTCAAGCCGGGTACCGCGCGTATCGACCATGCACCGGTCTTGACCTTGCTTGAGGCGCTGTGGGCCCAGGGCGTGCGCGTGCGCGTGCATGATCCCGCGGCCTTGTCGGCGCTGGGTGATGCCTGTGGTGCGCATCCGCTGCTGGAGCTGGTCGATGGCAACATGTATGACGCCCTGGAGGGCGCTGATGCCCTGATGCTGGTCACCGAGTGGAAGTGCTACTGGAACCCGGACTGGCAGCGCCTGAAGCGTGAGCTGGGCGCGGGCCTGGTACTCGATGGCCGCAACATCTTCGACCCGCGTTACGTGGCAAGCCAGGGACTGGTCTATCGCGGCATCGGCCGCCGTGCCAGCCCCTGACGGGCATTTCGGTGGGTCAGGCTGACGCACTCTGCAGCTGATGTTCTTTCAGACTGACGCTCTTTCAGGCTGACCCTTTCGTGCTCGGTATGCAAAAGCCCTCATCCGAAACCGGATGAGGGCTTTTTGTCGTGGGCGTCAGGCTTTTTATCATGGGGCCCAGGCTTTACATCATGAGTGCCAGCCCTTTCATGCAGACCGCCAGGCTGTCTTCAGGCCCAGGGCTCGAGCACGAACTTGCCCACGTGGCCCTTGCTCAGAAACTGCTGTTGGGCAGTGACGATCTCGGTCAACGGGAAGCTGGCCGCGATCAGCGGGCGAATCTCGCCTTGCTCCACATAGCGGATCAGATTGGGGAAGGTGGCTTCACACCAGGCAGTGGTGCCAAGCAGGCGCAGGTTCTTCAGGTAAAGATCGCGCAGATCCAGCGTTACCATCGGGCCGGCGATGGCGCCGGTGGTCACCAGACGGCCGCCACGCGCAAGCAGTTTCATCATGACCGGGAAGTTGTCACCCGCGACATTGTCGACCACCAGGTCGACGCTTTCATGGCCCAGCTGCTCGAGCAGGTCGGCCTTGCGGTCCAGAAGCTTGTCGGCGCCAAGTTCTGCAAGAGCCTCATGTTTGGCGACGCCCGCCACCGCATACACCGTCGCGCCGCGGCGCTTGGCCAGCTGCAGTGCAGCGGAACCGACCCCGCCCGAGGCGCCCAGAATCAGCACACGCTCGCCCGCCTTGAGCTCTGCCTGTTCGAGCATGTTCTCCGCCGTGCCGTAGGCACAGGGCAGGGAGCCAAGCTCGACATCGCTCCAGTCACAGTCCACCGCGAACACTTCACTGGCGCGCACGCTGACGAATTGCGCGAAGGCGCCGTCGAAGTCCGAGCCCATCCATTCATTCTCCAATGAGTCCCAGCCCTCGCTGCGCATGCAGGAGCGTACCAGCACGCGCTTGCCCAGCAGGCTGGCATCCGCATCCGGGCCCAATGCCACCACCTCGCCACAGCAATCCGTGCCCTGTATCAGGGGGAAGGGCGTCTCACCCTTCCAGCCACCTTCCGGCGGCGCCGGCTTGTCAGTCGCCGCGTCTGCATCCGCGTTGTCATGCAGGCTGCTGGCCTGTTGTGTCGCGGTAGTGATCGTGGAGGAATACCAGCCCAGACGCGTATTGATCTCGGTGTTGTTCATGCCAGCCGCCAGCACCTTGATCAGCACCTCGCCTTCACCGGGTGTCGGCACCGGGCGCTGCTGCGTCTCGAGGCATTCATAACCCCCATGGCCGGTGGTCACGATCGCCAGCATGGAGTCGGGCAGTGAGGAGGTCGAGGTGTCAGTGGGCATCGGTATTCCCTTTTTTCAAAGTATGTATTTCGCGCAGTCAAGGAATGCATTTCAAGCAGTGTGTGCCAGCAATGTCGTCGAGTCTCTTGTCGTCGAGTCCCTGTGAGCGATCAAGGGTACGCAACGAGGTAGAGCATGCGTTCTACTTGTCAGTCATTAGATAGGGGCACCGCCGGCATTTGCAAGTCGACAGACGAGATTCTTCTCCTGGTGGTGCACTCCCAAGCTTAGCCAAGCCTTGCGTGTAGCAGGCTCGCGGCTGGGTGACATTGTCTTGAACGAAAAAACCCCGCCAGGTGGCGGGGTTTTCAGAGCAGGGCATCCAGGCGTCATATCAGGGTGACGTTAAATGCCCTAGCTCAGCTGGAGTTCCGAGCGGTAAACGACTCGGCTTCCTGAGGCTAGCCAATCTCGGTCTAGCCAAACTCAATCTGGAAAAGCTCAGGCTGCGAAGTTCTGTGCAGCGAATTCCCAGTTGATGATGTTCCAGATGCTTTCCAGGTACTTCGGACGCGCATTGCGGTAGTCGACGTAGTAGGCGTGCTCCCAGACGTCGACGGTCAGCAGCGGAGTCTGACCAGACTTGGCGATCGGGGTGTCAGCGTCGTCAGTGTTGACGATTTCCAGCTCGCCCTGGGCGTTCTTGACCAGCCAGGTCCAACCGGAACCGAAGTTGCCAGCGGCGGAAGTGTTGAAGGCTTCCTTGAAGTCAGCCACGGAGCCCCACTTGGCCACGATGGCGTCTGCCAGCGGGCCGGACGGCTCGCCACCACCATTCGGGGACAGGCAGTGCCAGTAGAAGGTGTGGTTCCACACCTGAGCTGCCTGGTTGAACAGACCACCCTGGGCGCTCTGGATGATCTCTTCGAGAGATTTTTCTGCGTCAGCAGTGCCTTCGACCATGCTGTTCAGCTTGGTGACATAGGCTTGGTGATGCTTGCCGTAATGGTACTCAAGGGTCTCGGCAGAGATGGTCGGCTCGAGTGCGTTCTTTTCGTACGGCAGTGCTGGAAGTTCAAATGCCATGGGGATCAGCTCCTTTTCCTCACCAATTGGGTCGTACTCTGCCTTCGTGGGGCTTGGGGCTGAGTATTTCAATGCCTGACCTGCCATCGCGTGATGGAAGTGGGTCAGACAAGCACAGACTCAAGCTCCGCGACCAGCATCACTCCCGGCCCTGAAACTGGCCACCCGCTCAGGCAGCGGGCAAGGGCGAAAGTGCATGTCTCGCCGTGCATCCTTCATGCCGTGGCTACGCGCATGAAATGTGCAATCAGCGTGAAAAACCTTGTGAATCCAGATAGCTACGAAGACAGAGGCTGCGCGTATCGCAGTGTCTGGCACTATAGCACCCAGACACCGACAGGCCAACGCTGGTGGGCACTGACCGCGGGATCCTCTCAAGCGTCTTGCAGGGCTCACGTTCATTGCCAGGCTTTTGCCACATTCCTGCCACTCTGCCCACGATGACGGGCCGTGGCGGGAACCTGATGAGATGACCGAGGTCAGCTGTTAGACTCGATTTCCTGTACGTGAACCGTGACTTATCTTTTGCAGAACCTGCATTACTGTATTTTTATACAGCAAGGCGAAAAAGCGCACTTCCGGTCGTCTTGCGCCGCCCTGAAGATGCTGCGCTGAACCTTTCGCTGCTGATCGTTTGCCGGACCTGGAGCCAGAATGCGGCCGCACAACGCTGAACCGTCTCTCAATGACTCACCGGACGATGCGCTGGTCGCGCGTCCCGACGATGCGCTTGGCGTGCATCACACCCGTTCCCCCGCGCCCAGACGCTGGCCGACGTGGCTTTGCCTCCTCGCCCTGGGGGGCGTGGTGGGCTGGCAGCAATGGCAGCTGCATGACCTGCAGACCCTCGGGGGCGATCAACGCGATCAGCTCGGCGCGCGTGTCAGCCAGCTCGAACGTTCCGTGGCCCAGCTTGAGCAGCAGGGCGATGAGCGCCTGAGCGAACTGCGTGATGCACTGGGTGAGCAACTCAGTGCCCTGGACAGCCAGTTGAATGACACTGTCGTGCCGGCGCTGACCACCCTGCAGGAGGACAAGGCGTCCCTGTCGAGTGAGGCCGTCGCGCGCCTCGAGACGCTGGAAGACAAGGTGGCGAAGGACGCTGATGGCGCTCAAGACCGTCTGACCGCCATGGACGAGGCGCTTGATCGCCTTGATAGTCACGTCATGACGCTTGCCCAGACAGGTGACAACCACGCGACCCTGATCACGGCGCTGCAGGGCTCGATGGCGGCGCTGGAATCCCTCAGTCGTGATGGCCGTGCAGCGCTGGGCGCGCGCCTGGACGCCCAGTCGGCCACGCTTGAGCACCTCGAGCCGCTGGTGGACAAGACCTCCAGCACCCTGGACACGCTGGCTACCCGCATCGAGAGCTTGCAGAGCGATGTTGAGAGCGACAGCGCCAAGCAGTTGGCCTCGCTCGAGACACGCTTCACGGCCCTCAAGACGGACCTGGCCACGCAACAGACCCAGACGCGTGACTTGCAGCAATCGCAGCAGCAACTGAGCGAGACGCTGAAGGCACTGCCGGAGCCGGTGGCGGCCGCTGATGGCGATGAACTGGCCAGCAAGCTCAAGGGCCGTTTCGCGCCGCTTGACGAGCTGGCTTCGCTTGAGACCGCGCAACGCTCACTGGCCTCCCAGCTGGGTGAGCTGCGCCGTCAGCAGACAGCACTCAGTGCCGGCCTGGAAGCCAGCTCACAGGGGGCGTCAGAGGACACGCGCGAGCAGTTGCGCTCGCTGGACGCCAGCCGCCGTCAGCTGAGTGGCCGTGTCGCGTCGCTGCTGGGCCAGGTATCTGAGCTTGAGCAGCGCGTCAATCGATTGGAACGTCGCTGAGCCGGTGCCGCAGGGATACAAGTAACGACGATATGGCGTGGTCCGCCACTCTGGCGGGCCATGTGACACGCCCCGTGATGACCGAGCGCCGCACGACATGATGAATGGGAACGATGGACAGTGCTTTCCACCAGCACTCAACAAAGGACGAATCATGAGTGGCGACAACAAAGAGTCTGCTCGAGCGACCGGGACGCGCGGTTTGCCGTATCGCTATCTGACGCCGCTGATCGTGTGTGGCGGCCTGTGCTTCGCGCCGCAGGCGCTGGCGATCGATGCCGCCGTCAAGGGCGTCAAGGGCGCGACGGCCACTAACGTGGTCAACTTCCTGGCCGGGATGACGCTTGAGGGCGATGCGCCGGCCGAGCGCTATGAGGATGAGATCATCCGGCGCACCCAGGAAGCGCTGCAGGCCTTCGGTTACTACGATGCCCAGATCACGCTCAGCTATCCCGAGAAGGGGCTGTTGGGCGGCGATGCTGTGGTCGTGACGGTGGATGCCGGTGAGCCGGTCACCATCGAGACGCTGGAGCTGCGACTCGAAGGCGACGCCGCGCGCGACAAGGTCATGAAGAAGGTGCTGGCCGACGCCGACCTCGAGGAAGGCGATGTGCTGCGTCACTCACGCTATGACAGCCTCAAGTCGACCCTGACGTCGCTCAGCCTCGAACGCGGCTATTTCGACACCTCCTTCTCCCAGCAGCGCATCGAGGTACGCCCCTGGCTGCACTCGGCACGCATCTATCTGGTCATGCAGAGCGGTCAGCGCTACCGCTTCGGTGATATCACCTACCTCAACAGTCAGATAGAGCTGGATCGCGTCAGGGCCATGCAGCCGTTCGAGACTGGCGATTATTACGAAGCCGGCAAGTTGACCCAGTTCAACCAGCGGCTGAGTGAGGCCGGCTGGTTCCGCTCGGCCGCGATCAAGCCACAGCTCAACCCGGGCGCCGAACTCAAGACCACCAGCCCCGACAGCGAGATCAAGACACCTTATGCCGAGGCACAGGGCTATGAGGGGTCATGGCTTGCCGATGTCGAGAGGACTGAAATCGAGAGAGCTGAAGTCGAGGGTGCTGAGGTCGAGCAGACGGGGGATGAGAGTCGTCGCGCTGACGCGGCGTTCCCCTCGGACTCGACGGCGCCCGCCGCGCAGGCCGCCGTGGAGGCTGATGACGCTGGCTCCGCTGTGGCTGGCACTACCGTAGCCGCCGGCAATGACACGCCAGTGCTGACGGGCGATGCGCTGGAGGCCGCGGTCAAGACGGCCAACGGCCCCATCATCCCCGTGGACATCAGCCTGATTCCCGCAGACCGTCACAAGTTCGAGACCGGTATCGGCTACGCGACGGATGTCGGGCCACGCCTGCAGTTCAGCTGGGAGATGCCGTGGGTCAATCGCTATGGCCATAGCCTGACCAACAGCCTGTTCCTGTCCTCGCCGGAACAGACCTTCGAGGGCGAATACCGCATGCCGCTCGAAGACCCGCTCAAGGATAGCTATGTCCTCGAGTACGGGATGTCGAACACCGATGATGAAGATACCGAGAGTCTCGAGACCACCGTGCGCTTCACCCGCGAGTGGAAGTTCGACAATGGCTGGACCCAGCGCGTGTTCTTCGGTTCCACCTATGAGGACTACACCCAGGCGGACGAATCCGGGGCCGTGCTGCTGCTGTATCCCGGCGTGAGCTGGAACCGCACCCGCACCCGCCCCAAGACTTTCCCGATGTGGGGCGACCGCCAACAGCTGACCTTCGAATACGGCGATCAGATGTGGGGCTCGGACGTGACCTTCCTGCGCTCCCAGTTCAACACCAACTGGATACGCTCCATCGGCGACAACCATCGTTTCGTGGCGCGCATGGGCGTCGGCCACGTCGATACCGACAACTTTGATGACATGCCACCCTCGATGCGCTTCTTCACCGGGGGCGACAACAGTGTGCGTGGCTATTCCTACGAGACACTCGCCCCGGAAGATGACGACGGCGATCTGGAAGGCGGTAGCTCGTTGCTCACCAGCAGCCTGGAATACGATTACCGCCTGACCGGCGACTGGTGGGGCGCGACCTTCTACGACGCCGGTAATGCCTTCAATGGCTGGGACGCACTCGAGCTCAAGACGGCGGCCGGCATGGGGATACGCTGGATCTCGCCGGTAGGGCCGATTCGTCTCGATATCGCCCATCCCTTCGATGACGATGACAACGATTACCGTATTCACTTCTCGATCGGGCCGGAATTCTGAGCGGCTCGCGCATCGTGAGCGAGTGTCGTGCGGATCAAGCGCCAGCAAAGGACCATCAGCTGAGCGGGTGAGCTGATAAAAAAGATATGGAGATGTTGGAATTGTCTAATCCCTATGTACGTCGGGGCGGCCTGGTCATCCGGTTGCTGATATGGCTGCTCGTGTTCCTGATCGGGCTGACGATGCTGCTGGTCGGGGGCGTGCTGTCTCCGTGGGGCACCGGGCTGGTGCTCGATCAGGCGCGCTCGCGTGGCTTCATCGATTATTCCCAGGCCTCCGGCTCTCCGCTGGAAGCGCTGTCACTCAAGGATGTCTCGCTGGACCTGCCGGGGCTGGCCGTCAATGCCGACTCGTTGTCGCTGGCCTGGGGTGAGGACTGCCTGCTCAAGGGCAAGCTGTGTCTCGAGTCGCTGGAGTCCAGTGGTCTTGCGATCACCCTGAGCGATAGCGGTGCCAGCAGCGAGCCGGAAGCGGAGAGCGGTGAGAGTCTCAATGTGCCCATCGTGGTGCCGATTCCCATCGAGGTGCGCAAGGTCGCCATTGATGACTTCGCCCTGGCGCTGGCGGATGGCAGTCGCGTCACCTTCGATCACTTCCATACCTCGGCCGCGCTGTCAGTGAGTACGCTGACGCTGGGCGAGACACGCCTGATCACCAGTCGTTTCATTCCGGCCGATGCCGCCGCGGTTCAAGCGACGTCAGACACTGCCACCCTCAAGGGAGTGAGCATCACGCCTGAGGCTCAGCAAGCGGCAAGTGCAGTGGTCAACACTCAGGTCGTGGCGCCTCAAGCCGAGAGCGCCGCCAAGGCTATTTCGAATAAGACCATCTCGAACAAGGCCATCACGGATGAGACCGCCACTGATGACACCGCAGATGTGTCTGACAAGACTGCCGCTGAAACCACGGATGAGACAGCACAGGCCGAGCGCATCTCCTTGCCGGAAGTCTATATTCCGCTGACCATCGAGGTTCCCGACCTCGCCATCGAAGACTTTGCGCTCGAGGGGCCAAGCCCGTATGAGGTCAGTCGCCTGTCGCTGGCGCTCAAGGCGGAAGGGCATGACATCACGCTCTCGCGTCTCGAGGTCGACTCCCGCGACGTGAACGCCGATCTCGTGGCGCAGGTCACCTTGAAGGACGAGTATCCCCTGAGCGCCACGCTCAATGCCGAGACCCTGATTGACCCCGTGCGTCATGAAAAGCTGCGCCTGTCTCTGGAAGGCTCGCTGGCGGATCTTGAAGCCTCCCTCAAAGCCGACGGTCCGCTGGCCGCTGAGCTTGTGGCCAGCGCGGATGTACTGGACAGTGATCTGCCCTTCGAGGCACGCCTGAGCTCCGAGCGGATCACCTGGCCCTTTGCTGCCGTCACTGATGCCTCTGATGCCACCTCCGCGGATGCGCAGACGAGCGCCCAGACAGCGACCCAAGCCAAGGGTGGCAACAACACGTCTGCCTCCGCTGCCGCCTTCACGCCTGACTATAGCGTCGAGAATCTGGCGCTGGTCGCCAAGGGCTCACTGTCGGGGTATACGACCACACTGGATGCCATCATCGAGGGGCGTGACATTCCGCGCGCTACCTTGTCACTGGCAGGCGACGGTGATCTCTCGCATTACCGCTGGCAGCCGCTCAAGATCGCCCTCAAGCGTGGCTCCGCGACCACCCGTGGCGAGATTCACTGGCAGGAAGGTATTCAGGTCGCCGCCGAGCTGGCCCTCGACAAGCTGCATCCCGAAGACTTGCTGCCGGCCCCGGCCGGAGGCGGTCAGAAAGCCGTGCGCGGTGAGCTGAGCGGCAATCTCGTGGCCAGCTTCAATCAGCCGCAGCAAGGTCCGTGGGCCGTCGATGTCAGCAAGCTGGATATCCATGGCACCTTGCTCGAGCGTCCGCTCACGCTGACCGGCAAGCTTTCAGGCAATGCCGACATGCAGTGGGACGTCAACGCTCTGGAGCTGCGTCAGGGCCAGAACCGGCTGAGCGCCAATGGCAAGATTGCCAAGACCATCACCCTGGCGGCCAACATCGATTTCCCGGCACTCTCGACCCTGATGCCGGATATCGCGGGTGAGCTCAAGGGCAAGATCGATGCCTCGGGCACGCTCGACAAGCCTCAGCTGGCGAGCAACTTCACCGCACGGCGCCTGCAGATCGGTGAGAACCGAATCTCCGACATGGCGCTGTCGGCCGGGGTCGATGCTCGCAAGCGGGGGATTGATGACCCGGCACTGGATATCGCCCTGAATGCCGATGATGTCAGAGCTGGCGGACAGCAGGTCGCGACGGTCGCGCTGACGCTGGGAGGATTCCTGAGCGATCACACCCTTCAGTTCGATACCGAGATGGCCGGTGAGATGCCGTTGTCCCGTCTGGGACTGACCCTCAAGGGTGGGCTCGACAAGGCGCGTGAGCATTATCGTGGTGCGCTGTCTCCGCTGACGGCGAATACCGATTTCGGGGACTTCAACTTCGACACGCCGGCGAGCTTCGATGCCAATCTCGCCAAGGGCAGCGTGCTGGTGCAGCCGTTCTGTCTGAGTCGCGAACAGGGCGGCCAGATCTGTGTCGCCGAGCCATTGAGCGCGGGTAACGACGGTCAGGCCGTGGTGACTCTCGAGGGGATTCCCCTGGACATGGCCCAGAGCGCCATGCCGGAGAGCTGGACCATCGGCGGTGCCACGGGCGGCAAGATCACGGCAAGCTGGAAGCAGGGTGGCCAACGCTGGAATGCTGACGCGGAGCTGGCGGGCAAGTTGACGCTGGCCGGCGAAGACGCCGACGGCAATGCCTGGTCACTGCCCGAGACCACCCTGCAACTGGCGCTGGAGGCCACACCCGACAAGGCCGATCTCGATACCCAGATTCGCCTGGACAGCGCTGGCGGCATCGGTCTCACCGTGTCGGTCCTCGACCCGGCAGGCGCAGGTCAGCTGGATGGCTCGCTGGCCATCCGCGACATCGACCTCTCGCCGTATCGTCCGCTGGTGGCGGGCATGACCCAGCTGGAAGGCAAGCTGGCGGGTGACGTCGAGGTCGGCGGCAACCTGAGCCTGCCGTCGTTGACCGGCCCGATCGCGCTGACCGGTGTCAAGGTGCAGGGCGAAGGCCTGCCGGTGTCGCTGTCGGATGCCCAGTTCACCGTCGACTTCGATGGCAACAATGCCGATATCGATGGCTATCTGGTGGGCAATGATGCGCGCTGGGGCATCGATGGCGAGGCGGCGTGGCCGACGCTTGAGGACTGGACGGCGTCATTGAACCTCGACGGCGCGAAGAATCCGCTCGAACTGCATATCGCCGGGATCGGCCGCATGCGCGTCGCGCCGGATCTCGAAATCAATGCCAGCCCCACGCTGCTCAAGCTGCGGGGGGACGTCAAGGTGCCGTGGACACGCATCGAAGTGGACCAGGTGCCGCCGTCTGCCGTGTCACCCTCCAGTGACACCATCATCATCGAGCGTCCCAGTGGTGAGGACACCTCCAACCCGGCCGAGCTTGCCGATGGCAGCGATACCGCCAAGGCGCTCAACGAGGCCGGCATGGCGCTGGATGTGCGTATCGGCATCCATATCGGGCCGGATGCGCGTCTGGAGGCGATGGGGCTCAAGACCAAGCTCAGAGGCGACCTCGATGTGCGTCAGTCCAAGGGCGGCGTGCAGGTCTTCGGTGAGGTCAATCTGGTCGACGGAACCTACAAGAGCTTCGGGCAGGACCTGCAGATCAGCAAGGGGCAGGTCTTGCTGGCCGGGCCGCCTTCTAGCCCGCGTCTGAATATCGAGGCGATCCGTGATCCTGACAACACCGAGGACGACGTGACTGCAGGGGTGCGTGTGACAGGACTTGCCTCGTCACCCAGCGTCGAGATCTTCTCGGACCCGTCGATGGATGAGTCCTCGGCACTGAGTTATCTGCTGCGCGGTGAGGGCCTGGACAGCGACACCAGCAGTGACAGTGCGGTCACATCCGCCTTGATCGGCATGTCGCTGGCGCAAAGTGGTCAGGTGGTCGGCCAGATCGGGGAAACCTTCGGTGTGCGCGACCTGAGTCTGGACAGCTCCGGCAGCGGGGATGACAGCCAGGTGGTGGTCAGCGGCTATATCGCTCCGGACCTGAAGCTCAGTTACGGCGTCGGGCTGTTCTCGCCGATCGCGGAGCTGACAGTGCGCTACAAGCTGTTCCGCAATCTGTATGCCGAAGCGGTGTCCGGCACGGCGCAGGCCGTGGATCTGCTCTACAGCTTCTCGCTGGGTCGCAGTGAGTTGGCGCCCAGAGTCGGCAAGGACAGATGACACGCAGGGCCAATTGATTGCCACAGGTTCAGCCCCCATCGACAAGTTCGGTGGGGGCTGTCTCGTTTTGGAGGGGGCGTTTCGGAGAACTCGTTTCAGGAGGTGCTCGAGAGATCGTGCTCACGCGTGTCAGCACAAGACGCTGACGGTCACGCAGTGCAGCAACGCTTGATCTTCTTGCCGCTGCCACAGGGACACAGGCTGTTGCGCCCCGGCGTCAGTGTCTGCCACTCGGCATCACCGTCGACATAACGCCAGTGATGGCCATCGTGATGAAAGCGGCTAAGTTCCTGCAATTGTTGGAACTTTCCCTGCTCGAAGAAGGTGGCATGAAAGCGTACCATGCCGGTATCGGCGTCTTGTCCGCTGTCCAGAATCTCCAATGCCAGCCACTGCGGGCCAGCACCTTCGAGATCGGCGCGCGCCGGGCAATGTGCCGGATCCCAGCTGTCGATCAGGAAGTCACTCAGCGACAGGCAGAAGGCACTGTAGCGGGCGCGCATCAATTGCTCGGGGCGTTCGGCGAGGGTGATGTCAGCATGAATCGGCTGACAGCAATCGACGTAGCGTCGCGCCGCAGCGCTGTTGGGCTGGCAGGGGCAGATCTTGGGGGGCAGAGATGACATCATTGAACCTATACACGATTGCACGACGCGACACAGGAGAGAGTCCGCCATGTGGATAACGGAAGATAAGCAGACCATTCCTTCAGCACAGGACAGCTTGCCAGGGCGCAGTGAAGCGGTTCGCATCAGCGGCGTTCATCACGTCAATGGCCGCTCGATTGTACCGCCGTTCGACAGTGAGTGTGAGGAGATCGTGCTGGGACTGGGCTGCTTCTGGGGAGCTGAGCGCCTCTTCTGGCAGCTGCCGGGCGTCAAGGTGACGGCGGTCGGTTATGCCGGCGGCCATACGCCGAATCCGAGCTATGAAGAGACCTGCACCGGCAAGACAGGCCACACCGAGGTCGTGCGTGTGATCTTTGACCCGACGGTGATCGGTCTGCCGGAAATCCTGCGGGCCAGCTTCGAGGCCCATGACCCGACCCAAGGCATGCGTCAGGGCAATGACATCGGCAACCAGTACCGCAGCGCGATCTATTACACCCGCGAAGACCAGCGCGCCATCGTCGAGAAGAGCATGGCCGACTACCAGCAGGCGCTGGACCAGTCCGGTCTCGGCCGCATCACCACCGAGGTCGCACCGCTGCGCGAGTTCTACTACGCCGAGGAATATCACCAGCAGTATCTGGCCAAGAATCCGGGTGGCTACTGCGGCCTGAAAGGCACGGGAATCAGCTGCCCCATCGGCTGATAGCCCGGCAGTCATGACAGGCAGGGCATGCCGTCATGAGACTGTTGGTGTGAGATTGCCGCTGAGAGACACGAAAGCCTCATGGTCGCCGCGCAGTACACGGCCGCCATGAGGCTTTTTTTCTTTCAGGAACAGCTTTTTGTCAGAAACAGCTTTTGTAAGAAACCGCTATCGGTTAAATGTGGCGAGGCACAGTGTCAGCGGTAGCGCTGTCGATCCTGCTCGGCTTCTGCAAAGCGATCGATCCACTGCACCAGGGCACCATCGCCGGTGACGTTGCACGCGGTGCCGAAGCTGTCCTGCGCCAGATAGAGCGCCATCATCAGGCCGACGGCGGCGGCATCGAAGCCCAGCAGGCTCTGCAATACGCCCACCGAGGTCATCGCGGCCCCGCCGGGCGAGCCAGGCGCGGCAATGATGGTCACGCCCAGCGCGGCGATAAATGGCAGCAGGGTGGTGAGCTCGGGCGTTGCCAGTGAGGGAGTGACCAGCATCACGCCAATGGCGCACACGGTCAGCGTGATGGCACTGCCGCACATGTGGATGGTGGCCAGCAACGGCACCGCAAAGCTCGCCACGGACGGCGAGATGTGATTGAGGTGCATCTGGCGCACGGTGACCGGAATCGTGGCCGCGGAAGACATGGTGCCGGCGGCGGTGAAGTAGGCGGGCAGCATGTGGGCCAACGCCTTCATGGGCGAGCGGCCGGTGCTGGTGCCGCTGGTGACGTAGAGCACGCTCAGCCACAGCCAGTGCAGGGTCAGCGCCAGCAGCAGGATCATGCCGAAGCTCTTGAGGGTATTGGCCACCGTGCCGGCGATCGTCATCTCGCAGAACAGGCCGGCGATATAGAACGGCAGGGCAGGAATCAACGCCTTGGCGATGAAGCGCTCGACGATGTCACGGCCGCCGTCGGCCAGCTGACGCATGCCGTCATGCTCGGTGGCGGAAATGCCGATGCCGAACAGGAAGGCCGTCACCAGGGCGGTGCTGATATCGGTCAGCGGCGGAATATCCAGCGTGAAGTAGGGGCTCAAGTGCTTGATGGCATGACTGACCGGCAGCTGGTCCTGTTGCACGATATGCGGCACGACCTCCAGCCCGACGATGCCTGCCAACAGTCCTGCCAGCGTCGTCGAGGCATAGGCCAGCACGATGGTCAGGGTCAGCAGACGGCCCGAGGAGCGCTCGAGACGTGCGATCCCGCTCATGATGAAGAACAGGATGATCAGCGGAATGGCATATTCCAGCAGCTCACCGAACAGTACCTTGAAGGTCAGCAGGGCGCGGATCAGGGATTCGGGAGCCCATTGTCCCAGCAGTATGCCAGCCACGATGCCGAGCACCAGGCGAAAAATCAGGTTCATTATCAGGCCAGTAGAGTCTTGAACGTAGGATGGGCGCGCAGTCTACCATTCTCCCTGAATCGTGACAGTGATCCGTGTCACCCTACACGCGATACAATCTGTATACCGTTATCGTTTTTTTGCTCAAAATTTGGCCATCCCGAAAAGCATGCGGTTGTAGTCAGGGTTAAGGGCTTCCCACCGGACTTGAAGGTGGGAAGGCGAGCAAGGGCGGGAGAAGCAACAAGAGGCGAGGAATACCAAGGACAAGAAAGCCAGGGAGGGGAAAGCGTGTTGGCGTCTGAATGGCGGACAATGCTGCCAGTTCGATGCACGACAGTTCAATGCAGCCGGTTCAATACAGGCAGTTCAGTGCGCTTCGCTCTGCACCTCGGCCTGCGCTTGTGGCTTGGGCAGCCCGCTCCAGGCATCCAGTTGCTGACTGACACGGCGAGCCAACCAGGAGCTCAGTCGTCCACGGCGCCACTCGACAAAGCCGACATGCCCACCGCGCTCACTGAGCTCGATACGCACGGCCTCGGAGGGCTGGTGGAAGCGTGCGAAGAGATCGCGTGGCATGAAGGGGTCGTCCAGTGATTGCAGTATCAGCGTCGGCAGTTCGATCTCGCTCAGCAGACGGCCCGCCGAGGAGCGCGTGTAGTAATCACTCGCCGAGGTGAAGCCATGCAGGGGTGCGGTGACTTCGTTGTCATAGGCCCAGAAACTGTTCAGCTGGGTCAGCTGATGCGCTCCGATCGAGATGGGTAACGGACCATTGGCAAGCTTCGCTGCCACCTTGGCCTTCAAGCCCTTGAGCAGATGGCGCTGGTAGAGGCGCGAGAAGCCCTGGTTGAGCACGTCCGCGCTGGCTGCCAGGTCCAGCGGGGCGCTGATGGCGATCGCGCCGGCCAGGTCCAGACCATCACCGCCTTGCTCCGCCACCAGCTTGAGCAGCATGTTGGCGCCCAGCGATACGCCACAGGCGACCTTGATGGCGTGCGGATAGCGTCGCCCCAGCTCGCCGAGCACCCAATAGGCGTCTGCGGTATCTCCGCTGTGATAGGCGCGTGGCAGGCGGTTGGGAGATTGCCCGCAGCCACGGAAATGCATCATCACCGGTCGCCAGCCCATCCGGGCGGCTGCATTGAGCAGCTCACGGGCGTAGGGCGAGCTCAAGTCACCCTCAAGGCCATGAAACAGCACGAACAGGGGCGCATCGTCGCTCAGGGGCGTCGTACGCTCCCGCTTTTCATGACCGTCACTGATGACCCAGGCGAGCTCGACGAAGTCACCATCGGGAAGATTGAGAATCTCGGTGCGTCGACTCAGGGGCGCGCGGGGCAGAAATCGGGGCAACAAGGTCTGGACATGGCGATTGCGCAGGCCAAGGGCAGGGCGAAACTCTGACGTGAAGATGGAGTGCGGCATGTAAGGTAGCTCCAGTGGCAGGCCAGGGCGATGACGTTGGTGGTCGGGTGATGGACATGCCCTTGATGGCGGTGGCCTGCAGCAAGATCTGACAGGAATTTCTGCACGGATATCGTTGGCATCATTTCACTTGGCGACGCCAATCGCTAGTCGCAGTGCAGCATACGCATCGACGCCCATGGTGATAGCTCGGCCCTGGATCACATTCCTGGCCTGGCGCTCGAATACTCAGCCTGACGACACGCGACAAAAAACCGCCATCGGCACAGGGCCCATGGCGGCGTGAGGCAGGCGTGTGACGGTAAGCGTCACAGCGAGAGACCCAGACAGTGGTGTGACAGTCCTGATTACAGACCCGTGGCGGGGCTGCGTGTCAGATTGAGGGCACCGTCTGCGGTGATGACCAGATTGTCCTCGATACGCACACCGCCATGTGGTGCCAGCGCCTCGACCAGCTTCCAGTCGATATGCTCACCGCGTGCATCGTTGCGCAGCGGCTCCAGCAGCATGGGAATGATGTAGCAGCCCGGTTCGATGGTGATGGCCATGCCGGTCTCGAGCACACGCGTCAGGCGCAGCATCGGGTGACCTTGCGGCGGATGACGGATGTCGCCGGTGGTGTGATCAGGAATGCGACCCGCCACATCATGGACCTGCAATCCCAGCAGGTGCCCGAGGCCATGCGGGCAGAAGGCTGCCGTGATGCCTTGGGCGACCTGATCCTCGGCGGGCAGGGACACCACGCCCAGTTCCCGCAGCAGCTCACCCAGCTCACGATGCATCTCGAGGTGCAGGTCGACGTAGTCCACCCCGGGCGCGAGTCTTGCGATCAGGCGCTTCTGCAGCGCCTCCACGCCCTCTACCAGCGCGCGATAGAGCGGCAGGGCATCATCGCCCGCCCAGCTGCGTGTGATGTCAGAGGCATAGCCGTGCACGCTGGCGCCGGCATCCACCAGCAGGCTGTGACGGGCGGCGGGAGCCTGCAAGCCATAATGCTGGTAATGCAGGACCGCGGCATGCGCGTTGAGACCAACGATATTGCCGTAGGGCACATCCGATTCCCGTTGCCGAGACGCGCCAAGATAGGCCAGCTGGATATCGAGCTCCGCGCCGCCCTCCATGAAAGTGCGCCGGGCAGCTAGATGGCCACGCGCGGCGCGCAGGCTGGCTTCTTCAAGACAGGCGATCTCGAATTCGCTCTTGCAGACGCGCCCCTCGTCGAGCTGGCGCACCAGGCCGACCGGGTTGGGCAGTGCCTCAAGCTCGCTGACCACCTGCGGCTGAAGCTCTGCGATCTCGCCCAGCAGCGCCACGCGGCCCTCGGGACGCTGTGGCAGTGTGGGCTTGCGCAGATGGACGATCTCGAACTGCTCGGCCCAGGGCGCAGTGTCCGACGTCGGCAGGCTGGGTGACAGATGCCAGAAGTCATCGGGGGCATAGAGGTAGAGCGTCGGGCGCTCACCCGGACGAATCACCAGCCAGCTATCGCTGAGGCCCGCCATCGGCACCCAGTGCAGGAAATGGGCATGGGATTTGAAGCTGGCATCCTGATCATCGGCGAAATGCCGCTTCGGCTTGCCACTGTGCAGCACGATGGCGTCCAGATCATGCTGCTGCATGGCGATTTCATAGCCGGATTGCAGCGCCGCCAGATGCGCACGATGTGCCTCGGCGTGGGTGAGTGTCGGGTCGTTGAGCTGGCTGTCAGACATCATGTTTCCTTGCAAACGGTCGGCACGCCTGACCTGGAGGAGTGAACGTCAATGGCGTGAGGTGATGGAGAATGTAGGAATGAAGGGGAGAGCGCCGCGGAGTCGGCGCCGTCGTCCCTCCTGCCCGGATGACTCACGAGAAATGGGCTTCCAGCTGGTGCCAGAGTTCACTGACACTGTCGTGGCGCGGCACGCGCGGGCGATACAGGCGGATATGCAGACTCAGGTCCCAACGCGGGTCACCGGCACGTACCAGCTTGCCGCTGGCGATTTCCTCTGCGGCCAGCCGCTGCGGCAACCAGCCGATGCCATAGCCCTGCAGCACCAGCGCCTTGATGTTGGCCGCCTGGATATTCTCGTTCATGGTGACCAGATGCGCCTGAATCGGGACCTGAGCGAGATGCGCCATCAGCGAGGTGGCGATGACGGCGCGCGGATGCGGGCTGATGAACGGCAGCGGATTGCGCCGCGTGCCCGGCAACTGATGGCGGGGTTCGCCATCCGCGCCGGGCGCGCACAGCGGAATGAAGGTTTCTTCGCCGACCACCAGGTATTGGTAACTGTCCAGCTCAAAGCCCAGGTCCACACGTGCCTGGGGCCAATAGCACAGCGCCAGATCACATTCGCCGCGATCCAGCCCGTGGAAATAGTCGGCCGCCAGCCAGCCGGTGGCACGCAGATAGGGCAGCACCTGTTCACGCAGTTGAAGCTGATCGAGCCAATCAGGCAGGAAGTGGGACACCAGAGACTGCGGTGCCCCCAGCGATATCTTGCTGGCTTGCTGCTGGGCCATGTCCTGCAGGCGTTCGCGTGTGATGCGCACGCGCTCGGTGATCTGCTCGCACAGCTGGAGAAACTCGTCTCCGGCGGGAGTGAGCGACAGCGGCAGGGTCTGACGATTGATCAAGGTGGTGCCCATCTCCTCTTCCAGCAACTTGATGCGGCGGGAAAAGGTGGGCTGAGAGACATTCTGTGCATCGGCTGCCCGCGAGAAATGTCGGGTCTGAGCCAGAACGATGAAATCTTCGAGCCAGCGAATTTCCATGTAATCGGAGTGCCTCGTCGGCCTGGGAACAGGCCATGTCAGGAGGTCGGGCGCACATCTCTTCGGACGTGTCACACCAGAGTATCTTGGGGATGCGTCATCGGGGCCCGGTGCCACGCTGAATCTTCTTCAAGCATCGTGGGCAATGGCGCCAATTGACCTGTTGGTCAGTAGCGGATGTGCGAAATCTTGCCCACACAAAACGCGAGATGCAATCGTCAATGAGCGCAAGACGCAAGGTTGCCGATGACAATGGCAACCTTGCGCGGTCTTTCCTTGCTTGGGCCGGAAACGCAATGATCGATGGCGCCCATCACATCGCCGTCATCACTTGCGTCACTGCCATCCCATCAGTCGATGCGGCCTTCTTCCACGGCGTGGCAGGCGACCTGACCAGTGTCCGTGGCGATCAGGCGCGGAATCTCCGTGCGGCAACGCTGATTGGCATGCGGACAACGGCCATGGAAGACACAGCCCGAAGGCAGATTGACCGGCGTCGGCACCTCACCCTCGAGGCGAATGTGGTTGGGCTTGTCATCGTGCAGCCGCGGGATCGCCGACATCAACGCCTGGGTGTAGGGGTGACGCGGGCGGGCGAACAGTGAACGGGTGTCCGCCAGCTCGCACAGCGTGCCCAGATACATCACCGCGACGCGGGTGCCGAAGTGCTCGACCACGGCGAGGTCGTGGGTGATGAACAGATACGTCAGGTTGCGTTGCTCCTGCGCTTCCATCATCAGGTTGAGCACCTGCGCCTGGATCGACACGTCCAGCGCCGAGATCGGCTCATCGGCGACGATGAATTCCGGGTCCACCGCCAGCGCGCGGGCGATCGAGATACGCTGACGCTGACCGCCGGAGAATTCGTGCGCGAAGCGCTTGCCCCAGTCGGGGTCGATGCCCACCGAGCGCATCACCTCCTCGATCTTGTCGCGCACCTCGCCATCCTTGAGCGTCGGCTGATGGAAGCGCAGCGGCTCCTCCAGTGTCTGCTGGATGGTCATGCGCGGATTCAGCGACGCATAGGGGTTCTGGAAGATCATCTGCATGCGACGACGGTAGGGCAGCAGGTCCCGTGGGGCCATATTGTCGATGCGGGTGCCGTCAAAACGCACCTCCCCACCACTGGGCTTGAGCAGCCCCATCACCGTGCGCGCGACCGTCGACTTGCCGCAGCCGGATTCCCCGACCACGCACAGCGCCTCACCGCGTTTGACGTCCAGGGTGACGCCATTGATGGCGTGCACGTATTCCTGCTTGCGACGCAGGCGTCCCTTCTCGAAGGTCAGCTGTTCGAGAAAGTCGCCGGACAACGAGAAGCGCTTCTCGAGATCACGAATTTCCACCAGGGTTTCGCCAAGCTCGGCGCTATCCACACGCGTGGAGGCCTGGGAGGAGGACTGAGCGTCCTTCAGAATTGCCGCGCTCATGCGTTCACCTCCGTGCGGTGGCTGTCAGTGGGAGTGGCGCCATTGCCGTTGGCATCGGTGATGATCGGGGTCCAGCGCTCGCCGGCCACCATGGCATCGACCATATGACAGGCCACCTTGCAGTTGCCGGAATGGGCAAAGGCCGGCACCTTCTCGAGGCAGATATTCGCCGCGAAATCACAGCGCGGATTGAAGGCGCAGCCGGCTGGAATCTTGGTCAGGGTCGGCATCGAGCCACGAATCTGGTTCAGACGGCTGCCCGGAGTGGCCATCTGGGGCAGGGCGTTGATCAACCCCTGGGTGTAGGGGTGCTGAGCATCATTGATGATCTCGCGGGTCGGTCCCTGCTCGATGACGCGCCCGGCATACATCACCAGGGTGCGCTGGGTGACCTGGCTGACCACGCCCAGGTCGTGGGTGATCAGGATCAGCCCGACGTTGTGCTTCTCGCACAGCAGCAGCAACAGCTCCATGATCTCGGCCTGGATGGTCACATCCAGCGCGGTGGTCGGCTCATCGGCGACGATGATGTCCGGGTCCAGCAGCAGCGCGATGGCGATGATGATGCGCTGACGCATGCCGCCGGACAGTTCATGGGGGTACTGATCCAGGCGCTTTTCCGGTGAGGGAATGAAGACCTGATTGAGCTTGTGCAGGGCGATGGCGCGCGCATCCTTGCGCGAGATGCGGCGGTGCGCCTTCAGGCACTCGATCATCTGCTCGCCGATGGTCAGCACCGGATTGAGCGTCATCATCGGGTCCTGGAAGATCATCGAGATGCGGTTGCCGCGAATCGACTGCATCGCCTTGGGCTTGAGGGTGTTGAGCACTTCGCCATCGAACTTGATCTCGCCGCCGGCGATGTAGCCGGGCTTGGCGATCAGATTCAGGATGGTGAAGGCCGCGACCGACTTGCCAGCCCCTGATTCACCGACGATTCCCAGACGCTCACCGCGTTCCAGGGTGAAACTGACGTCGCGCAGGGCGCGCACCTCACCGCCTCGCATGGCGAAGCGGACGTCGAGGTTGTTGACTTCAAGTAGTGCCATTGTCTTGACTCCTCTCGGCTTCAGCCCTTGTAGAGACGCGGGTTCATGACATCACGCAGCCAGTCGCCCAGCAGGTTGATGACCAGGACCAGCACGATCAGCACGCCACCGGGGATCAGCGTGATCCACCAGCTGCCTGACTGCAGGTAGTCGAAGCCGGACTTGATCAGTGACCCCAGCGACGGCTGGGTCTCCGGCATGCCGAGACCGAGGAAGGACAGCGCCGCCTCCGAGATGATCGCGTTGGCGATCTGCACCGTTGAGATGACGAAGATCGGCGACAGGGTGTTGGGCAGGATGTGACGGAACATGATGCGACGGGAGCGGAAGCCCATTACCCGCGCGGCATCGACGTATTCCTTGTTCTTCTCCGCCAGCACCGAGGCGCGGACGGTACGCGCATACTGCGGCCATTCCGCCAGCCCGATGATCAGGATCAACAGGATCAGCGCGTAATTCGAGAAGGCGGCGCCGCCGAAGGTCGCCTTGATGATGGCGCCCACCACGATGGCCACCATCAGGGTCGAGAACGACAGCTGGATATCGGCCATGCGCATCAGGAAGGCATCGATACGCCCGCCCAGATAGCCCGCCAGCAGCCCGAAGGTCACGCCGAGCAATGCCTGCAGGATGACCGCACCGAAGCCGATCAACAGCGACACGCGCGTGCCGTAGAGGATGGTGGAGAGCAGATCACGCCCCTGGGCATCGGTGCCCAGCAGGAAGGCCGGATCACCGCCCGCCATCCACGCCGGCGGCAGCTCCGAATTCATGATGTCGATACTGGCCAGGTCATAGGGGTCGGCCGGGGCGATCCACGGCGCGAGGAAGGCCCCGAGCACCATGGCGATGAACACCAGCAGACAGGCCTGAGCCATCCAGTCACGCTTGAAGCTGTAGACCAGGTAGGACTCGCGGAAACGCTGCCAACGGCCGGGGACCACGATGGAGCTGGTCTTCGGGGTGACGGGCGCGTTGCTCGATTGGGTATTGGATTGGCTCATGCCGGTTTCCCCGCAAGCTTGACGGTGGGGTTGACCAGTCCGTAGATCAGATCGACGAGGGTGTTGGTGATCACGAAGATCACGCCGACCATCATCAGGTAGGCCACGATCAGCGGGATGTCGGAGCGGGTGATGGCCTCGAGGAACATCAGGCCCATGCCCGGCCACTGGAAGACGGTCTCGGTCAGGATGGTGTAGGCGACCATGGTGCCGATCTGCACGCCGCCGACGGTGATCACCGGCAGCATGGTGTTCTTCAGTGCGTGCAGGAAGTAGATACGCTTGAGGCCGATGCCCTTGGCGCGCGCGAACTTGATGTAGTCCGACTGCAGCACTTCCATCATCTCGGCACGAATCAGGCGGATGAACAGCGGCAGCATGATCGAGGCCAGCGAGATGGCCGGTAGGACCAGGTGCCAGAGGCCATCGGCGGTGAAGAAGCCGCTCGACCAGGTGCCCGCGACGTGCACCAGCTCACCGCGCCCGTAGGAGGGCATGCCGCCATCGGTGGACAGCATGCCGTTCAGGACACTGCCCCAGGTGGTGTCGCTGGGGAACCAGTCCACCGTCACGCCGATCGCGAACAGCTGGATCAACACGATGGCGGTCAGGAAGACCGGCACAGAGATGCCAATGATCGAGGTGCCCATGAACAGGCGTGACAGCCAGTTGCGCGGGCGAATCGCCGCGAACACCCCGATGGGCGCCGAGAGCAGGATGATGATCAGGCTCGAGGCCATCACCAGTTCCAGCGTGGCGGGCAGGTGCTTGAGAATCACCTCGGTCGCCGGCTGCTTGTAGAAATACGAGTTGCCGAGATCGCCCTGCAGGGCATTGCCGGCAAAACGCAGATATTGGGTGATGAAGGGGTCGTTGAGGCCCATTTCATCGCGCATGACTTCACGCTGGGCTTCCGACACGGCCTGGCCGGTCATCTCGCGCAGCGGGTCGCCCAGGTTGTCCTGGATGGCGAAGCTGATGATGCTGATCACGAACATGACCAGTACGGCGTGCATCAGGCGTTTGATCAGAAAGGCAATCATGGATCGCCACCTTCCTCGTGAACATCACGGTCTCGCGCGCGTCGGCCCTATCCATGCTGGCCGATCACGCTGGGTGTCAGGTATCCCGCCTGTCGCTGGCCAGTCATCGGGCACAGGCTCCCCAACCCATCACCGAGAGGCGATGACCAAGGGGGAAGAACAGGCGGGGGTAAGTCGTCACGTTCAGGTCAGCAGGGCAACCAGAGAGTTCGCTTAGGCTATCTCCGGTTGCCTGACTTGCCTGTCGCGAGGGGTGCGTGGCCAGGAACATGGCGCTGAACGATGCAAGGCGGTTCAGTGCCTGTCACTCACTCACGCGGTGGGATCACTCCTGGTCGATGACCAGATCCCCCAGGTACGGGAAGTTCATCACGTTCAGCACCGGCTCGATGTTGACGCCATCACGCGCGCCCCAGGCCAGGTTCTGCCAGTGCAGCGGCACGAAACCGGCATCGTCGTAGACGGCTTTCTCGGCGGCCTGCAGCATCTTGGCGCGCTTCTCGGTGTCGGTCTCCAGGTTGGCCTCGGTGACCATCTTGTCGACGTCCGGATTGCAGTAGTTGCCGGAGTTGTACTGACCGACACCGCTGTCGGCATCCGGGCAGAAGGTCAGGAATTCGAAGAAGTTGGCACTGTCTTCGGTGTCCGAGTGCCAGCCGATCATCATCATGTCGGCGGCACGCGCATCATATTCCGGCCAGTACTGAGCCTTGGGCAGGGTCTTCAGGTCCACCGTGATGTTGATCCTGGCCAGCATAGAGGCCACGGCCTGGGCGATCTTGGCGTCGTTCACATAGCGGTTGTTGGGCGCCATCATGCTGATCTCGAAGCCATCCTCGTAGCCGGCTTCCTTCATCAGCTCCTTGGCCTTGGCCACGTCATAGCGCGGCGTCAGCTCGGGGTTGTGGCCCTGATAGCCATCCGGTGACATCTGGGCTGCGGGGGTCGCGAAGCCTTTCATCAGCTTCTGGGCGATGCCTTCCTGATTGATGGCGTAGTTGACGGCCTGACGGACGCGCTTGTCCTTGAAGGCTTCGACACGCTCCTGGTTCATCTGGAAGGTGATGATGCGGGTGCCGCCCATCTCGACCAGGTGCACGCCGTCCTGCTTGCGAATGCGTTCCAGATCGGTCGGCGGTACCGGCGCGATGAAGTCCATGTCGCCGGAGAGCAGCGCCGCGACACGCGTGGCGTTTTCCTTGATCGGCGTCAGCACGATGTCATCGACGTTACCCGGCGACTCGGTATCCCAGTAATCCTCGAAGCGCTCGAAACTGATCTTCACGCCCTGCTGACGGTCCGCGACCTTGTAGGGGCCCGTGCCGGACTCGTTGCGTGAGGCGAAGGTGTTGGCCGCCTTGGCGATCTCATCCTTGGCCTTGCCGTCTTCGGTCTCGCCGGAATAGAACGCGCTGTCCATCGGGAAGATGTAGGTGGCGGCATTCAGCACCAGCGGGAACGGCTTGTCAGTCACCAGGTCCACGGTGTAGTCATCGACTGCCTTGACGTCGGTGAACGGCGCGAAGATGGCCTTGAAGTCGGCACTCTTCTTGAGGCGCTCGATGGTCCAGACCACATCCTTGGCGGAGAAATCATTACCGGAGTGGAACTTGACGCCTTCGCGCAGATGGAAGCGCATGGTGTTGTCATCGACACGCTCCCAGCTCTTGGCCAGGCGGCCATCGAAGCCGAGGTCCTTGTTCCAGCGAATCAGCGGGTCGTAGACCATGTGCGACAGCTGCAGGGTGCCGCCGGAGAGCTGCTCGTGGATATCGAGGGTCACGGGGTCAGCGTCGTAGGCCATGCGCAGGGTGACGTCTTCGGCCATTGCCGGAGCCGCCATGGCCAATGTCGCGCTGCCGATCAGCGCACACAGGGTCTTCTTGGGCAAGAAAGACTGGAGGGCATTCTGACGGGTCATGAGCATCCCTTTGCTTGTGTAGTTTGATTGTTGTTGTGGCGATCCTGCGCGGCTGTCGAGGCAGACGCGCAGGATGCGTTCTAACAGTAGAGAGTCACTTGGTCGCGGGACAATCGAAATGTTGAGTAGCCGGATGCAGGTGGTGAATAGCCTTTTCCTGACCACGCAACGTCATCCAGGCTGGTGCAGGGCGCGCAATGGACGAGGCGACACCTCGGATGTCACACGGCGTCGCCATTTTTCACCTCAATAACGCCGCGAGCTGAGGGCGCTTCCTCTCAGGGCAATACGGAGCAATTCAGCACTGCCATATGCTGGGCAAGCCGCCGTGACACTGGCCTGCCTCGTTCACGCTGCAAGCCTTGATGACAAGTCAATTCCAATAGAATCAACTATTTGAAGCAATATTGATGATCGAGATCTGGGGGAATTCTCGGGCGCTGCATAGCCGTGGTGTGTATCAGTTCCGTCAGCCGACATCGCCTGATTGAGAGACATTGCGTACGCTGAATACCGCCAATCCGGCTTCACGCCACCTGGCGATAAACAGACACCATCAGCGGCAGAAAAGCCGACAGGATAGGCAGTGATTTTCCAATGCGTGCAGTCTCTGCACTTGATTGGTGCGCATGGCGTTCTGCGACCAAAGTTGCGCCTCAGAGGCCCTCCACGAAGGCCTGCAAGGGCGATACTGCGCTGTAAAATTCCCAAACGCTGCGCTGAAAACACGTGAAAGGCTTTCCAGTGCCGGTGGCTGCCAGGCCTGATTCCATTCGATAGACGCCAAGGCAGTCGATGTTGGAAAGCACTGACAGTGGGAGAAAGGCGCTGGAGGGTCGGTCTTGATAAGAGGGAGGCCTGAAACGCGGCGCGCCTCCTGAATGGGAGGCGCGTTGGAGGGCGCTGATGTTGCTACCGGCATCCTGAGCACCGGCAGCTGGATCACGTCGGCCTGATCAGTCCTGCTGCGGCAAAGGCTCGATGCGGTCCACACGATACAGCTGCGGCACCTGTGACAGGTTGCTGATGGTGCAATCGAGGTTGTTCACTCGACCATCGGACAGGCCGTAGACCCAGCCGTGCACTTCCAGCTTCTGACCGCGCTCCCAGGCACGCTGCAGGATCTTGGTTCTGGCCAGGTTCTGCACCTGAGAGCGGACATTGAGTTCGCACATGCGATCAACCTGCTCATCCAGCGGCAGGTGCTTGAGCTCGTCATAGTGCAGGTTGTAGAGCTCACGCAGGGTGTGCAACCAGTAGTCGACCATGCCATTGTCACCGCCGGTGATCGAGGCACGCACGCCACCACAACCGTAATGGCCGACGATCATGATGTGTTCGACCTTCAGCACATCGACGGCGTACTGGATGACCGACAACGCGTTCATGTCGTTGTAGTGGATCAGGTTGGCGACATTGCGATGAACGAAGACTTCGCCGGGCGGCAGGTCGATGATCTGGTTGGCCGGTACGCGGGAATCCGAGCAGCCGATCCACAGAAAGTCAGGATTCTGCTGGTCCGAGAGGCGCTTGAAGAACTCAGGGTCGCGCTCGGTCATGGATTGAGCCCAGACCTTGTTTTGCTCAAGCAGCTTTTCGATATTGCTCATGGCAGGGAGACCACTTTTTCAAATGACGGGGGCAGGGGACGGTTGTCGCACAGGGACGTTGGCCGTGGCGCCTCTAGGGCGCAGAGCCTCTTGGCTCAGGCCCATGAGACAGGCGTTCACGGCAGCGTCAGGCAAGACGTCAGAGCGCTATGGTTACGAGCGACAGTGTTACGAGCAACAATGTTACGCGTCCGCGGAGCGCTTCGCCAATGACGGTGCTAGCCCCTGTGCCAGCACGTTGTAACTTTTGTCTAACATGCTTGTTGGACATATTTACCGTGTCAGAGGCCACAGGGTCAACCTGAAGGCCGATACGCGGGTAACCGTGCCCAGCGACACGGGACTCCCGAGGCCGCGCGAGTCCTGATACCATGTGGCCAATTCATCAAGGAGATTCCCGTGACCGATCAGACCCATCAGCCTGCGACAGGCCAGTTTGACTTCGACCTGTTCGTCATTGGTGCCGGCTCCGGCGGCGTTCGCGCTGCCCGGACCGCCGCCGCGACCGGCGCCCGCGTTGCCGTGGCAGAAGACCGCTACCTCGGCGGTACCTGTGTCAATGTCGGTTGCGTGCCCAAGAAGCTCTACTCCTATGCTGCCCACTACCATGATTCCTTCAAGGACAGCGCCGGCTTCGGTTGGGATCTAGGCGACGCCCCGCGCTTTGACTGGGCGACCCTGCGCGATCGCAAGACCGCCGAGATCTCTCGTCTGAACGGTATCTATCGCAATCTGCTCAACAATTCCGGCGCCACGCTGATCGAAGGCCGTGCCAGCATCGCCGATGCCAACACCGTCGTCGTCAATGGCGAGCGTCACACCGCGGCCAAGATCCTGGTCGCCACCGGTGGCTGGCCGTTCCTGCCGGACTTCCCGGGTCGTGAACATGCGCTGGATTCCAACCGCATCTTCGATCTGGAAAGCTTCCCGAAGCGCTTCTTCGTCATCGGTGGCGGCTATATCGCCGTCGAGTTCGCCAGCATCTTCAATGGTCTGGGTGCCGAGACGCACCTAAGCTATCGCGGTGACCTGTTCCTGCGCGGCTTCGACAACGAAGTGCGCGAGTTCACGCGTGACGAGATGGCCAAGAAAGGCGTCAACCTGCACTTCAACACCACGGTCGAGTCCATCGACAAGCAGGGCGACATCTACAGCGTGCGCCTGAGCGATGGCCAGGTGCTGGAAGTGGATTGCATCCTCGCCGCCACCGGTCGCAAGCCGAACATCGAAGGCCTGGGGCTCGAGAATGTCGATGTGGCGCTGAATGTCGATGGCACCGTGCGCGTCAACGAGCGCTTCGAGACCACCACCCCGTCCATCCTCGCGCTGGGCGACATCATCGGTGGCCCGGAACTGACGCCGGTGGCACTTGAAGAAGCCATGCACCTGGTACGTGCGCACTTCGGCGACGGCGTCGTGGGTGGTCTGGACTACGACAGCATCGCGACAGCGGTATTCTGTCATCCGAACATCGGTACCGTCGGCCTCAGCGAGGAAGCGGCGCGCGAGAAGTTCGACAGCATCCGCGTCTACACCGCTGACTTCCGTCCGCTCAAGCACACCCTGTCCGGCAGCGATGAGCGCAGCCTGATGAAGCTGATCGTCGATGATGCCAGCGACAAGGTCGTCGGCGTGCACATGGTCGGTGATGAAGCCGGTGAGATCATGCAGGGCATCGGCATCGCCGTGCGTGCCGGCCTGACCAAGGCCGACTTCGACCTGACCGTGGGCATTCACCCGACGGCAGCGGAAGAGTTCGTCACCATGCGCAGTGTCACGCGCACCTGACAAGTCAGTCGCAAAGACGGCTCGTCGAAATGACTGAGCTTCGAAAAGACTGAACGTCGAAACAGAACATCGAAAACAGAACGCCCCACGGCCTTGCCGTGGGGCGTTTTTGCATGCGTCTTCTGCGTGCTCCCAGGAGCAAATCATCTGAGAAAGGGGAGTCATGGTTACTGAGTAACGGTGCAGGTTACACAGTCAGCAGCAGCGACTATCTGAATCCGCGCTGAAAGTTGCACGCAATGAGGAAGCGGCAATTCTCGTCTGGCGGGACAAGTCGTTGTCTGCGCAGTTCACTGCCAACACCTACACCTTTCGTAGCATAAAGCATGACAAGCTGGTACTCGCGCACTTCAGCTATGCTAGTCTCAGTGCAGCGTTATGCACCTCAAATTACTGAAATATCAGCCATGTGGCAGTGGATAAGCCTGAAAATCGGCCTGTTTCACACGCGATACAAGCAAGGGCCTGGCCGGTATCGAGGTGCACGACGGCAAGACCAATAACAAGCCAGCAAAGGGAGTTTCAACATGACCATGATCAAGAAGTCGCTGACAGCGGCGGTCGCGACCGCAGGTCTTGGCCTGATGGGGATCTCCGGAGGCGCCAGCGCCGCCGAGCAGACCTTCGTAACCATCGGCACCGGCGGTGTAACAGGCGTTTACTATCCGGCTGGTGGTGCAATCTGCCGCTTGGTCAACCGTGGCAAGGCCGAACACGGCATTCGCTGCAGCGTCGAGTCCACGGGCGGTTCCGGCTACAACCTGAACAGCATCCGTACCGGCGAGCTGGACATGGGCGTTGCCCAGTCTGACGCGCATTACAATGCCTATGAAGGCAAGGGCGATTTCGAAGACTTCGGCCCGAACAAGGACCTACGTTCACTGTTCTCCCTGCACCCGGAACCGTTCACCGTCGTCGCTCGCAAGGACAGCGGCGTGACCGAGTTCGACCAGCTGGAAGGCAAGCGCATGAACATCGGCAACCCGGGGTCCGGTCAGCGTTCGACCATCGACACTCTGCTGTCCTCTCAGGACAAGGACACCAGCGTGTATTCCGTGGCCTCCGAGCTCAAGGCCTCCGAGATGTCTTCCGCACTGTGTGACAACAAGATCGACGGTTACGTCTACGTCGTGGGTCACCCGTCCGGTTCCATCAAGGAAGCGACCACCACCTGTGACGCCAACATCGTCAATGTCACCGGCGACGCCGTCACCAAGCTGGTCGAAGAGAAGCCTTACTTCTCCGTCGCGACCATCCCGGGTGGCATGTACCGCGGCAACGATGACGACGTGACCACCTTCGGTGTTCGCGCAACTATCGTTTCCAGTGCCGAAGTCGAAGACCGCGTCGCCTACGAAGTGGTCAAGGCCGTGTTCGACAACTTCGATCAGTTCCAGCGCCTGCACCCGGCGTTCCAGGTCCTGAAGAAGGAAGAGATGGTCAATGCTTCCCTGACAGCGCCGCTGCACGATGGCGCCAAGCAGTACTACAAGGAAGCTGGCCTGCTGAGCGAGTGATATGCCCTGCGCGCCTCGCCTGCGAGGCGCCGTGCATGAGCGCTCATCCTGCGCTCAGGGATCCGAGCACAGGGAGCACAGGGAATTCCCGGAGACCGCACTCGTTGCGGTCTCCGTGCTTGTGGAAAGTCTGCATTCCCGGGCGGCCACTTAAGTCGAGCAGGAAAAGGCCGCGCAGGAAAGGGCCAACCAGGAAAAGGCCGAGCAGGGAAAGCGCAGCAGAGACACCCGCCGTCATTGCGCAATCAAGACTTGCCTGCGAGTGGCAAGTGGCGTGACGGCAGCCGCAGCATGGACAAGCGTGACCAGGCAAGGTCTCACGCTCGTCACGAGCCTAGCTCACTGCCCGTTCAGGAAATCGTTCAGGAAATTTACGCCCTGATCGGGTGAATCAATGGAAACATCTGTCAGGCCGGACATACTGAAGACGTAACCAGCTTGATAAGCATGTGGTTGAGCAGGGCCTTCTGGTCGAGCAAGAAGGAGACCTGTCAGCCATCGCCTGACTCGCGTACCGGATCACAAAAAATGACCAAAACCCAAACTGCAGCAACGTCTCAGTCGCCAGACGCCGAGACGCATCATGATGCTGAAGTCCTCGAGATGCTGGAGTCGGAAACCGGCGGCCGTCATCCCGTGGGCTTCGTGGGCCGCCACTTCATGTGGCTGATTCCACTGGCATGGTCGTTGTTTCAGCTTTATCACGCCTCGCCGCTGTCACTGCTCAATTCCGACACCGCGCGCGCCGTGCATCTCTGTTTTGCCATCTCGCTGGCCTTCGTGGCGTACCCGGCCTACAAGGGGGCTCCCGCCAACCGCATTCCCCTCTATGACTGGGCCCTGGCGATCTTCGCCGTGGCGGGTGTCGCCTATGTGCTGATCTTCAGTGATGAACTGGCACGTCGCGCTGGCGCCTATACCACCGTGGACCTGGTGTTCTCGGGAATCGGCCTGGTCCTGCTGCTGGAAGCCACACGGCGCGCACTCGGGCCGCCCCTTGCGGTCGTCGCCAGCGTCTTTCTGCTCTACAGCCTGTTCGGCGCCTACATGCCCGATGTCATCGCGCATGCCGGGGCCAGCCTCAACAAGCTGCTCGGCCACCAGTGGCTGACCACGGAAGGGGTATTCGGGGTCGCGCTCGGCGTTTCCACCGACTTCGTGTTCCTGTTCGTGCTGTTCGGTGCCTTGCTGGAACGTGCTGGCGCCGGCAACTACTTCATCCGCATGGCCTTCTCCATGCTCGGCCACATGCGGGGCGGGCCGGCCAAGGCCGCCGTCGTCGCCTCTGGCCTGTCCGGCATCATCTCCGGCTCCTCCATCGCCAACGTCGTCACCACCGGCACCTTCACCATCCCGCTGATGAAGAAGGTCGGCTTCCCGGCCACCAAGGCGGGCGCCGTGGAAGTGGCCGCGTCCACCAATGGCCAGCTGACGCCGCCGATCATGGGTGCCGCGGCCTTCCTGATGGTCGAATACGTCGGCATTCCTTACCTTGACGTCATCAAGCATGCCTTGCTGCCGGCATTGATCTCCTACATCGCCCTGATCTACATCGTGCACCTGGAAGCGTGCAAGGCCGGCATGGAAGGCCTCAAGCGCACCCAGAAGACCAGCATGATCGCGACCTTGCTGACCTTCCTGACCGTCTTCATCGGCATGGGAATACTCACGCTGGTCGTCTACTACGGCATCGGCTGGATCAAGACCCTGGCGGGGGATGGCGCGGTCTGGATCGTGCTGCCGCTGCTGCTGGCCTCCTATGTGGCACTGATCGCCTATTCAGCACGCTTCCCGGAACTTGGGGAAGGCGACATCGATGAACTGCCGCCGGTCGGCCCGACCGTCAAGGTCGGTCTCTACTTCCTGCTGCCGGTCGTGGTGCTGGTGTGGTGCCTGACCGTCGAGCGCATGTCACCGGGGCTGTCGGCCTTCTGGGCCGTGCTGTTCATGATCTTCATCACCGTGACCCAGCGTCCGCTGGTGGCCATCTTCCGCAAGGAAGGCAATGTCGGCGGCGCCGCACAACGCGGTGGCGAAGACCTCTTCCATGGCCTGGTGATCGGTGCCAAGAACATGATCGGCATCGGTGTGGCCACCGCGGCGGCAGGTATCGTCGTGGGCACCGTGACCCTGACCGGGCTGGGCCTCAAGATGACCGCCTTCGTCGAGTTCATCTCGGCCGGCAACCTGATGCTGATCCTGATCTTCACTGCCGTGATCAGCCTGATCCTGGGCATGGGCCTGCCGACGACCGCCAACTACATCGTCGTCTCGACGCTGATGGCGCCGGTCATCGTCAATCTGGGCGCGGAAAACGGCTTGATCGTGCCGCTGATCGCCGTGCACCTGTTCGTGTTCTACTTCGGGATATTGGCCGATGACACGCCACCGGTGGGGCTAGCCGCCTTCGCGGCGGCCGCGATCGCCAAGGCAGACCCGATCAAGACCGGTATCCAGGGCTTCACCTACGATATCCGCACCGCGATCCTGCCGTTCATGTTCATCTTCAATACCAACCTGTTGCTGATGAACATCGACAGCTACTGGCACCTGGCGATCACGGTGGCCTCGGCCGTCGCGGCGATGCTGGTCTTCGCGGCGGCGACGCAAGGCTACTGGCTGACGCGTACGCGCTGGTACGAGACCATCGGTCTGCTGCTGATCACCTTCACGCTGTTCCGTCCGGGCTACTGGTGGGACATGATCTATCCGCCCACCACCATGGCCGCGCCGCAGCAGATTGAGACGCTGATCGCCGAAGCGCCGGTGGACAGCAAGCTGCCGATTCACGTCTCGGGCATCAACCTGGATGGCGACGAGGTCTCCAAGACCGTGTTGCTGCCAGTTTCTGATGCCGAGAGTGGCGAAGCCCGTCTGACCGATGTCGGCCTGACGCTGGATATCAGCGACGAGCAGGTGCTGGTCAGCATGATCGAGTACGGCAGCGTGGCACAGCAGGCCGGCATCGATTTCGACTACACCATCGATGGCATCCAGCAGACGGCTGAGCGTCCGCCGAAGGAAATCGCCATGCTGCCGGCACTGGCATTGCTGTGGCTGATCGGCTTCCTGCAAGTACGTCGACGTCGTCAGCAACCCGCCGTTGCCTGACGCCCAAGCGCTATCTGCTCGACAAGATAGCGCTTGAGCACCAACCCTCACGGCTGATGCCGTGAGGGCCTAAACAAAAGCCGCCCCCGAGATGCTCGGTGGGCGGCTTTTTCATGCCTGCGGCGCTGACCTATACCTGAGGCGCTGACTTTGCGTGCGGCGCGGCTGGCTCTCTCTGCTGCCAGGTGGCGCTGCTCAGCATGACGCTGTTCACCACCAGGCAAGGGGGCATTTCATGAGGGAGCAACAGTATGCGCCTGCCTTGCGTGACCTGTCTGCAAGGCTAGCGTGAAATATGAACGCGCTTTTGCAACACGATCGACATATTCAGCGTGCTAGCTTCAAGGGGCACACTCCAACGGAAGGCATGTCGCCAATGGTAAGAGTCGAGAAGCAGTCCCGTCGTCTGTACGTCCTCGATACCAACGTGCTGATTCACGACCCCTCAGCCCTGTTCCAGTTTGACGAGCATGATGTCGTCATCCCGATGACGGTGCTGGAGGAGCTGGACAAGCACAAGAATGGCAACAAGGAGATTGCCCATACCGCCCGCCAGATCAGCCGTACGCTGTCCGATCTCACCGCGGATGTCACACCTCAGGAAATCCTGCGTGGAATTCCGCTCCCGCCTTCCATGAATGGCGCGGGCAACCTTCACTTCCTCTCCGGCCATGTCGATCAGAGCGACGCCTGTGCCGACAATCGCATTCTTGCCGAGACCCGCAGCCTGTCTGCACGCTGTCAGGACGCCTCGGTCATCCTGGTGACCAAGGACATCAATCTACGCATCAAGGCCGCCGCCCTGGGCATGGCGGTGGAAGACTATCTGACGGATCGCGCCTTCACCGACAGCGACGCCATGATCGAGGGCGTCAAGCTCTTTCATGAGGCCGGCCACGACGGCCAGGGCGTCTGGGACGACATGCAGGTCGATGTCACCGTCACGCGCGAGCACCATCGCACCTTCTATGAACTGTCAGGCCAGATGCCCAAGGACTGGTACCCGGGCATGCTGATCGCGGATTGCGATGGGGATGATGGCGCCAGTTTCGAGGCCATCGTGCGCGAGCTGGAGCACGATTATGCACGCCTGGAAGTGCTGCAGAACTATCGCAACGAGCGCAGCGCCTGGGGGGTGAATGCCCATGACAGTCGCCAGAACTTCGCCCTCAACCTGCTGATGGACGACAGCGTCGACATGGTGTCGATCGCGGGCAGTGCAGGCACCGGCAAGACCTACATGACGCTGGCTGCCGCGTTCGAGCAGACACTGGAGAAGAAGCGTTTCGAGCGCATCATCTTCACCCGCGCGCCGATCGCGATGGGTGAAGAGATCGGCTTTTTGCCTGGCACCGAAGAAGAGAAGATGTCGCCGTGGATGGGGGCCTTCCACGACAACATGGACAACCTGTTGCGCAAGGAGGGAGAAGGCACCAGCGCCTGGAACGAGGAGGCCACGCGCGCCTGGATCGGCAATCGCGTCCAGATTCGCTCGCCGTCCTTCATGCGCGGCCGCACGCTGAGCGACACCTTCCTGATCATCGATGAAGCCCAGAACCTGACACCCAAGCAGCTCAAGGGCCTGCTGACACGGGCGGGCGCCAACACCAAGGTGGTACTGCTGGGCAATGTGGGCCAGATAGACACTCCCTATCTGACCGCCAACACCTGCGGCCTTGCGGTGGCAGTGCAGCGCTTCAGCTCGTGGCCGCATGCCAGTCACGTGACACTCAAGTGCGTCGAGCGCTCACGTCTGGCACTGGTCGCGGAAGAGCTGCTGTGAGGTATTCGCTGCACCTTCGACAACTTGATAGCCACCCGATGGCGTCGCCATCACGACACTGACGGCTCTGATATCACAAGCTTGGTATCACGAGAATGAGAACACGGTAGCACTGACAAAAAACGCCGCCCTGATGGGCGGCGTTTTCGTGTGCATTGCGTCATGTCAGTCACGGAGATCACGCCGCAAGTGCGTGGTGATCACTCGACAAGGCTTTCAGCATACGAAAGGCGGCAAGGGCGCAAAGGCCAGCCGTTCCTTGAGCAGTTTGTTCTCATGCGTCAGCTGCCCGAGCTGGGCCTCCAGGCGTGAGTATTCCGCCGAGGAGTGCTCCAGCTGCGCACGCATGTCCTTGAGCTCCGTCTCGCGCTGCTGGCGAGCCGAAGTCTCCTCAAAGCGGCGACGCTCTTCTTCCTGCACCTGCTTGCGTTGCTCGGCTGCCTGGGTATCGAGACGCTCGACACGCTTCTCGAGCTGCTCCTGACGACGTCGATGCTGCTTGTCGAGCTCGCTCTTCTCGAGACGTGCATCATCCAGCATCTTCATCAGGCGCGTTTCACTGGCTTCATGACGCGCCTCTTCCTGCGCGAGGCGCTCCTTCCACTCGCTTTCCTGTGCCTGAATCGCCTGCTGATGGCGCTCATGGTCCACTTCACGCGTGCGCTCCATGGCCGCGATATCTTCCTGGGCCAGGGTCAGACGCTTTTCGAGCTTGTCCTGCAGCTGCTGCCAATGTTCCTGCTCATTGGTCAGCGTCGCCAAGGCCTGCACGCGCTCTTCAAGGCGCGCCTGCACCTGGGCCAATTGCTCGGACAGGGCGCTGAGGCGCTGTTCGGCATCTTCCGCGCGGCGCTGTGCCTGCGCTTCGGCCTCACGCGCCTCGATGGCCTGCTTGTCCGCTTCCTGGCGATAGTGCACCAGGCTTTCATTGGCCAGTGACTGCGCCTCCTTCCAGACCGTGGCCAGGGTCTCGGTGAGACTGTCAGGCATGGCCTGGCTCAGCGGCTCATCACGTTTCTCGGCGCGCCGCTGGCGCCAGTCACGCAGGTGATCGCTGATGGTGGTGAAGCTGCCGGTCCCCAGCACTTCACGAATCTTCTGCACGCTCGGGGCCTCGCCCCGTGCCATCAGTGACTCGATGGCTCGTTGTACATCCTCGTACTGGACGCCAGTGCGCGCCATGGGAATCTCCGTCCGTAGTCTGTCATTGATACGTCGTCAGTCGTTGCTGCTTGACCGCCATTACGCCATGAAGCGCGGCCAACTACCACTCTCCAGTACGCACTCTCATACACGCAAAGGCAGCGGATGGTGCACGCCGTCTGACGAGAGCGTCAGCGTGGCTGCCGCTCGCCTTCTTCTGCCGTCAGCCTGTCATCAGCCTGGCGGCCATCTTAGCGATGTTTTCTGACAAGATAAAGATAATTACATATTACGTAATACGTAATTTACGATATGGATAGGTTAATAAATTCATGATTACGCGCCTTATCTTGAATTATCATGGCCGTAACGTCACAATCAGCCCCGAGGACAGGCCAAGCCTGGTCAGAACAGGGAAGGATAGAGCAGGAAAGGGGCGCCACAGAGCGGCGCACGCCTGATATGACGCGCCAGACGGGCGATATACGGCCAAGATTCTGCAACGGGAGTTGATCGGTGGAAGAAAGCACGCATGACGGTATCACCGCGCTGGTCGGGCATCTGGAGGGCGAGCTATCCAGAATGCAGCGGCATGCCCAGCTGACGACCGCTGACGATCGCTCATTAATTCGCGCCCGCACGGATGTCGAAGCTGTGGCCGCCTGGATCAATGAATACCGGCACAGTGCTCAGACGTTGCGTGCCTATCGCAAGGAGGCGGAGCGCCTACTGCTATGGCTCAAGGCCGAGGGAGAGCAGGGCAGAGAATCCGCTCTGGCCAGTCTGGATCGCGAACGCCTCGAGCACTTCGAGGCGTTTCTGGCCGACCCTCAACCTGCAGAGGTCTGGATTGGCAGCGTGCGCGCCCGCAAGCATCCGCAGTGGCGACCCTTTCGCGGCCCGCTGGCCCCCGCCAGCCGCCGTCAGAGCCTGGTGATTCTGCAGGGCATGTATGCCTGGCTGATCGAGGCCGGCTACCTGTCACGCAACCCGTTCCGCCTGATGCGCGACAAGCGCCGCATGGACAACCGCACGCTGCGCATCGAACGCTATCTCGAGCGCCCCTTGTGGGACTGGTTGTGGGGGCGTATCGAAGCGCATTGCGAGGAGCTGGCACCGGTCGGTGCTTCGCCTGAGGACGGGGTGTCCCGCGAGCGCTTCGTAGCCGAGCGCCAGCGCTTTCTGTTCGCATTCGCCTACTTGATGGCGCCGCGCATCGCGGAAATGGCCGCCGCGAGGATGGGCGATATCATCAAGCGGGAAGACCAATGGTGGTGGCGCGTGATAGGCAAGGGCGCCAAGCTGGCCGAGATTCCATTGCCGCCGCCGATGCTCGAGGCGCTGGTTCGCTGGCGACGCCTGCGCGGGCTCAGTGATCTGCCGCAGGCACTGCCCGCCGACGAGTCGCTGCCGCTGCTGGCGCGCCTGGATGGCACGACACCGCTCGGCGACAACCAGCTCTACCGCTTGATCAAGCAGACTTTTGCCCAAGCCGCCATCGACATGCGCCAGCGAATCCAGAGTCCCGGCGACGCCAGCGAGCTGATGGCACGCACTCTCGATCAGGCAAGCCCTCACTGGCTGCGCCACACCGCGATCACCCATCAGGCACAGGCCGGGGTAGAGCTGCGCTTTCTGTCGCGCTCCGCCAGACACTCGCGACTGGATACGACATCGCGCTATCTGCACGCCGAGGACAGCGAGTGGCAGCAGCAGATGGCCAGGCATTCTCTGGCGACGTCAGGCCATCCGCCCAAGGCGCCAGAACACGACCCATGAGCGCTGTCACCACGCTCAGACCCCAAGGCGCCGTGCGTCCGGCAAGGTCAGGCGTTATCATGGCGACAGCGTATCTTCAGACACTTTGCAGTGACATCATCGGGAGTCAGCATGAGCGACGCGCAACAAGCGCAGGCGGAACTGGTCGAGGAATTCAGCTTCTTCGACAACTGGATGGACCGCTATCAGTACATCATCGACATGGGCAAGGCGCTGCCGGAATACCCGGAAGCGCTGAAAGGCCCTGAGACCAAGATCGATGGCTGCCAGTCCAACGTCTGGATTCATCCTGAAGTGCGTGGCGAAGGCAGCGAGCAGCGCCTGCATTTCCAGGCGACCTCGGACGCCGCCATCGTGGCAGGCTTGATCGCCGTGGTGCTGCGCATCTACAACGACCGGACGCCGCAGGAAATCGTCGCCACCCAGCCGACCTTCCTCAATGAGCTCGGCCTCGACAAGCACCTGTCGCCGACGCGCTCCAACGGCCTGCATGCGATGCTCAAGCGTATCTACGGCGTCGCCGAGCTGCACGCCAACGCCTGAGGCCTGGCGCTTTAGCTCTGATGCTTAAGGTCTGGGCCAACACGAGTAACGCAAGACGCCCGCCATTCCAGTCTCGAGATTTCGAGCGGAATGGCGGGCGTCTTTTTTTGTGTCTTTCTAAATAATTTCTCAGGGCTTTCTCACCCAGGGCGTTCTCAGGGTAATTTCAGACTGTTCAGCAGGGCGCCTGCACGCTCTCAGCGATGCTCGCGCACTTCCAGCACATGCGTCATGGCCTGATGCTGGCCATCCCAGACATAGCGCAGGTGCGGCCCCTGAATGGGGATGCTGACCGCCGGCGGACGCAGGATGGCAGCGCACTCGGCGCTTGCATCCACCTGAGCGTGGCGCACGCTGGGGTAGAGCAGGCCGAAGCTGCCAGCCTCCCTCAGTCTGGCGGCAAAGGCCTGACCGGCGGGGTAGCTGGCCATGTCTGGCTGGCAAAGGGCGTCATGGCCCTCGCGAATGTCATGCAGTGGCTGCGTCACGCGATTGACGTAGCTGCGCATGGTCATTTCCTGACTGGGCTGCGCGGTATCGGCCAGAAAGCGCGCCATGTGGAAGCGGGTCTCGCTGATCGCGGTATCCAACGTACTGGCGCAGTAATAGACCCCGAAACTGCCATCGGTGAAGCGCGAGGCACGCCCGATGTGCGTGAAGGCTGCCATCACCGGCGTGGAGCCCGGCCCGCTGATGCGGTCTTGCGGCGCGACGCGACTCAGCTCGCCGGCTTCTTCGCGCAGGCGGTCATTGGTCAGCGCCTCGATGGCAAACGCCATCTCCAGCTCATCAGGCTCGAGAATATCCTCGAATACCGAAATGGGCGGAAAGGCGCTGGAGATCACGCGCCAGGCGCTCTGCCAGTCCGGCAGCGTCAGCGCGGGCAGGGCGGAGTCATCGACATGCTTGCCTTCGCTCGTCCATTCGCTCATCCACGCACTCCGTCGAGATAACGGCGAGTGTCGGCCAGCGAGACCACCTGACCGGCCAGCATGTAATCCAGCGCACTCTGACCATTGAAGGGCGCCGCACGATTGGGACGACGCACCCATTCATGGGCCATCTCGGGCGTATTGCTGAACAGGATGCGCAGGGCCTTGTGGATCCCCATCACGTAGGAGATACGCTCCAGGGTGTCGTTGGGCAGGCGCACTTCCGGCAGCTTGCGATACTTGTGATAGGTGGTGGTGCCGATGCCCCCCAACAGCACGCGCTGATCCGCCGCGCTGCACTGCCACTTCTCCATGATGTTGAAGAAGGACTTGAGGGCGACACGGCCCGCACTGGGGCTGGTCGGGGACACACGATCGAGGGCGGCTGCGGTGGACATGACATTCTCCTGCTGACTGACGATGGCATCACAGCTGACGCCATACACATGTGAATGATAGCACAGAAACACTTCACATGCGTGCAGCCAGCCGCAAGACTCCGCCGCTCGCAGGGCACTCAACCCAGTCAATCACAAGGCGTATGCCCTCAAGGCCTGGGCGCGTCGTCCTGATCATGCGCACCGCAGCAGCTGGCAGACGAGGCGTGACCCTTGCGCGGTGGCACGGGGTCCACGCCACCCGGCCCGCCCAGCGGGTGGCAGCGCGACAGACGCCTGGCCGTGAGCCAGCACCCCTTGAGGGGCCCATGCACCTTGATGGCCTCCAGTCCGTAACTGGAGCAGGAAGGATAGAAGCGACAGCGCGGCCCCAGCAGCGGGCTGAGCACCAGCTGATAGCCGCGCAGCAAGCCGGTCAGCAGGCGCGTCATGACCGACGTCACGCCGCGCCTGAGCGGGTGGCGACGTTCAGGCGTTGCCATACAAGGTGTTCGGATCAATGATCGGTGCATCGGTAATCTCGGCGCCTTCAGCATCCAGGCGCCAGTAGAAGCAGCTCTTGCGCCCGGTATGGCAGGCAGGGCCTGTCTGATCGACCTTGACCAGCAAGGTGTCGCCATCACAGTCCAGATGCGTACTGACCAGCTTCTGCTGCTGGCCCGAGCTCTCGCCCTTGCGCCACAGCTTGCTGCGCGAGCGTGAGAAGTAGCACACGCGACCGGTGGAGAGCGTCTCGCGCAGGGCTTCGGCGTTCATCCACGCCATCATCAATACCTCGCCGCTGCCATGCTGTTGCGCGATGGCGGGAATCAGGCCGTCGCCATTCCAGGGCAAGGCGGCGATCAGCGCTTCCAGCGCGACCTTCTCGCCGACGTCGGCATTCTCCAGCGACTTGAGCAGTCCATCCTGTGCCATCGAGGGTGTTTCCTTGCAGAGTCCATATCGAAGCCCCTGTCAGCGTCATGTCACGCCGGCAGGGGCTCACGCAGTATTCAATATCACAAGCCGCGAATCAGCGACGCAGCCCGCCACGGGCGCTGCGCCAGATGAGCGACAGCAGGTAGGCGACACCGGCCACCAGCACGATGGTCGCGCCGGCCGGCAGGTCGAACTGCCAGGAGAGCGCCAGCCCACCGGTGGTGAAGGCCATGGCCGCCAGGCTAGCGATCATGATCATCATGCCCAGTGAGCGCGCATGATGACCGGCAAGCGCGGCAGGCAGGGACAGCAGGGCCAGCACCATTATCAAGCCCACTGCCTGCAGCAGCAGCACGACGGTGATCGCCACCATCACCAGCAGCAGCAGGTAGAGGGTCTTGACCGGCACGCCCCGCAGACGCGCGAACTCTTCATCGAAGATCACCGCAGTCAGCGGGCGATGCACCAGCAGCAACACCAACGCCAGACCTCCCACCATCCAGGCAAGGGTGCCGATGGCATCCGCGGGCACCAGCAACAGATTGCCGAACAGATAGCTCATCAGATCGACCTTGTAACCCGGGGTCTGACTGATGAACAGGATGCCGGTGGCCATGCCGATGGCCCACAGCGCGCCGATGACGGTGTCTTCCTGATCAAAGCCCTTGAGACTGATGTAACCGATCAGCAGGGCGGCAAGAATGGCACTGATGAAGGCGCCGACCAGCGGGCTTGCGCCCATGAAGTAGGCGATCCCCATGCCGGCAAGCACGGTATGGGCGATACCCCCGGCCAGATAGCCGATGCGGCGTACCACGACATAGGGGCCGACCAGCCCGGCCGCAAGACTGGCCAGCAGGCCGGCGAAGAGGGCGTTCTGGAGAAAATCCTGGCTGCCCAGGGCGGTGATGAAATTCATGTAATGTAAGCCTAGAGCGCAGAGCGGGCGACGTGAAGGAAGTGAAACAGGCCAGACGGACAGTCACCGGCCGCGACATCAGTGATGGTGATGGATCATCTGGACGTTTTCACCATAGAGTCGCTCGATCGATTCAGCGGTGAGCGTCTCGGTGTCATGGACGATCATCTTGCGGTTGAGGCAGGCGACCCGATCGACGTAATCGCTGATGAAACCGAGATCGTGACTGATCACCACCACGCTCATGCGATTGGCCAGCCGATTGAACAGCTCGAACAGGGAGCGCTCGCCATCGCTGTCGACACTCGCGGTGGGCTCATCCAGCAGCAGCAACTGAGGCTCGGCCGCCAGGGCGCGGGCAATCAGCACACGCTGCAGCTGACCGCCGGAGAGGGCATCGATATGCCGACGGCGCAGATGACTGATGCCGACTTCTTCCAGCACCGCACCGATCGCCTCACGGTCCGCGCGTGGCCAGGGGCCCCACTGACGACGACGCCCCTGACGTCCCATCAGCACGACATCTTCCACGCGGATGGGGAAGCGCTTCACGAAGTTGGCAAACTGCGGCACATAGCCGATATGGCGCGCGGCAGCCTTGGGCGTGCGCCCCAGCACCCGGACACAGCCAGCCGCCGGCTTGTGAAGACCGAGTATCAGCTTGAGCAACGTGCTCTTGCCGCCACCGTTGGGCCCGATCAGTCCCACTATCTCGCGCGCGCCGACCTGAAAGTCGACATCGTCGAGAATGACCTGCTCGCCATACCGGAAGGTCACGCCGCGAATATCAATGGCATCCGGTGCATCTGCCGGCACCGGGCGAAAGACCGGTCCGACACTGCGCCCGGTGGCTGACGCCTCCGGATGGCTGTCCGTGCGCGGGCGCGCGACGGAGATGGGACTGACCATGACGTAAGCTACCTCGTTGCAACGCAGACGGGCGCATGAGCGCCCGTCTGACTTTTCGATGGGGCAGGGCATTGTGCAAGATCAGACGATATGCGCAATACCCGGCCGGCAATTACTGGCTGTCAGTCAACTCGAAACCCGCCTTCAGCGCTTCGGTGGCGTGCTTCAGGTTGTCGAGATAGTCCTCTGCCAGCGGGTCCAGCACGGCCACTTCGGCCTCCAGGGAGCTGGCGATCCGCTTGGCCGCCGTCTGGGAGAACTGCCCCGAGACGAAGATGGTGCCGATGTTCTCATCCTTGGCACGCGTGATCAGCGTGGCCATCTCGCGCGGCGTGGGCTCACGGCCACTGACCTCAATGGCATGCTGCTCGAGCGAGTAGCGATCCGCGAAGTAGCCGAAGCTGGGATGGAAGATCAGGAAGTTGCGGCCCTTGTAGGGCGCCAGCGTCTGAGCGATCTGCGCATCCAGCTCGCTCAGGGTCTTGAGCAGACGCTGCTCATTGGCATCGATCTCGCCGGCATGCTGCGGCAGGCGGGCCTCGAGCACCTCGGCGGCACGCTCGACGACGGTCTGCATGCGCTGCGGGTCCAGCCAGAGGTGGGGGTCGGCTTCGCCGAGGTCCTCATCCTCGCCATGCTGGGCACCATGCTCCTGATGATCAGCGTGCTCATCGTGGTGTTCTTCGTGGGCCTCATGATCAGCATGCTCGTCATGATGCTCGTCGTACTCATCACGATCGTCGTGATCACCATCGTGATGCGCGTCCTGCTCATGAGCATGCGCTTCATCATGACCGTGGTCATGGGCCTCACCACTGCCGAAGTGGCGTGTGTTGAGACCCTCTTCCAGATGCACGACCTGCATCTCGGCGTTGTTCTTCACCAGGCGCGGCAACCACACCTGCTCGAAGGGCACACCGATGGCGAGATAGAGCGGGACCGTCGACAGCTCGGCCACCTGGCGCGGGGTCGGGTCGTAGGCGTGCGGGCTGTCGCCCGGCTTGACCAGCGTGGTGATCTCGACATGCTCACCGGCCAGCTGATCGACCATCCACGCGATGGGCGGCACGCTGACGGCCACATGCAGAGGAGCGCTGTCCTGGGCGTGGGCGGCAGGCGTCGCGAACGCGGCAAGCACGCCCAGCACACTCAGCGGCAAGACACGCGCAGCCCGCGGACCCAGCGTGCGCTGGACCCGGGACAGCAGCTTTTCACACAACACTTGGCGAGACGCCAGGGGAGAGCCCGCATGCATACTCATGACACCACTTCCTTTGCTAGTGATCACGGCATGATGCGGGCAGGGCGTGCCGAGAACCGGCACGCCAGGACCGCCATCAGCCGCGGTTGAACGAGAGACGCTGGCCGTTGGCCACCGGATTGACGGTCTTGCCGTCATAGGCTTTCACGCCGTTGACGAAGGTCGCATCGATACGTGCCTTGAAGGTCACGCCATCGAAGGGGCTCCAACCACACTTGTAGAGCACGTTGTCACGCGTGACGCTGGTCTCGCCATTGAGGTCGACCAGCACGAGGTCTGCGAAGGCCCCTTCACGGATGTAACCGCGATCGACGATGGAGAAGCGATCCGCCACGTTGTGGCTGGTCTTCTGCACCAGGGTCGCCAGGTCATAGATGCCGTCCTGTACCTGATCGAGCAGTGACAGCAGGGCATGCTGCACCAGCGGCAGGCCGGAAGGCGCCTTGAAGTACGGGTTCTGCTTCTCTTCCCAGGTATGCGGTGCGTGATCAGTGGCGATGATGTCGATACGGCCATCCATCACGGCAGCGCGCAGGGCGGCGCGGTCTTCGGCGGTCTTCACTGCCGGGTTGCACTTGATCAGGCTGCCACGGGTGTCGTAATCGGCGTCGCTGAACCACAGGTGGTGCGCGCAGACTTCGGCGGTGATCTGCTTGCCCTTCATCGGGCCGGCCTTGAACAGCGCCATTTCCTCGGCGGTGGTCAGGTGCAGGACATGCAGCTGGGTACCGTTGCGGGTCGCCAGGTCGATCGCCAGACGCGAGCTCTTGATGCAGGCTTCGCGCGAGCGGATCAGGCCGTGTTCGGAGAAGGGCACGTCTTCCCCGAAACGCTCACGCCAGCGCGCCTCGTTCTCGAGAATCATCGGCGTGTCTTCGCAATGCGTGACGATGGGCGTCGGTGCATGCTTGAAGATGCCTTCGAGAATCTCCGGATCATCAACCAGCATGTTGCCGGTAGAGGCGCCCATGAAGATCTTGATGCCGCAGGTCTGGTTCGGATCCAGCGTCTTGATCGCTTCCAGGTTGTCGTTGCTGGCCCCCAGATAGAAGGCGTGGTTGGCATGAGCACGACCGGCCGCCACGGCAAACTTGGCTTCCAGTGCATCGCTGTCCAGGGTCGCCGGCTTGACGTTGGGCATGTCGAAGAAGGTGGTAATCCCCCCAGCCACGGCAGCAGCGGACTCGGTGGCGATGTTGCCCTTGGCGGTCAGGCCCGGCTCACGGAAGTGCACCTGATCATCGATCATGCCCGGCAGCAGATGGCGGCCGGCGGCATCAATCACTTCACGTGCAGCAAGGTGAGACAGGTCGCTGCCGATGGCGTGAATACGCCCGTCCTTGATGCCCACATCCTGAGTGGAAATGGTGCCTTCGTTGACGACTTGCGCCTGTGAGATGCGGATGTCCAGCATGTGACGTCCTCCGTGGGAAGCAAATGTTATATCGTATCAAAAGCGCTCGCAAGCGCCGTTCACTGAGCGTTTTCTGCCATGGCAGCTGCTTGAGAGGTGCAATCTTGGCAACGCCCCTCGAGTTCGATGGTCTGGCGTTCGATCGAGAAACCATGGCGATCGGCGCTGGCGACAAGCCGGGTGCCGAGATCGTCATCATGCATTTCCTCGACACGACCGCAGCCGCGGCAGATCAACAGCTGAAAGCCGTGCTGATGTTCCGGGCAGTGGCAGGCAAGGTAGGCATTGAGTGATTCGATGCGATGGACGAGGCCCTGTTCGAGCAGGAAGTCCAGTGCACGATAGATCGTGGGAGGGCGGGCAGCGCCATGTTCCTTGGCGAGCTGGTCCAGCAGGTCATACGCCTTGAGTGCGCCATGACTGGTCGCGATCATTTCCAGTACACGTCGCCGAATCGGCGTAAATCGCACACCGCGCGCCAGACATTGACGTTCGGCCTGGTCGATCAGCGAAAGTGGCTCTGGCATGAAGAATCCTGAGTGTCGTGAATCCCGGATGTCAAAAGGCGTCAAGCGCGATGAGGGCAAGTGCGTCAGCGCGCAGCCTGAATGACCAGATGCTTATTCTAGGGCAAACGGGCCATGGCGGGCCACCGGCAAAGGCATCGGGGCTGCGTGAGTCACGTAAAGGCAACGCACGGCGCGGAGCTAACATGAAAGCATGGACAAGTGATCAATATGATATAACATAACAATTATCGCTTTCTGGTCGCGGTGATAGACCCGCGACCATCCCTGACAGGAGGAATTCATGGCCCAGTTCGAGGCGCTGCACCCACCCCTTCACACACGACCCGAGACACGCCTGGCAGCCAGTTCGTCACCTTCGACCCTCGCGTCGGCGCCAAGGCCCGCGACCCATTGGCATATCGGTCACGAGGCACGTGACCTGGGGGCCATCTTCGACCCCGACATCAGTCTGGCCGTGATGCAACGCCGCATCGATGCGGCATTGAAGATGGCGGTCAAGGCCCAATCCTCGGGTGCCTACCCGCTGCGCATGCGCTGGCGCGGCCCGATCAGTGACCTGCGTGAGGCGCTGGAGCGCTACCTTCCCGCACCGGATGCCGGGACTGCGCTGATAGAGGATATCCGTGTGCTGGGTGAGGCCATGGGCGAGCTCTTCGAGGTCAAGGATATCGGCATGCGACTGGAGATGACCCAGAGCGCCATGTGCCCGCGCTTTCATGTCGATCGCATCCCGGTCAGATTGGTGACGACCTACGATGGACCGGGCACCCAGTGGCTGCCGGAACATGCCGCCGACAGACTGGCGCTGGGCCACGGCCAACCCGGCCATCAGGACATCTGCCTGGCCCCCGGCGAGATACATGAGCTGCGCCCGGGCAGCCTGGCGTTGCTCAAGGGCGAGTGCTGGCCGGGCAACGAAGGGCGAGGGCTGATCCATCGCTCACCGGTGGTACCCAATGGTAGCCGCCTGATGCTGAGCATGGACCCCGGCTGAGCCGAGGCTTCGCTTGCGACTCACCAAACAGAAACACCCCGCCAAGGCGGGGTGTTTCTGTTTGCGGGTTGTCAGGCTGCCTGATCATTCATTCAGCAGACCTTCAGGACCTATATCAGTCCGCGATGGGCGCCATGCCGACATTGGCGACATCTTCCTTGCTGCGCGAGAAATGCTTGCGCGCAAAGGCGACACGCTCGGCGACCGGCACACCGTCGGGCTGACGCTCGATCAGCTCGAGTCGCTTGCGCAGGCCCTCGCCATTGGCCATCTGGATGGCCAGCCCCGGTCGAGCGTTGAGCTCCAGAAGCATCGGACCATGGCGACGGTCCAGCACCATGTCGGTGCCCAGATACCCCAGTCCCGTCATCTCGTAACAACCGGCAGCCAGCTCGAGCAGGGTGTCCCACTGCGGCACCTTGAGCGAGAAGATATCGTGCCCGGTATCGGGGTGCGCGAACTGCGGGCGATCGTACTGCACGCCGCGCACCGCCCAGCCACTGCCGATATCCAACCCGACACCGACCGCGCCCTGGTGAAGGTTGGCCTTGCCATCCGAGGCCGCCGTCGACAGGCGCATCATCGCCATCACGGGATAGCCCTTGAAGACGATGACACGAATGTCCGGCACACCCTCATAGGTGAACTCGGCGAAGGCCTGATCGAAGGAGATCAAGCCTTCGACTAGCGCCACATCCGGTGAGCCGCCCAGCGAATAGAGCCCTGACAGGATGTTGGAGACGTGGCGCTCCATGTCGGCACGCGTGATGCGCGCGCCGCTGGGCTTCACATACTCTTCGCCATCATGGTGCTCGATGACGAGGATCCCCTTGCCGCCTGAGCCCTTGGCCGGCTTGATCACGAAACCCGCGTGATCACGCACCATGTCGACGACGCGCTCGACCTCGAACTGACTGGCGACCTTGCCGATCATCTCCGGCGAGGCCAGGCCGTATTTCTGACACAGCAGCTTGGTCTGCAGCTTGTCATCGACCAGCGGATAGAGACGGCGGTCGTTGTATTTCGAGATATACCCGATGTTGCGGCGATTCATGCCGACAACCCCCCGGGCGCGCAAGGCGCCCGGCGTGGTCCAGTTGCGCGACCAGCGATTCAGCCATGACGAGAGCATCTCAATCCTCCGTCAGCGGCTTGAAGCGGCGCAATTCCAGCAGACGATAGCCGGTGTAGTTGCCGAGCAGCAGGATGAAGGCCATCAGCACCAGTTGCAGACCGAGGAAGTTGAAGGTCAGGTGACGCACCCACGGATTGTTCATCGCCAGATAGGCCAGCACAGCGGTCAGAAGGCTGCCGCCACCTTGCTTGAGCACTTCCTTGGGACCTTCCTCTTCCCACAGGATCGACATGCGCTCCACGGTCCACGACAGGATGATCATCGGGAAGAAGGTGATGGTCAGGCCGGCGTTCAGACCGAAGCGATAGGCGAGTACCGAGAAGATCGAGATGATCGCGATCACCGTGATGATGACCACCGAGACCCTCGCCACCAGCAGCAGATTGAGCCGTGACAGGTAACTGCGGATCACCAGGCCCGTCGCGACGATCAGCAGGAAGCCGATCAAGCCGGTCACCAGACTTGTCTGGATGAAGGCGAGGGCGATCAATACCGGCATGAAGGTACCGGAGGTCTTGAGACCGACCAGCACACGCAGCAGCACCACGACCAGTGCGCCGATCGGGATCAGCAGGATGGTCTTGAACAGCGCCTGCTCTTCCAGCGGCAGGGAGTGGATCGAGAAGTTGAGCAGCTCGTCATTGGCCAGCTTGTTGCGCACCGCGACGGCCGCCGGCTCGTTGTGACGGATCATCGAGAAGCTGACACGGGAATTCACGCCGCCTTCGACTTCCAGCATCGGCGCGCCACGACCTTCCCACAGCAGTAGGTTATCCGGCTCACCTTGCTTGCCGGTTTCCGGGTTGATCAGCACCCAGTCGGTGTTGATGTTTTCAGCGTCGGCGGCCTCGACATCCACTGCCTCGTTGCCTTGCGGCGTTTCGGCGAAGACCTGCAGCCAGGACGAGACCGTCTGGCGGCGACGGCCGTCTTCCAGACTCAGGCCGCTGACCAGACGCGCACTGACACCGGCCTCATTGAGCAGGCGCAGCATGAGCTCCGGACGCTCGAACTGGGTCAGCAGCAGGCGCGCATTCTCGCCCTGACGCTGATTGTCGAACTGCTTGATCAACTCGCGGGCGAAGGTAAACGAATCGGCACTGCGCTCACGGGCCTGATCGATGACCTGGGCCGCGGCGGTATCGTAAGGACGCTCCCAGGAGACTTCCTGAGGGGCCGGCAGGCGTTTGATGGCCGCAGGCGTCGCGTTGTCGGACTCCAGCATGGTCACGGTGTAATACAGCAGCTGCGAGCCTGCCGCTTCACGGATCGACCATTCGGCACGACGCCCCGGCAGGTCATCCAGATAGGACAGCCCGAAGCCCGAGGACGCCGTGTTCTCGGTCAGGACGCTGTAGCCTTTCTGATTTTCCGGCAGCGCCAGCGACGCCTTGACCGGGCCGCCAGTGGCCGTGAAGGCCACCTGGGCTTCGATATCCCACACTTTCTGCTGTGCACCGGGCACCCAGGGCACATCAAACGATATATGGCGATAGGCGGTCAGGCCCACACCGATCAGCATCAACAGGCCGACCAGAAGATAGAAAGCAAAACGCGACATGGGAGTCCTTGAAATGTCTGGAGCAGTCATGATGGCTCGGTGGAGCACCGAGCCATGTCAGGCAGCGAAGCCGGGCAGAGGAGACAGGAGGGCGCTTGCCACTCAGTCACGGTTGCCTTCGTTCGGGTCCTCGTCCTTGGCCGCTTCGTTACTGGGTGCACTGCCCGGATATTCCGGACGTGCATTGATGAAGGTACGGCTGACGTCCACCGCAGCGATGTCCATCATGAAGCGACGGCCAAGCAATACCGGATAGGTGAGATCACGACGATCATTGAGGGTGAACTCGACCTTCTGCTTGATGTCACCCAGCGTCATCAGCAGGCTGACGACGGGACGCTCTTCGCGACCGGAGGCCTGGATGATGGTCACCGTGCGGCTGACCTGGGCTTCGACCCATTTGTCACGGTCGCCCGCCACGAAATACTTGCCGTCATCCCGCAGTGCCAGCTTGAACTTGACCCACTTGGCGCCATCGCGCTCGAATTCGGTGATATCACGCGCGGACAGCGACGAGGTGTTGGCCCCGGTGTCGATACGTGCCTTGAAGTAGCTGCTGATGGTCGGGAAGCCGACCCACTCGACGCGCCCAAGCAGGGTCTTGTCGAGGATGGGGTTGTCGGTCACGGCCTTGCAGGCTTCCACGGCCTGCGGCTGTGCGGGCTGCTCCATTTCGGCATGGATCTGGCGCAGCTGACTGCCGACTTCCCGCACGTCGCGACGCAGAGAGCGGCTCAGCGCCTGCTGGTCGGCAAGTTGCTGCTGTTGGACGTTGCATTGGCCTGCCAGCTGTTCCTGCAGGGCGTCGATGCGCTGCGAGAAGGCATCTGGCGTCAATACCGGTTTCTGCGGTTGCGGTTGTGCCGGGACGCAGCCGGCCATGACGACGACACTGGTCAAGGTAACAGGCAATAGCAGCTTGCGGATCAGCATAGGGGAGAAGGTTCCTGTTCAGCCTTGCTGCCGCTCTACAACCTGTGTGAACGGCAGACATAATTCTTGTCCATCGTCAGTCAGTCAGCACACTGATCCGACGATGCCTGGGTATTCCCTTGTATAGCTTGGGCGTTCTAGCACCGAAGCGTTACTGGGGGCGATCATACGTAGCCCGAATGGTGACTGTCCATGTTTCAGCACCTGACGCCGAGCCATTGCCTGCGATTCACCAACGTAGCGATCACTTTCTGTCGCCAGTCGAGGACAGGCCACACGAGCTCCCACCAGGCGTGGGTCAGGGCCGCTGTCAGCCGGCTAGAGATATAACGCCAGCTTGGCTTGCGTCGCCTTCAGGTGACGAAAACCTTGATGGAATCCAGCCCCCAGACAGGAGCATCCTTCGCGGCAGTTTGCACAGCCAGACCTCACTGTTTGCGCATTGTTCAGGATATAAGCGCATCATCAGCGCGGGATCACAACATGGCAACGACACGATCTCGGATGAGAGCCCGCCGACGAAGCGAGTCAGACTGTCGCCAAACTGACAAGGCACGCCAAAAGAGACGACGTCAGCACACTCAATGCATCCGCTATGGGCAGGTTGTCGCTCAACTGATCAAACGCAGGGCACTCAGCAAAAGATAGGCGGGAACGTCGATTGACTCCATCGGCTGACTTTATCGACAGGCAGAACCTGAGATTCAGAGGCAGGCATGCAGAAGCTGACATTCGCGCGGAGGAGGCTTTGCACCTAGCGATTGACGCACGAGCATTTACGTACACAGTCCGGATGTACAAAGCACCGACGTACACAGCTTGAGCACCCTCACAAACTACTGAATTTAACATAATATATATTATACGAACTAAAGGGTATGCAGGTTTCATCAGTGATCCTGGGCGCCCGTAGAGTCAGTTGCCTTGATCCATCAGGTCAGGTCCATCAGGTCAGGTCCATCAGGTCGAGTCGTCGGGCCAAGTCCAGCGAGTTGAACCTGTCGGCTTGCATCAGCGATAGCCTGTTTCACGATCCAAGTGCCAAACAGCCCGTTGCCCAAGAGCGCGAACAAACTTATCCTTGATAGCATTCATGCACAAGTGTTGTAGAATAATTCGGACCACATGTGACCTACACCGCTCATCTTGTCACTCAACATTGCCGCGCGCCGTGATGACTCACGGATCGGCGCGAACCGGAGTCAGCGATGCCCTCCTTCCCGTCCTGCCTGTCAGCAACCTCTGGATTCGTGCACAACGGCATTCGATGCCTTAGCGGCCGCGCAGCCATGTTGATCATGGCAGCGGGATTGTCAGCCTGTAGCGGGCCTCAAATAGAGGATTACGCGGGCAGCAGCCCTGAGCTGCGCATCGATGACTACTTCCTGGGCCACACACGTGGCTGGGGCATGGTGCAGGATTACCGTGGCGAGGTGACGCGGCGGTTCGTGGTCGATGTCATCGGCAGCATGCAAGGCAACCAGCTGATTCTGAAGGAAGACTTCGTCTATGCCGATGGCGAGACACAACACCGCCGCTGGACCTTTACCCCGGCGGGTGATCGCCAATGGACTGGTCGAGCGGCGGATGTAACGGGCGAAGCGACAGCGACGACCCGCGGTAATGCCTTGCGCATGAACTACGTGCTTCAGGTACCGATCAACGACAGTACCTGGGAGTTCAGCATGGATGACTGGATGTATCTGCAACCGGATGGTCGCATCCTGAACCGGACCTCGATGCGCAAACTGGGCCTGGAAGCCGCCAGTATCACTCTGGCATTTCAGCGCTGTCCCTGTGACTCATCGGCAGCTGAGTCGAAATGACGCTCGTGCGCGGCAATGACGTGAGCCCCTGATAGCTTCAAGCCTTGCCTGATAGCTTCACCCCTCGATAGCGCCAGCCTTTGTCGATTCAAGCTTCTGATAGCCCAACCCTCATGAGGCGGCGGAGTCACCCGCATGCTGCTCGAGCGATGTCTCCACCTTGGAAAGCCACTTGCCGTAATCCTCTTCTGGCGCCATGGGCTCTCCGAAGGCGTATCCCTGCAACTGGTCAAAGCCCAGATCTATCATGGTCTGGCGCTGGCGTGAGTGTTCGATACCAACCGCCACGGCGGAGATCTCCAACACATGCAAGGCCGCCGTCCAGGCTTTCAACAGGCGCGCCTGACGCGGATCCGTCTGCAACAGACTGATCCAGCGCGGATGCAGTTTCACGCTGGTGATGGGCAGCATGCTCAACAAGCGCAGGCTGTCATGCTCAGGGCCGAAACGGTCGACACAGAAGCTGATGCCGTCATTGGCCAGCGATTTCATCGCCAGCACCAATGGCTCGGGCGTCGCGGAAAAACTCTCGACACCGCTGACATCAAGGCGCAGGCAATCTCCCTTGAGCCGGTAAAGGCGCAGGACACGGCGCAGGGCATCCATGTATTCGGTTTCGATCAGGCGCGACGCCGTGATGTTCAGCGATAGCGGCAACAGGCTGTCGTTGCCCTTCCTGGTCGCCAGCCAATGACTCAGCAAGGCGCAGCTTCTGCGCAGCACCCAGATGTCGAGTTCCTCATCCAGCCCCGCGTGTCTGGCGATGCGCAACATCTGATGGGGGGTGATCCAGCGGTTCTTGTCCTGCCAGCGCAGCAGCACTTCCTGGCCGCTGAGGCCTTGGCTGCCCGCAGTGACGATGGGCTGCAGGTGGATGCACAGCTCATTGTCGCGCAGCGCCTGGGCAAAGCGATTGTTCATCTCGAGGCGCAGATTGAGGTTGTCCGTGAGATCCGCGAACTGGACGCCCTTCTCTTTTGGCGCCCACTCACTGGCACAGGCAAGCTCCTCTTCCACCACCTCGACCAGTTCCGCTGCTGACATGCTATCGCTAACAAAGGTGCCCGCCCCGATCAACAGATCAGGCCGGCTGTTGGCGGAGAGATGCAGCAACCAGGGTTGTTCCACGAAGCGATGCCAGCGCATGCCGTGCAATGCCTGGTCACGCGGCAACAGGATCATCAGGGTGTCGTGACTGACGCGCCCCTTGAGCAGGCCCTCGTCATCGAAGTTTTCATTGAGCTGGTGGGACAGGGATTGCAGCACGCCTTCGTAGAAGTCGACGCCCTGCTGCTTTCGCAGCCTTTCGGCGTTCTGCAGCTTGACCAGAATGACCTGCAGCTCCCCCTGGCTGGCGCGCTCCTGCAGCCAGGCCGTCATTCGCTGCAGGTAGCGACGACGCAGACTGTAGCCGGTGATCGGGTCGATATTGGCTTGCAGGGTGGCGCGTGCGCGCTCTGCCAGCAGCGCATCACGCTGGATGAGCTCGTTCTCGACCAGCAGTGCACAGCGCTCCAGCCGCTCCAGCTGGGCCGTATCCAGTTGACGGGGCTTGTGGTCGATCAGGCACAGAGTCCCCAGCGGCAGCCCGCTGCTGTCACGCAGCACGGCACCCGCGTAGAAGCAGACATGCGGTGGCCCCGTCACCAGGGCGTTATCAAAGAAGCGTTCATCCTGGCGCGCATCATTGATGACCAGAAAGCGCTCTTCATGCAGCGCGTGGGCGCAGAAGGCGAGATCCCTGCCCGTCTGCCGTGCATCCAGCCCGCAATGGGCCTTGAACCACTGGCGGTCTTCATCCACCAGCGACACGAGGCAGATGGGCACATCAAAGATATCGGCGACCAGCCGCGTCAGATCGTCATAACGCTTTTCATGATCACTATCCAATACATGCAGAGAATGCAGACTATTGAGACGCTCTTCTTCACGCGGATGAGGTGCCGCCGGCCTGAAGCCGGGCCGGCCACCCGGCGCGAGGGTCGTCTTTGGGGTGGAATCTGCCATGGCTTACTGCCTCGTTGGAATTTCCAGGAGATATAACCGCATGTTCGTACTTGAGCATACTCGTCTCGACTGTTGACAGGCAGAGCCGGCAAGCTGCGCACCACTAACGATAATTGAGCGTGGAAATCCCTGCACGCTCTGCTGTGCGGCAACCTCACGGAGTGGTTTCTCACCACCACGACGCAGAAAGCCCCGCAGCAAGGCTACGGGGCTTTCTGGATGACGCTTGTCCCTTTGAGGTCAGACGCTTCGCGCCTCACTCACGACGAGACAGGGCCTCAGGCTTCGGCAGGTGCATAGGAGCCATCTTCACGATGGACTTCCTTGCCGGTCAGGCCCGGGGTGAACACACAGGCCAGGTGCATGGTCTTGGTGGCACGCAGCAGGTGATCATCATGCTCGTTGAGGATATAGATGTCGCCCGGCTTGATCGGCCAGATCTTGCCATCAGCCAAGGTTTCGACTTCACCCTCACCTTCCATGCAATACACCACTTCATAGTGATGCTTGTAATGGATGTGGGTCTCGGTACCTTCAAAGATGCGGGTGATGTGGAACGAACACTTGCCACCATCTTCATCGAGCAGCAGGCGCGTGCTATCCCAGTTGCCATTCTCGGCCTTGACCAGACGATCGGTGCTGCGGGCTTCTTCGAGATTACGAACGATCATGTGTTTTCCTCACTAGGCTGCCTGACATCGACAGCTGACAGATGGCGATTACCGTAACGAAGGGATGACCTGGATGGGCAATCGGTGGGGATGGCAAGCCAAGAGCTCACCAATGACCCGCGGGGCGCCGATGACCGGGCGCCCCGCGGGAAGACAGTGTTACTTGGACAGCACTGCGGCAGCGTTTTCCTCGATGATATCGAGGGCTTCCAGCAGGTCTTCGTCGCGGATGGTCAGCGGGCACAGGCACTTGACGACCTGACCGGAGTGGCCACTGGTCTCGATGATCAAGCCCTGCTCGAAGCAGCGTGAGGTGATGGCATCGGCCAGATCACCGTCACGGACATCGATACCGCGCATCAGGCCACGGCCCTTCTCGTGCGCTTCGAAGCCGTTCTCACGGGCCTTGGCGGCAATCTTCTGGAAGCGATCTTCGACGATACGGCCCTTGCGCTGGATATCGCGCTCGAACTTGTCATCACTCCAGAAGTGGCGCAGCGCGGCGGCGCCGGTCACGAAGGCCAGGGCGTGGCCACGGAAGGTGCCGTTGTACTGGCTCGGCTTCCACTGGTCCAGCTCGGGACGCATCATCACCATCGCGAACGGCACACCGGAGGCAGACAGCGACTTCGAGTTGCAGACGATGTCCGGCACGATGTTGGCGTGCTCGAAGCTGAAGAACTTGCCGGTACGACCACAACCCGCCTGGATATCATCGACGATCAACAGGATCTTGTGCTCCTTGCACAAGGCATCCAGACGCTGGAGCCATTCGATGGAGGCCGGGTTGATACCGCCCTCACCCTGCACGGTCTCGACCAGCACCGCTGCCGGGCGATCCAGGCCGCTGGAGGAATCCTTGAGCAGCTTGTCGAGGTAGGCAACGGTGTCGATGCCCTCACCCATGTAGCCATCGTAAGGCACGAATTGCGCACCCTGCGCCGGCAGGCCCGCTGCATCACGGAACTTGGCGTTACCGGTGGTGGCCAGCGCACCCATGGTCACACCATGGAAGCCGTTGGTGAACGACACGATGTTGTGGCGGCCGGAAACCTTGCGCGCCAGACGAATGGCAGCTTCGACCGCGTTGGTGCCGGTCGGCCCCGGGAAGTGGACCTTGTAGTCCAGACCACGCGGCTTGAGGATCACTTCCTCCAGCGCTTCGAGGAAATCGCGCTTGGCGGAAGTCCACATATCAAGGCCGTGGATGATGCCATCATTGCTGATGTAATCGACCAGTGCCTTCTTGAGTACCGGATGGTTATGCCCGTAGTTGAGCACACCGGCACCGGCGAGGAAATCGATGTAGCGCTTGCCGTCCTCGGTGAACAGGTGGGCATTCTGCGCCTTGGTGAAAACGGTCGGGAAAGAACGCGAATAAGTGCGTACCTCGGATTCCATCTGTTCGAGAATCTGCGTATTCATGCTGTCACCTCCCTGGTGATGGATGGCCGACTACTGAAATGGCCATACCAGAATGTAAAGACGATCCAACGAATGACACTGACCCTACCTCATTCACACATGGGGTCAGCAGGAGATGTCACAACCTTCCTGTCGTGAACATCTGCCGGACGGGACGTGATTCTTCTCGACGACCGACACAAGAATCATGACGGCGTCCCGTCCGGGACTTCTTGCGACTTGCTATTCGCCCGTGCTGCACATGGGCTCTGGCGGCACAAGAGCCTTGAGCGCGTCGAGCACTCAGATGTCGCGCGGCAAAAACGGGCCGATGCGCACCAGGTTTTCGGCAAGGTGCTCGCCACCCAGCTGGTCTGAAGAGAAGTACTCACGCGAGTGCAGCGGCACCTGCCAGCGCTCCGCGAGGCGAGTGAACAATGCCCAGGACGCCTCGTTGTCCGGCGTGATGGTGGTCTCGAGATGACGCACGTGCGCCATTTCGGGACGCTTCATCACGGCTTCGATCAAGCGACGTGCCAGGCCAGTACCACGCGCCTTCTCACCGACGGCGATCTGCCACAGGAAGAAGGTCTGCGGGGCGTCGTTGCGGGTGTAACCGGAAACGAAGCCGACGACCTCACCTTCCTCATCTGTCGCGATGGCGCAGCTGTCACGGAACTGCGTGGCCAGCAAAACGTACGAATACCCTGAATTGAGGTCCAGCGGCGGGCAGGCCTTGACCAGCTCGTAGATGCCCCAACCATCATCGGTAGTCGGCTGACGGATGAACAACGGCGCGCTGGCGCGGTTGATCACGGCATCGTGGGTGTGGTGGGCCAGGCCCTGAATCGTGGAAGTCATTGTCATGGTTTTCATAAAATATTTCGCAGTTGGCGAATTCGCTATAAACCATAACAAACCGTTATGGATGTCGCAAACCATAAATTATTCTCGCGAAGCGTATGGATAACGTAGAATTATCCCAAGCCCCGTATCGGTGAGCGTGCAAGCTCGGGCCAGTACAAGTACCAGTAACCAGTACCAGTACCAGTACCAGTACCGGGCAACTCTCGCCCTTGCCCACCGCCCGCTGATGATTTGTCCCCACCAGACGCAAGACGGCGCCCCTCGGGGCGCCGTCTGTTTGGCTGCTCATGCGGCATCTGGCCTTGCTTGCGTTGCCGCTGCCTTTCCATTACCGCAAAGGCGGCTTCTGCTCTAGTGCTTGAGCTCCAGGGCTTGAACCCAGGGCTTCCGTCACTGCTGTTTCTGCCCCTCACGTTTCTTGCTGGCGGTCGCGACAATCTGGCCCAGCTCATCATGGCGGCTGAACTGCACCGCGCAATTGCGGCCTTCATTCTTGGCGGCGTAGAGCGCCATGTCCGCATTGTGTGATAGCTGTTCACGGTCGCTGCCATGCTGAGGGGCGATGGCAATCCCGATGCTGCAGCCCACTTCCAGCTTGTGCTCTTCATACAGGAATGGCTTGCCCAGACTGTCGATGATGCGCTGGGCCAGCTGGGCGAGTTCCCCGTGGCGACCCAGATTCGCCTGGATGTCAGCATTGTGGACCAGCACCACGAACTCATCGCCTCCCAGACGTGCGACGAAATCGCCCTTGCGCACCACCTGGTTGAGTCGCTCCGCGATCACCTTGAGCGCCACATCCCCGGCGGCATGGCCATGGGTGTCATTGATGGGCTTGAACTTGTCGATGTCCAGCATCAGGCACGCCAGCTGCCCGCCTTCGTCATTGACGCTTTCGAGCCAATGCTCGACCCGCTCATAGAAATGCTGTCGATTGGGCAGTCCCGTCAGAGAGTCATGCATCGCCAGTTGCGTGATGCGCTTCTTGTAGTTGTTGCTCTCGATGATGTTGTACTTGAACTTCTGCAGCGCCCGCGCCATCTGGCCCACTTCATTGGTGTGCTGGGTGCTGTCGATCACCACGCTGACATCGTCATTGGCCAGGGTATTCATGGTCTGGGTCAGACGACGTATCGGCACCAGCACATAACGCCCGAACAGCCACATCGAGATGCCGATCAGCACCACGATCATCGCCAGCGCCAGGCCATTGACCACCGGGGCCACCGTGGCCAGCAGCTTGAGCGTCTTGCCGACCGCGGCAGAGGTGGCCCCGATCCGCATGCGGCTTTCATGATCCAGCACCGCCAGTGCGTCAAGCGCCGGCGCATCATTGACCTTGACCAGTTGATCGATCTCACGCGGTGAAAGGTCTGCCTGCTCGTCATGCAGCTGGTTGACCTTGTTCAAGCGGTCACCGTAGGACTGGATGACGTCGGCGATATCGCGGATGGCACGTTGCTCGGCGGTGTTCATGCCCAGCGCACGATAAGCCGCCAGGGTGGCGCGCAGCGATTCGATGTCCTGCGCCGCCTGCTGACCGTAGATGGCGTCACTGCGCAGCACGTAATTCTTGAAGTGGTGGATCATCTCGCCATAGCCGAGGTCACGGCGCAGGTTGGCCACCAGGCGAGCCTTGCCCATGCCGTTCTCGAGCGGATTGTCATTGTCACGCAGCTCCGCGATGGAGATACGCCGCAGGGTATCCAGCCCCGAGACGGCCTGGAAATCATCGATCTGAACCAGCTTGTCGATATCGGCACTCGAGCGCCCCTGCTCGATCATCGTGCGTATTCTGGGCACCATCAGCTCATAGCGGCTGATGGTGGCACGCAGACCCGCCACCGCATTTTCCTCCCCCTGGGTCAGTCCAAGGTTCTGATAACGGCTCAGAGCGCTGCGAGCGGCACCGATCTCGTTCTGCACCTCGCCGATCAGCTCGAGGTCCTGACGCAGCACGAGATTCTTGAAGTCATGCACCATGCCGCCATAGCCCAGGGCCTTGGTCAGCTGACCTTCCAGGCGCGGCTTGTCGGAGCGTGCCTGCTGATATTCCTGCCAGTCGCTCTGCAGGTCGGACACGTTGCGGGTAATGAATGCCAACACGACCAGCAACACCAGCCCCGCCAAGGCGGAAAGCACACAGATGATGATGTTGATGGTGCGAAAGCGCAGGTTGGCCAGACTCATGAAGGCTATCTCTTGACGATGGGAGGAAACGTTCGACGAAAACGCGTCATGCCGGCCAGCCGATGGGCGCTGCCAGCATGAAAAAGATACTGCCACGATACCAGATAAATCTAATACTTTACGCAGCAACTTCCCTGAACCTCCCTTCATACGCTGTATGCCCTGGCCTGGATGTCACAGGCTCGCGTCAGATCACCTCAGCCGGTTGAAGGCTGACGTCGCGCCCATAAAAAATCTCCCACCGAAAATCGATGGGAGATTGCGTTTCTGGCCTGTGCTTGGCTTCGACCCTGTCCTCGGGCCCGAAGTCAGACCCGACATCAGCTGTAGTAGGCGTTGGTCGTGTCGGTGTGATCGGTGACGTCACGCACACCGGTCAGCTCCGGAATACGCTCCATCAGCGTCTTCTCGACTCCATCCTTCAGCGTCAGATCGACGGCGGAGCAGCCCTGGCAACCGCCACCGAACTGCAATACGGCGACCTGCTCTTCGGTCAGCTGCACCAGCTTGATCTCGCCACCGTGAGCCGCCAGACCCGGGTTAATCTCGCTGTAGAGCAGGTAGTTGATGCGGTCTTCCAGCGGGCTGTCGGCGTTGACCTTGGGCATCTTGGCGTTCGGCGCCTTGATGGTCAGCTGACCACCCATGCGATCGGCATTGAAGTCGACGGTCGCTTCTTCCAGGAACGGCACGCTATGCGTGTCGAGATAGACCTTCAGCTTCGGTAGATCCAGGATCTCATCCGTCGGCTCTTCTTCGCCGGGGCGGCAGTAGGCGAGACAGGTCTCGGCATACGGCGTGCCCGGCTGGGTGATGAAGATGCGCACACCGATACCTTCGACGTTCTGCTTCTCGAGCAGCTCGGCAAGATACTCTTGGGCGCTATCGGTAATCTGGATGCTCTCACTCATGGCGCAGAGACTCTCTTGATGTCAGGTGACTAATGGCTCCATGTTAAGGAAAACCTGCTGCACTCGCAATCCTGAGCAAATCACTCGGGTTTGGTGTCCTGCGCGCGACCACTCCCTTGCCGGCACTCCTGACTGACTCATGTTGCGCATGAATCATGCTCATCGTGACGATTCTGCAGTCTGATACGATATCCCAAACTGGCCAGGCGGGGATTTCGTGAGCGGATCCCTCGCCAGCGCCTCTCAATAGCAATGAGTTCGCGCCTGTGGCGTGTGACTTTCTCGGCAAGGTACTGGGCTCAGAAGGTACTGGCTTGGCAAAGTACTGGCTTGGCAAAGTATTGGCCTGGCAGAGAACGCTACACGTTCGGGAGACAACGCGACAGGTCACGCACGCTGGAGTCCGTCATGGCGCAAGCCCTATCCCCTGTTCCTTATTCTCTGCCCCTGCCCGACGCGCTGAGCCAGGCGCTGCAGGAGCGCATCCTGGTCCTCGATGGCGGCATGGGCACCATGTTGCAGAGCTATGGGCTGGAGGAAGAAGACTTCCGTGGCGAGCGCTTCGCCGGCTGGCCAAGCGACATCAAGGGCAACAACGACCTGCTGGCGCTGACCCGGCCGGACATCGTCGAGGCGATCCACCGCGCCTACTTCGAGGCCGGCGCCGACATCGTCGAGACCAACACCTTCAATGCCACTCAGCTGTCGCAGTCCGATTACGGCATGCAGGCGCTGGTCCACGAGATCAATCTCGAATCGGCGCGCCTGGCGCGCAAGACGGCGGATGCCGTGGCCGCCGAGACTGGCATCCCGCGCTTCGTCGCCGGGGTGCTCGGCCCGACCAGCCGCACCTGCTCCATCTCGCCGGATGTGAATGACCCCGCCAAGCGTAATGTCACCTTCGATATCCTGCGCGACAACTACCGCGAGGCCGCATTGGCGCTCTTCGAGGGCGGCGCGGACCTGATCCTGATCGAGACCATCTTCGACACCTTGAATGCCAAGGCGGCGATCTACGCCCTCGAGGAGCTGTTCGACGAAGGTCATCCGCGCCTGCCGGTGATGATTTCCGGCACCATCACCGATGCCTCGGGACGTACGCTGTCCGGCCAGACCACCGAAGCCTTCTGGAACTCGGTGCGTCACGCGCGCCCGCTGAGCATCGGCCTCAACTGCGCGCTGGGCGCCGAGGAGCTGCGCCCCTATCTGCGTGAGCTGTCCGAGAAGGCCGATACCTTCGTCTCCGCGCACCCCAACGCCGGCCTGCCCAATGAATTCGGCGAGTACGACCAGACCCCGGACGAGATGGCCGAGATCATCGGCTCCTTCGCCGCGGCGGGTCTGCTCAACATCATCGGCGGCTGCTGTGGCTCCACCCCAGAGCACATCCAGGCGGTCAAGCGTGTGGTCGCCCAGTACCCGCCGCGCAAGGTGCCAAAGATCGCGCCGGCCTGCCGCCTGTCGGGGCTTGAGCCCTTCAACATCCAGCCGGACTCGCTGTTCGTCAATGTCGGTGAGCGTACCAACGTCACCGGCTCCGCGCGCTTTCGTCGTCTGATCAAGGAGGAGGACTACACCACCGCGCTGGAAGTCGCCCTCGAACAGGTCGAGAACGGCGCGCAGGTCATCGACGTCAACATGGATGAGGGCATGCTGGAGTCACAGGAAGCCATGGTGCGCTTCCTGAACCTGATCGCCTCGGAGCCGGACATCTCGCGCGTGCCGATCATGGTCGATTCCTCGAAGTGGGACATCATCGAGGCGGGGCTCAAGTGCATCCAGGGCAAGGCGGTGGTCAATTCCATCTCGCTCAAGGAAGGCGAGGAAAGCTTCCGGCAGCAGGCGCAGATCTGTCGCCGTCACGGCGCCGCCGTGGTGGTCATGGCCTTCGATGATGTCGGCCAGGCCGATACCTATCAGCGCAAGATCGAGATCTGTGAGCGCGCCTACCGGATGCTGGTCGATGACATCGGCTTCCCGGCCGAGGACATCATCTTCGACCCCAACATCTTCGCCATCGCCACCGGCATCGAGGAGCACGACAACTACGGGGTCGATTTCATCGAGGCCACGCGCTGGATTCATGACAACCTGCCCCATGCGATGATTTCGGGTGGCGTCTCCAACGTGTCCTTCTCGTTCCGCGGCAACAATCCGGTCCGCGAAGCGATCCACTCGGTATTCCTCTATCACGCCATCCAGGCGGGCCTGAGCATGGGCATCGTCAACGCCGGCCAGCTGGCGCTCTACGATGACCTTCCCAATGAGCTGCGTGACGCCGTCGAGGACGTGGTACTCAACCGCCGCGATGACAGCACCGAGCGCCTGCTCGACATCGCCGACAAGTACAAGGGCGATGGCAGCAGCGGTGAGAAGAAGGAAGACCTCGAATGGCGCAGCTGGTCGGTCAACAAGCGCATCGAGCACGCGCTGGTCAAGGGCATCACCGTCCATATCGAGGAAGATACCGAAGAGGCGCGCCTGCAGGCAGCCCGACCCATCGAGGTCATCGAAGGGCCGTTGATGGACGGCATGAATGTGGTCGGCGACCTGTTCGGCGCGGGCAAGATGTTCCTGCCCCAGGTCGTGAAGTCGGCGCGCGTCATGAAGCAGGCGGTCGCCCACCTCATCCCCTTCATCGAGGCCGAGAAGAGCGGCGAGACCCAGGCCAAGGGCAAGATCGTCATGGCAACCGTCAAGGGCGATGTCCACGATATCGGCAAGAACATCGTCGGCGTGGTGCTTCAGTGCAATAATTATGAGGTGATCGACCTGGGCGTAATGGTGCCGGCGGAGAAGATCCTGCAGACCGCCATCGACGAGAAGGCTGACATCATCGGGCTTTCCGGGCTGATCACTCCGTCGCTGGACGAGATGGTCAATGTCGCCAAGGAGATGCAGCGCCGCGGGTTTGAATTACCACTGCTGATCGGTGGTGCGACCACGTCCAAGGCACACACCGCAGTCAAGATCGAACCGCAGTATGAGCAGCCGGTCATCTATGTCACCGACGCCTCGCGCGCGGTGGGCGTTGCCTCGCGCCTGCTGTCGCCGGAACTCAAGGCAGCCTATGTCGATCAGATCCGCACCGAGTACGCCGTGGTACGCGAGCGCAACGCCAAGCGCCGCCCCAAGGCCGCGGACCTCGACTACCGCGAGGCGCGCAAGCGCCGTTTCCAGCCGGACTGGGAGCATTACACCCCGCCGGCCCCCAGCTTCACCGGCCTCAAGGTCTTCGATGACTACGATCTGAATGAACTTGTCGAGCGCATCGACTGGACGCCCTTCTTCATGAGCTGGCAGCTGGCGGGCAAGTACCCGAAGATTCTGCAGGATGAGACGGTCGGGGAAGCGGCGCGTTCGCTGTTTGCCGATGCCAGGGTGATGCTGCGCAAGCTGATCGATGACAAGGTGCTGTTGGCACGAGGCGTGATCGGCTTCTGGCCGGCCAACTGCGTCGACGACGACACCCTGGAAGTCTACGCCGATGAGTCACGCACTCAGGTGGTCGAGCGCCTGCATCATATCCGTCAGCAGATGACCAAGAACCGTGATGGCGTCTGTCACAGTCTTGCCGACTTCATCGCCCCGCGTGACAGTGGCAAGCCGGACTGGATCGGTGGCTTCGCCGTGACCACCGGACATGGCGCGGATGAACTGGCCAGGGAGTACGAGGCGGCGGGCGATGATTACAACGCCATCATGGTCAAGGCGCTGGCGGACCGTCTCGCCGAAGCCTTTGCCGAGCGCCTGCACGAACGCGTACGCAAGGAGTTCTGGGGCTACGATAGTCAGGAAGTGCTCGACAACGAGGCGTTGATCGCCGAGAAGTATCGCGGCATTCGTCCGGCGCCCGGCTACCCGGCCTGTCCGGATCACACCGAGAAGGCCACGCTGTTCCGCATGCTCGAACCGGAGACGCATGCCGGCATGGTGCTGACCGAGAGCTTCGCCATGTGGCCGGCGGCCGCCGTCTCTGGCTGGTACTTCGCGCACCCGGAGTCGAAATATTTCTCCACCGGCAAGATCACCCGCGATCAGGTGCAGTCTCTGGCGAGCCGCAAGGCAATGGAGCTTTCCGAGATGGAACGCTGGCTGTCGCCGGTGCTGAGCTACGATCCCGACGCCGAGTGATCCCCTCCATCAGCCGCCCCGCCGGTTGATGCAGCCAATGTCAGCTCCACGCGCCTCACCTCTCAGGAGATGGGGCGCGCTGTCGTCTGAGAGGCGATGTCTTCAGTTTGCCGAGCGCGCTATCATGGCGCTCTTCCTTGTCCGCTGTCGTGAGTCGCCCGTGCTACCGTTGTCACTGCTTTGTTTATCACTGCTTTGTTTGTCACTGCTCGGTTTCTCGCTGTTCAGTTCATCGCAGCCCAGTTCACTGGTTTCCCGCTTGTCAGCCGCCTTCGAGGCTTTTGACCCCTCCTGTTCCTATCACCTTTCCGACTCCCCGCGTGGGAGCGTCTGATGCTGGGGGATCTTGCGCGCAATACACGAATTCTGAAGCTGGCGCTGCCGATCATCGGGGCGATGCTGTCGCAGAGCCTGCTCAACCTGATCGACGCGGCACTGGTCGGCAGCCTGGGCGAGACGGCGCTGGCGGGTGTGGGGATCGGTGGCTATGCCATGTTCATGGTCACGGCACTGATCTTCGGGCTGTCCTCCGCCGTTCAGGCCCAGACCTCGCGACGCCTGGGCGAGGAAGCGCCTGAGCGTTGTGGTGAAGGCCTGAATGCCGGCCTGGTACTCGCGTTGTCGATCGGCATCCCCGTCACCCTCGCCTGCCATCACTGGGCTGAGCCGCTGCTCTCGCTGATCAATGACCAGCCCGGCGTGCATGAAACGGCCTCCTCGTATTTCCAATGGCGCGTGCTGGGGCTGATACCGGTCGCCATGGCGTTCTGCTTCCGAGGCTTCTGGAATGGCCTGCAGCGCACCGGCATCTATCTGCGCATCATGTTGATCACCCAGGCGGTCAATGTCGTGCTCAGCATCATCCTGATCCACGGTCTGTTCGGCGCCCCGCAGATGGGCGCCGATGGCGCCGGGGCCGGTACGACGCTGTCCTTGCTGGTCGCATTGGCGCTGTGGATCAAGGCGACGCTGGGCGAGCGCAGTCTGCACGGTGTCCTGCACGCCTGGCCGCCGATGACGCATTACCTGACGCTGCTCAAGCTGGCGGTGCCCCACTCCTTTCAGCAGCTATGGTTCGCGGCGGGCTACGCGATGCTGTTCTGGATACTCGGTCAGATCGATGCAGCCAGTGTCGCGGTCGGCCATGTGCTGGTGAATCTCTCCCTGCTGCTGATATTGCCCGGGGTCGGGCTTGGGCTTGCTGCCATGAGTCTGGTGGGTCAGGCACTGGGCAGCGGTGAGCATGAAGAGGCCCATCGCTGGGGGTGGGACACCGTGCGCGTGGCACTGCCGTGTCTGTTGCTGCTGGGCTTGCCGCTGTGGGTCGCGCCCCAGAGCGTGCTCGGGCTGTTCCTGCATCGCCCGCCATTGATCGAGCTGGGCCTGCTGCCGCTGCAGATGACGGCCGCCATGATCGTGCTCGACTGCACCGCCATCGTGCTGGCCCAGGCACTGCTGGGCGCCGGCGCCCATCGCACCGTGATGCTTGCCACCTTGAGCCTGCAGTGGCTGATCTTTCTGCCCGCGGCCTGGTGGTGGGGCGTCCATCAGGAAGGAGGCCTTGTCGCCATCTGGGCAATCCAGCTCGCCTATCGCCTGCTCAACTCGCTCGTCTTCGGGCTTATCTGGCAACGCAGAGCGTGGCAAGCCTTGCGCCTTTAAGAGTGCTGTGGCCGCGCTAATCGCTTGCTGTATTACGGGGCTTCTTGATTCTCCCTATTGTTCCTCGTTAGAGCTCTCTGCAGCCTCTTACTCCTGCCGCCCATGGTATATTTAGGAGTAGCGATATACGCCGCCCAATCGTTGAAGATTGGTGAATTGCAGCCTTGTTGAAGTCAATTCCCTGCTTACCCAGTCGCGTACCCTGATAGAAACAAAAGTAAATGCACTAGGGAGAACACCATGTCCGCTGCCACCATCAGGACAGGACGAGCACAACTTGGCTTGCCAAGGCTGATCGTCCTGTGTGGTTGCCTTGCCCTCAGCGGGCTGGTCGACGCCTCATCCTCTGGCTCTTCCTCCTCCGATCTCACGTCTCGAACCTCCGAAAACACTCAAGCCTCTGCCTACCCTACAGGCCAATCGAGGGCGCGTGGTGCACAGGAGGCGATGCCAGGACGCCCGCTGACCGCCACCTTCGTGAACCCCGGACTGCGTGGCGAACGCTTCTGGGACATGGTGACCGACACCATGCAAGCAGCCGCCCTGGACCTGAATATCTCACTGGAAGTCGTCTACGCCGAGCGCAATCCCTACCTGCTCAAGAAACTCGCGAATCAGGCTTTGGAAAGCCCTGCCGCTCCGGATTACCTCCTGCTGGTCAATGAAGAGCAGGCGGCCTCCGAGTTGTTGACGATTGCGGATGGCCACGACACTCATGTCGTGATGCTGTTGAACGGACTGACCCGCGAAGAGGCGCTGACCCATGGCACCCCGGGGTCCCTCCACCCCTCCTGGATCGGCAGCGTCATCCCGGACAACCACACTGCGGGAAAACGCATGGCGACCCAGCTGATCAAGGTGGCGCGAGAAGGCTCGCCCACCGGCCAATTGCATGGGCTTGCCTTGATCGGCGATACCCGAACCCCTGCCTCGATTGCCCGCAATACCGGCATGGTGGTCGGCTTTTCCCAGGACCAGGACGTCCAGATAGACCGCATACTCGAGGCGCGCTGGAATACTCGGGATGCCGAACATCTTACTGCGCAATATCTCAAGTGGGTCAGCCGCTCAAGCGGTCAGAATGATCTGATCTGGGCGGCGAATGATGCCATGGCCGAGGGGGCCATTCTTGCGCTCGAGTCAGCGGGCCTCACGCCCGGCGTGGATGTGCTGGTGGCAGGGCTCAACTGGTCACCGGAGGGGATCAGCATGGTGAAGGACCAGCGCATGCTGTTGACGGACGGCGGTCATTTCATGGCGGGAGCCTGGGCAATGGTGATGGCAAGAGACCATGCCGATATAGAGGAATGGACCCCCAGAACCGTCAACTTCCCGATGAGCGCCATCACGCATGACAATGTGGCGCGATATGGCCCGCTTCTGGAAAACCCTGACTGGGAAGCTGCAGATTTCGCCGCCTTCGGCTTGCAGGCATCGCGGGATGACTATGAGTTTGATCCGATGAGGGTATTGACGCAGATGCTTGGCCACCAGGCCGCGGCATCCGGATTGCCCCGTCAGGCTCCTGCCACCCAGAGGAAGACTGCACGTTCCAGCGCGCTCATGGACGCCCCTCAATGAGGAGGCTCAAGGAGAGCTCGCAGGGCGACTTTCATCGCCGCTGGACCTCACCACGTTGCCTGAATCACGGAGTCAGCATGAAGCTGACACGTTTGCTTTCTTCACTTCGGTATCTCAATGTGGTCTGGGCAGGCATCGTGACGGCATTATTAAGCTCCCCCATGATGTTCCATGCCCAGGCTCAGGCAGAGCCAGGGGCCGAGACCGCCATATCGACCAAGTCCATCAAAGAGGTCGTATTCCTGAATCCTGCTCATGCTACAGAAAACTTCTGGGAACAGATGATCAAGGCGGCCTCCACTACCGCAGCCTCGCTGGGAATGACATTGGAAGTCATCAGTGCCAAGCGCAATACCGATGAATTCATTCGTCTGGGTACGGAGGTGATGACGCGCCCGGATCCACCCGATCTACTGATCACCACCAACAATCATGGCCTGGCTATTCCGCTACTGGCCACCAGTGACACCACTGGTGTTCCAGTGATGATAGTGCTGAACAGCCTATCCCCTGAGCAACACCAGGTCGAGGGCAAACCCCTCGGCGGTCATGCCCATTGGCTGGGCAGTGTAGCGCCTGATCATCAACAAGGTGGCCATGACACCATGCAGGCTCTCATCGAACGCCATCGCCAAGTGCATGGCGAAACCGAGGGCACGGGCATCGCCCTTGTGGGCGGACAACACGACGAAGCGACTCACCTGAGGCTGCGTGGGATGCAGGATGCTCTGCGTAAAGCCCCTTACCTGTCCGTGGATAGAACATTTCAAGCCAATTGGAACTATGAGGATGCATTCAAGGCAGTAGACCGCTATGTGAAGCGCCAGGACGGCAGCTTGCCGCTGCGGGTCATCTGGGCTGCCAGTGACCTGATGGCGATCGCCGCGATCGACGCGCTGAAGCTCAATGGCTTGCGTCCGGGCGAGGATGTAGTTGTCGCTGGCATGGGCTGGACACGCGAAGGGATAGACCATCTACGTTCCGGTGAAATGGAGGCCAGCGCGGGGGGTGGCGCCCTGGCGACAGCCTGGGCACTGGTGTTGCTGGCCGCTGTGCAGCAAGAGGTGATCACGCCTGAAGCGCTCGGCACCCGCTACTACAGCATGGGCCTCGCCACGAGTGCTGACCCCGACTCTTATCTCGACGAGATCCCACTGGAAGTGCTGGCGCTCAAGCCGTTGAGTCATCTGGTAGAGGTGGTGGCGATATTGTCCGACAACGCCGCGCCTTTCCTGCCGCCATCGCCACGTCAGGCCTCCACTGCCGGTGCATTGAAACCTGAACCTCCGGCTTCCGCCACTGAGGGGGAACAGCGTCATGATTGATGACCAGAGACTCACAAAGACTCCCGATGCGGTGCCCAATAGTGATGGCGAGAATGCGTCACCGCTCAGATGGCGCATACTGCGGATACTTGCACCGCTGGTGTTTGCCATCTGTGCCATCAGTGGAATCGTGAGTTATTACCTGTATACCAGCGAGGCCGTCGAGCACATGCATGATGACCATCAGGAAATGATGGATATCGTGGCGCTGTCGATGCCGGACGCGATATGGAACTTTGACGATGAGAAAGTTCATGTCTACCTCGAGGCACTCAGTCACCACGCCAGCGTTCACGCCGTGCGCTACTTCAATCATGAGGGTGAACTTGTCGAGGAGATTGCCAAGAGCGGCACAGCGTTGGACCCCATCACGCATTCGAAGAATCTTGTCTACCAGAATTCACTGGTCACGCAGGCTGTTGGCAGGCTTGAGCTGGAGAGCACCAACGCCCCGTTGCTTGCCGCCCGTTATCAGGGTGGAGCTGTGCTGTTCGGGATCGCCCTGACCATCATTCTGTCGATCCTGCTGATGCTTTCCTGGCAGTTGAAGCGCTATGTGATGGACCCCTTGAGCAATGCCGTGAGGCGCATGCGGCAGCTGGAGGGCCAGCACGCCACCTTCCAACGCATCCCCCCCGTTCACTCGCGCGAGATCAACAAGGTCATCGTGGAGCTGAACAAGCTGGGGGAGCGAATCTTCAACATGATGGAAGCGCTGCGCGATAACGAAGAGCGCTATCAACACTTCTATCGTGATACCCCCGCGTTGCTGCTGGTGATCGACGACAAGGGCACGGTACAGGATGCCAGCGAGCAAATGCTGGAGGTGACCGGTTGGGCTCGTGAACATCTTGTCGGCATGCCCTTCCATGCTCTCATCAGCAGTCAGAATGGCAAGCACATCCATCGCATCAGCACAGCCTTGCGACTGGGCAATGCCTGCAACGACCTGGTGATGACATTGAACTGCCAACACCAGGAAGACCGTCAGGTTCAGGTGGTCATTCCGGCCGCCAATGGCAGCCAGGCCCGGGGCACGATGATGCTGCTGTCGGACATCACCGAACTGACCAGGACCCAGCAACGGCTGTTGGAGCATGAGCTGATTGACCCCTTGACGCAGTTACCCAACCGGCTGTCGCTCAATCAGCATGTCCAGCAGTTGATCGCACGTGACGCTGTCTTTGGTTTGCTGCTGGTCAATATCGATCGATTCCACAGCATCAATCACCACCTGGGGCCGATGGACGGCGATCTGCTGTTGAAAGAGGTTGGCGCACGGCTCAAGGAGTGTGACCCCGACTGGATCGGACGTACTGGTGGTGATGAATTCGTCATGACCTGTGATATCAATGACTTGCGCCCACTTGTCCACCGGATTCAAATCGCTTTCTCCCATCCGCTGCTCAAGGCTGGCGAACCCATCCATCTCAGCCTGAGCATGGCGGGCCTGCAGGCGCAGGCAGATGACGAGAGCCCCAGCCGCCTGATGCGTCTGCTGGAACTTACCGTGGTGGACATCAAGCACGAGGGGGGCAATCAATACCGCACCTGCGTCCGTGATAGCGCGCTGGAAGACGGTGAGCCGTTGTTCCTGAAGGAGCGCATGATTCGCGAAGCCTTGACCATGGGCTGGTTCCGCCTTTATCTACAGCCCATCTTCCGGGCGGCCAGCGCGGACCTGGAGGCTCCGGAACTGCTCGGCGCGGAGGCACTGATCCGCCTTGAGCACCCTGAGCTCGGCCTGGTGCCCCCCGATGAGTTCATTGCGGCGGCAGAAAAGACCGGACAGATCGTCGAGATCGGTAACTGGGTATTGGAAGAGGCTGCCATCATTCTGTGTGAATGGCGACGACTCGGGATCGAGGAGCGCTATCTGTCCGTCAATGCCTCCGTCATCCAGTTCAGGGATCAAGGTATTCTGCACCAGCTCGAGTCACTGCTCGAGCGCTACCCGATTCGTCCCTCGCAGCTGGTGGTCGAGGTCACCGAGAACTTGATGCTCGACAGCAAAGACAGCCTGCGTTATCAACTGCAGGCCATACGTAGGCTGGGCGTCAACCTTTCGCTGGATGATTTCGGAACAGGCTTCTCATGCCTCTCTTATCTGCACGAACTGCCTTTCGGCATCCTGAAGGTCGATCGCTCCTTCGTCATGAACGTCGAGACCAGTCGCCGGGACAGGGAGCTGGCACGGGTCATCGTCGCGATGGGCCAGTCACTCGGTATGCAAATCGTTGTCGAGGGGGTCGAGGAACGGGGGCAAGCCGAATTCTTCAGGGATATGGGCGTCTACGCCTTCCAGGGCTATCTCTTCGGTCGCCCGATGCCGCAGCAGGCCTTCGAGACGCGCTTTCCCGCCAACGCGGATGCGCGTGTCAGTCTACTGAAACCTGTCAGGAGGGCACCAGGCACAGGCAATGATCCGGGCTGATGGCGTCTGACTGAGGCCCTCCGTTCTGCGCAAGCCCGGCATGCGGCAGGCCCGTGCCTTTCGTGAGGCCCCGGGCAACATGACCAGACGCCTCCCCTCCGGCGTCTGGTCTTTTCTTTTTCACTGCTGGTAGGCAAACTCAACGCGCCTTCTTAATAACGTCATCATCGAAAACTATGAGGATTTATTCTTTTAAAGAATAAAGAATAGAGGGTATGGTGGCTTCAGCATCAACAAGATTCGCATCAGTGGACGATCATCTGATGCCCGACCGCAGGACACCCCTGACATGTATCGCTATGACACCTACGACCAGACACTGGTCGACGAGCGGGTAGCTCAGTTCAAGGACCAGATGGATCGCTATCTGGCGGGCCGTCTGGGAGATGAAGAATTCCGCCCTCTGCGCCTGCAGAACGGCCTCTACATCCAGCGTCATGCCCCGATGCTGCGTATCGCCATTCCCTACGGCATGTTGAGCGCTGTTCAGCTGCGCGCCATGGCGGCCATCAGCCGTCGTTATGACCGTTCCTATGGACACTTCACCACCCGTCAGAATCTGCAGCTGAACTGGCCGAAGCTGGAAGATGTCCCGGCGATTCTCGCCGAACTGGCTCAGGTCGAGATGCATGCGATCCAGACCAGCGGCAACTGCATCCGCAATACCACCACTGACCAGTTCGCCGGCATCGCGGAAGACGAGACCGTGGATCCGCGTCCGTGGTGTGAGCTGATCCGTCAGTGGTCCACGCTTCACCCGGAATTTGCCTATCTGCCGCGCAAATTCAAGATTGCCGTCACCGGTGCCAGCGCCGACCGTGCTGCCATCCAGGTCCACGATATCGGCATTCGTCTCAACCGCTCCGACGATGGCAGCGTCAAGGCCACCATCCTGGCGGGTGGCGGTCTCGGCCGCACGCCGATGGTCGGCGACATCGTGCGCGAAGACCTCGACTGGCAGCACTTGCTGACCTATCTGGACGCCATCGTGCGTGTCTACAACCAGTGGGGCCGTCGCGACAACAAGTACAAGGCGCGCATCAAGATCCTGGTCAAGGCACTGGGAATCGAGGAATTCCGTCGTCGCGTCGAGGAAGAATGGGCCCACCTCAAGGATGGCCCGGAAACCCTGACCGACTCCGCCGTCACCAAGGCGACCAGCTACTTCCCCGAGCCTGAGCGTCGTGAAGTCAGCGCCGAGGCCATCGAGGCCTATGAAACCCTGCGCCGCGAGAACCGTGCCTTCGCGCGTTTCGTGACCAACAACGTCGTCGGCCACAAGGTGCCGGGCTACAAGGCCGTCACCCTGTCGCTCAAGCGTCGTGAACTGGCCCCGGGTGACGTCACTGCCGACCAGATGGATGCAGTAGCTGACCTCGCGGAGCAGTATGGCTTCGGTGAACTGCGCGTGACACACGAGCAGAACCTGGTGCTGTCAGACGTGCCGGTCGATGAACTCGAGACACTCTGGAAGGCGCTGGAAGAACTCGGAATGGCCAACCCGACCGTGGGCACGCTGGCGGACATGATCTGCTGCCCTGGTGGCGATTTCTGCTCGCTGGCCAATGCCAAGTCGATTCCCATTGCTCAGGCACTGCAGGACCGCTTCGAAGACCTCGACTTCCTGTACGACCTCGGCCCGCTGGACCTGAACATCTCGGGCTGCATGAACGCCTGTGGCCATCACCACGTCGGCAACATCGGCATCCTCGGTGTCGACAAGAAAGGCCAGGAGTTCTACCAGGTTTCGCTGGGCGGACGCAGCGACGACAACGCCACGCTCGGCAAGATCCTCGGCCCGTCCTTCAATGCCGAAGACATGCCGAACGTCATCGACAAGGTGCTGCAGGTGTATGTAGAGCAGCGTCTGGAAGATGAAGTCTTCGTCGATACCTACCACCGCATCGGCATGAAGCCGTTCAAGGAGCGGGTCTATGCCTGAGGTGACTGCAGAAATGACATCAGCACGTGAATTGACCGATCAGCGCCAGGGTGGCGTCATCCGTCAGAATCAGCTGGTGAGCGAAGATGCCTGGCAGGTCGTGCGTCTGGATGAAGACGGCAATCTGCCGAGCTATCAGCAACCCGCCCTGCTGCCGCTGGCAGAATGGCAGGCGCTGGTCGCCGCCGGCGAAGGCTCTGATCATCTGGCGCCCTGGCTTGCCAGTGACACCGAGCTCACGCCGGAGCTGGGTAAGGCACTGGCGGACGCACCGCTGCTGGCGGTCGACTTCCCGAATTTCAATGATGGCCGCGGTTACACCATCGCCCGTCTGATGCGAGAGCGCTTCGGATACCAGGGTGAGATTCGCGCCATCGGTGACGTTCTGGTGGATCAACTCCACTACATGAGCCGTTGCGGCATCAGTGCCTTTGCCCTGCGTGATGATCAGTATGTGGAAGATGCCTTGCATGCCCTGAGCTCGTTCAGCGTCAGCTACCAGACCGGCGTCGACCAGAAGACGCCGCTGTTCGCGCGTCGCTGATCGCCCGCTCTTGATCACTCACTGCTTCTGCCTTCGGATAGACACTGGATAGAAGGCAATCGCAGCCGAGTGAGCCAAGCAAAAGCCCCCGTCCAGGATGGCCTCCTGGGCGGGGGCTTTTTCCATGTCTGATGTTTCGTATCTGAAGAATCTTGTCTGACATTTCGTCTCTGTCGCCTGAGCGGCTCATCAGCCGGCGACGACCGTGGACAGCAGCGCCATCCCTCCCACCAGCAGTGCGGCCATCACCAGTCCCACCACCAGAAAGTCCAGCGCATGGCCGTGCTCGAAATCACGCTTGCGATTGGCCTCCTTCTGGACACCAAAAAATGCTGCCAGTACGGATTTGACTTCATTGATCATGATCGCCTCCTAGTCGGTGACCTCACGCAATTCATCATCTGGGCACAGGGTTGTTGAAGCCTGAGTTGACTGGGGACAAGCACAGGATGCTCGCGCGCATTCCAGCAGAGGGAGCTATGCTCAACTCAGCTCAGGTTGCGAAGCCTGTGCCACCAGACACCAGCAACTATCACTATTGGTCACAATAACGCCAAACACCAGCCGCCCCGCAGGTATTGCCCCCAAGGTTTGCACTCATCAGCTATCAGATACCATGAGACAGGAGTCCAGAATGCCAGTCGCCAATCAACCGATGCAGCCTTTCGCTGCCATGTTCAGCACCCCACTGCCCTGGATGAATCGACCCGACGACCTCGTGCATCCCCTCGCCCCCTTGATGCGTTGTCAGCAGGTATGGTGGACCCTGAGCCTCAAGGCATATGAGCAGGAAATCGAGTTTATTCGCATGTGGCAGACCAAGAGCATGGAAATGGGCCAGTGTCTGCTATCGACCGGGTTCGTTGACCCTCACGAGTCGAAGGAGTGCCTGACGGAGATCGTCAGTGATGTGCAGGAACATACCGTCAAGCGCCTGCAACGCCTGCAAGGCCTGACGGATGAGTTGAAGGAAGCCATCTGGGAGGAGATCTAGGCCCAAGGGCGAGGGCTGGTGGGAGCGTTGTCGAATGGAGATTGTCGCCAAACAGGCAAGCGGTTTCGTCAGTAGGCCGGCAAGCCGATAATTCGCTAGCCGGTGAGCCAATAAACAGACGTCAGAAACTCTATCGGGCTAGATAATTCACTGGATCCAGATGAGCCAAGCGAGAAACGCACAACGCCCAGCCTTCAGGAAGAAGTGCTGGGCGTTGTTCTTGCAGGCTTGCAGGCCTGATCAGACCATCGCGACACGCAGAGTCATATCTGCATAGCTCAGGACAAAGTGCAAAGAGACGTCAGTCAAGACGAGGGCTTAAGCTGAATTCTCTGACTCCGCGCCTCCCTTGAAGGCCTCGAGTTCACGCAGCCATGTCTGGGCGGCCTCGCGATCGAGATCGAATTCCGCGATCAGGCTCTCGAGCCGCGCCACGAACTCCGCTTCACGCTGCTGGGCGCGCGCGTCGTCGGCGTCGTGGTTCGACTCAGCGGCGGGCGCCGGCTGAGAAGAGCGATCCAGCGCATTCAGCTCTTCCGCCAACGCCTTTTCGAGCTCATCAAAGAGAGCACGCTGCTTGCGAGCACTGGCAATGATCTTTTCATCATGTCGGTTCATGCACGATTTTCCACTTTTGATCTTGTCGACAACAAGAAGACAACGCTATGAGTTCACTGCAGGACGATGAGCGACAATTTGACTTGCAGCTTATGCACGACACCTTCAACACTCGACCGGCGCGCCTCAAATCAAGATGTTAGCGAGCCTCTTCTGGACAGCCATAGACAAATGACAGATATCTTCTTGAAAGCCATACAGAAAACTAGCTTCATCATGCCCCTTTCAACGCCTGCTCGCAAGACATCGCGCGATACGCAAAGCGCGCAAGTGCCCTGAACTGGGGCTTCGCGGAATGTTGAGCGCCCTCACTTGGCATCTGGACGGCAACACAGTAGCGTTGGCTAGATGACGTCGATGCCTGAAACGACATCTCATGGGTGTTGCGCTAGCCGCTATGCTCGAAACAGTGCCATCATCGCCCTTCGCAGCGCCACCGCATCACTCATGGATGACGTGACTCGATGATCAAGGATAGTGATCTCTCTCGACATGGACCAGATACTGGCCCGTCCGATCTTCGCTCCCCGGACAGACAGCGTCCGTTCGGCAAACCCTTGAGGCTGTGGCTGGGGTTGACCGCACTCTCATGCCTTTCTCTGGGCGGCTTGCTGGTATTTCAGGAATCGCAGAGTCGCAAGCAAGACATTCTGCAGGCCCAGGCGACACAAATGCTGGTCGCCAAGGAGCGCCGACATCAGGCCAGTCTGATGGTAGAGCAGACACTGGGCATGATCGCCTCGCGACATCGCGATTATGAGCATCGCCTGCAACGACTTCTCATCACCACCATGCGTTCCCCATCGCTGGGCATAAGTCACCTTAGTGGCCGCGATCGCTCTTATGTCAGCACCGAACTGTTGCGCCAGTTCCCGGACCTGCGCATCAACCCGGACTGGATCGGTATCACGCAGCTCCCCACCACGCTTTACCCTGACTGGTGGAGTCGGGAGCTGAATCAGCGCCTCAACGCGGATATGCGCAAGGCACAATTCCTGCGCGGCACGGATGCCGGACTGGTGTTTGCCGTGCCTCTGGGGCAAGAGGAAGACAGCCCCGGCGCCGTGCGCCTTGATCGTCGACAGCAGCCTGCCCCCTGGGCGCTAGTGCATATCGACCCGAAGATGGTGGCCTTTCTGGTCGCCAATGAGCTGAGACAGTCACTGCACGCGAGTATCGAGCGCGAGGAAAGCCGCTATGTCTGGATCAACGAGATCCTGGACCCGGCCGGCGGTGAGGGCTATGCACGCCGCTTGATCCATCCTCTGCTGCCGGCCACCGAAGGCAAGTTGCTGTCGACCGAGTACCAGGACAGCAGTGGCCGCTTCCCGTATCGCACCGAGCTCGAAGGTGTCTTGAACGGCAGTGGCATCTACTTCGATTACCGCTTCCCCAAGCGCCCGGGCGCCGAGCAGGTCGACAAGACCGCCTACGCCGCCCTGTATCCCCCCTTCCAGTGGATCATCGCCAGCGGCGTCTATCTCGATGACATCAGTGAAGCCGCCTTCCAGGCGCACGAAGACTTGATGAAGAAGAAGCACGCGCTGGAGCGTTGGCACTTCCTGATCACCCTGCTGGTGACCTTGATGCTCTGCCTGGCCTTTGGCTACGCCTTCCTGCGCCAGTATCGCGAGCGACAGCTGCAGATGCGCCAGCGCATGAATCAGCTAGAGCATGAGCTTGAGCAGCGCGGTGAAGACAGGCTCGGGTCGGTGATGCGCATGATCCGCGAGGAACGCTGTCCCGAGCGCTCGGGTGAAGACTGGCTGGCCGCCAATCTTGTCAGCGCCATCGCGACACGACTCGGGATGGACCGCCAGGAAATCGCCACGCTGGAACGCGTCGCCATGCTGCATGATATTGGCAAGCTGGCGCTGCCTGACTCACTGCTGAGACCACGCGATGAACTCCATTTCGATCAGTATCACTTGCTGCGTCGCCATGTCGAGATCGGGGCACGCATGATGGAAGACGCCCTGATGGCGCCCGCCGAAGCTGACCTGTTACGTGCCAGCCAGCAATTCATGCTGGGGGCCTGCAGCAGGTTGGCGCCGCATGCAAACGGCAACGCTGACGCGCCCTCCCAGCTCTCGCAAACCTCTTCAACACCTCCTGCTGCGCCTCAGTCTGGGTCTCCTTCTGCTCCTCCTAATGCAGACATCCCACAGGCGGAGCAGGCCTCTACCGATATTGCTGCAACGTCGCTTGGCGAGACGTCGCTCGCTGCCAGCACTCTGGCGCTGGTCGTGCAGGTCATCGAGCTGGTGCGACACGCCGGGGTCAGTGAGGCCCAGGCGCTGTGCGATATCGAACACCGTCATGGCCATCTACCGCCAGAGTTGCTGAAGGCGGCGCGTGAAGTGCTGACGGAGCAACCGATACCGCCGGCGCCCACCCTGCATCGACTCTGCCCGCAGCAGGTAGAACGTGACCCGAACCGGTGGCGCGACAGCCACAGTGGCTGCTTCACCCGCGCACTGATGGATGCCGCTCTCGAAGCACTGGCCCGTGAGTGTCAGGACGCCATGGGGCAGCACATCACGCTGTGCCATCTTCGTCTGAGCCGGAAGGGAGGCGCCCGACGCGACGCTGGCGACAGACAACTTGCGCCACTCGATGCCCAGCTTGGCCCGCACCTGAATGCCTGCTTCTATCCGTTGCGTGTCTTCCGCGTCAGTGAGGGCAACTTCATCGTGATGGGCCATCAATGTCGGGATATCTCGCCTGCGCAGAAAGTGACTCGCCACCCTGAAGGCAATGAACCACTGTTCGAGGCGCCAGCCAATGGCACCGCCTCGCCGCCCACCGCCGACTCCCTGACATCGCTGCTGTCATCGCTGGAGGACACCGCGACGCTGGAGGTCACGCTGCTCGATCTCTCCTGTGCCCAGACACTCAAGGAATGGCAACTGACCCTCAATGGCCACCTGGCTCGCTACCCGCCATCGGCTTGACCCGGTCATGGCGTTTTGCATGTGACCCACCTTCCCAAGGCCACATGGCGTGACAGGGGCCAGACATCGCGTCTGGCCCCTGTCGTTGTGGGCACACCCCTTTTTACTACCATCCTTGTTACCCGCCTTCTTGTTAGCTGCGCCCTTGTTAGCTGTGTCGGGCGAACTTCTCGCGCGACCAAAGTTGAAGTGTTTGCGTCTTGTTGAAATGTCCGACATTTATTAATGTGTGTTCAGACATTTATTCTGATGCTCGGAACCTCATGCGTCAGCGCCACGCTCGCAGGCGGTGCGATGCAGTGACTCTCCTGATCATCTCCTCACGACAGGCATCTCAATGACCGACTCTCTGGCGACAGCCGCGCTCGCCACTGACAGCGCCTCGGCGGACGACGCGACCCCGCGCAGCATGGAGGCCATCGCCACCTGCATGGCGCGGGAAATCCTCGCGGGCAGCTTCGGCCCCGGTGACAGTTTTCCGCGTGAACTGGACCTCTGCCAGCGCTTCGACGCCAGCCGCAACCGTGTTCGCAATGCCCTGGCTCAGCTGGTGAGCGCCGGACTGCTGGAGCGTACCGCCGGGCGTGGCACCATCGTGCGCGAGATGAGCGAATGGCAGCTGCTGGACCCGCTGATGAGCCATTGGGTCAGCGGTCTCGACGGAATCAACCCGGACCTGATGCGCGAGATCTACGCCTTCCGCCTCTCCGTCGAGCCCTATGTCAGTGCGCTGGCCGCGATGAAGGCCAATGCCCAGGACCTCGCACGCCTGGAGCGCGCCTTCGAAGGCATGGTCAATACCGCCAATGACAGCTCGCGCGAGGCGCATGCCGAGCACGATGTCGCCTTCCACGAGGCCATCTACCACGCCACGCACAATCTGGTGTGGACACAGCTTGGCAGTTTGCTGCGCCCTTCCATCAGCCAACTGATCCACAGTACCCAGCAGTCCGCGCAGCAGCATGATCACAGCCATCATCGCGCCAGCCTCGATCGTCACCGTGCGGTGATGGAGGCCATTCGCCTGCGCCAGCCCGAGATGGCACGCACCTGTGCCGAGCGGGTACTGGAGACCGCAGCGCGCGATCTCGGCTTCTCACCGGACCACCCGCAGCTGGGCCACCGCCGCTTCTGATGCTGATCGGGCGTCAGCCGATGACGGCCGATCCCACCACTCGCTTCGCCTGGCGCTGACCCTCGTTCAAACGCCCATTCTCAACAAGGATGCATCCGTGAAAATCACCCGACTCAAGACCTGGCAAGTTCCGCCGCGCTGGCTTTTTCTCAAGATCGAGACCGATGAAGGCTGCTATGGCTGGGGCGAGCCGGTCATCGAGGGTCGCGCCGCGACGGTCGAGGCCGCTGTGCACGAGCTGTCCGATTATCTGGTCGGTCAGGACCCGCGCAATATCGAGCACCTGTGGAACGTGATGTACCGCGCGGGCTTCTACCGTGGTGGCCCGATCCTGATGTCTGCCATCGCCGGCATCGATCAGGCGCTGTGGGACCTGAAGGGCCGTGACCTGGGAGTGCCCGTGCACCAGCTGCTCGGCGGCCCAGTGCGCGACAAGATGCGCATGTACGCCTGGACCGGCGGCGATCGCCCGTCAGATGTCGGCGCAGGCGCCAAGGCGCTGGTCGATCAGGGCTTCACCGCCTTCAAGATGAATGGCACGCCGGAGATGCAGATCGTCGATTCGCACAAGAAGATCGATGACGCCGTGGCACGTGTCGCCGAGGCCCGTGACGCGGTCGGTCCGGATGTCGGCATCGGCATCGACTTCCATGGTCGCGTGCATCGCCCGATGGCCAAGGCGTTGCTGCGTGAGCTGGAGCAGTTCCACCCGATGTTCATCGAGGAGCCGGTCGCGCCTGAGCACCTGCCGTCGCTCAAGCACATCGCCGAAGGCATCGCGACACCCATCGCCACCGGCGAGCGCCTGCACACCCGCTTCCAGTTCCGCGATCTGCTGGCGGACGGCATGGTCGACATCATCCAGCCGGATCTTTCCCACTGTGGCGGCATCAGCGAAGGCCTGAAGATCGCCACTCTGGCCTCGGCCTACGATGTGGCGCTGGCCCCGCACTGCCCGCTCGGCCCGCTGACGCTGGCGGCCTCGCTGCAACTGGACGCGGTGTGTCACAACGCCTTCATCCAGGAACAGAGCATGGGAATCCACTACAACAAGGACAACGACGTACTGGATTACCTGGTCGACAAGGATGCGCTGGCGATCAAGGACGGCTTCTGCGCCATTCCACAGGGCCCGGGGCTGGGCGTCGAGATCGACGAAGCCTTCGTCGAGGAGCGTGCCAAGGTCGGCCATCGCTGGCGCAACCCGCTGTGGACCCACGAAGACGGCTCCGTCGCCGAGTGGTAATGCCGAGCATGCCGCAACGCACACACTGACAACACAGACGCCATGCCAGGACAGGTCTTCCGCCGAAGACCTGTCACGCTCAAGGAAGGATTCGACATGACTCGTACCGCATCATCCGAACGCCCCGCCTTCGCCGACTTTCGCTACCCGGATCTCGAAGGTGCCAGCGTCTTCATCACCGGCGGTGGCTCCGGCATCGGTGCCGCGCTGGCCGAAGGCTTCCTCGCCCAGGGCGCCAAGGTCGCCTTCGTCGGCCTGTCCGATGCCAGCGAATTCTGTGACGCCATGGAAGCTCGCTACGCCAATCGTCCGTTGTTCATCCCCTGCAACATCCAGGATATCGAGGCGCTGCAGGCCGCGGTCGCTCAGGCGCGTGAGGCCCACGGCCTGATCAACGTGCTGGTCAACAACGCCGCGCGTGATACCCGTCATACGCTGGATGAGTGGACGGTGGAACAGTGGGATGAATCCATCGCCACCAACCTGCGCCCGCAATTCTTCACCGCCCAGGCCGTCGCCCCCGACATGCGCGCGCTGGGTGGTGGCGCCATCATCAATCTGTCCTCCAACAGCTACATGCTGGGACTGGGCGGCTACCCGACCTACGTCACCGCCAAGGCCGGCATCATGGGCATGACCAAGGCGCTGGCGCGCGAGCTGGGCCCGGACGCCATTCGCGTCAACTGCCTGATTCCGGGCTGGGTGATGACGGAGCGTCAGCGTGAGCTGTGGGTCAACGACAAGGACCTGAACGAGTGCATTGATCAGCAATGTCTGAAAGAGGCCATTCCGGTCGAGGACATGATCAATCCGTGCCTGTTCCTGGCCTCCAGCGCCTCGCGCATGATGACCGGCCAGCCGATGGTGGTAGACGGAGGCCGAGTGTGAGCGCCGTCAGCGTCACGCCGGCCTGGATCGCCGTCGACTGGGGCTCCAGCAATCTGCGCGCCTGGGCCGTCAATGGCGACGATGCAGTCATCGCCCAGGCCAGCAGTGCCCGCGGCATGCTGGGGCTGGCGGCGGATGAGTTCGAGGATGTGCTGCGCGTGCTGATCAATGACTGGCTGCCCGACGATGCGAGCTCTCCCATGCCGGTGCTGATCTGTGGCATGGCCGGCGCGCGTCAGGGCTGGCAGGAGGCGGCTTACCTGCCGTTGCCCACGGACAAGACGCCTTCCCGTGATGTGCTGGGGGCACTCTCCGAGCAGCTGACCCATGTTTCGACCCGCGACAGCCGCCTTGCCGTCGCCATCGTGCCGGGCCTCTGCCAGCAGCAGCCGACCTACGATGTCATGCGTGGCGAGGAGACCCAGCTGGCGGGCCTGGTCGCCGCCCAACCGGACTACAGCGGTGCGGTGTGTCTGCCCGGTACCCACGCCAAGTGGGCACATCTCGCCAGTGGCGCCATCACCGGCTTCAGCACCTTCATGAGCGGCGAACTCTACAAGCTGCTCAGTCAGGATTCGGTGCTCAAGCACTCCGTCGCCGCGGGAGATCTCAGCGACGCCGCCCAGCGCGATGCCTATCTGGAGGGCATCGATACGGCGCTTGCCGCCCCGGAGCACACCACCGCACAGCTGTTCGGCATTCGTGCCCGCGATCTGCTCGATACGGCTCTGCCTGAGGGTGATGCTCGCAAGGCGGTACTCGGCGCACGCCTGTCAGGGCTGGTGCTGGGGCTTGAGCTGGCGGGCGCCACTGCGGAGCTTTCGGATCACACCACCATCACCCTGATCGGCGACGCCGTGCTGTGCCAGCGCTATCAGGTCGCGCTGGAACATCTGGGCTATCACGTCACCACCGCGGCCAACGCCGACATGATTCTGGCGGGGCTCGGACGCATCCAACGTGCACGATCATCCGCGCAGGCATCGTCATCAGACCGTGGCTCGTCCTCGGCCCGTGTGTCGTCATCGGATCGCGCCTCTGTGAGCCATTGATTCAGCGTTGCTGGCATTGCCAGTCAGTGAGCCACGTCACTCCTCACTTCACACAGCCCTTATTCAAAGAGCTCCTCTTCAAATAGCCCCATTTCTGGAGATCGCCATGAGCCTGCCTCTGGTCGCCATACTGCGCGGTGTGACACCGCAAGACATCCTCGCCATCGCCGACGAGATCATCGCCGCCGGTATCGCCCGTATCGAAATCCCGCTCAACTCCCCTCAGCCGCTGGAAAGCATCGCCGCGCTGGTCGAGCACTGCGAGCGCGCGCATGGCGGCAAGATCCTGATCGGCGCCGGCACCGTGCTGACCCCGCAGCAGGTGCGCGATGTGCACGCCGCCGGCGGCCGTCTGATCGTCTCACCCAATGCCGATGTCGATGTCATCCGCGAAAGTCGCCGGCTGGAGATGGTCTCGCTGCCCGGCATCGTCACGCCGACAGAAGCCTTCGCCGCCCTCGCTGCCGGCGCCTCGGGCCTCAAGCTGTTCCCGGCGACTCAGGTCGGCATCGTCAACATGAAGGCCATGCTGGCCGTGCTGCCCAAGGACACCGAGCTTTATGCCGTCGGCGGCATCGGCAGTGACAACTTCGCTGAATGGCGCGCGGGCGGTGTCCACGGCGCTGGCCTCGGCACGGCCATCTACACGCCCGGCCTGAGCGCCGCCGAGGTGGGCGAACGGGCCCGTACTCTGGTCGCGGCATGGCAGGCGGCTGACTGACAGCCACACACGAATGGCGAAAAGCCACGTCGCTGCAAGAGCGACGAGAGCGCGCCAATAGCCCATGGGTATAAGCGACCATGGCTAAAAGAGACCACGGTTATTGCAAAGGAGCAGCAGATGACGTCATCACCATGCCTTGGCACTGCCAGGCGCCTCGTCGCCAGTGGCTGCGAGCTGGGCGAAGGGCCGGGCTGGACGCCCGCGACGAACACCCTGCCTGCGCGAGTGCGCTGGCTGAACATACTCGCCGGCGAGCTGCATCACGCCGCTGCGGACGGCAGTGATCACGTCATCACTCAGCTTGCGCGCCGCACCTCCTACGCAGCCGTTACCCAAGACGGCGATTACCTGCTGGTCGCGCAGGGGATGCTTTCGCGCTTCACCCCCGAGACCGGCGCCGTGGAAGATGTCATGCCCTTCGAGGCGGAAACGACGCCGGCCACGCGCAGCAATGACGCGCGGGTCGATCGCCACGGCAGTCTGTGGCTCTCGAGCATGGGCTGCAACGCCGAGTCCGGCGCCGGTAGCCTCTATCGGCTGCATCGCGGTGAACTGACCCGCGTGCTCGAGGGGCTGAGCATTCCCAATGCGCTGTGCTTTTCGCCGGATGGCCGCTTCGCCTATTTCACCGACACCGTCACCGGTCAGGTGATGCGCTGGCAGCTGGACGCCGATGGCTGGCCACTGACGTCGGCAGGCGAATACAACGCCCCTGAGGTCTGGGCCGATCTGCGCGATGCCGGTGGTGGCCCGGATGGCGCCGTGATCGATGCCGACGGCCACATGTGGATCGCGCTCTGGGGGGCCGGCCGCGTGGCAAGGCTGGACCACGACGGCAAGGAAATCGCCCATGTGGCGCTGCCGGTCAGCCAGCCTTCGTGCCCGCTGTTCGGTGGCGAGGGGCTGAGCACGCTGTACATCACCACGGCGCATGAAGGCATGACCGCGCCGGATCATGCGGCGGGTGACGGTGACCTCTTCGCGCTGGACCTGTCAGCACACGGCTTCAAGGGACTGGCAGAGCCACCGCTGGTGCTGGGCTGACACTGCCATTCCGTCTCTGATCTTTCTTCATTTCTGGACCTCTCATGACCGCAGACGCCCCATCTTCCCGACCGTCGGCTGCGCCTGACGCGACCTGGTCAAGCGATCAGCAGTGGTTGAGCCTGAGTGCCGATGGCATCCAGCTGCAGCTGGATCTCGCCGATGGCCTGCTCAAGCTGGCCCATTTCGGGCGCATCGCGCCCATCAATCCGGCTCAGCACCGCCTGATGAGCGCTGCCGCCACGCCCCAGGCGAGTTTGGATCAGCTGCCGCCCAATACCCTGTTCAATGATGCCGGACTCGGCTTTGCCGGCTATCCCGCGCTGATCGGTGACCGCGAAGGCCGTGACTGGCTGACGGCGATGCGCCTGAGCGATGTGTCCTGCTCGATGGATGCCACCGGCGCCCACGCTCGCCTGACGCTTCGCGACAGCCTGAGTGAGCTGGAAGTGCTGCTGGCGCTGACCGTCACCCGCGAGGGCGTATTGCGTCAGCAGACGACCCTGAGCAATCAGTCATCAGCGCCCTACCGGCTAGAATGGCTGGCGGCCGCCTGCCTGCCGCTGCCGGTCCGCTTCGAGGAATGCCTGAGCTTCGGCGGCCGCTGGGTACAGGAATTCACCGAGACGCGTCATCGTCTCAGCGAAGGCACCTTCACGCTCGAGAACCGTCGCGGCCGCAGCTCGCATCAACGCGTTCCGACGCTGATCACCGGCACGCCAGGCTTCAGTGAGCAGCGTGGCGAAGTCATCACCGCGCATCTGGCGTGGAGCGGCAACCATCGCGCCCTGATCGAGCGGCAGTTCGATGGCAGCACCCAATTGCAGATGGGCGCCCTGCTGCTGCCCGGTGAGCAGATGCTGGCCGCCGGCGACAGCGTGACCACCCCGGAGGTGGTAATGGCCTGGTCGGATACGGGCATCAATGGCGCCAGCCAGCGCATGCATCGCACCCTGCGCGCGCGCCTTGACTGGCCGGTGGCTGACAAGCCGCGCCCGGTACACGTCAATACCTGGGAAGCGCTCTACTTCGATCACGATGCGACGCGCCTCCAAGAGTTGGTCGTTGCCGCCGGTGAGGTGGGTGCCGAGCGTTTCGTGCTCGATGATGGCTGGTTCGTCGGCCGGGATGGCGAGCGCGCCGCCCTGGGCGACTGGTATCTGGATACCGGCAAGTACCCGCAGGGGCTGGGGCCGCTGATCGAGTCCGTACAGGCGCACGGCATGGAATTCGGCCTGTGGGTCGAGCCCGAGATGGTCAATCCCGACAGTGAGCTCTTCCGCACCCATCCGGACTGGATCCTCGGGCTGGAGGGACGCGAGCAGCCGCTGGGGCGCTATCAATGCGTGCTGGATCTGACCCGCCGCGAGGTCTGTGACTACCTGTTTGCGCGTCTCGATGCGCTGCTCAGTGAGTACCCGATCAAGTATCTGAAATGGGACATGAATCGCGACCTGACCCACGCGGGCGGCCAGTCGGAGGAAGGTCGCGGCAAGCCTGCCGCGCATGCTCAGGTCAGCGCGCTCTACTCTCTGCTGGCCCGCCTGCGAAAGGCGCATCCCGGCGTCGAGATCGAGAGTTGCGCCTCGGGTGGCGCGCGCACCGATCACGGCATTCTGCGACACACCCATCGCGTCTGGACCTCTGACTGCAATGACCCCCACGAGCGCACGCATATCCAGCGCGGGGCCAGTCGCGTACTGCCGCCGGAGCTTCTGGGCGCCCATATCGGGCCGCAACACGCTCACACCACCTCGCGGCGCACGACGCTCGCCTTCCGTGCCTCCACGGCACTGTTCGGTCATCTGGGGCTGGAGCTGGATGTCAGCCAGCTCGATCAGGCGGAGCGCAGTGAGCTGGGCGGCTGGATAGCGCGCTACAAGGCGCTGCGTGGCCTGCTGCACAACGGCGTCAGCTGGCGTCTGGATTGCCTGGATGACAATCAGCATGCCCACGGCGTGGTCAGTCAGGATGGCCAGCAGGCCCTTTTCAGCATCAGCCAGCTGGCCATGCCACGTCACGCCGTGCCCGCCGCCCAGCCGCTGACCGGCCTGCAAGCCGACACGGCCTACCGGCTCGAGCTGCTGGAACTGCCGGAGCACCCGGAGCGACGCATGAAACATCTGCCCGCCTGGATCAGCCGACAACAGGCCGGCGAGCCGGTCGTCGTCTCCGGTGAGTACCTGATGCGTGAAGGCCTTGCCCTGCCGGTGCTGGACCCTGACCAGGCGATCCTGATTCACCTTCAGGCGGTTGCGGCATGACCCGTGCCGCGCCGGCCGTGATTGCGTGCGCTGCGCTCGCTCCCCATTTTCAGCTTCAAGGATGACCCCCATGCAGCTCGGTGTCTGTTACTACCCGGAACACTGGCCACGTGATCGCTGGCCGCAGGATGCTCGCGACATGATGGAAGCCGGCATTCGTGTCGTGCGTATCGGCGAATTCGCCTGGAGTCGCCTGGAACCCAGCGCGGGTGACCTGCGCTTCGAGTGGCTGGATGAGGCCGTCGAGGTCCTGGCGGCGGCTGGTCTCAAGATCGTGATGGGCACGCCCACGGCGACACCGCCGAAATGGCTGGTGGATGCTCACCCGGAGATTCTGGCCGTCGATGAGAATGGCGACACGCGTGGCTATGGCTCGCGTCGTCATTACTGCTTCTCTTCACCGACGTTTCGTACCTTGAGCGAGCGCATCGTGCGCCTGATGGGCGAGCGCTACGCGCACCATCCCGCGATCATCGCCTGGCAGACCGACAACGAGTACGGCTGCCATGACACCATCCTCAGCTACTCCGCGGCCGCCCGTGCCCGCTTCCCCACATGGCTCGAAGCACGCTATGGCACGGTCGAGGCCCTCAATGAGGCCTGGGGGACGGTGTTCTGGAGCATGGAAGTCAGCGAGTTCTCCCAGGTCGAGGCGCCCGTCGGCACCGTGACCGAACCGCATCCGGCCATCGTGCTCGATTATCGACGCTTCTGCTCCGACATGGTGGTCGAGTACAACCGCCTGCAGGTCGACACCCTACGTGCCGCGGGTGTCAGCGGCGATATCGTGCACAACTTCATGGGCCTGTTCACCGAATTCGATCACTTCGATGTCGCCCGGGACCTGGATATCGCCAGCTGGGACAGCTACCCGCTGGGCTTTCTGGAGCGCGGTGCCCACGACGATGCCACCAAGGCCCACTATCGCCAGCAAGGTCATCCGGACTTTGCCGGCTTTCATCACGACCTCTACCGCGCCATGTGCAAGGGCCGCTGGTGGGTGATGGAGCAGCAGCCGGGCCCGGTCAACTGGGCGATCAGCAACGCCGCGCCCTTGCCCGGCATGGTGCGACTGTGGAGCCACGAAGCCTTCGCGCATGGCGCCGAAGTCGTCTCCTACTTCCGCTGGCGTCAGGCACCCTTCGCGCAGGAGCAGATGCACGCAGGCCTGCGGCGCCCGGACGGCTCACCTGCCTCGGCTTGGCCGGAGCTTTTGCAGCTGCGCGATGAGCTGGCGACACTCGCGGAACATGACACGACGACTGCCCAGCAGGCGCCCTTCGCCCTGATGTTCGATTACGCCTCCATCTGGGCCTGTCAGATCCAGCCCCACGCCGAGAATTTCAATCCGCTCGAGCTGTACCTGAGCTGGTACAGCGCGCTGCGGCGTCTCGGGCTTGATGTGGATATCGTCTCTCCGCGCGACGCGCTCAGTGGCTATTCGTTGGTCGTGCTGCCCTGTCAGGTGATCGCTGATGAGGCACTGGCGGCGCGTCTGAGCGCGGCGCGCGATTCAGGCAGTCGCGTGGTGGTCGGCGCACGCTCCGGCTCGCGCACGCCGGAGTTTCAGATACCCGCGCAGCTGGCGCCCGGCGCACTCAGCGAGCTGACGGGCGTCACGGTCGATCGAGTCGATGGTCTGAGGCCAGGCGCCGAGCCTGCCATCACCCTGAGCAACGGCGCACGCGGTCACGCCCTGCGCTGGCGCGACCTGCTCGATCACCAGCGCACCAGTGCACAGGTGGTAACGCGATTCGAGGATGGCGAACCCGCCATCCTGCATCAGCGCGGTGTCAGCTATCTGACCGCCTGGTTGAGTGAAGACAGTCTGGTGGCGATGCTGCAGGCGGAGTGTCAGGCCTGCGGCATCACCACCCATGCGCTGCCCGACGGCGTGCGTCTGCGGCGGCGCGGGCCGCTCTGCTTCGCCTTCAACTATGCGCCCGAGCCGCGCTGGCTGCCCGAAGGCCTCGTCAATGACAGCGGGCTGCTGGCCGGTAGCCGGGTGCTGGCACCCGCTGACGTCTGTATCTGGTTCAGTGACGAAAAGCGCCTCTGAGTGCGGCGGCGCCTGCCCACTCATTCAACGCGAAAATCGACTTTGCTTGAAAGCAGGACATCTCTCGGATTTCGCGACCGGCAGACTGTTCGATCACTTGTCGCGGCGCCTTCGGGCGCCGCTTTTTTTGAACAGCTATCCTGGGCATCCATGTCACCTGCCCAGGCTTCATGAGTGATTACAACAGCGTGCTGACACAACTCCCCTGCTTACCGGATGACTGAGGTTGCCATATTGTCGGAATAAAGCAGACAGAAGATAACGGTATATTGTTCGATGTAAAACGACCTCTCTTTTCGCTGCGCAAGGCCAGATGGAGTTTGCCCTTGAGGGCTCGCTGACCGCACAGCGCTGCCACTTAAGGCGCATTGTTCTCATGTCAGACAATCTCTAGTGTGCTGGATGTCTCTGTATATAAGCCAATAAATAGCAAAAACAACAGTCCACGCACCTGTAAACAGGACAACCGTCGTCAATGGCAGACGACCCACGACTACGATAACGCCAACTACGAGATACCCCCATGAGTATTCTTGCCATTCTGATATCGCTCGGGCTGCTGATGTTCCTGGCCTACCGCGGGATCACCGTTCTCTTGCTTGCCCCTCTGATGGCCGCCCTCGCCGTCGTCCTGTCAGGAGATGCAGCCGCCCTGCTACCCAGCTACACCGTGACCTTCATGAGTCAGCTGGGCGGCTATCTGGCCAAGTTCTTCCCGCTGTTCATCCTCGGTGCCCTGTTCGGCCAACTGATGGCCGATTCGGGGGCCGCGCATGCCATCTCCGAAGGCCTGGTCAAACGCCTGGGGACACGCCATGTGATCCTGACCGTGGTGCTGGCCTGTGCACTGCTTACCTATGGGGGCGTCTCGCTGTTCGTGGTCGCCTTCGCCGTCTATCCGATTGGCGCCCAGCTCTTCCAGCGCACCGGCACGCCCAAGCGACTGCTGCCCGCGGCCATCGCTCTCGGCTCCTTCACCTTCACCATGACGGCACTCCCCGGCACGCCTGCCATCCAGAATGCCATCCCGATCCCCTACTTCCAGACCAACAGCTTTGCAGCGCCAGGCCTGGGCATCATCGCGGGCCTGATCATGCTAGGGCTGGGTACCTGGTGGCTGAAGGGACGTGCCAGCAAGGCTCAGGCAAAGGGGGAAGGCTACGGGGTCCACAAGGACGAAGCGCTTGAGGAATCGCCGGCACCCGCCGCACAGATGGGCATGATCACGGCGCTGATTCCGCTGGTGATGGTCATCGGCCTGAATGCTCTGCTGACCTATCTCGTCTTCCCGCGCATCGATTTCTCCTACCTGAGCGAGGCCTTCCCGGAGCTTGACCCTGCGGGTGCCACCGGCATGTGGTCGATCCTGATCGCGCTGGCCTTCGCGTCCACCTGGCTGGTCATTTCACGCTGGAAGCAGTGGGCCGACCTGAAGACCACCGTCAACAATGGCTGCTTCGGCGCCATGCTGCCGGTCTTCAATACCGCCTCAGAGGTGGGATATGGCGCGGTGATCGCCAGCCTGGCCGGCTTCGCGATGGTCAAGGAGGCGGTGCTCGGCCTCTATCCGGCCAACCCGCTGATCTCGGAAGCGGTGGCGGTCAACGTGCTGGCCGGCATCACCGGCTCGTCATCCGGCGGCATGAGCATTGCGCTGTCGACATTGGGCGAAACCTACCGCGAGATGGCCGTCAATGCCGGCATCAATCTGGAGCTGATGCACCGCGTGGCGGCGCTGGCGGCGGGCAGCATGGACACCTTGCCGCACTCCGGCGCGGTCATCACCCTGCTGGCGATCTGCAAGCTGACTCATCGCCAGTCCTACGGCCAGATGTTCATGATGACGGTCGCCTTCCCGATGCTGGCCCTGATTGCCGTCGTGACCCTGGGCAGCCTGGTCGGCAGCTTCTGAGCCCTAAAGCTCCACAACAGTGGGAAGTTTTCGAACATGAGTGGAGCAAAATGACGCCAGGCCTATGACAAGAAGGCCACCCGAATGGGTGGCCTTCTTGTTGAGCAATCACGCTGGCCAGCAACATGCTGACATCTCAATAGACGTGGTGAGCCCGCTTCGGGTCCAGAGTCTCATGGCGTGCCCGCGTCTTGATCCACAGCGTCAGGTCATCGCGGTCGGTGCCGGGATTCTCGGCGACCCACTCGACGATGCGCGAGGCAATGAATTCGGCATGAAACTCGTCGTCGAACTGCAGCAGCATGAGGTCCTCGCCCGCTTGGGAGATGCGCAACAATACCTCGCTTGCCGGCAATACATAGAGATTCAACTCATGCAGATATTGCGTCGTGAAAGTCACGCGCCGAAAACGCTCGGGAACATTGCGCCCACTGTTGCTGATATCGTTCATGAAAGCCATGGCTCTCTCCTACAGTAAGGCGCTAATACATTTCGCTCATTTTTGAGCTGACCTTCTTATCATAGCGCAGAAGATATGCTGCGGGCCGGTTTATAAGAACATTTTGTTGGAAACTGCAAGGGACTCTCATTGACGCAGTATCAGCTACGTTGTTGGCGCAGGGCATCACTTTGCAAGGTTAGCTGAACTCGCGTCAGCCAGCCCGCCAGCAGCGCCTGCTTATGCCGACTCATGGTGCGATGTTGCTCGATCACTTCGCATAATCGGTCGCCGGCCGCCCGCATCCTGGTGGGACTCTCTCCTCGTGCACAGCGCTGATAATCATCCGCCAGCGCATGGATCAATTCGCGCAGGGCGTGCTGTACCGGGCGTGGCACATCGTTGCCCAATTCCCGCCGCACGAAGCCTATGCCGCGTCCGATATCCATCCCTGTCAGCCCCAGCGTCAGTAGCGGCATACCGAGCACTTGCTGCTGTGCATCATCGGGCTGACCACTTGCATTCTCGCCACTACGACGCGCTTCCTGTTCACGACTGCGAGTCTGTTCATGCCGGGCGAGACGCAGCAGCCTGTCGCCCATGCGCCCGCCGAACCAGCTATCCAGGCGCTCGGTGGAGCGTTCCGCCAGCTCACGAATATCACTCGCCGTGGCGCGAATCAGCTGACGCTTGTCCCAGCCGGCCCCCGGCACGGGAATCAGGCGGAAACCGATGATGGTCACGATGAGACCGATCCCGGCCGCCAGACTCCGATTGAGGGTGTAGGCGACATCGAAGGTCATCCCGTTGTCCGGCATCACCAGCAGAATGTTGAACACCACGAAAGGCAAGGCGATCCCCGCCAGCGCAGGCACGACGGAGCCCATCAAGCCGAGGAACAGAGGGATACTGAAGATGATCACGAAGGGCACGAAGTGCTGGGCGTGACTGAGCATGACATTGCCGAACAGCAACACGCTCGGCACCGCCAGCAGCAAGCCCTTGAGCACCATCGGAATGATCGGTGCCGGATCACCGCGACTGACGAAGATGCCCGAGAACAGCGTGCCCAGCAGCATGGCCACCGCGCCGTTGTCCCACGCCGTCGCAAGCCAGAAGATCGCCGTGGCACTGAAGATGGCCATCGCGCGCAGCGCATCAATGGCGGCACGACCATGATCGCGGTGCCAACTCATGCTTGGCTGACGCAGCTGATGACGGCCGGGATGATTGATGACCTCGCGTGCCTGCAGGATGACCAGCGCATGCCCCAGCACCTCACGCAGACTGAACAGCAACCGGGCTTCCAGTGCGGTGATGCTTCGCTGACCGCGCGACAGGCGCAGACATTCCCCACGCAGCTCCTTGAGCGTCTTGCGCGCCTGGGCCGTGCCCTGATTGTCGGCCATGCTTTGAAAGGCCGCGCCCAGGCGTTGCATCAGGTCCTGCGTCGGCTGACTGAAACGTTCGGCTTCCTGTCTCTGGGTCTGGGTCTGGGTCTGGTTCAGCTCACCCGTCGGTGCCATCGCCTCACCGTCATCGCCTTGTGAAGGCACAAAGAACTCGGGATGACGCAGCTGGTGCAGGGCCTTGAGGGTCGCGTAGAGACGCATGCTTCGCCGCGTCAGCAGGTGTACGCCGCGAATGCGCCCCTTGCCCTGGGGGCCTTCATAACGCGCCGAGTGGGCATCGATCTCGAGATTGTTGAGCGCATCCAGCCCGGTCATCATCTGCTCGAGCATCGCCATGCGTTCGCGTTGCTGATCTTGTGAATGAGCTTGTGACTGACCGGCAGTGTCTTGGCTCCCAGCCCTGTCCGCCTCGAGCGGCATCGAAAAGGCCAGCGCCATATAACGGAAGGTGGCATTCACCGCCGTATCCGCCAGCTGGCCGAGATGATCACGTACACGAATCGGCCAGACCAGCGCACTCACGACGACAGCACACAGCGCGCCGAGACTCAGCTCGCTGAGACGTGCCAGTGCCACCGAAAAGAAGTCATCCGGCGCCGAGGACGTCAGCACCACGATGATCATGCAGGCCACCGCCGCCATCACACAGCCATAGGACAGATTGTTGTGCGTCAGCGAGGCGCCATAGATGCATAGCCCGATCCACAGCGTGACCGAGCCCAGCGCCAGTTCGGGCACCTGGGCAAAGCAGCCCATGATCACCACGGCCACACAGGTACCGACGAAGGTACCCGTGACCTGACAGATGCCCTTCTCGACCACCATGCCCGACATCGGACGTGTCTGCAGAAACGCCGCCGAGATCAGCGCCCAATAGGGTCTATCGAGATCGAAGAAGAAGGCGGCGTAGAGGGCCAGCGCCATCGCCAGCACACCCTTGGTGGCGAACTTGAGCGCGAACGGCGAAGGCCTGAGGAAGGCGGCCAGAGCGGGAGACATGGATCAGTGCTTCCCATCTTCGTCTTGGACGGCCTTAGCTGTCTCGACCGGTTCCGCCTCGACAGGTGCCGCCTTGGCCTGCGTCGCCTCATCATTGCCATCTTCCGCAGTGATCAGCCTGACACTCGCCGTCATGCCTGCGGCAAGATTGACACCTGAGGCACGTACCGCCTCGATATCATCGAATTCCACCCGCACCGGAATGCGCTGCGCCAGACGCACCCAACTGAAGGTGGCGCTGACCTGAGGCAACTGCTGGGCATTGGTCGCGGTATTGTCATCGGCGATGCCTTGGCCTATCCCCACGACGCGCCCCTTGAAGTCTTCATTGCCGCTCATCAGGGTGATCTGGACCGGATCGCCCGGACGCACATGCTGCAGCTTGGTCTCCTGGAAGTAGGCGCTCAGGTAGAAGGAGTCATCCTTGATCAGCGCCATCACCGCCGTGCCTGCCGTGACGTAATTGCCCTGACTGAGGTGCATGTTGAGGATGCTACCGTCGGCGGGTGCCACCAGACGCGTACGATCGAGATCCAGCTGCGCGGATTGCACCGCGGCTTCGGCCTGTTGTACATCAGCGCGGGCGACCTCGGCCTCCAGGCGCGCACTGTCGCGCTCTTCTTCGCTGATGGCACGATTGGTCAAGCGACCACGACGATTGGATTCATGCTCCTTGAGGCTCAGGGTCGCCTTGGCACTGGCGAGACTGGCCTCGGCCTTGGCGAGCGCCGCCTCATAGCGCGCACGATCGACCTGAAGGATGACATCCCCCTCCTTGACCCGCGTGGTATCCGCCACGTTCAGCTCACGCACCCAGCCGGAGACATCCGGGCTCAGCGTGATCACCTCGGCGCGCACCCGGGCATCCCGCGTCCAGGGGCTGTACATGTAGGTATTCCACAGCCACACCGCACACCAGGCTGCAGCCGCCACCAGACATAGTGTAATGATCCATTTGACGGCTTTCTGTCGCAGGTTGCGCATGCGGTTTCCTTGGGGATAGAGGGGCTGGAGGAAATGGGTGCCACGAAAGGGTTCGCGGGGAAATCGGGATGACGAATGGCGAGACGCTGGGGCAATGACGTACGTCACGTCACGAGGGCCACCACCGCCGCCAGACAGATGACAAACAGCGAGATATCGAACCAGGCCTCGAACCAGAGCTCGTGATTGGCCAGCAGACGATGCAGCAGCGTGCGTATGAGCCCCGCCGCCAGCAAGGCGACCAGTGCATAGACCAGCATCGGGCTGATCAGGAATTCCCCGACCACCATTTCATGCAGCGCATTGAAGCCAGACGTAACATCATTGCCTGCGGCGATTTCCTTCATCGAGATGTCCTTGACTTGCGTTGTGCGAGAGCTGGCTTGCGTATGCGATAGCGGGCTTACTTTATGCGAGATATGAGTCCCGACTGCCATGCGTGCAATCAGCGTTCAACGATGGTGGCTGCCTGGCGTGCATTCAAGGCCCGCGGGTGAACTGTTCCACTGCGCGAATCTTGAGGGCAGCGTCATCGCTGAGAATATATGCAGGCTAACATTTTTCACCGCCGTGCACCGTTGCGTGAGAAGAATCACCCCATTCCTTGCACAGCGCGCGACCAGAATTCGCGCTCCATATGGCTGCGCGCTAACCGGCACAACCGGAATGGACACCAGGCATTCAGGTGATAGCAGCGGTCAAGGTAGCCTGAGACGCAAAACGGCTTACCCAGAAGGCAAGCCGTTTCATTTCGCACAGTGAAGACCACAAGTGATGATCGTGAGGGTCGACTACACCGCGTAGCCGAGTACGCGTGGCAGCCACAAGGCGAGCTCTGGGAACAGCATCACCACCGCCAGTGCCGCCAGCATCGCCACCACGAAGACCATCGCCCACCCGACCGTCTTCTCGAGCCTTACTCCGGCCACACTACTGGTCACCATCAGGTTGACCGCGACTGGCGGGGTGAACTGCCCGATCGCGATATTCATCGCCAGCAGGATACCGAACCACACCGGATGCCAGCCGAAGTGCTGCATCACCGGAATCAGCACCGGCATCAGGATCAGGTAGATGGAGACCGCATCCAGCAGCATCCCGGCAATCAGCACCGCCACCATCACCAGTATCAGCAGCGTCGTTCCGCTATCCGACAGCGTGATCAGCCATTCGGCGAGATGTCGGAAGGTGCCCAGCATGGTGCCCGCCCAGGCGAATATGCCCGCCAGCGCGATGATCAGCATCACCACACCGGAGATGACGGCCGCCTCCCTGAGCAGCTCCCACACCTGAGAGAGCTTGAGCTCGCGGGTGATGAAGAGCCCGACACACAGCCCATAGGCGGCCGCGACCACCGCCGCTTCCGTGGGCGTGAAGAGGCCTGAGCGCAGCCCGCCGAGGATGATCACCGGCGCCAGCAGGGCCGGGATCGCCGAGCGGAACGCCGGACCCAGCGCGATACGCTCGACCTGAGTCGGGTCTTCCCAGCGATAGCGACGCGAGAGGAACCAGGCCGGCAGCAGCAAGGCCACGCCCACCAGCAGCCCCGGAATCAGGCCCGCGGCAAACAGTGCGCGTAGATCCACCCCCGGTACCACGATGGAGTAAAGGATCAGCGCGATGGACGGCGGGATCAGGATCGCCGTGGAGGCCGAGGCCGCAATCAGCGTCGCCGAGAACGCCTTGGGATAGCCCGCCCGCGTCATGCTGGGGATCATCACCATCGCCACCGCGGCGGCATCCGCCGGGCCGGAACCACTCATGCCGCCCATGATCAGACACACCAGCACCGCCACCAGCGCGAGACCGCCATGCCGTGGGCCGATCAGCGCCTGGGCGAAGCGCACCAGCCGCGCCGCCACTCCGGCACGCTCGAACACCAATCCAGTGAGGATGAACAGCGGAATGGCGATCAGCGGATACTTGGCGATGCTGTTGTAGGTGTTGGTGCCGAGGGTAGCCAGCATGCTGACCGGCAGCCCCGCGACGATCCCCACCGCCCCCGAGAGTCCCAGCGCGAAGGCGACTGGCACGCCGAGTATCAACAGGGCGGCAAAGCTTGCGAGCAACCAGAGATCAGGACTCATGATCTGACTCCTTGTGCTCCGGCGACGCATTCTGACCGGGCCCCTGCCCAGGCCCTTGCGCAAGACGCTCGACACACTGCTGCAGCTGACGCCAGGCCATCGCCAGCGCCAATATCGGCAGCCAGATCACGTACCACCAGTTGGGCAGGCCCAGTCCCGGTGACAGCGAGTCCCACTGATACTCCTCCAGCGCGAAGGTGCCCCCGAACCACGCCACCAGCCCCAGCACGACCAGCACCGCCAGGGTCTGCAATACCACCACCAGTCGCCAGAGCGGCAACGGCAGCACGTCTTCCAGCAATGCGATACGAATATGTGCCTGGCGGCGAATCGCCACCGAGGCGCCCGCCAGCGTCAACAACACCAGCAGGAAGACCGAGAATTCCTCGGTAAAGGCAAAGGAGGCATCGGTGGCATAGCGCACCACCACATTGGCCAGACTGATGAGACCGATCAGTCCCAGCGCCAACGCCGCCAGCCAGGATTCCGGCCGCACGCGTGGCGATGGCCTGTCTGCGGGAGCAGGCGCTCCGTTGGCGGCGTCTTGCAGCGCTCGTTGTGATGCTTCTTGAGACGTATGTTGCGACTTTTGCGACATGACACGCGATCCACACGAACGCCGAGGCTGTCAGGCCCCGGCGTGGTTCTTCACTCAATAACGCGCACAGACCGCATTATTCCCGATGTCATCTGCTCAGTGAGCAGCGGCGATGGTGGTCCTGGCGGACTCAGCGCGAGGCTTCGACCTCGGCACGTGCCGTCTCGACCAGCGCCTCACCGATCCTGGGTGTCCAGCTGGCGTAGACCGACTGGGTGGCGTCACGGAAAGTCTGCATCGCATCCTCATCGAGCTTGACGACATTCACGCCGCGCGCCTCGATGTCCGCCAGCCGCTGGGCATTGCCCTCACGACTCATGGCGATCTCCCAGGCACCCGCTTCCTTGGCGGTCTCGGTCAGCAGAGTGCGCTCCTGTTCACTGAGCGACTTCCACACCCGCTGGTTGGCGGCGAAGATCAGCGGGTCCGCCATGTAGTGCCATAGCGTCAGGTGGGTCTGACCGACCTGGTCGATGCGCGCGACATCGAACACCGACAGCGGGTTCTCCTGCCCATCCACCGCGCCGGTGGTCAGTGCCGGCTTGGCATCCGCCCAGCTCATCTGGGTCGGGTTGGCGCCCAGCGCCGTAAAGGTGTCCTGGAACAGCGGCGAGCCCACCACACGAATCTTCAGGCCCTTCAGGTCATCCGGCGAGGTGATCGATTTCGAGGAGTTGGACACCTCACGGAAGCCGTTCTCGCCCCACGCCAGCGGCTTGATGCCCTTGGACTCGATGGCGGCGAAGACCTGCTTGCCCGACTCGCCCTGGGTCAGTGCATCGATGGCGGCGTGGTCCGGCATCAGGAACGGCAGCGAGAACAGATTGAGCTCCGGCACCTGGGGCGACCAGTTGATGGTCGAGCCCACCGCGAGATCGATCAGCCCCTGACGCATGGCAGAGAACTCCTTGGTCTGGTCCCCCGCCACCAGCTGGGCATTCGGATAGACGCGCAGGGTGAGCTCGCCACCGGAGCGCTCCTCTACCAGTTCGGCCCACTTCTCGGCCGCCTGCCCCCACGGGAAGGCATCCGACAACACGGTGGAGACGGACAGCTCACGCGCCTCGGCATCACTGGCCATCAGCGGTGACAGCAGAGCCAGGCCAAGCACGCCGGCCATCAGGGCAGAGTGACCCGTGGCAGCGACGCGCGGGCGCGCGGTATGGCTTTGTGAATGATCTGAAGAGCGGGGACGCAAGTGACGAGAGGCGGGGCCAGCGTTGGCGTGTGCAGCGGTCAGGGTCATGAATAACCTCTTGATTATGATGTTGTTGAGTGTGTCCAGAGGCAGATTCGCATCTACTTTGGTCGCTGACCATTCGACCATGCGACAGATCGGCGCTTTTTCGACGCTCACATGCTATCTCGCTGCGTTACCGATCACTGTATATTCATCCAGCCCTCGGGTTTTCCGAGACCTCTTGCGTACGAAACGCTCGACCATGTGGTGTCATCAGCGTGTGTTGCCAAGGAGTGTACCCAGCGATGCAAGAGGGCCAACCCTCGCGCAGGCCCCGCCAGCAGGGAGCTTGACGATATTGTCCTTTGCAGGATGCCGTGCTTTTACAGCGCCAGCGTGTCCCGAGTCCATGTCGGGTCATGATTTCATGAGGCACTGTATATTTATCCACTCCATTACATCCTTGAGACAAATTTCACGATATGTCGCCTTTCAACCACACAATGGCGCACCACGGGTCGCAGACTCCGGATTCGGTCGGTAGACTGAGCGCCGTTCCCGCAAGGACCGACCACGACTGACCAACATCACGCACGCAAGTGTCGTACCTGACATCTCGTCGGCACCGCTCCCACGGTCCCGACCCTGACCGATGAGGCCCCCTTCCATGCCGAACCCCCAGCAGGAAGCCATACCCACTCCCACCTTCGAGACCGAGCCGCTCGACACCTCGCGCAAACGACTGCAGCCGACCAGCAGTCTCGGCGCAGCGGTCGTTCTGTGGTCGCTGCTGCTGGGAATGGGGATGCTGATGCTGGCCAACGGACTGCAGGGCAGTCTGTTGGGGATTCGCGCCTCCTCGGAAGGCTTCAGCAACACCATGACGGGCATCATCATGTCGGCGTACTTCGCCGGCTTCCTGCTCGGCTCGACACTTGCACCCCGCAAGCTGCGCCGGGTCGGTCATGTGCGCACCTTCGCGGCGCTGGCCTCCATCACCTCGGTGTGCATCCTGATCCACGCACTCTATGTGGTACCCGAGGTGTGGATCGCCATGCGCTTCATCACCGGCTTCGCCTTCGCCGGCCTCTACGTGGTCGCGGAGAGCTGGCTCAACAGCCAGGCGACCAACCAGATGCGTGGCCGCCTGCTGGCCATCTACATGGTGATCACCTATCTGGGCATGGGCGGCGGCCAGTTGCTGCTCAACGTCGCCAACCCGGACACCTACCTGCTGTTCATCCTGGTCTCGGTGATCATGTCGCTGGCGCTGGTGCCGATGCTGCTGTCCGCCTCACCACAACCGGAAGGCGCGCAGCCGGAGGCGATGGGGATCGTTCGTCTGCTGCGCCTGGCGCCGCTGGGCACCCTGGGCGGCTTTGCCACCGGTATCGCCAACGGCACCGTCTTCGGCATGGGCGCGGTGTATGCCGACCGCGCCGGCCTGCCGGTGCAGGAAGTCTCCTGGTTCATGGGCGCCTTCATTCTAGGTGCCGCCCTGCTGCAATGGCCGCTGGGCAAGCTCTCCGACAAGCTGTCGGCCAAGAAGGTGATTCTGGGCTGCAGTCTCGGGGCGATAGCGCTGTCCATCGGCGGCGTGCCGTTCAGTGGTGGCAGCATGCTGACCATGGCACTGCTGGGTGCGGGCCTCGGCGGGCTGATCCTGACCCAGTACTCGCTGTTCCTGGCGGCGGCCAACAACCTGCTGACCACGCCACAGATCATCTCCGCCAGCGGCACACTGGTGCTGATGCATGGCGCAGGCGCGATTCTGGGCCCGCTCACCGCGGGTCTGCTGATGGAGCGCTTCGGGGCCGTCGGCTTCCTCTATACCCTGACCGCCATTCACGTGCTGATCGTGATTCTCGCCGCCAGTGTCACCAGCAAGCCGCGACAGGAACTGGATGCCGAGGAAGGCGATCACCCCGGCCACTATGTGGTGGCGCCCTCCACCACCAGTCCGCTGAGCGCCGCCTGGGTCGAGGAAGCCATCACCGAGCCGGAAACCGGTCAGCTGGAATTCGACTTCGATGCCGAACCTGAGCCGGAGTTGAGCGAGGAAGAACTCGCTGCCCAGCAACAGGAAGCCGCCTCTGAAACAGAGGAAGGGGTCGTTCAGCAGGTCGACAACGAGGAAGGCGTGATGAACGATCGCGTCACCGGCATGGAAGACGACTGGCATCTGGATGGCCATATCGACGAACAGGCCCAGCACCTCAGCGAAGAGGAGCGCCGCGTCAAGTCGGAGCCGGAGCGTGAGAGCTACTGATCACGTCTGACGACATGCTCGAGTGATAGACAAGAACACCGCCTCTCGGGGCGGTGTTCTTGTTTTGGGCGGGCGAAACAGGGACAGGAGAAAGTGAGACAGGAGAAACTGAGACAGGAGAAATTGGGACAGCAGAAACAAGGCAGGCGTAACAGCAAGACGGTACAGCGAGAGGATAAAGCTCGGGGAAACGAAGAAGGCTCACAACGATAGAGACTCAGGATAGAGACTCAGCGACGACGTTTGCCCGCCCGCGCCACCAGATGCGGTGCCAGCACACCCTGCAGACGGCGCACGGCCTGGGAATGCAGCTGCGAGACACGCGACTCGGTGACATCGAGTACCGCGCCGATCTCCTTGAGGTTGAGCTTCTCCTGATAATAGAGCGCCATCAACAGCTTCTCGCGCTCCGGTAGCCGCGCGATGGCCTCATTCAAGGCCCGCCGCGTATCGGCCTCTTCCAGCGCATCATGCGGCAAGGCAAACGGCGTGGTGAAGGGGGTCGCCTCGGGCGAGGCATAACCGCCCGCCAGCCCGCCTTCCTCATCCATCATCTCGTCCAGCGACATCACCATGCCGTTGTTGGTGTCCAGCAGCAGGCGTCGGTAATCTTCCAGCTCAAGCCCCATGGCAGCGGCGATCTGGGTCTCCTCGGGCGGATAACCCAGGCTCTGCTCCAACTGCTGAATCACGCTCTCAAGCTCGCGCCCGGCACGGCGCACACTGCGTGGCAACCAGTCACGCGAGCGCAGCTCATCGAGCATCGCGCCACGGATGCGCTGACTGGCATAGGTGGCAAAGCTGGCACCGTGGCCCTGCTCATAGCGGCCCACGCATTCACACAGCCCCAACATGCCAGCCTGGATCAGATCCTCGAGATCGACGCTCGCTGGCAAGCGCACCTGCAGCTGCAGCGCGATGCGGCGCACCAGCGGCTGATACTCGGTGTAGATATCCTGCTGGGCCATGCGCCCATTGGCGGTATACATCGGCGTCCTGGTCCTCGCTTGCATCCCTCGGGGTCGTTTGACTCAGGGTCGTGCCCCCATCCTCGGGACTCCTGTTCCCAGCGTATTGTCGCGCCCTCGCCACAAACCATTCGCTCGAATAGCTACCCTCAGCGACGGCTTTCCTGCCTTACGTCGCCACTCCGCCTCGGGGAGGCGGAAATGAAGGCAGGCGTGAAGAGACAGAGAGGGAAGACGAGACACGCACAACGCCCACCAGCCGGTCGACAGAACGTCGCGAGAGTGGAGCGAGAGTGGAGCGAGGATGTCACGAGGAGCGCCCGCAAGAAGAGCGCGCAAGGAAAGCCAGCGGGACAGCCGGAATGAGAAAGGTCAAAAGGCCGCAAAAAATTTCTAAAGTTCTGTCGCACCGCGACGATAACTGAAGCAACGGCACAGGAGTCGTTACTGGCGACACGCCATCTATCTCCCCATTACGACAGGAAGTGACACATGGCTTCAGTGATCAATACCAACACCCTTTCCATGGTGACTCAGCAGAACCTGAATCAGTCCCAGAACGCCCTGAACACCTCCATGGAACGTCTGTCCTCCGGCCTGCGCATCAACAGCGCCAAGGACGACGCCGCCGGCCAGGCCATCGCCAACCGTATGGACTCCCAGATCACCGGCCTGTCCCAGGCACAGCGTAACGCCAACGATGGCATCTCTGTTGCCCAGACCGCTGAAGGCGCATTGAACCAGGTCAACGATAACCTGCAGCGCGTCCGTGAACTGACCGTTCAGGCAGCCAATGGTACCAACTCAGCATCTGATCTTGAGTCGATTCAGAATGAAATAGGCCAACGATTAGATGAAATTAACCGTATTTCAGAGCAGACCAGTTTTAATGGCACAAATGTTCTAGATGGGTCAAAAACTGAGATCAATATTCAGGTCGGTTCAGAGGATGGTCAGACAATAACTTTGAATCTTAGCAAGATAAACTCAGAAACTTTAGGTCTAAAAGACTTCCGCGTATCCGATGGTATAGATGACACTATTGTCGATACCGCAGCGGCGACAACAGCACGCGTAGGAGACAAGACTACATTATCGACAGCTGTTGACAGCGACGCAGCAGACTTGCAATCAGAAGGTGTTTTTGAGCTTAAAGATGGCACTGGGTATGCAGTAAAAGCTGACAATGGTAATTACTACAGTGCAACGGTTAATGATACAACCGGTGCAGTTGGCTTTGATAGCAATAGCACCGCTCTCGCAGCAGATAGCATCAATGAATCCACGGAAATCACCTCTGTCAAGAAAGATGTAACACTTGACACCACAAATCTTAATTCTAATCAAACTGTATATGACTACAAAAGCACAGAAGATGGTGCACCTGATTACGTCGTTAAAGATACAAGTGATCCGAATGCAACAAAATTTTACGAAGCCGAAATATCCTCCAGTGGAGAAGTATCTATTGGTGAAGAACTGAGCACTTCGCAAAAGACGGTTGATCCACTTTCAGCACTCGATGATGCTCTTAATCAAGTGGATGAGCTCCGCTCGGACCTCGGTGCTGTGCAGAACCGTTTCGATTCTGCCATCACCAACCTGGCGACGACCGAAACCAACCTGGCGTCTGCCCAGTCGCGTATTCAAGATGCTGACTATGCAGAAGAAGTCTCCAGCATGACCACTGCACAGATTCTGCAGCAGGCAGGAACTTCCATGCTGACCCAGGCCAACCAGGTGCCGCAGAACGTGCTGTCTCTGCTGGGCTGATCTCTGGCTCACATGCTGCATAGGCCTGTCACTCAGCATGAGTGGCAGGCCCGTCGCTGGCAGAGGATAGTGGCCTTGTTGATATTGCTCCTTTTAGTCAACAGCGCTCGTGCATTTCAACCTCCGCCAGCGATATCCAGCAGCAGCAAACAAAAAAGGGCAGACGCATCGCGTCTGCCCTTTTTCATTGGAATGCGAACATGAATCACACCGCCATGTTCATGATTTCCTTGTAGGCACTCAGCAGCTTGTTGCGCACCTGCACGGTCATCTCGAATTCCAGTGAGGCCTTCTGGCCCGCCACCATGACCTGATCGAGGCTGACATCCGGGCTGCCCAACTCGAAGGCCTTGGCCTGGCCTGCCGCGACCTGCTGTGACTGGCTGACGCGCGCCAGCGAATCCTTGAGCATGCCGGCAAAGCCCTGTGCATCAGTGCCGCTGGCCTCTGACACTGCGCCCACCGATTGAGCGTTGCTCCCGGCTGCCTGCGCCGCCATCTGATCGAGCTGCTGCAGACTGCCCGTCATCGCGGATGACATCGCCGCGCCGACTGCCTCAATCGCCATCCCGCCTCTCCTTTCTCAACACGCGCCATTCGTCTGCCGCTTTCAGTGGGGCTCAGACTACCAGTCAGTCGAGCGGCTGAAAGTGACTAATACCCCTGTTTTGCGACGCTATTCGTCTGATTGGATGTGCGCCCAGCTTCGATAATGGCCAGCCTACGCAAGAAGGCGCTGCGAAACGCGACATTGTTGATCCATCGTTTTCATGTTTCGCCCTGCTTGCTGGAATCACCCGCTGCGAGTTCAGACCAAGGCGCTTATCGGACATCTGCATGAGTACACCCAGCCAGACAGCGCCCCAGTCGGGCACCTCGACAACGTCAGAATCATCAGACAAGCCAGCCAATCCCTTGTTGGCGCGTCTGGCGGCATTGCCACGTCTGCCGCTCATCATGGCGGCTGCATTCAGCGTGGCCGTCATCGTCGCGTTGTTGCTGTGGGGCGCTGGCACCCAGTGGAGTGTGCTCTATCGTGATCTGCCCGCCAGCGAAGGCGGCGAGATCGTCGCGCAGCTGGAGCAGACCGGCGTGCCCTATCGGCTGAGCAATGAAGGCGCCACCGTCGAGGTCCCCAAGGAAGATGTCTATCGCCTGCGCCTGGCACTTGCCCAGCAGGGCCTGCCCAGCCAGGGCGGCTCCGGCTTCGAGCTGATGGATACCCAGGCCTTCGGCATCAGCCAGTTCACCGAACACGTCAATTACCAGCGCGCCCTGTCCGGCGAGCTGTCGCGCACCATCGCCAGCCTCGAGCCGGTGTCCAGCGCCCGTGTGCACCTGGCACTGCCGGAAGATTCCGTCTTCGTGCGCGAGCGCCGCCCAGCGACGGCGTCCGTGGTGGTTGAACTCAAGGGCGGCCAGCAGCTCAAGGCGCGTCAGATCCAGGCCATCCAGCATCTGGTAGCCGGCAGCGTGCAGGGGCTGGCAAGCGAAGATATCACCGTCGTCGATCAGGACGGCAATCCGCTGTCGCGCCCGGCAGGCGATGCGCTCAATCTCGATGGCAGCGCGCTGGAATATGCCCAGGCACTGGAGCGCAGCTATCAATCGCGCATCAATGCTCTGCTGACGCCACTGGTGGGGCGCGACAACTTCCGCGCCGAGGTCAGCGCCCAGCTCGATTTCTCCCACGCCGAAGAGACCGAAGAGCACTACACGCCCAATCAGCAGCCGGGCAGCGCAGCGGTGCGCAGTGAACAGCTCAACAATACCGGCGCCGGCGAGATGCTCGGCATCGGCGGCGTGCCGGGTGCCCTCTCCAACACGCCCCCGGGAATTGCCGCCTCGCCCATCAATGCCGATGACGCGGCGAATGCTGGCGGCACTACACAGACTGACGACGCGACCAGCGGCCTGAGCAACTATCAGCGCAGCAGCACCATCAACTATGAAGTCAACAAGCGCGTGCGCCACACCCGTGCGCGCCTGGGTCGCCTCGACAACCTCTCGGTGGCGGTGGTGATCAATCACCGTCGCATCATGGACAGTGACGGCAACCCGACCAGCGAACCGCTGGCAGACGACCAGCTGGCACAGATCGATTCGCTGGTGCGCGAGGCGATGGGCTTCAATGCCGAGCGTGGCGACAGCCTGAGCGTGATCAATGCGCCCTTCATGACCGCTGAGCAGCAGAACGCCGGCCCGCCGCAGCAGTGGTGGGAAAAGTGGCTGAACAATCCCGAGATGCAGGCGCTGGCCATCGAGCTTGGCCGCTACCTGATCATCGGCTTCATCGCCTGGCTGCTGTATCGCAAGTTGCTGCGTCCGCTGTTGCAGCCGCTGCTGCGTCCGCAGGAGGCCTACCAGACCATCGGTCAGCCGCCCGGCACTCAGGCAGCCGGCAGCGCAGTGGGTGGTATCGGCGGCATGGAGTCAGGCCTGACGACGGCCAATAGCGAGCTGGGCAGCATGATGGCGAGTCAGACAGCGCCGGCCAGTGGCCCGCGCACGCCGACCACCTATCAGCAGAACCTCAAGGATGCACGTGACATGGCCCGCGATGACCCGCGCATGGTCGCCATGATCCTCAAGAACTGGATGAGTCACCATGAGTAAGACACTGACGAACATGGAACGCAGCGCGGCCCTGATCATGAGCCTCGACGAGGACAGCGCCGCAGAGGTCTTCAAGTTCCTGTCTGCCCAGGAGATCCAGCAGCTCAGTGCGACGATGACCAACATGCCGCAGGTCACCCAGGAGCAGATGGCGAAGACGCTGGAGGAATTCCACGCCGACAGCGAGCAGTTCAGTGCCGTCAATCTGTTGTCTACCGACCATATCCGCTCGGTGCTGGTGAAGGCGCTGGGGCAGGAGCGCGCCAGCTCGCTGCTCGAAGACATCTACGAGAGCTCCGGCCAGAACAATGGCATCGAGACGCTGAACCTGATGGAGCCACCGCTGGTGGCCGAGATGATCCGCGACGAACACCCGCAGATCATCGCCACCATCATGGTGCATCTGGAGCGCCATCAGGCCTCACAGATTCTCGAGCACTTCTCCGACACCCTGCGCAACGATGTGCTGCTGCGTATCGCCACCTTCAGTGGCGTGCAGCCGGCGGCCCTGCAGGAGCTGACCGAAGTGCTGAGCAACATGCTCAGTGGCCAGAACCTCAAGCGCAGCAAGATGGGCGGCATTCGCACCGCGGCCGAGATACTCAACCTGATGCCGGGCCAGCAGGAAGAGCAGGTCCTCGAGGCGGTACGCAATCACGACGAGAGTCTGGCGCAGCAGATCATTGACGAGATGTTCGTGTTCGAGAACCTGGTCGGGCTCGAGGATCGCTCCATCCAGCTGCTGCTCAAGGAGATCGACAACGAGACGCTGGTCACGGCGCTCAAGGGCTCCCCCGAGGCGATCATCCAGAAATTCCTGCAGAACATGTCGCAGCGTGCTGCCGAGATGCTGCGTGATGACATGGAGGCGCGTGGCCCGGTGCGTGTCAGCCAGGTCGAGGCCGAACAGAAGAGCATCCTGCAGACGGTGCGTCGACTGGCCGACAGCGGCGAGATCGTGATCAACAGCGGTGGCGAGGATTATGTCTAGCAAGGAGCATGTCTAGTGAGGACCATGTCCAGTTCTGATCCGCATCATGACGCGCCTGACCCGTGGGCCGAGCGCGACGTGGCAGGCAGCGATGACATGCATCAGTGGCAGCCGCTGGAACTCGACGCGCTGGATGGCAAGTCCGCATCGCCTCAGTCGGGCGGCGGCTTTCAAGCCGGCATGCCGCACACTGCGGCGCCGGATGTCGGCCTGATTCGGCGCATGGCGCAGCGTGCCCGCTCGACCTTCGAGCAGGAGACGCTACAGCAGCAACAGGCGGCGCGTGACGAAGGCTATGCCGCGGGCGAGAAAGCCGGTTATGAAGCGGGTCTGGCGCGTGCAAGGCAGGAAGCCGCCGAGCAGGCGGCGCGTCAGGCCGAGGCCGCCCAGCAGGCACTCGAACAGCAGGCAGCTCAGCTGGCACCGCTGATCGAGAACCTGCAGCAATCACTGGCGTGCCTGGATGAGCAGATCAGCGATGAACTGGCGGCACTGGCCATCAGCGTCGGACAGCATCTGGCCCGTGAGGCATTTCGTGCCCACCCCGAGCACATCATCGACAGCGTGCGCAGCCTGCTGGCGGCGGATCCGCCGCTGATCGGCCGTCCGCGTCTTTATCTGAATCCGGACGACCTGCCGCGCGTCGAGCAGGCGATGGGCGAACAGCTCGCCAAGCTGGGCTGGCAATGTCTGCCGGATGCCAGCCTGAGCCTCGGCGGGTGTCGCGCCGAAGCCGACAGCGGCTGTCACGATGCCAGCCTCGAGAGCCGCCTGGAGATGCTGTCACGCCAGCTGCGCCATCGCGGCAGCGCCGACGGCAGCCTGCATGGCAAGGATGAGGCCAGCGGCTCGCGCATCGTGCAACGCCAGTCGTCAGAACATGCACAGCCAGAGCAGGCACGCACCGAGCTGGCAGGAGATCGCACATGAGTGACACGCCATGAGCACCTCTTCCGCACAGCAATGGCGCAGCGCGCTGGGCGCCATTCGTGAGCGCGTCGAGAGCCTCGAGCCCCAGCGCAGCAATGGCCGCCTGGTACGCGCGACCGGCCTGGTGCTGGAAGCGGTCGGCCTGCGGCTGCCGGTGGGCGCCAGCTGTCTGGTCGAGCTGGGCGCGAATCTGCCGCCGGCCGAGGCCGAGGTGGTCGGCTTCGCCGATCAAACCCTCTACCTGATGCCCATCGACCCTCTCAGCGGCGTCGCACCGGGGGCGCGGGTGTTTCCCCTCGGGCATGGCAATGTCGGCGAGCGACGCTATCCGGTCGGCGAAGCGCTGCTCGGGCGGGTCGTCGACGGCGTGGGTCGCCCGCTGGATGGCCTCGGCCCGCTGGAAGATGTCGAGCATGCGCCGCTGGAGAGCCGCCCGCTCAATCCACTGGAGCGCGCGCCCATCGACACGCCGCTGGATGTCGGCATTCGCGCCATCAACGCCTTGCTGAGCGTCGGCCGTGGCCAGCGCATGGGGCTGTTCGCCGGCTCTGGCGTCGGCAAGAGTGTGCTGCTGGGCATGATGGCGCGCTTCACCGATGCCGATGTGATCGTGGTCGGCCTGATCGGCGAACGTGGGCGCGAGGTGCAGGAATTCATCGAGAACATTCTCGGCGAACAAGGTCTCAAGCGCGCCGTGGTCGTGGCCACGCCGGCCGACATGACACCGCTGCATCGCCTCAAGGGCGCCAGCTACGCGACGCGCATCGCCGAGTCCCTGCGCGACAAGGGCCAGAATGTGCTGCTGATCATGGATTCGCTGACCCGTTACGCGATGGCCCAGCGCGAGATCGCCCTGGCCATCGGTGAGCCACCGGCCACCAAGGGCTATCCGCCTTCAGTCTTCGCCAAGCTGCCGGCGCTGGTGGAACGCACCGGCAACGGCCGGCGTGGCGGCGGGTCGATCACCGCCTTCTATACCGTGCTGACCGAAGGCGATGACCAGCAGGACCCCATCGCCGACAGTGCCCGCGCGATTCTGGATGGGCATATCGTGCTGTCGCGGCGCATCGCGGAAAGCGGCCACTACCCCGCCATCGATATCGAAGCCTCGATCAGCCGCGCGATGTCGGCGGTGGCGCCGGAGCGGCAGCTCACTCGCGCCCGTCGCTTCAAGCAGTTCTATTCCAGTTATCAGCGCAATCAGGACCTGATCGCCATCGGCGCCTACCAGCCCGGCAACGACAAGGTGCTCGACGCCGCGGTTCGTCTGCACGAGCCGATGGGACGTTTCCTGCAACAAGGCACTACACAGCACGCAAGTCTTGCCGATAGTACGAACATGCTCGAACAATTGCTGGCCCAGCCATGATGGCCGCCTTCACCTGTCATTGATCGGGAACCCTCACTGAATGGCCATCTCATCGTCACGTTTCGACACCCTGACCCAGCTGAGCGAGCGCCGGCGTGATGGCGCTGCGCGCCAGCTCACCAGCCAGCGTCAGCGTCAGGAAACCGCCGCCCAGCAACTGGTCACCCTCGAGCAATACCGTCTCGACTACTGCCAGCAGATGCAGGCACGCCTGACTCAGGGGCTGGACCCGGCCAGCTGGCACAACTATCAGGCCTTCATCGCCTCGCTGGACAAGGCGATTGCCCAGTGTCGCATGCGGGTGGCCCAGGAACAGACCCAGACGCACCATCAGCATCAGCGGCTGGTGAAGGAACAGCAGACCCACGCGGCCTGGCAGGGCCTGGCGGACCGCGCCAGCCTGAGCGCCGCGCTGCAGGCACGTACCGCCGAGCAACGCCAGAGTGATGAACAAGCCACCCAGGCCTGGTTACGCCGTGCCAATGGCTGAAGACGGCCAGTCGGAGGAGTGACACCATGACAGACACTGCACGCATCTCGATGTTGTCGGCCACCTCGCCAACCAGGGTGCCGACCAGCGCCAAGGACTCCTCTGAGGAGGCTGGCTCGCGTAACGACACAAGTTCATCTTCCTCAGAGAGCGCCTTCGAGGCACATCTGTCACGCGCCCAGCGTGAGGATCGCCAGCAGGACAGGCAAGCGATAAAGACAGAAACGAAAGACGCACAGCAGCAGCGTATCGAGCGTCGCGAGGCGGCTGAAGACAAGCATGCCCAGCACCTCGAGCAGGCTCAGGCAGCCTCGTCAGAGACATCACCCACTCCGGACCCGGTCGCTACCGCCCTCCAGAATGGCACCCTCCCCCCTGCCCAGCCCTCATCGGCAAACGGACAGCGATCAGCGCAGTCACTCGAGACCTCACGGCTGGATAGCAGCGTCGAGCGCGGCATCTCGCGCATGCAACAGCTGCAGCACCTCACGCAAGGCGGCCAAGGCACCTCTGGCAGCGACGAGGCAGCACTGAAAGCGGCAGCGGCAACGCTCGCTAGCACGCAGGCGCTCTCTACAGCGGGCAGCACGGCGCTGCAAGGTGACTGGCTCGCCACGCTGCGCAATCCTGCGGCGGCGGGACTGGACGGCGCGATTGCGGATCAGGCGCCCAGCAGCAGAACCTCCGCAACAGCGGCAGGCAGCCTGAGCCAAGATGCGCCCTCCTCGCTGACGGGTGGCGCGCTGGGTCCACTGTCCGAGGAGGCCATTGAAGGCGTCACCGCCAAGGCCGACGGCGCCCTGCTTGATGCAAATTCTTCACGTAGCGGTGGCGATCAGTCCCTGCTATCGGGTGCGTCATCTGCTGGCGCGTCGAGTTCGACCGCTGCAGGCAGCGGCGCCATGCTCAATGGCGCGGGCAATCCAGCAGCCACTCCAGCGGGCTTGGCATCACAGGCGGGCACCTTGATCCCCGCAAGCGTCGGCACTCAGGCCTGGCAACAGGCACTCAGCGAGCAGGTGATACGCATGCAGCTGAGCAAGTCGCCGCAGGCCGAGATCGCGCTCAATCCGGCCAACCTGGGCAAGCTGACCATTCGCCTCAACATCGGCGAACAGGGCACCAGTGCGCACTTCGTCGCGGGCCACCAACAGGTGCGCTCGGCTGTCGAGTCATCCCTGAGCGAGCTGCGTCAGGCGCTGGAATCCCGGGGGCACGAGCTGACGGCGATCAGTTTCAGTGCTCAGGACGACACACCGGGCGACACTCCGGACGGGGCGGCGGACAACGCGGCCAATCAGGGTCAGTTCGCCCAGCACCTCGAGGGTCAGCCGGCGAGTGATATCAGTACAAGCGCTGACGCCATGGAGGGGAGCCTCGCCGCGGGCAATCTCACAAGCAATCTTGCAAGTGCATCCCAGGCAGCCTGGGGGCAGCGTGAATGGCAGGCATGATGGGCCTGACGCTTGCCAGATGCATCTGTCAGCGGCTCCCGTCAGGTAGCTGTCTGATGAGTCCGCCTGACGCGTCATCATTCAAGTAAGCGCTCGCACGTGGCGTTATTCCGCCGTTCGATCACCACGCCTTCGGTCATACTGGCCCCGCTACCGACTCCAGGGACACCGCACCACGATGTCAACGATTATCACCACCCCCGCCAGTCAGCGTCGCTCCTGGCTGCTGATCGGGGTCATCAGCCTGATGAGTGCCGTGATCGCGGCGCTAGTGGCCGTCTATTTCGCACTGCCGATGCTCAGTGATCAGAAGGCCGCACAGGACGCCGAGCCGGAAGTCGTGGTCGTGCCGCCCCCGGTCTTCATGCCGCTGGCGCCCTTCACGGTCAACCTGGAAAGCCCGCGCGGCAATCGCCTGCTCTATATCGGCATCACGCTCAAGATGGCCGATCAGGACGCGGTGGCGCGCGTGGAAGAACTCAAGCCCGAACTCAAGAGCCGTCTGCTGCTGTTGCTGTCGGGCCAGAGCCCGGATGAGCTGATCACCCAGGCCGGCAAGCAGACGCTGCAGAGCACCCTGACCGAGGCGCTTTCGCGCCCCTACAGTGAAGGCGGCCAGCCACTGGCCATCTCCGGCGTGCTGTACAACGACTTCATCGTGCAATAACTGGCCATGGCTCAAGACGATCTACTGTCACAGGACGAAATCGATGCTCTGCTCTCCGGCGTGAACGGTGACAGCGGTGCAACGGCTGACGCCTCGAGCACGCCCGGCGAAGCGCGCATTCGCCCCTTCGACCCGGCGAGCCAGCACCGCATCATCCGGGATCGCCTGCATGCCCTGGATATCATCAACTCGCGCTTCAGCCGCCAGTTCCGCATGGGGCTGTTCAACCTGATCCGCCGCGGCGCCGATATCACCGCCGGGCCGGTGCAGTTCCTGAGCTACAACGAATTTTCTCGCAACGTGCCGGTGCCGACCAACATCAACCTGTTCACCATGAAGCCGCTGCGCGGCACCTCGATGCTGGTGTTTCCGCCCAGTCTCGTGTTCATGGTGGTCGACAGCCTGTTCGGCGGTGACGGCCGCTTCGTGACCAAGTCAGAGGGTCGCGAATTCACGCGCACCGAACAACGCGTCATCCAGCGCCTGATGCAGCTGGCCTTGAATGCCTACCGCGACGCCTGGTCGGCGGTCTACGCCGTGGAAACCGACTATCTGCGCAGCGAGATGCAGGTCAAGTTCGCCAATATCACCAGCTCTCCCAACGAGATCGTGGTGTGCACCAGCTTCCATCTGGAGGTCGGCAATCACAGCAGCGACTTCCAGATCTGCCTGCCCTACTCGATGATCGAGCCGCACCGCGAGCTGCTCTCGAGCCCGCTGCAGGAAACCAGCGCCGAGGGTGACAGTCGCTGGGGCGAGCGCCTGCGCAAGGAAGTGCGCGCCACCGATGTCGAGCTGCACGCCGACTTTGCCAGCATCACCACCACGCTGGGCGCATTGGCCGAACTTTCCGTGGGCGATGTGCTGCCCATCGAGAAGCCCGAGCGCGTCAACGCCTACGTCAACAATGTGCCGGTGCTCGAAGCCGGTTTCGGTCGCGCCAATGGCCACCGCGCCCTGCGCGTGACCCGCATCATCAATCATCCGATCAACACTGCCAGCGAGGACAGCGGCGATGAGTGAGCCCAATTCGCCAGACGCGCCCGCGCCCAAGGCCACCCCGAATTCCCCGACATCCGGCACTGACGACCCCTGGGCCGATGCGATGACCGAGCAGATGGGCGACGAGTGGGCCAAGGCGCTGGAAGAACAGCAGAGCGAGGCTGCCCCCCAGGGCGGCGATATCTTCGAGCCCCTCGATGGCAGCGGTGGCGGCGCACATCCGCGTGAGCTGGACATGATCATGGACATCCCGGTCAAGATGACCGTGGAGCTGGGGCGCACGCGCCTGACCATCAAGCAGCTGCTGGAGCTGTCGCAGGGCTCGGTGATCGAGCTGGATGGCCTGGCCGGTGAGCCGATGGACATCCTGATCAACGGCTATCTGATCGCCCAGGGCGAGGTGGTCGTGGTCGAGGACAAGTACGGTATCCGCATCACGGAAATCATCACCCCCAATGAGCGGGTACAGAAGCTCAACCGCTAAGGCTGTTCCTGTCATGACCTCCGATGCCCCTGACGGCGCGATCTTGCTGCCGGATGCCAGCCCCAATACCAACGCCACCACCCAGGCGCCGTCGCCGGCCTTTCTCGGTAGCGACGCAAACCTGACTGCCGACACAGGCCACAGCTCACCGCTGGGCGCGGCCAGCCTGGTCAATACCGGGCTGGCACTTGCCGGCGTGATCGGCGTGATCCTGCTGCTGGCATGGCTGATGAAAACGCTCGGGGGTGCCCAGACACTGCACGGCAATCGCATTGCCCTGCGCCCGCTGGCGCGTCTGGCGCTGGGTCACAAGCAGAGCCTGGTGGTGGTAGCGGTGGGCAACCAGCAATTGCTGCTGGGCGTCGGGCCGGCGGGCATCACCTCCCTCGGTGAGCTGACGGCCGAGAATGGCGGCCTGGTACCCGCAGACGCTGGCAGCACGCCGAACGACGCATCGCTGGCCTCGCCTGCCTCCCCAACCGGCGGGAGCGGCGCCGCGGCCGGCTTCGCCGAGCTGCTGCGCGATCGTCTTGCCAGACGCTCGTCGGCTGCCACGACGCCCTCTGATGTGACGCAAACTACTACCTCAGACAAGACAGATGATGCGGAGCCTCGCTCATGACGTGGCTGGTGAGGTCGCCGCCGGGCTTGAAGAAAGCAGGAAGGCTGAAGACAAGAGAGCTGCTGACAGGGCTAATGATCGCATTGTCGGCATGCCTGCTGACCAGCCAATCGGCGCATGCCGATGTGCTCAGCGGCCTGACCAGCCAGCCACTGCCGGACGGCGGCGAGTCCTGGTCGCTGAATATCCAGACGCTGATCCTGCTCAGTGGCCTCGCCCTGCTGCCGGCGGCCTTGCTGATGATGAGCGCCTTCACGCGCATCATCATCGTGCTGGGCCTGCTGCGCACCGCGCTGGGTACCGCGTCTGCGCCGCCCAATCAGGTGCTGGTCGGCATCGCGCTGTTTCTGACCTTCTTCGTGATGTCGCCGGTGCTGGAGCGCATCTACGACGAGGCCTGGCAACCCTATGACAGCCAGACCATCAGCCTGCAGGAAGCCATCGAACGTGGCGGCGATCCACTGCGCGACTTCATGCTCGGTCAGGTGCGTGAGCCGGATATCGCCCTGTTCGCGCGCCTGGCCAAGGTCGAGGAAATCCAGACCCCGCAGGACGTGCCGTGGCGCGTGCTGCTGCCGGCCTTCGTCACCAGCGAGCTGAAGACCGCCTTCCAGATAGGCTTCAGTCTGTTCGTGCCCTTCCTGATCATCGATCTGGTGGTGGCGAGTGTGCTGATGGCGCTGGGGATGATGATGGTGCCACCCGCCACCATCTCGCTGCCCTTCAAGTTGATGCTGTTCGTGATGGTCGATGGCTGGCAGCTGCTGCTGGGGTCGCTGGCCGAGAGCTTCTATTGAGAGAGCTGCTACTGAGAGAGCATCTACTGAGCCAGCCCAGACATCACGCCGTCACCGGGCTTTCTAGTCGTGCCGCGCAACCGTGCATTGCCAGCCTCAACACCTCCCATCTGCCCATCGAGAACGCGCCGCCATGACCCCTGAAGTCATCACCAGCCTGGCCTCGCATGCCATGTACATCACCCTGTTGGTGGCAAGCCCGCTGCTGGCCAGCGCCCTGTTCATCGGCCTGATCGTCAGCCTGTTCCAGGCCGCGACCCAGATCAACGAGATGACCCTGTCCTTCATCCCCAAGATTCTCGGCGTGTTCGGCACCCTGGTACTGGCCGGCCCCTGGTTGCTGGAGACGCTGATGGACTTCACGCGCAGCGTCTTCACCGGCTTCCCGCACCTGATCGGATGAGCGACACCTGCATGAGCATCGACAACAGGCTCGACGCAAGCCCGGCGGGAGGACGCTCCATTGCCGAATGACCTGCTGTCCCCCGAGCATCTCCAGGCCCTGCTGCTGAGCGTGATGTGGCCCTTCGCGCGCCTGTCCGGTTTCATGATCAGCGCGCCGCTGTTCGGTCACCGCAGCCTGCCCACGCCGGTGCGCCTGTTGATGGCCTTTGGCCTGGCGCTGATCATCGCGCCGCTGGTCGATAGCCCGCCCCCGGTGGATGTGCTCGGCCCGGCCGCCGTCTGGCAGCTGGCATTGCAGATGGGCGTCGGCCTGGCACTGGGCCTGGTGATGCGCATCACCTTCGCCATCGTCGAGGCGGCCGGGGAATTCATCGGCTTGCAGATGGGTCTGGCCTTCGCCAGCTTCTTCTCGGCCGACACCGGCACCAATACCCAGGTGCTGTCGCGTCTGCTGGGCATGCTGGCCATGCTGCTGTTTCTGGCCTTCAATGGCCATCTGCTGGTGCTGGAAATCCTGGTCACCCACTTCCACGAGATTCCCCTCGACCTGCGCCGCATGGGGCCCGTCGGGCTCGAGAATCTGTTGCTGTGGAGCGCCAGCCTGTTCAGCGCAGGCCTGCTGCTGGCCTTGCCGCTGGTGGCCTCGCTGCTGGCGATCAACCTCGCGATGGGCGTACTCAACCGCTCGGCGCCGCAGCTGTCGGTGTTCTCGATCGGCTTCCCGCTGACCCTGCTGCTGGGCATCGCGATGCTGTGGCTGATGATGCCGGGCATGACGGACTGGCTGTCGCTGTTGTTCCGTCAGGCGCTGGGTGCCTTCCAGGCCGTGCATGAAGGCCTGGGCACGATGCCATGACACGCAAGCACTGAGCTGAAAAGCAACCACCAGCACGCAAGAGCCGCACCGAATGCCATCGCGAGAGCGAGTATCCAGTGCGGCTTTTTCATCATTTTTCGAACGCGGTCACGCCATCACTCAGCGCAGATAATCGAACAGCGACATGCCCGAGATATCCGAGAACGCCTGCTGGGAGGCCTGCAGCCCCACCTGGGTCAGCGAGTAGTCGGAGATCGCCTCGTTGTAATCCAGATCGATCAGGTCCGAGCGGGTCGAGGCATAGTTGAGCTCACGGTCATCCCCGATGATATCCAGTGAATCCAGCTCGTTGAGCTTGGTGCCGACATCGGCGCGCACCGTCAGCACATTGTCGAGACTGTTGCTGAACTGGCGACTGGCGGTCGAGATGGCGTTGTTGAAGGCGGCCTGGTCGGCCTCGCTCTCGATCGGCGTGCTCAGCGCAGTGATCAGCCCATCCAGGTTGGCGAACAGATCGGCGCTGGCCTCACCCTCCTCGACCACCAGCTGCGTTGCCTTGCCGGAGGCCTGGGCCTCAGACACCTGTTGCTCATCACCGGACAGCGTCATCGACAGGCCATTGAACGCAAGCGTCATGCCATCGCTGTACGCCATGGGCGATGGCAGCGGGTTGCCTTCGCCATCCATGATCGAGAGATCATTGCCATCGGCATCGGTGCCGCTGATCGTGACGCCAGCGGCATCGATGCTGACGCTGTAGGCCGCGCCATCCACCCGCGCCGCGGCATCGACGACTTCCGGCCCCTTGAAGGTGATCGGCAGTGACGACTCGCTCTCGCTGGTCTGGCGGGCCAGCTGCTGATTGCCGGATGCCACGCCGCCAAAGATCTGGCTGCCGGTATGATTGACCTCCATCAGACGCGAGCTGTCGACGCGCTGCTGGCGCTGCTCATCATCGCCGCGATAGCTGCCATCCTCGCCAAAGGGCGCCGTGTCACCGCTCATGCCGCCGAACAGATAGTTGCCGTTGCCGTCGGTGCTGTTGGCCAGTCCCAGCAACACTTCGCGGCTGCCTTCAAGCTCGGTGGCCAGCGCATCACGGTCACTGTCACTGAGGGTGCCGTTGCCCGCCTGCACGATCAGGCTCTGGACACGCGTGATGGTGTCGGTGACCTGATTGAGCGCGCTTTCCTCGATGGAGAGGTTGTTGCGCGCCGTGGTGCGGCTGTCGCTGAACTGTTCATTGACGGCCTGGGACTGCGAGATCGTCACCGCCTGGCTGGCCGCGCTCGGGTCATCCGAGGGATTGACCACGCGCTTGCCGGTGGCCAGCTGCTCGGACACCTTGGAAAACGCCGCCTGCTGATCCAGCATCGAGGTGACGCCCTGGGCATAGAGGGTTTGGGTACTGATGCGCATCACGGCCTCGTTAACGGATGTTCAGAATGGTATCCAGCACCGTCGACGCGGTCTGGATGACCTGGGCGTTGGCCTGGTAATACTGCTGATAACGGATCAGGTCCGCGGCCTCTTCATCCAGATTGACCCCCGAGATCGACTGGTCTGCCGCCGACAGCTGCTCGGTCAGGCCCTGCTGAGCCTCCAGGTTGACTTGCACCTGACGGGTCTGGTTGCCGACCTGGCTGACCAGTGACGCGTAGTGATCATTGAAGCTGCCGGCGCTGCCCAGGGCGTCGCTGCTCTGCAGAGACTGCAGGGCGAGAATGTTGCGGTTGTCGAGACTGGCATCGCTTGAACCCGCCGCGATCTCGGCGCCCTCGTCGATCGCGACCCCGAAGGTGTCGGCGATATTGCGCGTCGGCTGGATGGTGAAGCTGTCTCCGTCCGCCATGCCGGTGGCGGTGAACACCAGGCCATCCTGGCGCATCACGCCTTCGCTGTCCGGGGTCAGAGTCTGCACGGCGCCGCTGCTGAGGTTTTCCAGCTGGTAGGTGCCGCCGTCAAGACTCAGGCGGTAGTCATCACCGGTCAGCGCGACACTGTAGAAGTCGTCACCTTCCTGCTGGGTGGCGGGGGCGAATGTCACCTCAAGGTCCGCTCCGGCGGCGTTGCCGCTGGCCGGCAGCACTTCCGGATCGCCGAGAGTGAAGAAGTCGCCCCCCGCGTTGCCATTGGCGTCGACACCGTCGGCGTGCTGGGCATTGAAGGTCAACGCCAGCCCCGCGGCCAACTGGCCGAGCTGACTCTGGGTCGGCTCGAGGCTGTCGGCGCGGAAGCTCAACAGCCCGCCCAGGGTGCCGCCTTCGAGCTGCGCCTCATCGATGGCGCTGGTCACGCCCGGCGCCACGCTGTAGGTGACCACCGAACGGCTCATGTCCTGCGGGTCTGGCTCCACGGCCAGTTCATAATTGCTGCTGCCGTTGACCAGCAGCTGGCCATTGCCGAGGCTGACGCTCAGCCGACCATCCTGCTCCTGCACCTCGACGCCGACCAGCGTCTGCAGGTCGGTCACCGCCTGATCGCGCTGGTCCAGCAGTCCCAGTGACTCTTCGCCGGTACGCGCACGCGTCAGGGAAATCTGCTCGTTGAGCGAGGCTATCTGGCTGGTGGCAGTGTTGATATCGCCGACCACATCATCGAGCTGTGAATTGACCGCAGCGTCCATGTCATCCAGATAGGCGGAGAAGGCATTGAACTGCCCGGCCAGACTCTCGGCGCTGCCCAGCAGGCTCTCGCGCGCCGCCGGATCACTCGGCTGACTGGCCACGCCTTCGATGGCGCCGAAGAACTCCTGCATCAACGGCGCCAGGCCCGCCTCGTCATCGGCGAGCAGATTGTCGATCTGACTGATGTTGGCTTCGTGGGTCTCAAGCGCCGTGCTGGCGCTCATGGCGCTGTCCAGCTGCGCCGAGAGATAGCTGTCGGTCTGACGACTGATCGACGCCACACTGACACCGCCACCACTGCTGCCACTCAGTTCGACCGTTTCACGGCTATAGCCCGGCGTGTAGACGTTGGCGATGTTGTTGCTGTTGGTGGCAAGCGCCGTCTGGGCGGCTTGCAGACCACTGACACCGATACTCAACATGCTGCTGGCCATGGCATTTACCTGAAAGGAACAATGGGAAAAGGGAGAAGGTGAATGACGCCACACCGGCGCACGGATGCTGTGAATATCGGCGCGCCAGACGCCAACTTGAGGCCGTAGGCAGCAATAGTTGCCAGCGATTCATCGACAGTGAATCCTCATCAGCGGCTCTAGCGGATCAGCGGCTCTGAACGGCCCATCGCCAACTGGATGGCCCCTGATGCAGCGCCTTCACTGCCAGTACCGATCTCTTTATTCGTCGCAGACGCCAAACCCGTCGCAGACGCCACATCCGCCGCAGACGCCAGCTCGACCAGCGGCTGAGCATCGCGCGCATCGAGGGCAAACAGCGGCGCAGAAGCCTCAAGCAGCCCGCGCGGGGAGCTTGAGTTGGCGGTTGCGACAGGCGCTGACGCAGGCACGGCATCGCGTGACGCCAGGCGGGTCTCCGCTGTCTCGAGAGTGCCGCTGGCCTCCAGCGGGCCGACCCGACTCATGATCGAGATCAGCTTGTCGGCATAGTGCGGGTCAGTGGCGTAGCCCGCCTCCTGCAAGGCGCGCGCCGCACTCTCGGCGTCCGGCGACCGGGTCACGTGGGCATAACGCTGGGCGCCGGTCAGCAGCGCGGCATGATCGCGCAGCGCACTGGCCTGATCGGGATAGACGCGGAAGCTGTCTTCGAGACGCATGCGCCGCCCATCGCGGTATTCGGTGGTCAGCACCGTGGTGCTGTCGCCCTGCCAGCTGCTACCGGCCTTGATGCCGAACAGATTATGGCTGTCGGTGCCGGTCTCGGTGTGAATGCGACGCTGACCCCAGCCTGTCTCCAGCGCGGCTTGGGCCAGAATCAATTCTGCGGGCAGCCCGCTTTCACGACTGGCCGCCTGTGCGGCGGGGCCAAATTCCGCCACGAAGCGCTGCACATTCTCGGGCTGGCGACGTTGTTGCTCGCTGAGCGCTGCCACGTCGGTCACTGCCACCGGGCTGACGGTGTCAGACACGTCTTCCTTGCCTGTCGTCGCCATCGGCAGCTCGGCATAGACGCCTCGCGCCGTGTCGCCGGGCGCCAGCGTATCGAGCATCGCCATGAAGCCGGTGACCTCGTCTGCGGCGCGTGTCTCCACCGCCGCCTGCCAGTCATCTTCGCGAGCCGCGCCCACCTCCGGGGTCAGCCCTACCGCCGACAACCAGTCATCGGCACCCTGTTCATCGTCCGACTCACCATTCACTGCAGCGCTAGGGGAGATTGCGGTGCTGCTATCCGTGTTCGTGCCCGTCGCCGTGCTGGAAGACAACTGCTGAATCAGGATCTTCGACAGGCCGATACCGTCGCCGACACTGGCCAGTTGCTGGGAGAGCTGCTGGTCCAGCATCGAGGTCATCATCTCTTGCTGCTGGGAGCCGGTCAGCGCTGAGTTCTCGGTGGCCGAGCGCATCTGCTTGAGCATCATGTTGAGCATCAAGGCCTCGAATTGACGCGCACTCTCCTCCAGCGCCTCCTGCTGGCGCTCGCCGCCACTGCTGGCCGCCCCCTTGAGGCTCGCCAGACCCTGGGTGTCGAAGGCCAGACGACCGGCATCCACGTTGGCACCGCTACCAAGCACACTCATCAGATCACCTCGAGATCAGCACGCAGCGCACCGGCTGCCTTGAGCGCTTCCAGAATCGAGACCAGGTCCTGCGGCGTGGCGCCCAGCGCATTCAGGCCATCGACGACCTCCTGCAGGCTGGCAGTCCCCTCGACCATGCGCAGCGCACCGCCCTGCTGGTTCACGCTGATATCGGGGTCGTTGACCACTGCCGTCTGCCCCTGGGACAGCGGCGCGGGCTGACTGATCACCGGATTGGCGTCGATCACCACCGACAGGTTACCGTGGGTGACCGCGGCGCGCGCCAGGCGCACTTCGGAATTCATCACCACCGAGCCGGTCCGCGCATTGACCACCACACGTGCACGCGGCACGCCCAGGGCGACTTCGATGTTCTCGAGTCTGGCGATGAAACCGACACGCTGACTGAGATCACGCGGTGCCTGCACCACGATATCGCGACTGCTGAGCGGCGAGGCCAGCGAGCCGCCGAAGTTGCGATTGATGGCGCTGGCGACGTTCTGGGCATGATTGAAATCGCCCTCGAACAGATCGAGATGGATCACGCCATTCTCATCACCGAGACGCGTCGGCACGCCGCGCTCCACCGTCGCGCCACTGGGAATGCGCCCGGCGGTCAGCTGGTTGACCTGCACGCTGGAACCGCCGGCCGAGGCACCGGCGCCACCGATGATCAGATTGCCCTGCGCCAGCGCGTAGACCTGGCCATCCACGCCCTTGAGCGGCGTCATCAACAGGGTGCCACCGCGCAGACTCTTGGCATTGCCCAGCGAAGACACCACGACATCGATGGGCTGACCGGAGCTTGCAAAGGCCGGCAGGCTGGCGGTGACCATGACCGCCGCCACGTTCTTGAGCTGCATGTTGGTGCCCGACGGCACCGTCACGCCCAGCTGGGAGAGCATGTTGGTCAGACTCTGGCCGGTGAACGGCGCCTGGGTGGTCTGGTCCCCACTGCCATCCAGCCCCACCACCAGGCCGTAGCCGACCAGCGGGTTGTCACGCACGCCGCGCACCTGGGCGAGGTCCTTGATGCGATCGGCCTGCGCCGCCTGCAACGTCAAGGTCAGGCAGCTCACCAGCATCAGGCAGGCGGCCAGCGCAGCGCGCCAGCGGGGATAAGGGAGCATCTCAGGCATCGGATAGCGACTCATGATGGGACAGCGTGGTGAGAAATCGGGACGGGCCATTCAGGGCGAGGCAATTCGCGGCACAATTCACTGCAGAACAAGCCTTTGCAGAACAGGTCTTTGCAGAACAAGCCTCTGCAGAACAAGTCTCTGCAGAACAAGTCTCTCCAGAACAAGGACATTGCACGGCAATCAGCACGCCAGGCTCAGAACGGCGCCAGATTGAGGAAGAAGCGCTGCATCCAGCCCATGTTCTGTGCCTCGTTGATATAGCCATCGCCGACATATTCGATGCGTGCACTGGCCACCTGGGTGGACTGCACCGTATTGGCCGAGGAAATCGTGCGCGGATTGACCACTCCGGAGAAGCGAATCGACTCGGTGCCCTGATTGATCGCGATGCGCTTCTCACCGCGCACCTCCAGATTGCCGTTCGGTTGCACCTGACTGACCGTCACGGTGATGGTGCCGGTGAAACTGTTGTTGGCATTCGAGCCACCGCTGCCGGTGAAGTCATTCTCACCCTCGATATCGGCATCGGTGCCATCCAGCAGGCCCGTCATGAAATCGGGGATGGCGGTCAGCGAGAAACCGAGGCTGCCGTCACGGCTGGCATTGCTGGCCGAGCTCTTGCTGGCGCTGACATTCTCGTCGAGCAGGATGGTGATGATGTCGCCGATGGCACGTGGGCGGCGATCCTCGAACAGCGGCTGGTTGCCATACAGCGGCTGGAAGATGGCGCCATTGGCCATCGGTTCCGGGCGCGGCTGCATCGTCGATTCCATTGGCGTGGTATCGACCAGCGGCTCGCTGGGGATATGGGCACACCCGGGGCCTACCAGCGTCATGGTCAGCATCGCCAATCCGGCCAGCGCGCGGCGCATGCGACGCCAGCCAGGCAATGCCAGGTTGTCATAGCGAGGGCAAACAGCTGCCAGGGATGGCAGTGCCACCACCGGGAGATCACGCGAAAGCGACATGCGACAACCCTTACATCTGGACCAGACGCTCCAGCATCTGATCGGTGGTGGTCACGGCCTTGGAATTGATCTCGTAGGCACGCTGGTTCTGGATCATGCCCACCATCTCTTCCACCACGTTGACGTTGGAGGTCTCGACGAAGCCCTGATAGAGAGTGCCCGCACCATTGAAGCCCGGCACGTTGTCACTGCGCGGCCCCGAGGCATCGGTCTCGGAATACAGATTCTCGCCGCGACTGAACAGCCCCGTCGGGTTGATGAAGGTAGACAGCTGCAGCTGACCGACCTCGGTGCTGTTGGTGGAACCGGGCTGGGTGACACTGACCACGCCATCGGAGGCGATATCGACACTCAGGGCATTGGCCGGAATGACGATCGCCGGGTCCAGCGGGTAGCCACTGGCGGTGACCATCTGGCCGGTACTGTCGAGCTGGAAGGAGCCATCGCGGGTATAGGCATTGGTGCCATCCGGCAGCATCACCGCGAAGAAGCCCTGACCATTGATCGCGATATCCTTGGAGTTCTCGGTCTGCTCCAGATTGCCCTGGATATGCAGACGCTCGGTGGCCACGGTGCGCACCCCGGTGCCCACCTGCAACCCCGAGGGCAGCTCGGTGGTGGCAGAGGAGGCAGCGCCGGGCTGGCGCATGTTCTGGTAGAGCAGATCTTCAAACACCGCGCGCGACTGCTTAAAACCATTGGTCGAGACATTGGCCAGGTTGTTGGCCGTGACGTCCATCTGCATCTGCTGAGCTTCAAGGCCGCTCTTGGCTGTCCATAGGGCACGAATCATCAGGGGGCTCCGCCGTGATTACTGGGTCAGTCGGTACCAAGCAGGCTGTTGCCACGCTCGGCCATGCGCTCTGCCGTGTCGATGCTCTTCATCTGCATCTCGAAACTGCGCGCGTTGTTGATCATGGCGACCATCGCGTCGGTCGCCGAGACGTTGCTGCTCTCCAGGGCGCCGGAGACGACCCGCACCAGCGGGTCGGCGGCCAGCGGTGGCGCGGCCTCACCCGCCGCAGTCGGCGGCTGACGGAAATAGCCGTCCTCGCCGCGCACAAGCGCCGGGCTGCCGGGAATGGCCTCGGGATTGACCAGCTTTAGCTGGGCCTGCAGCACCATGGTGTCAGGCGCATCCGACGCCGAGCGCGCACTCACGCTGCCATCAGCGGAGATATGCACGATGGCGTTGAGCGGCAATTCGATCGGCCCACCATCGCCCATTACCGGCAAGCCGCCGGAGGTCAGGACACCATCGGCATCGATCTGCAGCGCGCCGTTACGGGTGTAGAGCTCCTCGCCATTCGCGCCCTGCACGGCCAGCATGCCGGGGCCGTCCAGCGCGACATCCAGCGAGCGATCCGTGGTCTGGATCGTGCCCTGGGCCATCGAGGCCCCCGCGGTGGTCAGCTGACTGGAGACGCGTGTCGCCAGCCCTTCGCCCTGCACATCCACCGCCCGCGACAGCGTCAGCATCTCGCGAAAGCCGGTGGTCGAGAGGTTGGCCAGGTTATGACTGGCGACATCCTGAGCCGCCAGGCTGCGCTGGGCGCCGCTCATGGCGGTGTAGAGCATTCTGTCCATCCGCTATTCCCTCACACCTTGCCGTGTTGCCGTCAGCGCCCGACCCTCAACGCCCGCTCTTGATACGCTGGTTCGTCGCTGAGTACTGACGCTCGAGATGACCCGGTTCGCCTCGACATTTCTGCTGTTTTCATTGCAGAAGACGAACCGCGTCACATGTCAGGAGTGGCATTAGCGCATGTTGATGACGCTTTGCTGGACCTCGTCCTGGACCTTGATGGTCTGGGCGTTGGACTGATAGTTGCGCTGAGCGATGATCAGATCGACCAGCTCGGTGGTCAGGTCGACGTTGGAGGCCTCGACGACCCCGGACTGGACCTCACCGAAGACGCCCTCACCCGGCACACCGACCAGCGGAACACCCGAGGAAGCGGTGGCGACCCAGCCGTTGTCGCCATTGGGCTGCAGACCCTGCTCATTGGCAAAGTTGGCCAGCGCGATGGTGCCCAGTGTTTGCTTGAGCTCATTGGAGTAACTGCCGATCACGCGGCCATCTTCCTCGAAGGACACGCCGACAAGACTGCCGGAGGTATAACCATTCTGGGACAGGGTGATGACTTCAAAATCGTTGGCATATTGGGTGCTGCCGGTGAAGTCGATACTGAAACTAAGATCACTCGCGCCATTGGCCAGGGCGTAGGTTTGAGCCGTCTGACTGTAATCAAGGAGCTGACCGCCTGCCCCGAAGGTGATCACCTCTGTCTGAGGATCAAAGTCGACAGAAGGGTCAGCGACGCCTTCGTCGATCTGTTCCTGCAATTCCGCAGCCTTGCTGGAAAAGTCCATCACGTGATGGACGTTCCAGGTGTTATTTTCGGTCTTGGCATAAAAGGACGTCACGACATGTTCATCGCCAAGACTGTCATACACCGTCATCGCCGAGGCGTAGTTGTAGGTCGCGGCATCCGTCGGATCAAAATCGGCAGTGGCCGGCACAAGGTCCGCGGCATCCAGATTGAGCGCGACTTCAGCGCCATAGACCTCGAGAGCGATGTTGTCCTGCGTCGCTTTTGCCGCCAGAGGGGCTGTCGGAATCTGCAATACCACGGGTTCCCCGGTGACTCCTTCGCCGGAATAGCCAGTCAACTGGGCACCCTGGGCTGTGACGATATAGCCCTCGGCATCGATGTTGAGCTGGCCATTGCGCGAATAGACGATCTGACCACTGGTGTCCGAGAAACGCAGGAAGCCATCTCCGGAAATCGCCAGATCGAGATCGCGTCCGGTGGATTCCAGCGAGCCGGAAGTGAAGTCCTGGGCAACGGATGCCAATTGCACCCCGATCCCTGCTGCCTGTGAGCCGGCATAGATGTCGGAGAATTGCGCCTCAGAGGATTTGAAACCCACCGTTTCCGAGTTGGCAATGTTGTTGCCGATCACATCCAGATTGGTAGAAGCCGCACTCAAGCCGCTCAATGCCTGTGAAAACGCCATGGTCTGTCCCTTTGATCGCGATGAAGATGAAAGCCCGAGACCTGTCAGCGAGCTCGGGGGCGGCCAAACGGCCTGAAACTGGTGGCCCGTCCGGCGGGCTCGCTGGCGCTATCCCGGCGCCATGGGCTCAGCTCAAAGCACCTGACGCACGGCGTCCAGACTGACGACACCCAACACCGGACCCAGGTCCAGCTGAGCGCCGCTGTCGGTCTGATTGACGCCACTGACCACGCCATAACTCAGCGTCTGCAGGTCGTCATAGCTCTCGCCTGCCCGCTCGGCCGTCACGGCCAGCTGGTAGGAGCCATCGGCGGCTTCAGTGCCATCATCCAGCAAACCGTCCCAGACGAAGCCATGAATACCCGCCTCCAATGCGCCCAACTCGAAGGTCTTGACCACACTGCCATCCGCGCCCAGCACCTCGACGGTGGCATTGTCGACATCGTCAGCCAGCTCAAGGCCGAAGGGTGTCGAGGTCGCGTTGCCCACCAGCACCGCATTGCCACCGACCAGCACGCCCTGATCGAGCAGACTGGCCGCCTGCAGCGCTTCACTGCTGGAAATCTGCGCCGTGATGCCCTCAAGCGTGGTGTTGAGTTCTTCGATACCACTGACGGTGCTGATCTGGGCCAGCTGCGCGGTCAGGTCGGAATTCGACACCGGGTCCATCGGGTCCTGGTTCTGCATCTGCGCCACCAGCAGGGTCATGAACTGATCATTGAGCTCCTCGGTACTGCTCACCGACTGCGTGCTGTCGGTGACACCGGAGGTCGTGGTGGTCTGGTTGATGCTGTTGAGCACACTGGTGTCTAGCGTCGCCATGCGGTTACCCGAAATCAGAAGAAGCGGTCAGAAGGCCAAAGCCCCGAGCGAAGGTCATTCCCCTAGCGTCAGCGTCTTGCGCAGCAGGGACTTGGAGGTATTGAAGACCTCGACATTGGCCTCGTAGGACTTGGAAGCCGCGATCATGTCGACCATCTCGGCGACCGGATCGACGTTGGAGAAGGTCACATAGCCCTGCTCGTCGGCGAGGGGATGATCGGGGCGATACTCCTGGCGCGCCGGGGCATCGCTCAGCTCCACCGAGCTGACCCTGACACCACCGAGGCCTGCACTGCGTGACGCCATCTGTGTCGCCAGACCGCCACCGGCCAGGTTGGCCGTCGCCAGCGAGGCATTGGCCTGACGCGCGAGGGGCGCGTACTCGAACACCACCTGACGCGCCTGATAGGGCTTGCCATCCGGGCCCGCCACACTGTCGGCGTTGGCCATGTTGCTGGCCACGGCATTGATGCGCTGCGACTGGGCCGCCATCGCGGAACCCGCGACGTTGAAGATGCTGAACGCTGCCATCAACTGTTCTCCGATTGCATGGCCAGACGCAGGCCCTGGATCTTGCCGGTCAGAAGCTCAAGGCTGGCCTCGTAATGCAGACTGTTGTCCGCGAAATTGACCCGCTCCACATCCATGTCGACGGTATTGCCGTCCAGACTCGGCTGTGTGGGCACTCGATAGAGCAGGTCCGCGCCCAGCGACAGCCCCGCCCCACTGGCGGCCTGATGGCCGGCCTGAGTCGTGTTCAGCGCAAGCGGCCCCGGCGCGGCATTGCCCGCCGTCGCCTTGGCCAGGGTGGCGGAGAAGTCGATATCGCGCGCCAGATAGCCCGGCGTGTCGGCATTGGCGATATTGGTGGCCAGCACCTGCTGACGCTCGGCGCGAAGGCCCAGCGCCTGCTGGTGAAAGCTCATGAGGGAATCAAGTCGATCAAACATGGAAGTGCCCCGCTGTCGGCACCTCGCCCTGATGTGAGCGAGGGAACATCCATCGATCAGCTCACGCGTAGGGGAGCATGACGGAAAGCAGGACTGAGAATAGTCAGCCAGCGCCAGGATGAAGGTAAGAACAAGCCACTTTATCGCGGCTATTTCTGGCCATGCCGGTGTCGGGGGCGGCTTACAATCTCTCGCGGCACTGATCCAGCGCCCTGAACCTTGTGCCCTGAACCAGGGACGCTTGACCCCGCCTTCCGCCCCGGACGCCACTCGCGATGAGAGACAGCATGCCGAAAATCAGCGTAGCGAAAGGTCTGTCTGTGGCTAGAGGACTGTCTGTTGCAAAAGGACTGTTTGTGACAAAAGGCCTGACGACGGCAAAAGGCCTGTGGCGCACCATCGCCAGCACCGGGCTGTTGGTCCTGCTGCCCGCGGGCACCGCTGTGCATGCCAACACTTCATACGCGATCGGCTCTGCCATTCAGCCGTCTGCCGCCCAGGCATCAGCATCAGCATCAGCCTCATCAACACCAGTGCCTTCAATAACAGCGCCTTCAGTCAAAGACGCGCAGACACGCGCCGTCGAGGCCCTGCGCTGGCAATTGAGCAACTTCTTCACCGCCGAGGACAGCGGCCCCGTCAGGGTACGCATGCCCGGCGAGCCGCCGCTGGGCGCGCCCAGCGAGGCCTCCGTACAACTCGAGCTGCGTCGCCTGCCCGCCCGCCTGAAAGATTGCTCGGCACCCCAGCTGAGCCTCAATGCCGCGCGCAGTGACCGCCATGCACCGGGCCTCAAACGCCTGCAGCTGCTGTGCGCCAACGGCCAGCAACATATCGTCAGCGTTCGCATGGAACGCTTCGCCTGGCGCCAGAGCACGCCACAGCCGCTTGCGAGCGGCACGCCGCTGGCACCCGCGAGATTGACGCCGGTACTGACGCCACTGGGCAAGTTGCGTGGCAATGGCTTCGAGAGCGCCGCGGCGCTGTCAGGCTTCGAGGTACGCCGCCGCCTGCGCGCCGGCGAGGTCATCACCCGCAACAGCGTGCGCGCCATCCCGCTGGTAAACTTCGGCGATACCGTGACCTATCAGGTCAGCGGCACAGGCTTCAGCATGCAGCGCAGTGCGCGGGCACTGGAGGCTGGGGGGCTCGATGAACGCATCCGCATCGAACTCGCTCCGGGCGACTGGGTGCGCGCTCGCGTCATCGGGCCGCGGCGGGTAGCGCCATGATGACTTCAGTTGAGATGAGCCGAGCTGATCCGCGCCGGGCCAACCCGAGTCATCCTGTTGACTGTGCACGCCCAGCCACGACACGCTGACGCACCGGAAAGACATGCTGACGCTCGAAGGCCGAAATGCTTGATACTGACAAGTCGCCACCCGCACCAGATACCTCATTCCTGAGGGACCATATTGCCTGTGTGGGGTAAAGCTTGTGCCGGCATGGCCGATAGTCGATTCAAGCGCGCAGATGACGCACGCAACCCATCCATGACAGGCTCGTCGTCGAGCCCGGCCCGACGGCCAGAGAGGACAGTCAATGAAGATTGAACATGGCGGCCCGATACAGCGCAGCGACACTCAAGCCCCGCGCGAACTGCGTCCCGAGACGGCCAAGGACACCACCGCCACCACGGCGGCGACCTCCACGGCCGACTCCACCCAGGTCGAGCTTTCCAGCAGCGCGATCGATGCAGGCCAGGACATCGACCAGGCGCGCGTCGACAGCCTCAAGCAGGCCATCGCCGATGGCAGCATCAAGATCGATGTCGATCGCATCGCACAAGGCCTTATCGATGCCTTCGAAGGTGACGCATGACACTCGATGACGCCTCGACGGCCTTGCTGGGCGAGATCTTTTCCGGCCTCGAGCAGGAGCTGAATGACTTCATCGCCCTGCTCGAGGAAGAACAGCGCCTGCTGGGCCAACGCCTGCCGAGCGCGGCAGACCTTGAGGCCTCGCGCGAAGCCAAGCTGGCCAACGCCGCCCGCCTGGAAGCGCTGGAGAGCCGCCGGCGCAGCTGGCTGAGCAACGCAGGGCTCACCAATGACCCACTGGAACTGCATGCGGTGCTCGCCAGCCAGCCGGTGTTGGCTACCCAGTGGTGGCATCTGGTGACGCTAACGCGCCGCGCCCAGGCACGCAATCGCCTGAATGGCGAGCTGATCGGTCAGCGCATGGCGCTGCACAGCAAGATTCTCGACAGCCTGCATCAACGTGCGCCCGGCCATTACGGCGCCGATGGACGGCCTGCGGCGGGCGCCTCACGCCTGAACGTCTCGGCCTGAATGTCCTGACCAGACTGTCCTGGCCTAAGCGTCCGGACTTGAATACCTAAGGCGTGAGGCTCGCGGGCTGCACACCCCGACTGTCTTTCCTTTTTACTGACCCAGAAACACGCGAGGCCCGGCATTCTGCCGAGCCTCCAGACACTGCTGCTGCACGCCACTCACTAGCCAACCAGCCAGCTGATCGTCAGCCACTCATCGCCGTCATTCATCATCAGTCATTCAAAGACAGCCCCTTTCGCTGACAACGCCGCCAGTCACGCGCCTTCCAGACTCTCGACGTCGATCACCAGCTGGATGTCATCCAGATGCGCCGCCGGCTTGAGTACGCCACGCCCATTGCGATAGACCTTCAGCGAGAAAGGCGCCGTCGCCAGCTCCCGGGTCGGCAGGGTCAACTTGCCTCGCCTCGCCTCGAGCATGGCGCAGCGCTCTTCCAGGCAGAGCATGATCTGCCATTCCCCCGGCGCACTCGTGAGCGAATAGCGCCAATGAATCGCGGTGACGCGCGTCCTGTCAGGCGCCATCAGCCCTGAATCACGCACGGCATCTGCCACTGCCAGAGGGCGCATATACCAATGCCCTCGCTGAGCGATGGTCAGCGATTCGACGGACATCATCACCGCCGCGCTGGCGGCCTGCACCGGCGTGGACAGCGTCGCGGCCCACAGCGCTGCTGCCGTCATCAAGGCCGCCATCGGTGCCGTCCTGCTTTTTGGCTTCGCACTCAGCTTCGCTCTCGACGCCACTCCCGCCCTGGCCGTACTGCAGCCTGTCACCACTCGCCTTCTTCTCTGCACCGCTGACTCCTTCAGATCCGTCTTGCTGCAGACGCTCGACACACCCCTTGCCGGCGCCTTCCCTGTCGCACTTCTCTGCCTTTGCGGCATGTTGTTGTCTTGCTCAGTGGTGAGTCGCACCGCCCTGACGTCACGCCGCACGACCCCCGATCATCTGGGTGACCCGCAGCTCGCGGTCATCGGGAATCTCTGCCTGGGACAGCACCGCCAGGCTCTTGAAACGACGACGCAGGAAGCGACCCACCAGGGGTCGCAGCGCATGCCCGACCACCAGTACGCTGGGTTCGCCATTGGCGTCCTGCGCGGCGACGGCATTCTCGGCATGCTGCATCAAGGTATCGGCAAGGCCGGGCTCCAGAGCATTGCCGCTGCTCAAGGCCTGCATCAGCACCTGCTCGAGCTGCGCCTCCAGACCGATCACGCGCAAGACGCGCTCGGCGCCGAACCAGTACTGGGTGATGGCGCGCCCGAGGGCGACGCGCACCATGGCGGTCAGGTCGTTGGGGTCCTTGCTGTGCGGGGCATGCTCCGCAAGTGCCTCGAGGATGGTGCGCATGTCGCGAATCGAGACCTCCTCATCCAGCAGGTTGTGCAGGATACGCTGCAGGGTGCCCTGACTGATCAAGGCCGGCACCACTTCCTCCACCAGGCCGCCATCCTGCGGGCCCAGCTTCTCGAGCAGCTTGCTGACCTCACTGCGCCCGAGCAGCTGATCGGCATGGCGGGTCATCAGATGATTGAGGTGGGTCGTGATCACGGTCGGAGTATCGACCACCGTGTAGCCATAGACCTGGGCCTGCTCGCGGGTTTCCGGCTCGATCCAGGTGGCGGCCAGACCGAAGGCCGGCTCGGTGGTGGCCACGCCTGGCAGCTTGCCGGACACCTTGCCCGGATTGATCGCCAGCCAGCGGCCCGGATAGGCCTCACCCCGCCCGACCTCGGCGCCCTTCAGGCTGATGACATACTGATTGGGACCGAGCTCGAGGTTGTCGCGGATATGTACCACCGGCGGCAGGAACCCGATCTCCTGGGCGTACTTGCGACGCACCCCCTTGATGCGCGCCAGCAACTCACCGCCCTGGCGCATGTCGACCATCGCGATCAGGCGATGACCGACCTCCATCGCCAGCGGCTCGACCAGTCGCACATCATCCCAGCTGGCCTCGCTGACCTCCTGCACGGCCGCCGCAGGCGCGGGCGCCGCCTCTTCCTTCGCCTCGCTGCTGACCTCCTTCTCGCGCTGGGAGGCCCACCACCCCAGCCCCGCCAGCAGCAAGGTGAAGAGAATGAAGACCATGTTGGGCATGCCCGGCACCAGACCCAGCAGCCCCATCACGCCAGCCGCCAACCACAGCACCTGCGAGCTCTTGAACAGCTGGCCGATCATCTGCTGACCGACGTCTTCATTGGTGTTGACCCGCGACACCATCACACCCGCGGCAGTCGAGATGACCAGCGACGGAATCTGCGCCACCAGGCCATCGCCGATGGTCAGCAACGTATAGGTGCGCGCCGCATCGGACATGCTCAGGTCGTGCTGCCCGACCCCGATGATCAGCCCGCCGATGATATTGACCACCATGATCACCAGCCCCGCCACCGCATCGCCGCGCACGAACTTGCTGGCACCGTCCATCGAGCCGAAGAAATCGGATTCCTGCGACACTTCCCGGCGGCGCTCGCGCGCCTGGTCTTCGCCGATCAGGCCGGCGTTGAGGTCGGCATCGATCGCCATCTGCTTGCCGGGCATGGCGTCCAGCGTGAAGCGTGCGCCGACCTCGGCGATACGCCCGGCACCCTTGGTGATGACCATGAAGTTGATGATGACCAGAATCGAGAACACCACCAGACCGACGGCGAAGTTGCCGCCGACCAGAAACTGACCGAAGGCCTCGATGACCTTGCCGGCCGAGTCACCGCCGTTGTGACCTTCCAGCAGCACCACCCGCGTCGAGGCGACATTGAGCGACAGGCGCAGCAAGGTCGAGAACAGCAGCACCGCGGGGAAGGCCGAGAAATCCAGCGGCTTCTGCGCAAACATGCTGACCATCAGGATCATGATCGACAGCGCGATATTGAAGGTGAACAGCAGATCGAGGATGAAGGGCGCCAGCGGCAACACCATCATCGACAGGATCATCATGATCAGCAGCGGACCGGCCAGCACCTTCAGCTGGCTGGAGGTGTTGAGCCCCACGCGGTCAAACAGTGTCAGCAAGGTATTCATGCAAGCGGCTCATCGATCGTGAAGGGCGTTGCGCGTGCTGCGCAGCGGCCCGGGCTTGGGGAGCACAAATGGCGGTCGGTCATGGGGTTCGGGCAGCAGCATCAGCCAGCAGGACGGTTATCAATTTCGGGCCTCAACTTCGATCATCCACATCGGTCATCAACTGCGGTCATCAACTGCGGTCATCAACTGCGGTCATCAACTTCCGACACGAGGATCCGTCGTCGCGCCACCGTCAGGCCCGGGCTTGGCGCTGGGTTGGAAGACCGCCCCGGCATCGGCGTCATCAGAATCATGATCAGAAGACATCGCGCCTGCGGCTGAAGCCTCAGCTTCGGCTGCCGGCTTCCCGTCATCACGCTCGGTGCCTGGCGGGCCAGCCTCCTCAGCCGTCCCTTGCGCCTCCTCCGGCACCTGATACTCATCGGGAACGGACAGATCTGCCGGCAGACTCGGGCGCAGGCCACCCTGCTGGCGCGCCCGCTTGAGTCGCATCGCCCAGGCCAGCACCTCGGCGATCACCTGGTAGAGCGCAATGGGAATTTCCTGCTCGAGATCGACATGGGTGTGCAGGGCACGCGCCAGGGGCGGCGCACTCAGCATCGGCACCCCGTTCGCCTCTCCCACTTCACGAATGCGCAGTGCCACCTCATCACGCCCCTTGGCCACCACCCGCGGTGCGCGCATGTCGCCCTCGTGATAGACCAGCGCCACCGAGTAGTGCGTCGGGTTGTTGACGATGACATCGGCCGTGGGTACGGCGCTCATCATGCGCGCACGCGCCATGGCCTGCTGCTGCTGACGGATGCGCGCCTTGATCTGCGGGTCGCCATCCGTCTCCTTGTGCTCGCGCTTGATCTCCTCGAGGCTCATGCGCAGCTTCTTGGCGTGACTCCACAACTGATACGGCACATCCATCAGCGTCGGCACGATCAGCATCAATATCGCCAGCGCCGTACAACGCGCCACGATCGCCAGCGCATCCGCCATGGCGTTGCCCAGCGGCATCATCATCAAGGCCATCAATTCCTGGCGCTGGGCATGCAGATACATCACCACCACGCCACCGACCAGTATCGACTTGGCGATGGTCTTGAGCAGCTCGGCCAGCGCCTGGGAGGACACCATCCGGCCCAGCCCCTTGATGGGATTGAGCTTGCCCAGCGACGGCGCCAGCGACTTGGTGGAGAACATCCAGCCGCCCAGCAGCACCGGGCCGACCAGCGCCAGCACCATCAGCAGGGCGAACAACGGCAACAGTGCCAGCAAGGCCTCCTGGCCCAGCATCAAGGCGTTGGCAAGCATCACGCGACTGTCGAGTGCCTGAGCGCGATCAAAGCCGAACGAGGCGCCCAGCACTCGCTCCAGGGTGTCGCCAAGCGGCCCGGCCAACAGCCACAGGCCTGCCGCACCTCCGCCCAGCAACAGAAAGGTCGCAAGCTCCCGCGAACGGGGCACCTGCCCTTCCTCGCGGGCCTTCTGTATTCGATGGGGCGTGGCGTCTTCTGTCTTGTCGTCGCTGCTCTGCTCGTCAGCCACCGGCTACTCCGCTTGCCTGGGATCGCATCTGCCTGGACTGCCTGGGAGCATGACGCTCGCTCACACTGGCGCGCACGGCGAACGCATCATGCCGAGAATGGGCCTCATTGTGCCAAGCACGGCGGGGATCAAAGCGCGGAATAGCGCCCAAAACGCCCTTGCCCGCCACGCAGGGCGTGATGGGCAAGGGCATGAAGGACGAGAGTATTAAGAACAAGGACCAGCGGGTGCCACTACACGGAAGGCGGCTAGAAACCGAGGCTATCCAGCAGGTCATCGACCTCATCCTGACTGGCGACCACCCCCGGTGCATCGGCTCGCACCTGGGGGCCATTGAGCAAGGCGCCAGACTGGGCGTCCACGTCGCCGGGGCTTGCCTGCTCATCCAGCGCCGAGGCTGAAAGCTCTGCTGCCGAAAGCCCCGCAGCGGCCGTCGTGGTGGCGGCCTGCCCGGAAGACGCCAGCGCCGAACGTGCATGGCCCTCCGGGACATTGTCGAGCAGCAACTGCAACAGCTGCATCTCGATCTGCTGGATGACATCCATCATGCGCTTGATCACCTGACCGGTAAGGTCCTGGAAATCCTGCGCCATCATGATCTCGAGCAATTCACTGTTGGTGGCGCTGGTCTGATCAGGCACCACGGCCAGATAGGCACGCGTGTCGATCACCAGCTCACGCGCCTGATCCAGGGCCACCGGCTCGGCAAACCAGGCGTCCCAGCGCCCGCTGAGCGACTTCGCCTCACTGGCCAGGGCATCCTGCAGCGGCTGGGCCCGTTCACAGGCGTTGAGAGCACGATCTGCCGCCTGCTCCGTCTTGCTGGCCACGTAATTGAGGCGATCACGAGCATCGGGGATCGCCTCGGCAGCACGTTCGATCTCCCGATCCAGCCCCAGTTCACGCATGTTGTCGCGCAGCATGCGTGTCAGCTGGCCGATACGCCGAATCAGGTCTTCGCTGCTGTCCCCCGTTCTGGCGAGGTTGGCTGCCCCATCGCGCGCCATCACACCAGGATCAGCGCCCGAGGATGACTGGGGTTCAGATGATGATTCCAGATGACTCATGACACCCTCCTTGATGTGACCAACGACGCGATCAGCGTGGCGCGGCCAACGTGGCCCGGCCAGCGTGGCGCGATGGCTCAGAGGCCGTGTTTCTCGAAGACCTTGCCCAGCTTCTCTTCCAGCACCGCCGCCGTGAAGGGCTTGACCACATAGCCACTGGCACCGGCCTGGGCGGCGGCAATGATGTTTTCCTTCTTGGCCTCAGCGGTAACCATCAGCACCGGCAACGTGGCCGTGGCGGGATTGGCACGCACGCGCCTGAGCATCTCGAGCCCATCGAGGTTGGGCATGTTCCAGTCGGAGATCACCAGCTCGAAGCTGCCTTGATTCAGGAACTCCAGGGCCTGTTGCCCATCTTCGGCTTCCTCCACATTGGTGAAGCCGAGCTCCTTGAGCAGGTTGCGCACGATCCGACGCATGGTGGGAAAGTCGTCGACGACGAGGATTCGCAGGTTCTTGTCGGCCATCAGCGGTCGGGCTCTCTTCCAGAATCACATGAGGGAACGGCTGAAAATTCCAGCCTTGTGAGGGGGTTATCGGCCACAAGCTGGCAGACTTTACCCTCTGCGCCCATCTTCTTCCCGGCGACTCACACCCACTTAATCTCCACGCCCAGGCAGAACGAAGCGGTCTAGACGCGCTGCGAACGCCCGGCCAGCTGTACCTGGTGAAGCAGATGCCCACTGATGCGACTCAACGGCAACACGCTTTGTGCGGCCCCGAGCTCGACGGCTTCCCGCGGCATGCCATAGACCACGCAGCTTTGCTCGTCCTGGGCGATGGTGTGGGCGCCGGCTTCGCGCATCTGCAACAACCCCCGCGCGCCGTCGCGGCCCATGCCGGTCAGGATCACCCCCACGGCGTTGCGACCGGCCACCCGCGCCACGGAATCGAACAGCACATCCACCGATGGGCGGTGACGATTGACCGGCGGACGCTGATCGAGGGTGACCACATAGTTGGCCCCGCTGCGCGACAGCGTCAGGTGGGCGTCACCAGGCGCGATATAGGCGTGCCCGGGCAGGATGCGCTCACCGTGCACGGCTTCCTTGACGGCGATACGGCACAGTCCATTGAGTCGCTCGGCGAACGAGCGTGTGAAGCCCGGCGGCATGTGCTGAGTCACCAGAATGGCCGGTGCATCCGCCGGCAACGACTGCAACACCGCGCGTATCGCCTCGGTCCCGCCGGTCGAGGCCCCCACCGCGATCAGCTTCTCGCTCGACAGCAATGGCCGGCGGCTGGCAGCAGCGGTCGCAGGCGGCACCGTGTCCTGACTGACCGTACCCTGACTGACCATGTTCTGACTGACCGAAGCGGCGACTGACCTGTCTGCCAGACTGGGCTGATATGGCTTGGACTGAGGCAGGCTGGACTGATCCGGATTGGACAGGGTCGAATTGGACAGAACCGAGCCGGCCTGTGCACCGCCAGCAGACGGCGACGTCACGGCGCGACCAGCAGGCCGCACACGCGCCCGCGCGGCGGCGCGAATCTTGTCGGCAATCGTCTCGGCATACTCGAGCATGCCGGCACGTATGCCCAGACGCGGCTTGGAGACGAAATCCACCGCACCCAGCTCCAGCGCGCGTAGCGTGATTTCTCCGCCGCGTTCGGTCAGCGAAGACACCATTACCACCGGCATCGGTCGCAGGCGCATCAGGCGCTCGAGGAAGTCCAGCCCATCCATGCGCGGCATTTCCACATCCAGCGTCAGCACATCCGGCTCGTGACGCTTGATCAGGTCTCGCGCGACCAGCGGGTCCGGCGCGGTGGCCACGACCTGCATGTCAGGCTGGGCATTGATGATCTCGGCCATCAACTCACGAATCAGCGCGGAGTCATCGACACACAGCACACGGATCATGCGCCCCGCCCCGGTCTGGGACGTGCCTGCGCCAGCAGCTGCACTTGAGTTCGAATCTGATCTTGAACCAGCATTGGAGCTTGAGACCGAGCATGACGATGAAGCGGGAGTAGGCATCCAGACACTCCTGGAGAGTGGGTAAGGGAAAGGAAATCATCACCAGCCATCACGTCGCATCACGCGCCCTCCGTCCGGCGGCGAGACAGGGTATAGACCGTCTGGCCGCGCAGCGTGAAGGCATCATTGAGCCATGAGAAATTCTCGGAATGACCGGCAAACAACAGCCCATCGGGCTTGAGCATCAGCGCGAAGCGATCCAGCAGACGTGACTGGGTCTGCTTGTCGAAGTAGATCATCACGTTGCGACAGAAGATCACGTCAAAGCCGCTACCGAGGTCCCAGTGGCTATCCAGCAGATTCAGGTGGCGAAAGCGCACCAGCTGCTTGATCTCCGGGCGCACCCTCACCTGCCCCTGGCGACTGCCGCTGCCACGCAGCATGAAGCGCTTGCAGCGTTGCTCACCCAGTTTGGCGATGCGCTCGAAGGGGTAGATGCCGAGTTCGGCTTCCCGCAGCGCGTCCGTGTCGATATCGGTGGCGATCAGCTCGACCTGATTCGCCGCGGCCCCCAACACCTCGCGCAGCACCATCGCGATGGAATAGGGCTCCTCCCCGGTCGAGGCGGCCGCACACCAGATACGCAGCGGCGCTCGCTGACCCGACACCTGACGCTGCAGGCGCTCGCGCAGGAAGTTCTCGAGCATGACGAAGTGATGGGGCTCGCGAAAGAACGCGGTCAGATTGGTGGTCAGCGCATTGATGAAGGCAGGCCACTCGTCGTGATCACTGCGACTCAGGCTGGCCTCCAGCATGGTCAGATAGTCATGGAAACGTGTCAGACCATGCACTCTGAGCCGGCGTGACAGACGGCTGTAGACCATCTCACGCTTGTGACGCGCCAACACGATGCCGGCGCGCTGATAGATGAGGCGCGCGATGCGCTCGAAGTCGTCATCGGTCATCACCAGGTCCCGCCCGAGGGCATGGGAGGCCGGTGACGGGGCGGACCAGGCGGGTGGCGGCGTGAGATCTGTCACCGTCGCGGACCCTGTGAGCCGCCAGGCACCTGCGCTCGAGTCGCGGCCTGAGCGTGCACAGAAGAAGTCTGCTCGGCTGATGCGTCCCCCGGCAGGCGCGCGGGAATCTGCTCCAGGCCTTCGCCGCCAAAGCGGAAGACGTTGACCGCATGCGACAGCCCCGCGACCGAACGCTCGAGATCCTGCGCCAAGTGAGCGCTGCTCATCACACGCTGGGCGTTCTGCTGAGTGGCCTGGTCCATCTCGTTGATGGCGGTGTTGATCTGCTCGATGCCGCCGCTCTGCTCACGCGAGGCCGAGGAGATCTCGGCGATCAGATCATTGACCCGCGAGATGCCGGTCACGATCGCCTCCATGGTGCCGCGCGCCGCCTCGACCTGTTCCCCGCCGTCACTGATCTCCCGCTTGGTGGTATCGATCAGGGCCTTGATCTCGCGCGCCGCCTCGGCGCTGCGAGAGGCCAGATTGCGCACCTCACCGGCCACCACGGCAAAGCCGCGACCATGTTCACCGGCGCGCGCGGCCTCCACCGAGGCATTGAGGGCCAGCAGGTTGGTCTGGAAGGCGATCGAGTCGATCACCTTGATGATGTCGGCCATCTTTTCAGAGGTGGCGGTAATTCCCTGCATGCGCACCACCACCGCCTGCATCGCCTCGCCACCTTCATTGGAGGAGCGCGTGGCCTGATCAGCCAGTTGCGAGACCTGGATGGCATTGTCGGCATTCTGGCGCACGGTGCCGGTCATCTGCTCCATGCTGGCCGCCGTCTCTTCCAGCGATGCCGCCTGCTGTTCGACCCGCGCCGAGAATTCCTGATTGCCGTGCGCCATGTCGCCAGCGGCAGGCCTGACCACATTGATGCCGGCATTGACCTCGCTGACGATGCCGACCAGCGACTTGCGCATGCTGTCCAGCGCTCGCACCAGGCGTGCCATCTCATCATTGCCCGCCAGCGTCATCGACTGGGAAAGATTGCCCGCGGCGATCTGGCGCGCGAAATCCAGGGTGCTGCGCAGCGGACGCACCAGACTGCGGTAGGTACGCAGCGCCAACCACAGCGACACCACGCCCACACCAGCGAAGGCGGTCCACAGCCCCCACTGCAGACGCGCATGGCTCGCCTCAAGCGCTTGTTGGCGCTGCTCAAGCGCCGCCAGCTGCGCCGCGGGCAGCTCGGCGGCAAGCTGGTTCAGCACCGCGCGGGCATGCGCCTGGCTATCGGCCAACACCTGCAGCAGCTCGCTGCCCATCAAGGCTCCGGCCACCAGCGGCAGTGCGGCCAGCAGCGCGATACGCGGCGCCATGCGCCACTGGGTGAGGCGCTTGAAGGCCCCGATGAGGCCAGCACGCACGATGCGGCCCTTGCTCAAGCGATAGTCGCGCTTGCCCTGCTTGAGGCCCGCGTAGACCTGCTCAGCCTGGGCGATCTGCTCGCGACTGGCCTTGACGCGCACCGAGGCAAATCCCATCACCTCGCCCTGCTCGATCAGCGGCGTCACACAGGCGTCGACCCAGTAATAGTCGCCATTCTCGCGTCGATTCTTGACCAGTCCCTGCCAGCTTTCGCCTTGCTTGAGCGTCGACCACAGATTCTCGAAGGCGGCTTCTGGCATGTCGGGGTGGCGCACCAGATTGTGCGGCGCACCGATCAAGGCATCACGCGTGAAGCCACTGACCTCGATGAAGACAGAGTTGGCGTAGGTGATGCGTCCCTTGAGATCGGTACGCGAGATCAGGTAGTCATGCTCACCAATGGGGTATTCCCTTGCCGTCACCGGCTGATTGTTTCGCATTGCCCTTGCTTAGCCTCGTACTCGTCACAGCGTGATCGTCATTGACCCGGCGAGACCACTGACCGGCAGCATGACCGTCATTGCCCGGTACAGCCGCCCACGACCTTGTGGTGCACACCTTATCGGCCGCTGTCGGCAGTTCTTGAACGCAAGAGCGCCGCTGACCAGCAGGCCAGCGGCGCTCGAGACGAAACGGGTGGAAAAGCTCGCGAGATCATGCGAGCGCACGCCGCAGGCAACATGCCGCCTATTGCGCCTGACTCATGCCGCGAGACAGCCGGTCATGCCGGCTGCGCCGCGGGCTCCATCAGCGCCATTTCATCACTGGTCATCATGTGCTCGATATCCATGATCAGCAGCATGTGGTCATTGACGGTCGCCAGCCCCGCCAGGAAGTCACTGTTCATGCGCGCACCGAATTCCGGCGGCGGCAGCACCTGATCGGCCGCGAGACTGATCACATCGGAGACACCATCGACGACGATGCCCACCACACGCTCACCGATATTGATCACGATCACCACCGTCTGCGCCGTGTATTCGGCCTGGCCCAGTTGAAACTTCAGCCGCAGATCGACGATCGGCACGATGACGCCACGCAGGTTGGTCACGCCCTTGATGAAGGCCGGTGCATTGGCGATACGCGTGACGTTCTCGTAACCGCGAATCTCCTGCACCTTGAGGATATCCACGGCGTAGTGCTCCTCGCCGAGGCTGAATACCAGGTATTCGCCGCCGTCATTGACCTTGGAGGCGTGGTCCTGCGCCAGGCCGACATTGGACGTCTGCGCCGCGGCAACTTGAGTGTGAGACATGCTCATCTCCTGTCTGTGATGGGGTGACGCTTCGCGCCGAGGCGCAAGGGGCGAGGATGCGGCCGGTGAACGGCCATCGCCTCAGCTGACAATAGCGTCCCGGGGCATGATGGCGCCCCGGGGCATGGCGGAGTCAGTGACGGCCTCTGACTGCCGCTGCACCGCTGGCATCTGGTTGGCGAGGCGATGCAGGTCCGAGACATCCAGAATCAGCGACACCCGCCCATCGCCCAGGATCGTCGCCGAGGAGACGCCCGGCACCTTGCGATAATTCCTTTCGAGATTCTTGACCACCACCTGCTGCTGACCGATCAGCTCATCCACCAGCAAGGCGAAGTGGCGCCCCTTGCCCTGCACCACCACCACGATGCCCTGCTCCGGCTGCGTCTGGGCGCCAGGTACCGCGAACACCTCATGCAAGGCGACCAGGCTCAGGTATTCGTCTCGCACCTTCAGCAGGCGATCATTGCCGACCATGCTGAACAGCATGTCGGCCTGCGGCTGCAACGACTCCACCACCACCGACAGCGGCAGGATGTAGATTTCCTCGCCGACGCGAATGGCCATGCCCTCGAGGATCGCCAGCGTCAGCGGCAGCACGATGCGTGTGGTGGTGCCCTGTCCGGTCACGGAAGCAAGCTCCACATGCCCGCCCAGCGCCTGGATGTTGCGCTTGACCACATCCATGCCGACTCCACGCCCCGAGACGTCACTGACCTGCTCGGCCGTCGAGAAGCCGGGGGCGAAGATCAGCTGCCAGACCTCGTCGTCGCTCATGCCATCGCTGACCGCCAGGCCGTTGCTGCGCGCCTTGGCCAGAATGCGCGCGCGATCGAGGCCGGCGCCGTCATCCATCACCTCGATGACGATATTGCCGCCCTGATGGCGGGCAGACAGCGTCAGGGTGCCGTGGGCGCTCTTGCCACTCGCCTCACGCTCGCTGGGCGATTCGATACCATGATCGAGGCTGTTGCGCACCAGATGGGTCAGCGGATCGATGATGCGCTCGATCAGGCTCTTGTCCAGCTCGGTGTCATGCCCCTGACTGACCAGCTCGACCTGCTTGCCCAGCCGCGAGGCAAGGTCGCGAATCAGGCGCGGAAACCGCGAGAACACGTAATCCATCGGCATCATGCGCACCGACATCACCGCTTCCTGCAGATCTCGTGCATTGCGCTGCAGCTGACTGATACCACTGACCAGCGCCGCCTGATCCGGCGGCGTGGTCGCCGATGCCGTCTGCTCCAGCATCGACTGGGTGATGATCAGCTCGCCGACCAGGTTGATGATGGTATCGACCTTGTCGACGCCGACGCGGATGGAGCCCTGTTCGGTGGGCGCATCAGTGGCGCGCCGCCCCGGCTGGCTGCGTCGCTCACCACTCGCCGGGGTAGCGGCAGATGGCCCTGCCACGGCAGCGGAAGACGTCTCTGCCGCGCCAGCGGAAGAAATACCTGCCGAAGAGCCTGGGTCGGCTGTCGCCTCAGCAGGCGCTGGCTGGTCAGCAAGTTCGACCGCTGCGTCGTCAGCCATGCCGTCGGCGACGTCCTCGACCTGCTTTTCAGTCAGCGCTTCAACCAGCCCATCCGCTACGCCGCCCACTACGCCATCAGCTACACCATCAACTACGTCATCAACCTCCGCTGGTGGAGCAGATGTCGCGGGCTCGATAAGAATCTGCTCCGGCTCGATGACGAAGCACATTACTGCCTCGATATCCGCGGCACTGACCGTGGTACTCACGATGACGCGACATACCTGCTCGTCACCGCTGCTGGAGATGACCTCACCGAGGTTGGCCAGCTCTTCGATCAGCAGTTCACGCTCGCGGTCGGCGACGAACATCAGAGTGACCGAGAGCAACGGCACACTTGCGTCGGCGCTGGGGTGTGGCTCGAGCGCAGACGGCGTGGCCATATCGCTGCCGACTGGCGCAGACGCTTCGCCTGACGGCCCTGGTGCCCCCGGGCCATCAATGTCAGATGGCACTGGTACGCTCGGGGCATCCATCACCGACGGCTCCTCGCCCAGCTGCTTGAGCACCGCAACGATATGCGCGTAGGCCTCGGGGTCGGGGGACTGGGCATTGCGATAGGCCGCCAACTGGTCGTCGAGCATGTCCTTTGTCTCCAGGAAGCGATCGATATGCTGAATGCTCAACCGCAACTCGCCACGGCGGGCACGGTCCAGCAGGTTCTCGAGGTGATGGGTGGTGTCCTGCAAGGCCGTGAAGCCGAAGGTCGCGGCACCGCCCTTGATGGAATGGGCCGCACGAAAGATGGCGTTGAGCTGCTCGGCATCCGGCGCCTCGACATCCAACGCCAGCAGCAGGCGCTCCATCTCGGCCAGCAGCTCCTGTGCCTCCTCGAAGAAGGTGTCGTAAAACTCACTGATATCCATGCATGTTCTCGCTGGCTGTCATTGCGCTATCACTCGTGAAACGGCGCCGCTTGAGTTCCGGCACGAGGCGCCTTGAGCGCACTCAGCTGTCCAGCCCGGAAGCGACGGGGCTGTCGGCGACAGGACTGCCAGCGACGGGATTCGTCACGCGTACCGGGCTTGCCAGCTGCTCGAGACGCTCGCGCAGGCTGTTGATGTCCTCGGCGGGCTGGGGATTGACGCCGTTGCTGTCGGTGATATCGCGATAGGCCGACTGGCTGAGCACCATCAGGCTGATGCGACGATTGATGGCCGCCTCGGGGTTCTGGCTGTCGAGGCTGATGCGCGAGCCCATGCCGACCACGCGCACGATGCGCTCATAGGGCAGCCCACTGTTGCCCAGCACGCGGCGCGCGGCATTGGCGCGATCGGTGGAGAGTTCCCAGTTGCCGTAGCCGCCTTCACCGACGAAGGGACGATTGTCGGTATGCCCGGTGATGCTCAGATGATTGGGCAGCCGCTTGAGAATCGGCGCCAGCAAGCCAAGCAGCTGCGACAGTTGTGGCGAGGGTTGCTTGCTGCCCAACGCGAACATCGGGTGCTGGTCGCTATCGGTGATCTGGATGCGCAAGCCTTCGGAGGTCAACTCGATCTGCAGCTGCTCACGCAGTTCGGCCAGGTCCGCGTCATCGGCCATGCGCTGCGTCATGGTGGTATCGATCTCGTCGCGAATGGCGGCCATGCGGGAATCATCGGCCAGCGCCTGGCGCTGCAGGCGTTGCAGATCAGCGCCCTTCTCGCCCTGGGTCTGCTCGGCCATGAAGCCGCCACCGGGAATGGCGCTGCTGGAGGCCGAATTGCGATCGCCCCCCAGCAGCGAGACTTCCAGCGGCGCACCGAAGTAGTCGGAGATTTCCCGCAGGTCGTCATCCGAGGCATTCGAGATCACCCACATCACCAGGAAGAAGGCCATCATCGCGGTCATGAAGTCGGCGTAGGCGATCTTCCAACCACCGCCATGATGTCCTTTGACGATACGCGGCCGCTTGATGACGATGGGTCTGCGCTCTTCACTCATCGAGACCTCCGAGCTTCAGTCCAGAGACACCCACTGACTCGACCACGACAGCCAGCGACACCTGTGTCACTGACACGCTGGTGACGGGCGCGCTTGAGACTGCCGCACTTGTGAGTGATGCACTTGCGACTGACGAACTGGCGAGAAACAGCAACGCCATATCAGCCCGCCCCCTTGTTCTTGATCTCGCGTACATGCTCTTCCAGCTCGTTGAAGCTGGGGCGCTCGGCGGTGAACAACGCCTTGCGGCCGAATTCCACCGCGACCTGCGGGGCATAGCCATTGAGCGAGGCCATCAGGATGACGCGAATGCACTGCATCATCTTCACGGCCTCGTGCACCTCGTGTTGGATCTTGTTGGCGACCGGCGTGACGAAGCCATAGGCCAGCAGGATGCCGAGGAAGGTGCCGACCATGGCATTGGCGATCAACACGCCCAGCTGGGCGGCGCCCTGGTCCGCCGAGGCCAGCGCATGCACCACCCCCATCACGGCGGCGACGATCCCGAAGGCCGGCAGACCATCGGCCACCGCCGAGAGGGAATGCACCGGAATCTCGGTTTCGTGCTTGAAGGTCTCGATCTCGTGTTCCATCAGCGACTCGAGCTCGAAGGGGTCCATGTTGCCGCTGACCATCAGGCGCAGGTAGTCGGTGATGAAATTCATCAGAATGGGGTCGGAGAGCAGGCGCGGATACTCGGCAAACAAGGCGCTTTCCTGCGGGTTGTCGATGTCCTGCTCGATCGCCAGCATGCCCTGCTGACGGGCACGCGACAGCAGCAGATACAGCAGCCCGATGACTTCCATGTACAGGGACTTGTTGTAGCCACGCGTGCGCTTCAACTTCGAGAATGCCTTGCCGGTGGCCTTGATGGCCTTGCCGTTGTTGCCGGCCAGAAAGGCGCCGACGGCAGAGCCACAGATGATGAGCAATTCCGCGGGCTGCATCAGCACCGCCAGGTGCCCGCCCACCATCAGATACCCGCCCAGGGTGGACCCGATGACCACTAGATAGCCTATGAACAACAACACAATAACCCCCTTGGCATTCGGTCAACGTCGCATGAATCTGACTATCGGCGTCGCTGAGCATGTCTTTAGGGTCACGGCGGATTATTCGTTGAGGCAGTCGTTGTGGAAAGCACAATGGCCGAATGAGCCGTGGTCGAAAGCACCATGGTCGAAACAGTCATGGTCAAAACAGTCATGGTCAAAACAGTCATGGTCGAACAGTCGGCAATGAGCCAGGCGTCAGAGCAATGGCGCACAACGCAAGAAGGCCTGCCCGGGGATGGGCAAGCCTTCTGGTCTTTGCACGCTCGTCTTGCTCGTTCGCCTGGCGCAATCCTGGCGCCTTCACTGACACGAGACAGCTATCAGCCGAGGCTAGCGACGGCTGCCGACTGCTCCAGTGCCAGTTCTTCACGGGCCTTGCGGCGGGCTGCCGTCTTGCCGGCACGCGATGGCGGCTGGCAGATGCCACACACGTAATCGTGTGATGGCGTGTGGGCGTGCACCACGAAATGGCCACTGCAGGTCTTGCAGCTGGCCACTTCCAGCAGATCGCTTTCGAAAAAGCGCACCAGTGTCCAGGCGCGCGTGAGCGCCAGCACCGGCTCGTCTTCGCCGACATGCTCCAGGTAGAAGCGATATGCCTTGACGAAGGCATTCATGCGCGACGCGCCCTGCGCCTTGAGCCGGCGGTAGAAACCGTGGAACAGCGATGCATGCAGATTGGGCTGCCAGGTCATGAACCAGTCGGTGGAAAACGGCAGCATGCCCTTGGGCGGCGAGACACCACGAACTTCCTTGTACAGCTTGACCAGACGCGCGCGGCTGATCTCCGTTTCCGTCTCGAGCACCTGCAGGCGGGCCCCCAGTTCGATCAACTCTACTGCCAACTGCAGCTGTTGCAGTTCATCGACGAGACTTTTCTGGGTCATCAGCTGACTCCCCCCTGGCGAAGTCCAGCATCGTTCTGGCGCGCATTCAGCAGCATGGCAGTGTGCATCGCGCTGAAATCCTGGTCGCGTCCACCCTGCAATACTCCCTTGAGCAGCGAGGCATCATCCAACGCCAGCTCGCACAGCAGTTGATTGCAGGACGACAACGACACCAGCTGACTGACACTCATGCCAGACAATAGATCCGCCATCTCTTGATCGAGACCCAGGCGTACCAGCGCCATTTCCGTATCTTCGACCAACAAGCGCTGCACAAGCAGAAGATACGACAGATTGACACTCTGTATATCATTGAGCAGTGAGGACATCATGATTCCCTGAGTGGTCTGATCGTCCCGAGCTACCGCCAACCCTGGCGCTCGACCGTCATTCCTTATGGTTTTGATGTGATGAAACGAAATACTCAATGGCGCCAGACCAGTGGCGCCATGCGGGCTAGCGGCTTCATGACCAAATGAGCCACCCACTTTAAGATGGCGATTCTAATACTTAATCACGTAATGGACCAGACTCTTCATCAACATTTTTTTACATACCACTACGCTATATGCACAAAAGCTGCATCAAGCCGCCGAAATGGCAGCAAGGTGTGTCAGAAAAGCCCTCAATCTTGTCTTCAAGACGACTTGCATAATCACGATGCACCAGATTTGTCATACAAAGCAATAGCAAGCGGATGGTGCGCACAGAGTGTTGCATTTTCGTGAAAGGCAGGCCTGACCCTTTCCCGCCACCTGGGGCATGCCTTGTACAATATCGAGCAATTGCCCCGAACGGGCCGCCAACAGGCAGCAATTTACCCCTGCGTAAGGGCGAGGAATAACGCAATGTCAGCACTTGTCTAGAATGGGCTATCTGCTATTTCAACGCTGCGAGAGGACCCGCCAGCGCCTCGCCCAAATGGGCTTCTCTCTCCGCTTCAACACAATAAAACACTACATATGAGGGTTCTGGCACAAACAACATGCAGGATCGAGCTGCATTTACAGGGCGAGCCTCGGCGGAGTTTCAATACCGTATCCACGCAAGCAGTTCACCTGAGTGACGCTTTATTTAAATATTATAAATAAATTATATTTCTCGATATCTTGGCCTGTGGCGTGACGCCTGAAGTGTCACTTCACACCTCCACAGTCGCCATGCAGTGGCATGTCATAAAAACATTCGCCAAGGCTCAATGAGCAAGAATCGTACAAGGATGAAACATCATCCTGCAGAGCGGGACATTCGAGGATTTTACTCGCAAGGCGCCTTCTGTGAGCGATGCCTCTCTGCCCATAGCTCGGCGATCTTGACGACGACCTGCATCAAGGCTGTGGGCAATTCCTTGCGTGCCGGCAGGCCGGTGGCCAGCATTTCGACCAGCTCGGGCATTTCATGCACGCTCAGACCCAGCGAATTGGCCCGCTGCTGGATGCGCTGCCCCAGCCTCTCACCCTGGGTATGCATGAAATCCGTCGCTTGCTCTGCCGTGGCCCGAGGGGCATCAACAGATGTGCCATCAGAAGACGCGGGCGCCTCATGATCAGGTACTGCATCGACGGGGCGTACGTGCACCCTGGGCGCCAACCCGGCCAGACCTTGCGCGAGCGCATGCTGCAGCTCGCGCAAGGCCGCATCACGCTCGCCTGAGTCGCTGGAGGGTTGCGTCAGTCGCTCGATCTCGACCACCAAGGCCACAGGCGCAGCGAGCTGATACCAGGTCAGCTTCACTGCAAGCGTTGCCCGCGCGGCAGTATCACCGCTCTCACTGCTCCTGCTTTTCTCCCCCCTCTCACTTTCGGCACTTTCGGCACTTTCGGCACTTTCCGCACTACCGGGCGCTGGCGCCTGCCCTTCGCCCTGCTCCGCATTATCTCGCGCAGCAAGATTTTCCGGCTCGGAAGTCACCTGGGGTTTGCGATCGCTGTCCCCCTCGCCATCGCTGTCGCCTGCCACCAAGGTCAGCGACATCTTCCACTGCTGAGCCTCGCCGTGATCACTGCGGCGACTGTCAGGTGTGGCGTCATGCGCAGCCACGGGCGTCACGCCCAATGGCGCTGCACGTCGCTCCTCCTCATCCCGCGAGCGATGCCGATAAGGCGGCCCCGGGAAATAGAGGCTGAAGAAGACATGCAGGCCGGGCATCAACAAGCCCTGCCAATGGAAGGGCTGACCCAGAATCAACAACAGCTGTTGCTGTACCAGCCCGCTGGCAAGGGCGTCTGAGCCACTCGCCTGGCGAGACACATCAGAGGCGGCAGGTTGAGCAACGCCCAATTGCATGTTGGCTCGATAAGCACCCAGCGCACTGGCTTCATGAGAGCCAGCGCCCTGTCGGGCCGCGTCAATGCCACCCGGCGGCAACAGCATGTCACTGCTCGGGCGAGCCATGCCCGGGCGCGACTCACGGCGCAGCTCTGCTCGCATGTCTCGCATGCGCCAGACAAAGGCGTCCTCGCGTGCCGCCTCCCAGGGGATGAAGCGCGCCTCCGCCAGCACCGGCCATTGCCGCCAGGCCAACAGAGCCTCCAATCTGGCATTGGCAAGCTGAGGATGACCGGCGAGCTCGGCCAATCCCAGCCGATTCTCGACCCAGGCGAGCAGGTCCGCCTCGTAGAAGAGCCCGCTCTGGTGAATCTGCTGGCTCAAGGCCGCCGACAGACTGAGAAGTGATGCGCTGGACAACGCCATGGGCGCCAGAAGACCGGGCAAGGGCTGGCCGCGCGCCAGCAGAGACACCAGCGACTGCCCTTCCGGCAGCGCCAACCCGACCCGCGCGGACGGCGAGCCGCTGGCCACTAGCTGTGACAGGGCATCGAGCAAACGCGACATCGTCTGTGTCTGCGTCGTCAGCTCGACGGAAGCACCGGACGGTGGGAGGGAAGAGGAAGCTGACGCGAGGGCGCCAGCGGGAGAAGTGGAGGCTTGCGAGGCTGTCAGCAACGCTGCGCTGGCATTCAATGACGGGGCCGCAGGCCTTGCGCCTGAGCCTGTACCAGTTCCCGTCTGAAAGAGCGGATTGGCACCATTCTGGCCGCCACTGCCCTTGCCATCTTCCGCCCCCAGCCCCTGGCGCGACTGGAGAGCGGAAGTCGGGAAGACGACACCGGAGTCCGCCGGCGGCGGGCGTTGTGCCGTCCTCCCCAACACCTGATGGAGCAGACTATCGATCAAGGGATTGATGCCGCTCATGTCGTGCAATCCTCATTGCCAGGGAGGCCGTCAGGGGTGATGCGCGAGGCCTTGAAGACTCGGCTCTCCCCGTGTCAGGTCAAGCCTTTCTCTGCTGAGCCTGGCCGCCATGATCGTAACTTGCCTGATCTTGGTTGTTCTGGCCTCAGCTATTCTGACCGTAGCTGCCCTGGCCATAATTGCCCTGGCCATAGCTGCGTGCCAGCTTGCGGCGCGTACCCACATCCCCGAGCACTTCCTGCAACTGACTCTGGCGCGCCTTGAGCTGGACAGTCAGCTCTGATTCCAGTGTGGTCAGCGTACGCAGGCGTTGTTCCAGCGCCCTGCGCGTCTCGGCGTTGCCACCTCGCGGCATGCGCAGCTGCTGCATCTTCTCGATATAGCTGGCCTGCCCGCCGAGAACCGCGGGCCAGTCACCCAGGCGTGCTGAACGCAGCATGGCATTCATCTGCTCCAGCAGCTCATCGCATTGCTGGAAGGTGTCATCGGCGAGCAGTGCATTGCTGTCCATGGTCAATCCAGTCCCTTGTCGTGTACGGCAATCTGACGCCAGGCGTCTCCCAGCTCGTTGAGCAGGCGACGCGCCTCGTCGAGCTTTTCCGGGCTGTTGCCCAGGTTGGCCTGCATGATCAGGCGCGCGATGTAGTCATACATGCGATCAAGGTTGGTCGCGACCTCATTGCCCTGCTCATGATCCAGGCAGGCACGCAGGCCTTCGGTGACGATGCTGGTCGCCTTGGCCAGCGACTGTCCCTTGGCGGCCACGTCGCCGGCCTCCATCTGCAGGCGCGCCGCTGCCAACGCGCGGTCTGCTCCCTCGAACAACATCACGATCAACTGGTGCGGACTGGCGGAAAGCACACCGGATTCCACGCCGACACGGGCATAGGCATTGGCGCCACGATAGCGACTCATGGTGATTGGGTTCCCTTGTTCATGGCGTTTGTCAGTATCTCTGTCAGATATGGAGCCGTCTTCGGCATGCCGTCTCGACTGCGGGCATTGCCGGATTCATCGAATCACGCAAGCGGATCGCGGATGGCCTGGGCCTGGGCCTGGGCCTGGGCCTGGGCCAGTGACCAATGTCTCAGGGCATCAGCCACCGATCAGCCCGTCATGTCCCAGCTGTTTTCCAGCGTTTCCAGCTGACTGGTCAGGTAGTCACTGGTGGATGTCAGGTTGGCCACCAGGATGTCGAGTTCCGTGAACTGCTCCCGATAACGCTCGATGGTGGACTCGATGGTGTCTTCGGTCTGCTCATACTGACTGGCGAGACTCTCCAGCGACCCCTCGATGCCTTCCGTGGTGCTTTCCAGCGTGCCGTCTTCCCCAACCACCTCCTCCAGCAGACTGGACATCTGGCTGGCGAAACCGCTGGTGCCCGCCTCATCATCGGAGATGAAGAACCCCGACATCGCCGCCAGCTGCTCACTGTCGGCAGCCTCGATCACGGCGCTGTCGAATTCGAGCTTGCCATCGTTGGTACGGCTCACTCCCAGCGAGGAGAGCGCATAGAAATCGCCCTCACTGGTGAAATTCAGCGCCGAGGTCAGACGACTCTCGATGGTGCGCAGTGTCGAATCGCCCAGCAATTCCCCCGCCGTCCCTTCATCGGCATTGAAGGCGGTGTAATTGTCGATGGTGTCCTGCAGGTCGTTGTAGGCATTGACGAAGGTTTCCATCGCCTTGCTTACCGACTCGGCATTCTCCTTGACGGTGACCACGCTCGCAGTCGTATTCGTCTCGCTCAGCGTCAGAGTCAAGCCATCCACGGCATCATCGATGACATTGGAGGTGGCTTGCATGCTGATGCCGTTGACGCTGAACTCGGCATTGCGCGCCGCGACGACTTCCTCCATCCCGCCGGCGGCCGGGTCACTGCTCGTCGGGTCATGGCTGAGCAGGCTATCGAGCTCTGCCACCTCACCGCTGGTCGAGAGGCTCATCACCGCCTCGTTGCCCGTCTCGTCCGAGGTCATCACCAAGCGATACGGCGTGTCGGAGCCATCATTGACGATCGAGGCCGTGACCCCGAGACCCGCCTCATTGATGGCATCACGAATGCCTTCCAGCGTGTTGTTGCTCTCGTCGATGACGATGCTGGCGCTGCGCTCGGCGTCCGCCGCATAGCTGCCGTCACTGGCCAGCGTGCCCAATGACAGCGTCAGCGTGGTCGCGGTGCCATCACCGATGGCCTCATCACGACTCGCCTGCCCCGTCGTCGCCAGACTCTGCGCCTGCGCCAGCTGGGTGACAGCCACCGAATAACTGCCCGCACTCACTTCCGAGGTTGCCGTGGCACTGACGCCCGAGCCACTGGCGGTGGTGGTCATGCCGGCATAGGTCTCGGCATCGGCCAGCGCCGCGGCGGCGGTATCCAGGGATTCCAGACGACTTTGAATCGTGCCCCAGGCCGACAACTCGGCCTCGTAACTTGCCTGCTGGGTCTCGATCGGCGTGAGCTTCTGACGCTCTGCCGTCTCCAGATCCGTCAGCAGACTGTTGAGGTCGAGCCCAGAGCCAATCCCCAGCGATGAAATCGTCGCCATATGCACCTCTCGATAGGGTGAAGGTATTTTCACATGCCCGCTGAGTCGCCATCAGGCGAAAAAGCACGCATACCGGGCGTATTTGTCTGTCTGAGTGTTGTGGCTATCGGCACAGGGTTCGTGAACTTGAGGGCTTTCTTGTGCAGACGTTTTCTTGTGTGAGCGCTTTCTTCTTTCGATCACCTTCTTTCGACCACCTTCTTCTTCCGACCACCTTCTTTTTCGATCGCCTTCCTTGTTGATCACCTCCCGAGCGCACCCTGCATTGGACCTCAGACTACAGAAAGGTAGTCACCCTACAGCGCCTACGACGTATCGCTTACCGCACCGCAAACGTTTGCGGTTCATAATTGGCGCCATTGTGAACCAGCGGATTCAGACACTGGATCGACTCATTCCTGCTTTACCCAAGGACTGCGACGTGAAACGACACGGCATCTTGAACGGACCTCTCAGTGGCCACCTCGCCCGTCTCGGCCATACCCACACCGTGGTGATCGCCGACGCCGGCCTGCCGATTCCCGAGGGCGTGCCCTGTGTCGATCTCGCGGTGGTTCCCGGCCTGCCCGCCATGCTGCCGGTGCTGGACGCCCTGCTGGCCGAGCTGTGCATCGAGGCCACGACCCTGGCAGAGGAGCTGCCGGTCAAGAGTCCCTCCTTCCACGACGCCATCGTCGAACGCCTGGACACGCTGGACCGCCTGTCCCTCGCACCGATCGCCCGCAAGCAGCTCAGCCATGAAGCCTTCAAGGCGGCGCTGCCCGAGGCGAGCGTCATCGTGCGCACAGGCGAGTGCACGCCGTACGCCAACGTGATCCTGCACTGTGGGGTGCCCTTCTGATGCAGAGCCATGCACAACCGCGGGTGCTGATGGCACTCAAGGGCATCGACAAGGGCTTCTCCGGGGTCAGCGTGCTCAAGGGTGTCGACTTGACGCTGCGCGCGGGGCGCGTGCATGCGCTGGCCGGCGAGAATGGCGCCGGCAAGTCGACGCTGATGAAGATTCTCTCCGGCGTCTATCGCTATGATGCCGGCACGCTGTGGCTGCGTGACGAGGAAGTGGTCTTCACCACCCCGCGTCAGGCGATGGACAGCCGCATCGCCATCATCCACCAGGAACTCAATCTGGTGCCGGGCCTGTCCGCCGGCGAGAACATCTTCCTCGGCCGTGAGCCACGCACCGCGCTGGGCACCGTCGACTGGAAGCGCCTGCACCGTGATGCCCGCCAGCTGCTCGACCGCCTTCGCCAATCGCTGGATTCCCGCACCGCCGTCAGCGAGCTGAGCATCGGTCAGCAGCAGATGGTCGAGATAGCGCGTGCGCTGTCGCTGGACGCCGAGATCATCATCATGGATGAGCCCACGGATGCGCTGACCGACATCGAGACCGAGATTCTCGCCGAGGTCGTCGCGGAGCTGCGCGCCGAAGGCCGCTCGCTGGTCCTGATCACTCACCGTCTGAACGAGATCTTCAGCATGTGCGATGAAGTCGCCGTGCTGCGCGATGGCCAGATGATTCACCAGGGGCCGACGGCAGAGCTGGATGAAGATGGGCTGATTCGCCTGATGGTCGGTCGCGAGCTGGCCGAGCGCTACCCTTACACGCCCGCCAGCCCTGATGGCGAGGTGATGCTCGAGGTGACGAATCTCGAGGCGCCGGGCGTCAAGGGCATCAGCTTCTCGGCCCGCCGCGGGGAAGTGCTCGGCTTTGGCGGCCTGATGGGCGCCGGGCGTACCGAACTGGCCCGCGCCCTGTGCGGCGATACCCGCATCAGCGCCGGCAGCATGCAGCTGCATGGCCAGCCGGTGCGCTTCGCCTCGCCGGCCGAGGCATTGGCCGCGGGCCTGGTATATGTGCCGGAAGACCGCAAGCAGGCGGGCCTGATTCTCGCCCATTCGGTGGCCAGCAACATGTCCTTGAGCGCCCTGCCGAGTTTCTGTGGCGCGTTCGGGCGCATTCGTCATGGCGAGGAAGCCGCCGCCGTCGAAAGCTTCGTCAAGAGCATGCAGATCAAGGTCAGCAATACCGACCAGCCGGTCGATACGCTGTCCGGCGGCAACCAGCAGAAGGTGTCGCTGGCCAAGGCACTGATGCCGGCGCCGGAGCTGGTGATTCTCGATGAACCGACCCGTGGCGTGGATGTCGGCGCCAAGCGCGAGATCTACCTGCTGATCAATGAGCTAAAGCGCCAGGGCAAGTGCGTGTTGCTGATCTCCTCCGAAATGCCTGAACTGCTCGGCCTGGCCGATCGCATTCTGGTGGTCGCCGATGGACGCATCTCCGGCGAGTTCAGCCGTGAGAACGCGACCCAGGAAGCGATCATGACCGCGGCCTCGGGCCTCGAGAGCCCCCTGAGCAGCGGCAACGACGCCGCGAATGGCACGTCAATGTCCAGCGCTGCATCACGCGATACCGTCCGCCCGTCTTCTACCCCCGATTCCTCCGCTTCCCGCCACGAGATGCCGAACTGATGTCTACTCCTTCTTCCTCTGCCGCCAGCGGCCGCCGCCTCGACGTCATGCGCCTGCTGGTCGACAACAAGGCGCTGATCGCGCTGGCCCTGCTGATCGCCGTGAGTGCCGGCCTGTCCGACAACTTCCTGTCGTCCGACAACCTGCTCAACGTGCTTCGCCAGACCAGCATCAATGCCATCATCGCCATGGGCGTGACCTTCGTCATTCTCACCGCGGGTATCGATCTGTCCGTCGGCGCGGTACTGGCGCTGACCGGCGCCTTCGCGGCCTCGATGACCGCCGCCGGCCTCTCCCCCTGGCTGAGCGTGCCGGGCACCATCATCGCCGGTGCCGGCCTGGGTGCCATTTCCGGTCTGTTCGTCGCCTTCGGTCGCATCCAGGCCTTCATCGTCACGCTGGTGGCGATGACGGTGCTGCGCGGTGCCACGCTCGTCTACACCGATGGCCGTCCGGTCTCCATCGGCGTCAGCGAAGCCGCCGACAGCTTCTGGAATCTGGGCGGTGGTTACTGGCTCGGCGTGCCGATCCCGATCTACATGATGTTCTTCGTCTACGTGCTGTGCTGGGGCGTACTGCATCACACCCGCTTCGGGCGCCACGTCTATGCGGTCGGCGGTGGTGAGAAGGTCGCGCGCCTGTCCGGCATCAACGTCAATCGCATCAAGATCAGTGTCTATGCCATCGCGGGTGCCTTCGCGGCACTGGCGGGTGCCATCCTCGCCGCGCGTCTGGGCTCGGCACAGCCGAATGCCGGCACCGGTTACGAGCTGGACGCCATCGCGGCGGTCGTCATCGGCGGCACCAGCCTGATGGGTGGCCGTGGACGCATCTTCGGCACCTTGATCGGGGCACTGGTGATCGGCGTGCTCAACAATGCGCTGAACATCATGGGCGTCTCCAGCTACTACCAGATGATCGCCAAGGGCGCCGTCATACTGCTCGCGGTACTGATCGACAGCCGCGCGCAGAAATAGAAGAGCAAGTAAGTAACACACGACACGGTTTCATTCCCGGCAGCATCGAAGACCCTCGCCCCCGTGCGCCAACCATGGGGGCCCTCCAGCGGGTCGCCGACAACAACGAAAGGACCATCGCCATGAAGAAGAACGGAAAACTGCTCACCTCCACGCTGACCACCGCCATCACTGCCGCAGGCCTGAGCTTGATGCCGGTGCAATCCGCCATGGCCGACAAGATCGCGTTGGTGGTCTCGACGCTGAACAACCCGTTCTTCGTCAGCCTCCAGCAGGGTGCCAAGGACAAGGCCGAGGAACTGGGCCACGAGCTGATCGTGCTGGATTCCGGCGATGACGCCGCGCGTGAGCTGTCCAACGTCGAGGACGCCCTGTCCCGCGGCGTCGATCTGCTGCTGATCAACCCGACCGATTCCGATGCCGTGGTCTCCAGCGTGCGCACCGCCAATGGCCGCAATGTACCGGTGGTGACACTGGATCGCAGCGCCAACGGCGGTCGCGTCGCGGCGCACGTCGCCTCCGACAACGTCGCCGGTGGTGAACTGGCGGGCAATTTCATCGCCGAGAAACTCGCAGGCAAGGGTGAGATCGTGCAGCTGGAAGGTGTCGCCGGCGCCTCGGCCACGCGTGATCGCGGTGAAGGCTTCATGAAGGCCATCGACGGCCAGTCAGGCCTCAGCCTGGTGGCCACGCAGCCGGCCAACTTCAACCGCACCCAGGGCCTGAACGTGATGGAGAACCTGCTGCAGGCGCATCCGGGCGTGAATGCCGTCTTTGCCCAGAACGATGAGATGGCGCTCGGTGCCCAGCGTGCCCTGCAGGCCGCCGGCAAGGACATCCTGCTGGTCGGCTTCGATGGCACCGATGAAGGCATCAAGGCCGTGCAGGCCGGCAAGATGGACGCCACCGTCGCCCAGCAGCCGGCGCTGATCGGCAGCCTCGGCGTCGACACCGCCGACAAGCTGCTCAAGGACGAAGACGTCGAGAAAACCATCTCCGTGCCGCTCAAGCTGATCACCGAATAAGCGATCACACGGCTCACGCCGCCTGCATCGCGGGACAGGACGCCGGCCACTGGCCGGCGTTTTTTCGTCTTTTTGCGTCTTTCCATCAATGGCGTGTCTTGCTCGCCTCGCAGGGCCAGTAACGCCCACTCGACTTTCACCATCAGGCTCACCACCAGGCTCACCACCAGGGATAGAAAAGTGATTCGACTCAAGGATGTGGCGGCACACGCTGGAGTTTCGGTAACCACGGTATCGCATGTCGTGAATGCCACCCGTCCGGTGGCCAGTGCCACCGAGGCGCGGGTACGCGAATCGATCGCCGCGCTCGGCTATCGGCCGGACAGCGTCGCCCGCGCGCTGAAATCCAACCGCAGCCGCACCCTGGGGATGATCGTCACCAGTGCGCACAACCCCTTCTTCGCCGAGGTGATCCGCGGCGTCGAGGACCGCTGCTACCAGGCAGGCTACAGCCTGATCCTGTGCAACAGCGACGATATCGACGCCAAGCAGCTCAGCTATCTCGAGACGCTGCGGGATCGGCGCATCGATGGCCTGGTGGTGATGACCGCCGAGAACGGTGCCGGCTTTCTCGAGGCGCTCAGCGCCCTGCCACTGCCGACGGTGATGATGGACGCCGAGCCCCAGCCGGGCTGGGACATGACGGTGGTCAATGATGATTCACGCCTGGGGGGCAGGCTTGCCATCGAGCACCTGCTGGCGCAGGGGATCGAGCGCATCGCCCTGCTGACCGGGCCTCGTGATCATGCCCGTTCCCGCGAGCGCCTGAGCGGAGCACTGGACGCCCTGCACGCCGCCGGCCTGGGGCTCGCCGAGGACTGGCAGATCGCGACCCAGTTGATGCTGGCCGACGGTCATCGCGCGGCCCACCTGCTGCTGGCCAATCCGGCCGACAGACCCGATGCCATCTTCGCCTTCAATGACCTGCTGGCGCTGGGCTGTCTGCGCGCCGCCCAGGACCTGGGTCTTGAGGTACCGAAGCAACTCTCGATCATCGGCTACGACGATATCGAGATCAGTGCCTACCTCTCACCCGCCCTGACCACCATCCGCCAACCGATCTATGCGCTGGGCACCACGGCCGTCGATCAGCTGATCGCACGTCTGGATGGCTCTCCCTTCCCGGGCCAGACCCAACTGGCCCCGAGGCTGGTGGAACGCGACAGTGTCGCGCGGCCAGGCCAGTGCCTTATGGGCCACGTTTGAGCACAGCCAGGCTAGATCACAGATCTATACAAGATGAGCATCAAACATATCAAACAACAACATTTCTCTTATAGGTGAACACTGCCTACTCTGCCCCTCATGAATCACCGCTGCCACGCTTGGCAGCACGAACATGAGGACACCCAGGTGACAGGCACTTCTTCAAGCACTTCCCCTTCAAGCACTTCCCCATCGGACACTGCCCGATCAGATACTGTCCAGGCAGGCACTGACACGCCGACATCGACACCAGAGGCCGACAGCACGCCCGCCATTGGCCGCGGGTTGTTGTTGCTGATGGCGATCGCGGTCGCCGCGACCGCCGCCAATCTGTACTACAACCAGCCGCTGCTGGCGGAGATGGCCGGCTCACTGGGCGTGAGCCAGGGCATGATCGGCCTGATTCCCTCCGCGACCCAATTCGGCTATGCCGCCGCCATCCTGCTGATCTCGCCGCTGGGCGACACCATGGACAGACGCCAGCTGATCCGCAATCTGTCCATCACCCTGGCACTGGCCTCACTGGGCATCTTCCTGGCCCCCAGCTTCTGGCCGCTGTTGCTGGCAAGCTTCGTGGCCGGACTGGGTGCCAACATCACCCAGCAGCTGATTCCGCTGACCGCCTCGCTGTCCACCCCCGAGGCGCGCGGCAAGAACATCGCCACCCTGATGACAGGACTGACCATCGGCATACTGCTGTCACGCACCCTGAGCGGCAGCATCGGCGGATACTGGGGCTGGCGCAGCGTCTTCCTGGTCGCGGCCATCCTCACCGTCATCATCGGTGTGCTGCTGCATCGTCATCTGCCCAGCCGCGCGCCTGCCGTGCAGATGGCCTACCCCAGACTGATCGCCTCGATGGGCACGCTGTTCAAGCAACATGCCCTGCTGCGGGAATCCGCGCTGACCGGCGCGCTGTGGTTCGCGGCCTTCAATGCCATGTGGGCGACGCTGGCCATTCACGTCACCGATGCGCCGTTTGACTACAGCGTCCAGCAGGCGGGGCTGTTCGGCATCATCGGGCTGGCGGGCATCTTCGGTGCCAAGGCGGCGGGCCGACTGGTCAATCGTGTCGGCGCGGGGCGTCTGATCAGCTTCGCCCTGGTGATGGTGCTGGCGTCCTTCGCGGTGCTTGCCATGTGGGGTGACAGCCTGGCCGGACTGATCGTCGGCATCATCCTGCTGGACCTGGGCGTCTTCGCGGCCCAGATTCCCAACCAGGTGCGCGTGTTCTCGATCGACCCCAAGGCCCAGAGCCGCATGAACGCCGTCTACATGCTGTGCTACTACCTCGGTGCGGCAGCCGGTTCCGCCATCGGCGTCAAGATGATGAGCGTCTATGGCTGGCAGGGCATGTCGCTGTTCGGGCTGGCACTGGCAGCGGTGGCACTGGTTCATCATGGTGTGAAGCAGCGCCGCTCGGCCTCTTCATCACAATGAGATCAGGACAGTGAGATCAGGACAGTGAGATCAAGACAGTGAGACGAGAGCGCAAGCGAAGCGCTGGGTGGGCAAGCGAGGCGCGAAAGAGAGAAAGCGCGAAAGTGATGAAAGCGAAGCGATGAACGGCTGAGAGCCTGAGATGGCGCCTGGTCAGCACGTCGAGTCATGGGCAATAACCCCCCGTGCCACGGCAGCTGGCCAGGCGCCTGAAATGGTGGCGCAATTCAGGTAAACTCTGCGCGCCATTTCGGTGCGTCGCCGAAGTGGTACGCGATTCACGACCCGTTATCGGGGCAAGAACCCGTCAAACCCTCGAGATCCACATGAAGCTCATCGTCAAACTTATCCTCGGCATCATTGCCGGCCTGCTGATCGGCCTGATGGCCCCGGATGCCCTCGTACGTGCCGCGCTGACCGCCAAGGTCATCATCGGCCAGCTGATCAACTTCACCATCCCGTTGATCATCCTGTTCTACGTCATGAGCGGCATCGCGTCGCTGCCGAAGAATTCCGGCGCCATGCTGGGTCGCACCGTTGGCATGGCCTACGGGTCGACGATTCTGGCCGGCATCTTCGCCTTCCTGGTGGCCAGCAACCTGCTGCCCGGCATGCTGTCCGGCATGGCGCCGGTCGCTGAAGGCCGCGATGCCCTGACTCCCTTTCTCGATCTCGAAATCCCCGCGGCACTGCCGGTGATGACGGCATTGGTGCTGGCCTTCGTGTTCGGCGTGGTGATCAGCCGCCGTGAACTGCCGACCCTGAAAAGCGCCGTCTTCGAATCGCGTGAAGTGGTCGAGGTGTTCCTCAATCGCGTCATCATCCCGCTGCTGCCCCTGTTCATCGCCGGCACCTTTGCCGAGATGGCCTACGAGGGCAAGGCGCTATCGACACTGGATACCTTCTGGAAGGTGCTGGTGCTGGCGATCGTGATGCACTGGATCTGGCTGAGCACGGCCTACCTGATCACCGGCCTGATCCAGCGTCGTTCTCCGCTGGGCCTCCTGCGCAACATGCTGCCGGCCTACCTGACGGCGCTGGGCACCATGTCGTCGGCGGCGACCATTCCGGTCAGCCTGCGTCAGACCAAGGCCAATGGCGTCAGCGATGAAGTGGCCAACTTCAGCGTGCCGCTGTGCGCCACCATCCACCTGTCCGGTTCCACCATCACCATCGTCACCTGCGCCACCGCCGTGATGATGATGAGCCACAACCTGGCACTCGCAAGCCTCGGCGAAGTGATTCCTTTTCTGATCATGCTGGGCCTGACCATGATCGCCGCGCCCGGAGCACCGGGTGGCGCGGTGATGGCGGCGCTTGGGGTTCTGGGCAGCATGCTCGGCTTTGGCGAGGCGGAACTTGGCCTGATGATCGCGCTGTATCTGGCCCAGGACAGCTTCGGCACCGCCACCAACGTCACCGGCGATGGCGTGATCGCGCTGTGGGTCGATCACTTCGCGCGCCGCGATGGCGTGGTAGCTACGCCTGCGTCAGATGCCGCGACCGGTGAAGCACCGGTGGCACGCTCACAGCCGTGAGCTGCCCTATGTGCTGAGCCGTGAGCTGCCGCATGTGCTCAGCCATGAGCTGAAGTGGTCTGAGCCACCTGCGCTGACAGTCGTCAAAAGCCCCGCCTCCTTTTGGAGACGGGGCTTTTTTCATGCCCGCGGCCATCCATACGCTCATCTCCACGGTCTTTCTCACGGTCTTCCTCGCGATCATCCTCTCAACCACCCCGCAGGATGGCGTACCTGGCGGCGAGGTGAGACATGACGCCGCGCCGTGCCTGACACCCACAGGCCAAACGGCTACCATTGGCGCCCACGCGCGAGCGCTGTCATCGCTGCCGTACGCCATCACCCTGTTACCGTTGCCGGAGTGCCAGATGTCCCTGCTTCCCCCTGCACTGTTCTGTCCTTCGATATCACTACCGATATCTCGCCCGCGTCTGGCACGCTTGTTCGCCACCCTGTCGCTCACCACTGCCAGCCTGGCCCTTGCCCAGCACGCCAGCGCGCTGGAGATCGGCATGCCCGCCGATGGCGGTGTCAGCGTCAGTCCCGCCGTGATGCTCGAAGCCGAGGGCACCCTTGATGAGCAACTGAGCAGCCCGCTGATGCTCAAGCAGTTCTCAAGCCACGAGGCCGTGGAGCAAGGGCTGAGCGATGGTAGCCTCGACGCCGCCTACCTGACGCCGCAGATGCTCAAGGCGCTGACCGCAAGCGGCATGTCACTGCGAGTGCTGGATGGCGCGGATCTCGACGATGTCAGCCTGGTCGCGCGTGACGAGCTGATTCGCTACACCGAATTGTTCGAGCCGCAGGAGCTGCTGATCCGCTTCCTCAACGACACCACCCGCGCGGTGCGAGTGGTGATCAGCGATGACGATGCACGCTCGCATCTGGCCTTGAAGCAGTGGGTGGAGGTCAAGGTCGGCTCCAGCATGCAGCTGGTCAGCCCGCGCTCGCTGGAAGAGCTCGAAGGCGATGAATATGTCGGCGATGCGCCCCAGGCACTGATCAACAGCCGCAAGATGCACGCTGCCTTCCTCAACGGCGATGACGCGACGCGTCTGGTGGCGCTGCATCCGCTGTCCAAGGACTGGCTGCCGCGCGCCGACATGCTCGACCTGCCGCGCATGCTGCTGGTCAGCCGCGCCGATATCGAGGATGCCAGTCTTGAGGCCGAGCTCGAGTCGCTGGCCGTCGCACACGCCCGCATGCAGCAGAGCCTGCACGGTGAGGAGCCGATGAAGCTCGCCTTCACGCTCAAGCAGGCCTGGCCGGCGGATGCCGGTGAGGCGCCGAGTCTGCCCAGGGTGGTGCATGCGCTGAACGGACGCGCTATCCCGACCGCCGACATGCGCACCGCCCTCGAGGACTGGCTGGGCGGGCAACAGTCAGCGGTCAGCTGGCCTGAGCTCCAGCAGTAGACCCAGAAGTAGCCCCAGCAGTAGACCTGGCAGTAGGCCCAGCACTAGATCCAGCGGTCATGCCCGCCACAGGGCAAATCACAGACACAAAAAAACCCGCCGATTGGCGGGGTTTTTCTTGTCTTTCACGACAGCGCTCGCTCGGGCTCAGCCCTTGACGACGGTCGCGATGGCCTTGGCCACGTAGGGCAGGTTCTCGGTGGAGAAGCCGGCCACGTTGGCACGCCCGGAGCGCACCATGTAGATGCCGAACTCGTCACGCAGGCGATCGACCTGTTCCGGCGAGAGGCCGGTGTAGGAGAACATGCCACGCTGTTCGGCGATGAAGGCGAACTGCTCATCCAGACCATACGGCTTGAGCGCCTCGACGAAGTCACGACGCAGGCCGTTGATGCGCTCACGCATCTCGGTCAGCTCGCTTTGCCACTCGCCGCGCAGGGTGTCGTCCTCGAGGATATCGATGACCACCGCACCGCCATGTGCCGGCGGATTGGAGTAGTTCTCGCGCGCGGTGATCGCGGCCTGGGAGCGCACGTCGAGCATGCTCTCCTCGTCCTTGGCGATCAGGATCAGGCAGCCGGTGCGTTCGCAGTAGATGCCGAAGTTCTTGGAGCAGGAGCTGGTGATGATGGCTTCATCGACATTCTCGGCCAGCAGGCGCACGCCGTAGGCGTCTTCTTCCAGGCCGTCACCGAAGCCCTGGTAGGCGAAGTCGATCAGCGGCATTAGCTTGCGCGCCTGGACGACTTCCAGCACCTGGTCCCACTGCTCGCGGCTCAGATCGAAACCGGTCGGGTTGTGGCAGCAGGCGTGCAGCAGTACCACGTCACCTTCCGGGATGGTCTTGAGCGTCGCCAGCATGCCGTCGAAGTCGAGGCGGTTGTTCTCGTCGACATACGGGTAGCTGTGGCGCGTGACGCCAGCGGCGTCGAAGATGCCCAGGTGGTTCGGCCAGGTCGGGGTAGACAGCCAGATATCACGGCCCTTGAGGTTGCTGGCGATGAAGTCCGCGGCCAGACGCAGGGCACCGGTACCGCCGGGTGCCTGGGTGGCGCTGGCGCGATTGGCGGCCAGCACCGGCGACTCGGCGCCCAGCACCATCGGCAGCACGACCTTGCCGAAGCGCGGGTCGCCGTGAGAACCGATGTAGGTCTTGGTGGCCTCGTTCTCGACCAGGCGGCTCTCGGCCTGCTTGACCGCACGCATGACCGGCGTATTGCCGTTGGCATCGCGATAGACGCCCACGCCGAGGTCGACCTTCTGCGGGTTGGTGTCCTTGTTGAAGGCTTCGATCAGGCCGAGGATGGCATCCCCGGGTACACGCGCAATCTGCTCGAACATCTTATTTCGCTACCTCGTCGGTTCTGGCGGCCATGATGAAATCGTTCTTGTGCAGACCCTTCATCTCGTGGGACCACCAGGTCACGGTGACCTTGCCCCACTCGGTGAGAAGTGCCGGGTGGTGCCCGACTTCCTCGGCAATCTCGCCTACGCGATTGGTGAATGCCAGTGCCTGCTTGAAGTTGCGGAACGTGAAGCACCGTTCCAGTTGCATGATGCCATCGCGATTGAGCAACTGCCACTCGGGAATGGCGGTCTTGAGCGTCTCGATGTCGCTATCGCTGACCTTGGGCGCATCGAAGCTGCAGGCTTCACAGGACTGTCTGGCGAGTTCGGTCATGTCACTATCTCCGGCTTGAGGAAAGAGGGGGCTGGTGAAAAGGCGTACCCCTTGGGGCAAGGGCGTCTGTGCGATCAACGTTTGGGCGATCAACGTGGTGCGAAGCGCGGCGTCTTGAGGCCGAGAGCCATGGCCTCGTGCACCAGTGCCATGATGTCGCGGCTGGCGAGTTCATGCAGGTCGTCCAGTGACTCAAGGACATAGTAGAGCGGCTGCAGGATGTCGATGCGATACGGGGTGCGCAGTGCCTCGACGGCATCGAAGGGCAGATGCTCGGGGCGCTCGAGACTCTCCGCAAGCTCACCCAGGGCGTAGCGGGTCTCGCGCGGCGAGGAGATGATGCCGCCGCCGTAGAGGCGCAGCGCACGGCTGCCATCGGGTTGAGTCTCGCGCAGCATGCCGAATTCCACCGTCATCCAGTAGAGGCGGGCCAGATAGACGCGCTCTTCCTTGCTGGCGGCGAGGCCGAGGCGTCCGTAGGTGGCGGTGAATTCGGCGAAGGCGGGGTGGGTGAGCATCGGGCAGTGGCCGAAGATCTCGTGGAAGATGTCCGGCTCCTGCAGGTAGTCGAGTTCTTCCGGGGAGCGGATGAAGGTGGCGACCGGGAAGCGCCGCTCGGCGAGCAGCTCGAAGAAGCGCGTGAAGGGGATCAAGGCCGGCACACGTGCGGTTCGCCAGCCGGTGGCGGCCTCGAGGACACGGTCGATCTCGCCCAGCTGGGGGATGCGGTCCTCCGGCAGGGCAAGGCGCTCGAGCCCTTGCCGATACTCGCGGCAGACACGCCCCTCGACCAGCGCCATCTGACGCGCCATCAGTGTCTGCCAGGTAGAGTTCTCCTGATCGCTGTAATGGATTCGGCCCCGGGCATCCGGCTCATGGGCCACGTAGCGGGTGCCCTTGGCCTTGGCTTGCGAGCCGGGCTGAGCTTCCTGGGATGTCTGTGGCCAATGACGACCCTGCGGTGCGTTCATGCAACCTCCCCAACCAGATGGCGGCGCTGCCGAGCAGGCTGCCGTGTTGTCATTATGGCGTACATGCCAGTCCTTGCATGTCGATGACAACGCTAGGCCTTGTCGGGTGGCGTTGACCAGTGGTCAGGCGTGGCTCTGCGCCGCAGATAACGCTGCGTTGGCGCGTGTCTTGTCACATAATTGTGACACTGGAGCGGTAATCGGGCGCATCCTGTGCCATTCGGGCGTTCGTGCACTGCTGTGTCGCCGTCTTTTGTAAGGAATGCTTTACGACGTTTTTGATAACGCTTACGTTAACGTCACTCAGTCGCCCGTCGCTAAGCTGCCCGTCGCCAAGCCGCCCGTGACTCGAGCGGCGACGCCAGGCCGGCGACACCCTTTCGATGACAATGCCAACAAGAATTCCAACGACAATGCCGAGAACGCCATGCGCCTCAAACTGACCTGCCAGAATCGAATCGGGATTCTGCGCGACATCCTGGCCCCCTTTGCCGATTACGGCCTCAACGTGCTGCGCGGTGAGGTCGGTGGGGAGGCCAACAACTCCATCTATCTGCATGTGCCCAACATGCTGCGCATGCAGCTCTCGACCCTGAAGCCGACCCTCGAGGAGATTCCCGGGGTCTTCAAGGTCAGTCGCGTCAGTCTGATGCCCACCGAGCGACGCCATCTGGAGCTCAATGCACTGCTGTCATCGCTGTCAGACCCGGTGATGTCCATCGACATGGATGGGCGCGTGGTGGCGGCCAATCGCGCGGCGGGCAAGTTGCTCGGGGTGCGCATCGATGAGGTGCCGGGGCTGGCGCTGACGCGTCACGTCCAGGATGTCGACCTGCCGGAACTGATCCGGCGCAACAATGCTCGCGTCAATGGCCTGCGCCTGCGGGTGGGGGAGGAGACTTTCCTCGCCGATATCGCGCCACTGCACACCGAGAACGAGGATGTCGCCTCGCTGGCGGGCGCCGTGGTCACCCTGCATCGTGCAGACCGCCTGGGCTCGCGTATCTATCAGATCCAGCGCACCGAGGTGCGTGGCTTCGAAGCGATATTCCAGGCGAGCCGTCAGCTGTCGGCAGTGGTCAAGGAGGCTCGCCGCATGGCACCGCTGGATGCGCCGCTCCTGATCGAGGGCGAGACCGGCACCGGCAAGGAGCTGCTGGCGCGGGCCTGCCACCTGGCAAGCCCTCGCGGCCAGGCCCCCTTCATGGCGCTCAATTGCGCGGGGCTGCCGGAATCGATGGCCGAGACGGAGCTGTTCGGTTACGCCCCGGGTGCCTTCGAGGGCGCACGGCCGGAGGGCAAGCTGGGCCTGCTGGAGCTGACCAGCGGCGGCACCATCTTCCTGGATGAGGTCGGCGAGATGAGTCCGCGCATGCAGGTCAAGCTGCTGCGCTTTTTGCAGGACGGCGGTTTCCGGCGCGTCGGCAGCGATGAGGAAACCTTCCTCGATGTGCGCGTGATCTGCGCCACTCAACAGGACCTGCCGGCACTGTGCAGCGAAGGGCGCTTCCGCCACGATCTCTTCCATCGCCTCAATGTGCTGTGTGTGCAGATTCCGCCGCTCAGGGAATGTCTGGATGGGCTCGAGGAGCTGGCGCGACATTTCCTCGAGCGCGCAGTGCGTCAGATCGGCGCTCGCGTAAGGGATATCTCGCCCGAGGCCATGGCGCGCCTGCAGGGCTATCACTGGCCGGGCAACGTGCGTCAGCTGGAGAACGTGCTGTTCCAGGCCGTCTCGCTGTGCGATGGCGAGGTGATCGAGGCGCAGCATCTGCGCCTGACCGGTGAGGCGCGTGATGAGGGGCTGGACAACATCGACCTGACCGGCAGTCTGGGCGATATCCATGACGAGGTCGAACGGCGCATCCTGGCGCATCTTTACCCGGAGTATCCGTCCAGCCGATTGCTGGCCAAGCGCCTGGGAGTCTCGCATACCACCATCGCCAACAAGCTCAAGCGTCACGGCATCGCACAGGAATGACCCGCGGCGCAGGTGATGGCGGGTGAGAAGAGACAACAGGGCGAGAGGAAAGCAGACGAGCCGCAAAAGGAGAGAGAGGAGAAGGGGAAGAAGACAGGCAAGAAGACAGAGACGGAGAGGCGCTTAAATGCGTGTTTGAATATCGGAATTGGTGAATTGTTTTGCTCGCTAATAAAGGGTATGATCCTCATATTGTTAGCAAGCTAATATAGAGGGCGTCTGATATCGCCGGCAACAGCCGCCCTGACGCCGCACCAATCAAGGCTCTCGTGGGTCTTCCGCTCAGTACCGATGAGGGGGAGTGTCATGGGAGCCTTCATGTCGAGAGATGATACATGAACGCACATTCTCCGGGGACGGATTCGACACAGGAAATCCCGTTTCACGAGCAGATCAAGCCCTCGCTGGGTGGCCAGGTCGGCCGGGTCCATCGTCTATGGCGCACCGCCATCACCAGCGCGGTGCGTAGCCTGGACATGACGGAATCGCGCTGGACGGTCATGGTCCATCTGGAAAAGCTCGGCGAGGGCTGTACCCAACAGATGCTGGCCAGCGAGCTGGGCATCGAGATGCCGTCGCTGACGCGCACCCTCAATCAGCTCGAGGCTCAGCAGCTGATCGCGCGCGTGCCACACGAGACCGACAAGCGGGCGCGTTGCCTGTGGTTCACCGAGCAAGGCCGCCAGTGCCTGACCCAGTTGACGGAGCGCATCGAGCGAGTGCGTGCCGAGCTGTACGTCGGCTTCGATGACGAAGCGCTCAATGCCTTCGCCCGCACTCTGCTCCAGTTCGAAGACAATGCCAGTGCCAGCATCGCGCGCTCGCAGGCCGAATATCAGCGGAGTCGTCAGGGGTGACATCCGATCAGCGCTTTCGGCGCTGGGTGCGGGGAGCCTTGCTGATCGCCGTATTCAGTTTCGTGTATTTCCTGATCGCGGACCTGTGGATGCCGATGACGTCCCAGGCGCGCGTGATGCACCCGGTGGTCAGTGTGGCATCGCGGGTCAGTGGTCGTATCGATGAGGTGCTGGTCCACGACAACCAGCATGTCGAGGCAGGCGATGTGCTGTTTCGTATTGATGCAAAGCCCTATCAGTTGGCCGTGCAGCAGGCGGAGTTGGCGCTGGAAGCCGCCATTCAGGCCAATCAACAGCTGGATGCCTCGATTCTGGCGGCCATGGCGCAGCTCGAGCAGAGCCGTGTCAGCGAGGAAGAGCAGCGGCTGGAGATGGCGCGCGTCACGCGGTTGATCAAGTCGCACAGCATCTCGCGCCAGCAGTACGATCAGACACGTGCCAGCTATCAGGGCGCGCAGGCGACGGTCAGGGCCGATCAGGCCGATCTGGCAGCGCTCAAGGTGCAGCGGGGCCTGACGGGAGACGATAACTTGAGCCTTCGCCAGGCGCGCAATGCGCTGGAGCAGGCGCGTCTCGATCTGGCCTATACCGAGGTGCGCGCCCGCGAGGCCGGGACGGTGTCCAACATGCAGCTGGTGGCCGGCGCCTACGCCAGCACCGGTCAGGCGCGGCTGGCCATCGTGGCCGATCGTGCCGATGTCATTGCCGACTTTCGCGAGAAGTCTCTGTCACGCGTCGCGATCGGCGATCAGGCAAGCATCATCTTCGATGCGCAGCCGGGGCGGGTCTTCACGGCAACGCTTTCATCGCGGGATTCAGGCGTACAGGCGGGTCAGCTCAACGCCGATGGCTATCTGGCCGCCCCCGAGGACAGCGATCGCTGGGTGCGTGATGCCCAGCGCATGCGCGTCCATCTCGTGATGCCGAGGGCTCATGGCCTCTCGCTCAGCCAACTGCCGACCGGCTCGCGTGCCACCGTACAGCTGTTCCCCGTGGCCGGACCAGCCAGCTGGCTGGCGCATGCCCAGGCGCGTGCGGTCAGCCTGCTGCATTACATCTATTGAGGCGGCGGCATGTTGGCGAATGCATTGCGAGACCGGCTGTCCCGTCTGTGGACACGTGGTGAGACCTTGCCGCGCGTCGAGGGTAGTGAGCCATTCCTGAGCGAGAACGATGTCCAGCAGTGCCTGCGGATCGCCTTCGGCGGCACCCTGGGCTTCGTGCTGCTCAAGTGGATGGATTGGACCTACGGCACCTTCTTCGTGGTCAACCCGATTCTGCTGCTGGCCCTGGTGCCGGTACTGAACGCCTCCATCGCGCGGCAGTTTCTGGCCAGCGTCTTTCTCAACAATGCCTTCACCCTCGTCGTGCAGGGGCTGTTCGGTGACAATCCGGCGATCATGTTGCTGCTGGTGCTTGGCATACAGCTGGTGCTGTTCAACTGCATGAGCCGCGGGCCATTGTTCCTGTTCGGTGCCCTGAGTGTGGTCGGCATGCATGTGCAGCTGAATTTCGCCAGCTACCCGAGCACGGATATCAGTGATCTGGTGTGGTGCAACTTCGTCGGTGGCGGCACCACGCTTTCGATCGTGGCCCTGATGCATTACTGCTTCCCGGACAAGGCGCCGCGCCAGCCACCGTCACGCCCCGCCAAGCCGCCACCCAATCGCCGTCACGAAGTGCTGTTGACCACCGCGGTGGCGATGGTGGTCTATGTGATGTTCCAGGTGCTCGATCTGAGCGATTCGCTGTCGGCGCAGATCGCCTCGATCCTGATTCTCTTTCCGATGAACTGGTTCGGTGCCATTCAGGCCAGCATTCGGCGCGCCGCGGGTACGTTGGTGGGCTGCAACGTGGCGGTGGCGATCCAGCTGGTGTTGATGACGCACTATTCGTTGCTGTGGCTGGTAGCGCTGGGGCTCTGGCTGAGCCTGATGCTGTTCGCGCGCCACCATGTTCTGGAGCGGGTGGGCTCTGGTGCGGGTCTGGGCGCCATGACGACCATGGCGATCCTGTTTGGCCAGTACATGTCGCCCGACAAGGACCTGATCTACAGCGCGCTCTACCGGACCAGCTCCGTGCTGGTCGCGGTCTGCAGCGCGATGCTGCTGATCTACCTGATGCATGCGCTGCTCAATCGCTTCGCGGCGACGCGTCTGATTCGCCCCGCCGCTTGAGACAGTCGTCGCCGGTCGAGATTGTCGGCGCTCCGCAGGCGGTGGATCAGCGTGGCGCGTCGTAGCGCCCTGCGGTGCCGTGGGTGAACACCACCTGCCACAGCTGCAGCTGGCGGGCGCGGAAGGCGCCTGCGCAGGCGCCGAGATAGTACTCGAACATGCGCTTGTCGCGCGGTGAATAGGTATCGGCCAGCTCATGCCAGTGCTGGTCGAGATTGGCGCGCCACGCCATCAATGTCGGGTCGTAGTCGGCGCCGAAGTTGTGCCAGTCCTCCATCACCAGATGCGCTTCGCTGGCGCGTACCAGCTGACTGGCGCTGGGCAGCACGCCATTGGGGAAGATATAGCGGTTGACCCAGGGGTCGGCCGAGATATCACTCTGGTTGGAGCCGATGGTGTGCAGCACGAAGCGTCCGCCGGGGCGCAGCAGGTGCGCGGCATGGGCAAAGTAGGTGGCGTAGTTCTTGTGGCCGACGTGTTCGAACATGCCAATCGAGGCGATGGCATCAAAGCTGCCCACCGTGCGCCGGAAATCTGGGTCGCGATAGTCCTTGAGCAGGATTTCCACCGGTAGCCCTGCGCAATGCTCGCGCGCCAGCGCGGCCTGTTCGGCGGAGATGGTGATACCGACGACCTCCACGCCGTAATGGCGTGCGGCGTAGGCGGCAAGGCTCCCCCAGCCACAGCCGATATCCAGCAGGCGCATGCCGGGCGCCAGCCCCAGCTTGCGACACACCAGATCCAGCTTGGCCTGTTGCGCCTTGCCCAGGTTCTCCGCGCTCATCGGCAGGTCTTTCCAGTAGCCGCAGCTGTAGCACAGGGTGTCATCCAGCATGCGCGTGAATAGGTCATTGCCGAAGTCATAATGCACCTTGCCGACCACGCCGGCGCGGCGGCGACTCTGCAGATTGATCACTCCGGCCTGCAGTCGATAGGCGATGCGCTCGCTGGTGGTGTGGGCACGACTGCCCAGGCCATGCCGCAGCAGGCGACAGATCATCTCGTCGATCTGGTCGCAGTCCCACCAGCCTTCCATGTAAGCCTCGCCCAGTCCCAGGCTGCCTTGCTGCAGCACTCGCCGGAAGAGGTCCGGATGGCGAACGCGAATGTCCCAGGGATCAGGGCCGTTGAGCCTGACGCCGGAACCTGCCAGCAGATGTTCGACGGTGCGTCGATGACGGGTGTCGGGGAGTGCAACGGGGGCCAGGCGTTGTTCGATGCTCATGGAAAAGCCTCCTTGACGGCGCGCGGGCGCAGAGAGTCCTGATGGGTTCGTCATGGCGTATGGCAGTGATCGACAGTCCCCGGGCGATAGGGCTGTCGAACATCTCGCATGGCAATGCGCGAGCTTCATGCTGCGAGGTGCATGAAGCGAGGTTGCAGGTACAGCATCCGAGTCGCCCCAGCGTGCCAGCCGGGTGGCTGGTAACAACTTTTTTTCACCAGATATACGCGGCGGTCAGGAGCGGCGCTGGGACAGCTTTCGTCTCAGCATAGTCAAGAGTCGTCTAATGGGGCGGTGCAATTGACTGATTTGTGGGGCAACCGATGGTTGCGCCCCCGGAACTCAAGTGCCGCAGTGTCGGTTTCCCTGGGTTATCGCCTGGTGTCGGAACGCAAGAAAGCCGCCCCTGGGGCGGCTTTCTGACGGATGCTGCGCTTTCGCTTTCGCCGTCGTTGCGACTTTCGCTTTCACCGTCGTTGCGACTTTCGCTTTCACCGTCGTTGCGACTTTCGCTTTCGCGTTCAATCGCGCTGTCAGGTCACGCTACCTGACGGGGGAACGACTCAGCGGCAGCGCACGGTCCAGACGACCTTGTAGCCTTCGCCTTCATGGGTGGCGGCAGCCATTTCGGTGTCTTCATTGACGGTGCCACCTTCCAGCTGGTCATTGCCATCGGCGGCCTTGGCGGTGGCGTCGTGCGGTCCGAAGACGCGCGAGTCGAGCACATCGTACTTGTCGCGGTCCTGCTCTTCACACACCTCGAGCGCGCGTTCCTTGACCTGTGCGATGGCATCATCGCGGTCTTCATCGACGGCGCTGACTTCGTAGCGCGTGTCCTGCTTCTCGATCACGCTGGTGTTACCGCAACCGGCGATGAAGGCGGAGCCGACGAGGGCCAGGGTCATGCAGGAATTGCGCAGGGCGTTGGATGTCAGGGTCATGATCTCTCCTTGAAGTGTCTTTCAGAGCTGTCTTTCAGAGCTGTCTTTCAGAACGGTCATTCAGAGCTGTCTTCCAGAGCCGCCGTAAGCGGGCTTGGGTCGCAATATCTGTCGTCAAGATGACGCTGATATCAGTACTGGGGGGTATGGGCGCGTGCTTCAAGTGTCGAGATGCATCGACGCTGGCTGTCGCCTGCCGCCAACAGCAGAGGCACGGGGGCACTGGCGTGTGGGCTTGCGGGCAACCGAAGTGACACTTTGGTCGTGAACTGTCTCATTTAGGCATGTCGATGCCTCATCTGGACAGCCAACCTGTGACAACTGACCTAGTCTGCATAAGCCCTACCGGTTGGACGCCACCGACCGGGGGCTGGTGGCCGGGGCAGGAAAAGTGACGGGCGGCGCAAGCCAGCTTGTCTGCCTGACGCCGGCCACGTGCCAAACCCCATGCCAGCCAGGAGCACGTCATGTCAGCCAATGCCAATCGCGGAGTCGTATACCAGGGAGCGGGGAAGGTGAGTGTCGAATCACTGGACTATCCGACCCTGGCGCTGGGAAATCGCAAGTGTGAACACGGGGTCATTCTCAAGGTCGTCTCGACCAATATCTGCGGCAGTGATCAGCACATGGTGCGTGGCCGCACCACGGCGCCGCAGGGCCTGGTGCTGGGCCACGAGATCACCGGTCTGGTCGTCGAGGCCGGGCGCGATGTGGAATTCATCAAGGTCGGTGACATCGTCTCGGTTCCCTTCAACATCGCCTGCGGCCGCTGCCGCAACTGCAAGGAAGGCAAGACGGGGATCTGTCTGAACGTCAATCCGGCGCGTCCCGGCGCGGCCTACGGCTATGTCGACATGGGCGGCTGGACTGGCGGTCAGACAGATTACGTCATGGTGCCCTATGCCGACTTCAACCTGCTCAAGTTCCCGGATGCCGACCAGGCGATGGAGAAGATCCGTGACCTGACGCTGCTGTCCGATATCTTCCCCACCGGCTTCCACGGCTGTGTGACCGCGGGGGTCGGGCCGGGCTCCACGGTATATATCGCGGGTGCCGGGCCGGTCGGGCTTGCGGCGGCCGTGTCCGCCCAGCTGCTGGGTGCGGCCTGTGTCATCGTCGGTGACATGATCCCCGAGCGTTTGCAGCAGGCCGAGAGCTTCGGCTGCGAGACCATCGATCTGCGTCAGGAAGGTTCGATGGAAGACAAGGTCGAGGTGATTCTCGGCGAGCGCGAAGTGGATTGCTTCGTCGATTGCGTCGGCTTCGAGGCGCATGGCTGTGGTTGTGACCACGGCCGTGAGCAGCCGGCCACGGTGCTCAACTCGGCGATGGCGCTGACGCGTGCCGGCGGCCAGATTGGCATCCCCGGCCTCTATGTCACCGAAGACCCGGGCGCCGAGGATGAGGCCGCCAAGGTCGGGGCGCTGTCGATGCGCTTCGGGCTGGGCTGGGCCAAGTCCCACTCGCTGCACACGGGCCAGTGCCCGGTGATGAAGTATCACCGCCCGCTGATGCAGGCGATCCTGTTCGGGCGCGTCAATATCGCCGATGCGGTCAATGTGCAGGTCATCAGTCTGGAAGAAGCGCCGCAGGGTTATGCGGACTTCGATGGCGGCGCTGCCAAGAAATTCGTCATCGACCCCCACGCCATGGTGCGCAACGGCCGTGCTGCCTGACGCCATCACGGCCTGAATCCCGCCCGTAGCGGAGTTCTATCGCCACAGACGACGCTGCCACGCCCTTTGCCGGGGCGTGGCAGCGTCGTCTTTTCTTGAAGCGTGCCTGCCAGGCGGATGTTGCAGCCAGGCCCTTGTTGTCGAAGAGGCGCTGCGCTATACCGGTGGACATATGAGGCCAGCGCGCTGCGTGTGGTGCTCTCCGCTCTGATGTTTCTGCACAGGAATGCCCATGTCCGCTTCAGCGTCCACCATCGCCAATACCGCCAGCCTGATGCCACAGCATGCCGATTTTTCCGACTGGCCCAATAGCCGCGACTGGCTGGCGCATCTGGTCAGCTTCAATACCGTGTCGCGCGAGTCGAATCTGGCATTGATCCATTGCCTGCGCGACGCCCTGGAAGTGGTCGGCGTCAGTGCCGAGGTCATCCACAACGATGGCGGCGACAAGGCCAATCTGCTGGCGGTGATCGGGCCGGAGGTCGAGGGCGGCGTGGTGCTCTCCGGGCACACCGATGTGGTGCCGGTGGAGGGTCAGGCCTGGGACAGCGATCCCTTCACGCTGCGTGAGGACGAGGGTCGCCTTCATGGGCGCGGTTCCGCCGACATGAAGGGCTTCATCGCCTGCTGCATGGCGGCGGTGCCGGCGCTGGTGAATGCCCAGCGTGCGGGCACGCTGAAAAAGCCGGTGATTCTTGCCTTTTCCTATGACGAGGAGATCGGCTGTCTGGGCGCGCCGCGCATGATCGCACGCCTGCGTGACCGCCTGCCGCGTCCGGCGGCGGTGCTGGTGGGCGAGCCGACCATGATGGCGATCGTCGATGCCCACAAGGGCATTACCGATCTGCGCACCACGGTGACCGGCAAGCCGTCGCATTCCAGCCTGGTCTATCAGGGGGTGAGTGCCATCCATCTGGCGGCGCGCATGGTGACCTTCATCGAGGACCGCATGCAGGCGCGCATCGACTGCGGCCATCTGGACGAGCGCTTCGATGTGCCCCACGCCAGCCTGCATATCGGGCGCATCGAGGGCGGCACGGCGGTCAATATCACCGCCGGGGAGTGCATCTTCGACTGGGAGCTGCGCCATCTGCCGGGCGAGGATGTCGAGGCGATGCTGGCGGAGATCGATGCCCACGCCGAGCGTCTGGTCGCCCCCTATCGTGAGCGGGCGCCAGAAGTGGCGATCCGCAGTGAGCGCACGGTGGAAACGGTGCCGTCACTCGGGCATGGCGATCGGGACCCGGCCATTCGCCTCTGCCAGCGTCTGCTGGGCGATAAGCGGGCCAGCGAGGCCGTGGCGTACACCACGGAGGCGGGCCAGTTCCAGAGCGAAGGCTGGCCGACGGTGGTCTGCGGGCCAGGCTCCATCGGGGTCGCGCATCAGGCCAATGAGTACATCGAGCTCAGCCAGCTGGCGGCCTGTGATCGCTTCCTGGCCCAGTTGGTGCGTGAGCAACAGGGCGGCTGAGCCCCCTTTTTGCCGGGCCTGATGCACGACTGACACGCGCTCTCACAGCATGCCGGGGCGGGGTGTCTCCTGCTCCGGCATCGGGCGCAATATCGTGGCACATTCCCGCAGCAGATGGTCGGTGAGCTTGTCCAGCGTGCTGCCTCCGTGACGCCAGTGATGCCAGTAAAGCGGCACATCGAGGGCATGGTTCGGCGCGATATCCACCAGCTCACCATTGGCCAGCAGATGCGCCGCCTGCTGCTCGGGAATCATGCCGTAGCCCATGCCGCTCAAGGCCAGACGCACGAAACCTTCCGACGACGGGCAGAGATGGTGGGGGAAGGGCTCATCGAAGCCCATGGTCGACAACAGCCGGTGCTGCAGGCGGTCATCACGGCCATAGACGATGGCGGGCATGCTGCGCAGGGTCTCGGCCGGCAGAATGGGCGGGATGGCATGGTCTTTCTTCGTGATATGGCGCTGCACGAAGTCCGGGCTGGCCAGCGCCCGATAGCGCATGCTGCCCAGCGGGTGGGAGCGTGCCCCCTGCACCGGGCGTGGCGTGGCACAGATGCAGCCCGCGACTTCTCCATCGCGCATGCGCCTGAGCGCCACTTCCTGATCCTCCACCAGCATGTCCAGCAACAGGTCACGCTCGCGACAGAAACTGCCGGTGACGGTCGGCCACCAGGTGGCCAGCGAATCGGCATTGATGGCGATGCGCAGTCGTTGCTCGCTCTCGCCGAGGGCGGGAATCTGGTCGAGCAGGTCATGCTCCAGCAGGCGCACCTGCTGGACATGATTGAGCAGGCGCCGCCCGAGTGGCGTCGGCCCCAGGCGCGGTGTACGCACCAGTACCGGCTGCCCCAGCCGTGCCTCCAGCAGTTTGATGCGCTGCGAGACCGCCGACTGCGTCAGCCCCAGTGCTCGCGCCCCGCGTTCAAAGCCCGCCTGATCGATGACGGCCGCCAGCGCCTCCAGCAATTTATAGTCCAGCATCAGTATTCCTTATGATCCATTCCCTGAATCAATTTCCTTGATGGATTCATCCTAGCGTACTCTGCCTGCCTCAGCACTGACAGCCGTGGCAGACGTCGTCAGTCACGGCAACGACACGACGAAAGGACAGGCGATATGTGGTGGTCATTCTTCAATGGGGCAGGGGTAGGCGCAGGCTTGATCATTGCCATCGGGGCGCAGAATGCCTTCGTGTTGGGGCAGGGGCTAAAGCGCGAGCATCAATGGTGGGTGGCGGGGCTCTGCGCGCTGTGCGATGGCGTGCTGATCATCGCCGGCGTGCTCGGGCTGGGCGCGCTGATGCAGCAGTCGCCGCTGTTGATGAGCATTGCCCGCTGGGGCGGGGTGGCGTTTCTGCTCTGGCAGGCACTCAAGGCGTTGGGGCGCATGCGCACTGGCGGCCAGCTGACGGCGAGCAACGCGCTCAAGGCCAATCTCGGCAAGGTGCTGGCGGCAACCTTGGCCGTCACGCTGCTCAACCCGCAGGTCTATCTGGATACGCTGGTGATGCTGGGCGCGATCGGCGCGCAACAGCCGTCCCCGCAAAGCTTCATCGTCGGGGCGAGCCTGGCCTCCTTCGGCTGGTTCTTCGGCCTGGTGGCATGTGCCGGTTGGCTGGCGCCACGCCTGACCAGCCCGCGTGCCTGGCAGGTCATCGAGGCCTTCATCGCCACGATTCTGCTGTGGGTGGCCTGGCAGCTGGGCAGCGGTGCCTGGCTCTAGCGGCCAACGCCAGGCGGGCAAGAGGCAACGGCAGGCGTGACGCGCCGATAGGTGTAAAGAAAGCATGACGCAGTGTCAGGCGCTGGCGGCAATGGGAGTGCCCCGAGGGGGCAGTGTCGAGATGGACGTCAGCGCCATGGCAGGGTTTCGTTACATGTCTGGCGTGGGAAGAGGCCGGACACGGCACCAAAGCAGGCCCAAGGCGAATGGGCAGGGCGGCAGGCAAGGCATAGATTTCCGATAACGGAATCGGGACACGGCAGGTGATGCGCGCGATGCGTTCGCCTGTCGTGAAGGATGTTGCCCGCCTTTTCTCTACCTTGCCTGCCTTGTCGGCAGCCTGACTCAGGAGCCCCTCATGAACGCACCGGCACGTATCGAACAGCACAATCCCATCGGCACGGACGGCTTCGAGTTCGTCGAATTCACGGCCCCGGATGCGGCCGGCATCGATGCCCTGCGCAAGTTGTTCAACCAGCTCGGATTTACCGAGACCCGTCGCCATCGCTCCAAGCAGGTGTTCCTGTTTCAGCAGCACGGCATCAATGTGGTGCTCAACGCCGAGCCGAACAGCCCGGCGGCGGAATTCGCGGCGATCCACGGCCCGAGTGCCTGTGCGATGGCCTGGCGCGTGGCGGATGCCGAGCAGGCGCATCGCTACGCCCTGGCGCACGGTGCGCGCAGCGTCGAGCATCCGGTCGGGCCGGGCGAGGTGGGCATCCCCGCGGTGCAAGGCATCGGCGGTTCGGTGCTGTACTTCGTGGACCATCACCGCGAGCGCTCGATCTACGATACCGACTTCGTCGCCATCGACGGCGCAATCGAGAATGCCAACAGTGTCGGCCTGCATACGCTGGATCACCTGACCCACAATGTCGGGCGTGGACAGATGGATGTGTGGGCCGACTTCTACGCGCGCATCGCCAATTTCCGCGAGATCCGCTATTTCGATATCGAAGGCAAGATGACCGGGCTCTTCTCGCGCGCGATGACGGCACCCTGCGGCAAGATGCACATTCCCATCAACGAGTCAGCGGATGATGACTCCCAGATCGCGGAATTCATCCGCGAATACCATGGCGAGGGCATCCAGCATCTGGCGATGGCGACGGATGATATCCATGCCACCGTCAGGGCGCTCAAGGCCAATGGCGTCACCTTCCTGACCACGCCGGCCACCTATTATGAGAAGGTCGATGCGCGGGTGCCCAACCACGAAGAGAATGTCGAGGACCTCAAGGCATTGAATCTGCTGGTCGATGGCGCGCCGGGGGAGGGGATTCTGTTGCAGATCTTCACCGAGACGGTGATCGGGCCGATCTTCTTCGAGATCATCCAGCGCAAGGGCAACGATGGTTTCGGCGAGGGCAACTTCAAGGCGCTGTTCGAATCCATCGAGGAAGACCAGATCCGCCGCGGCATCATCGGCGGCGAGTGACTTTTCCAATCGGCACGCCGAGTGATTTCGCTAGCCGGCACGCCCTGATCACCGCGTGATCACGATGGCATCTTCAGCAACATGAAAGCCCCGCCGGTGATAGCCGACGGGGCTTTCATGTTGCTGAAGTCTTGATTCAGGCAGTCAGGCTCAGGAGGTCGTCGGGACGCGCTGGTGATCGATCACCTGACGCAGCACGAAGCTTGAATGCACGCCGGTCACCCCCTCGATCCGCGTGATCTGCTTGAGCAGCAGGTCGTGATAGTCATCCATGTCCTTGACCACCACCTTGAGCTGGTAGTCGGCTTCCTGGCCGGTGATCAGCAGGCATTCCATCACCTGAGGCAGCGCGGCGATGGTGTCCTCGAAGTTGGTGAAGCGCTCCGGGGTGTGGCGGTCCATCGAGATATGCAGCAGCGCCATCAGGCTGAGTCCCAGCTTGCGGGCATCTATCTGGGCGCGGTAGCCGGTGATCATGCCGCTTTCTTCCAGCGCACGGACACGGCGCAGGCAGGGCGACGGGGACAGGCCAATGCGCTCCGCGAGTTCCTGATTGCTGATGCGACCCGAGTGCTGAAGCTCGTCAAGAATGCGACGGTCGAAGCGGTCCAGTGTCGGGAGAGGAATATTCTGGCTCATTTTCGCAATCCATTAGCGGTGAAGATGTGAATGGTGAAATAATCTGCTTTTAAGATGGCGATGTCATGTGGTTTTCGCAATCGTCCGCCCTGATATGCGGCATATACTGTAATCACTGCTCAGCGATGAAAAAGCCCGCTCGGGTCGTGGCTGTCGCATGACACGACGCACGGCGCGAACGACAGACCTGAGCAGGATGAGCCACCGGCGCTGGCGACACGCCTCTTGCAACCGGTGAACGCGGAACGCAGTCGGCTTCTGATCGAAGCGAGGCTGCCGAAAGGGCTCTGGTGGTGATCCCACCGTCCTTCTCTCCGCGCTGGTGACCGTGATCCGGTCCCGGAGCTTGCGGCGGACAGTGACGTTACGCTGCCCCCGACTTGCTTGCTTGCCCTGCTGACGGCAAGCTTTCGGATGCAAGGCCTTCACGCCTTCGTCATCTCACATTTACTCAGGCGCCCCGATTGGGACACTGTTGAGTGCGAAAGGTGCCATCGATCTCCCGTATCGGGCCTCGATTGCCGGTTTTTCGCACCCAGACCGCCAAGGACACGACCATGACTGCTGCATCCACGCCAAGTGCTGCCTTCGACCACACCAAATATCGCCCCGTGACGCCTGTTGCACTGACCGACCGCCAGTGGCCGTCGCGTACCGTGACCCAGGCGCCGCTATGGGCGAGTGTCGACCTGCGTGATGGCAATCAGGCGCTGCTCGAGCCGATGACGGTCGAGCAGAAGAAGCTGATGTGGAAGCTGCTGGTCAAGATCGGCCTCAAGGAGATCGAAGTCGGTTTCCCCTCCGCCAGTCAGCTCGATTTCGACTTCGTGCGCTGGTTGATCGAGGAAGATCAGGTCCCGGAGGGCGTCAGCATCCAGGTGCTGGTGCAGGCGCGTGAGCATCTGATCGCGCGTACCTTCGAATCGCTGGTCGGCGCGCGTGATGCCGTCGTTCACGTCTACAACTCCACCTCCACCGTGCAGCGTGAGCGGGTGTTCGAGATGGACCGTGACGGCATCAAGGCCATCGCCGTCGAGGGTGCACAGCTGGTCAAGGACTACGCCGAGCGTTACCCGGACACCAACTGGGTGTTCCAGTACTCGCCGGAGAGTTTCACCTCCACCGAGATGGATTACGCCGTCGAGGTATGTGAAGCGGTGATGGATGTCTGGCAGCCGACGCCGGAAAAACGCTGCATCCTCAATCTGCCGGCCACGGTGGAAGTGGGCCCGGCCAATCACTTCGCCGATCAGGTCGAGTACTTCATCAAGCACCTGAGCCGTCGTGACTGCGCGATCATCTCGCTGCATACCCACAACGACCGCGGTGGCGCCGCTGCCGCCGCCGAACTTGGCCTGCTGGCCGGCGCTGACCGCATCGAAGGCACCCTGCTGGGCAACGGTGAGCGCACCGGCAACATGGACCTGATCACCCTGGCGATGAACCTCTACAGCCAGGGCATCGATCCGGAGCTGGATCTCTCCAACCCGGACGAGATCATCCAGGTTTACACCGAGTGCACCAATCTGCCGGTTCACCCGCGTCACCCGTGGGTCGGCGAGCTGGTCTACACCGCCTTCTCCGGCAGCCACCAGGACGCCATCCGCAAGTGTCTCAAGAAGCAGCAGCCTGACGAGCCGTGGCAGGTCGCCTATCTGCCCATCGACCCGCAGGATCTGGGCCGCGACTTCCAGGCGGTGATCCGCGTCAACAGTCAGTCCGGCAAGGGTGGCATGGCCTTCCTGCTCGAGCGCGATCACGGCATCAGCCTGCCGCGCTGGATGAGCCTCGAGCTTGCGCCGCACGTGCAGAAGGCCAGCGAGCAGGTCAGTGGTGAGCTGTCCAGCGACCAGATTCGCGCGATTCTCGATGCCAGCTTCAAGCGTGAGGCGCCGCTGAGTCTCAAGGGCTATCGTCTGGATCGTGAAGGGGCCGAGCAGCTCACCGCGACACTGGTCGATGACAAGGGCGAGCAGATCGCGCTGGCCGGCGAAGGCAACGGCGCCATCTCCGCCTTCATGGATGCCTGGCAGCGTCACACCGGTTCTACCGTCAGCGTGGTGGACTACGGTGAGCACGCCCTCGGCGAAGGCAGCGATGCCGTCGCGGTGGCCTTCGTGATGCTCAACCTGGATGGCAAGCGTGTCTGCGGCATGGCCGAGGATGGCGATACCGTGAGCGCATCGCTCAAGGCCGTGCTGTCGGCGGTCAATCGCGGTCTGGAAAGCAGTGCACGCAGCGAAGCGGAACGTGCCGAGGAAGCCGGCCCGGTCGCTGTCTGACGACAACACGCCTCATGCGTGACTGATCAGGGGCTTTTTTGCCTCTCTCGAGACCCTCGCTCATCAGAGCGGGGGTCCTTGCGTTTTGTGGCAGGGCAGAAGCTGCCCGGCTGGCGCTCACGCCCGCCGTTGCTGGGCTGACGCGGGCAGGCTTGCGTGGAAAATACGTGTCATGCTCGCCAGGCCGCTATAGACTTTTGTCTGATGTTGACGGCTCAGTCAACATCCGGACTTGCACCGGTGCCCACCCTGCGTATCATCGCTGCACCCGCATAATGATAACGATCTGGTGGCAGACCGGATTCGAGAACACAACAATTCCAAGCGGTGCAAAGGCAAACCCCCTGATTGAAGAGATAATGGATGCGTCCCCATCCCTGCTCTGATCGGGCATCGCCAGTGCACCTCTCGTTCAGGAGGTCCGCTAGAACAACCCACAACTACTCATCGGTATCGCATGATTCAACTTGATGCTATCACCACCCTGTTGCTGGCGGCGCTTGTCCTCGTCGTTGGCCATCTGATCGTCGAGCGCGTGCGCGTGCTGCGCGAATTCAATATCCCCGAGCCTGTGGTCGGCGGCCTCATCGCTACCATCATCGTCACCGGCCTGCGCGGCCTGGGTTACGAGTTCCAGTTCTTCGGCGGTCTCCAGACTCCCTTCATGTTGCTGTTCTTCGGCTCCGTCGGCCTGTCGGCAGACGTGCGCATGATTCGTGCCGGCGGCAGCAAGCTGGTGCTGTTCCTCGCGCTGGTCATCGGTCTGCTCATCCTGCAGAACCTGCTGGGTGTCGGTGTTGCCAGTCTGTTCGGTCTTGATCCGGTACTGGGTCTGCTCGGCGGTTCCATCACCATGTCCGGTGGCCACGGTACCGGCGCGGCATGGGCCAACGTCTTCGCCGACGAATATGGCATCAATGGCGCGATGGAAGTCGCGATGGCCTGTGCCACCTTCGGGCTGGTGTTCGGTTCCCTGATCGGTGGGCCGACGGCGCGTTTCCTGATCAATCGCATGAAGCGTGAAGGGCAGGACATCAACGCCCAGGTCAGCGATTCCGAATATGACGAGACGGAAGTCCAGCATCCGCTGAATACGTCCAATGCCCTGAAGACACTCTTCATGCTGCTGCTCGGGGTCGTCTGTGGCCAGCAGCTGCAGTCACTCACGTCGGGCACCGCCTTCTCGCTGCCGACCTTCGTGTGGGTGCTGTTCAGCTGTATCGTCATCGGCAACGTGGTGCGCGCCTTCGGCGACAAGCACCTCAATACCCACGCCGTGGATGTGCTGGGCAATATCAGCCTGTCCATCTTCCTGGCGCTGGCGCTGATGACGCTCAAGCTCTGGGATCTGGCCAACCTGGCACTGCCGATTCTGGCCATCCTGCTGGCACAGGTCGCGCTGGTGTTCCTCTACACCACCCAGGTCACCTTCCGCCTGATGGGCAAGAACTATGACGCTGCGGTACTGGTCGCGGGTAACTGTGGTTTCGGCATGGGCGCCACGCCGACGGCGATCGCCAACATGCAGGCGGTCACGCAGCACCACGGGCCGTCGCGTCTGGCCTTCATCATCGTGCCGGTGGTGGGTGGTTTCCTGATCGATATCGCCAACTCGCTGATCATCAAGGGCTTCCTCGGCTTCTTCTGAACATGACAGCAGGTGTCATGATGAGAAGTCGCAGAATCTGCCTGGCATGAACGACAACGCCGGACTCCATTGGAGTCCGGCGTTGTCGTTTCGGGGGGCTGAGGCTTGCAGGTTTCGAGGGCTCAGGCTTCCAGGGCTCAGGCTTCAAGGGCGGTGAGAAGCTCGTCAGGCGCTTGTGCTCTCGCCCTCGTTCTCACCTTCGCTCTCTTCCCGGCCCCGCGTCAGCAGCCTTATCTACACCCACAGTGCCACGATCAGGCCATAGGCCAGCAGGGTGACGACCACGGTACCGGCCAGGTTCAGGAAGAAGCCGGCGCGCATCATGGTCTGGATCTTGAGGTGGCCGGTGGCGAACATGATGGCGTTGGGCGGGGTCGCCACCGGCATCATGAAGGCACAGCTGGCCGCGATGGCCGCCGGCACGGTGATCAGCAGCGGATCGATGTCCAGTGACAGCGCCAGTGCCCCCAGCAGCGGCAGGAAGGCGGCTGCCGTCGCGGTATTGGAGGTGACCTCGGTGAGGAAGATGATCACCACGACCACGATGGCGACCAGGCCGATGAGCGGCAGCACGCTGAACATCGACAGCTGGCCGGCGATCCACTCGGCGAGACCCGAGCTCTTGATCACGCCCGCCAGTGCCAGACCACCCCCGAACAGCAGCAACACGCCCCAGGGCAGGTCACGTGCGTCTTCCCACACCAGCAGGCGGCGGCCGCGTGAGGTGCCGGAGGGAATGGCGAACAGGCCCACGCCAATGGCCATGGCGATGCCGGTGTCCGACAGCCAGGCAAGGCCCATCTGGTTGATCAGCGGACGAAACATCCACAGCAGGGCAGCCACCAGGAAGGCGACGCCGACACGTTTCTCAGCGCTGCTCATGGCGCCCAGTGCCTTGAGCTCGCGGCTGATCATCTCGCCGCTGTCTGCCGTCTCGGACTTGAAGGAGAAGGGCGTGCGCGTCAGCCACCACCAGGTGATGGCGCACATCGCGATGGCGACCGGCAGGCCGACGAGCATCCACTGGGCGAAGCCGATCTCGATGCCTTGATCACTGGACAGGTAACCTGCCAGCAGGGCATTGGGCGGCGTGCCGATCAGGGTCGCGATACCGCCGAGGCTGGCGGAGTAGGCGATGCCCAGCAGCAGGGCGGCGGCGTAGCGCTTCAGTTCCGGGTCATTGCTGTCGCGCTCATCCTGACCACTGGACATCAGGCTAACCACTGACATGCCGATGGGCAGCATCATGATGCTGGTGGCGGTGTTGGACACCCACATGCTGATGAAGCCGGTGGCGATCATGAAGCCGGCGATCTGGCGGCGCGGCGAGTGGCCGGCAAGCTTCAGCGTATGCAGGGCCACGCGGCGATGCAGGTCCCAGCGCTGCATGGCGATCCCGAGCAGGAAGCCACCGAGGAACAGGTAGATGGTCGGGTTGGCATAGGCGGCGGTGGTGCTCTTGATGTCGTCGATGCCAAGCGCCGGCACCAGCACGATGGGCAGCAGCGAGGTCACCGGAATCGGCAGGGCCTCGGTGGCCCACCAGGTGGCCATCAGCAGGGCCAGGCCGACGCAGAGCCAGGCGCTGTCCGGCATGTCACCCGGCGCCGGTGTCAGCCAGGTCAGCAGCAACAGGAGGGGGCCGAGTATCAGGCCGATGCGCGCCGCGAGTGGCGCTTGTGGCGGCGTAGTGGATTGATCAGCGACGTGATCGGCAGATTGCTCAGGCATGTCGACTCCAGAGAAGCCGGTCGGCGACTGGCTTCCTCATCATGGTGGTCATCGTGTTGTTGGTATGGGGCATGGTAGGTGATGGCGAGTTGTCGTGTTGATGTTATTCATTACATGTTGGTTGTGCATGTGTCCCCGGCCGGGGTGACGTGCACGACGTGTCATGTTGCCTGCCTCGTCAGAAAGTCGCTCGCGAGTCGATCAGCCGGGCGCTCAGGCGGCAAGGCGCGGCCATTGTCTCAGCATTGCGGCGCGGCTCAATAGCCTTCATAGCCTGTTTTGAAACTCCGGCAAGTGAAACCTTGACGCCGCGCAAGCGCGACGCTTGATCCGAGGCGCTCACACCTCGGGCCAGGCCCTGTGTGACGCCATCTTGCACGGAGCAGGTTGCTGTCTGGCGACAGACGCTGTCGTTGGCTGTGGACTTGTGAGCGCAAGGGCTGGAAGGTAGGGTTAGCAGCCATGAACAGGGCCAGCGCAGGACAACTGCGTGGCCCACTGTCGCGTTACTTTCACAAGGAAGATGATTGATGATTCTGGTCACGGGTGGTGCAGGCTACATCGGCTCTCATACGGTATTGGCGCTCATGGAGGCCGGCCATCAGGTGCTGGTGCTGGACAACCTGTCCAATGCCAGCGAAGCCTCTCTTGCGCGTGTGGCGACGCTTGCCGGACGCGAAGTGCCGTTCGTCGAAGGGGATATCCGCAACGGCGCGCTGCTCGACAGCCTGTTCGAGCGTCACGATATCGAGGCCGTGGTCCACTTCGCCGGGCTCAAGGCGGTCGGCGAGAGCGTCGCCAAGCCGCTGGCCTACTACGACAACAACGTCAACGGCACCCTGGTGCTGTGTGATGCCATGGCGCGGGCCGGTGTCAAGCGTATCGTGTTCTCTTCCTCCGCCACCGTGTATGGCGATCCGGCCTCCACGCCGATCCGTGAAGACTTTCCGACCTCCGCGACCAACCCCTATGGCCGCTCCAAGCTGATGGTCGAGGAAGTGCTGCGCGACCTGGCCGTCGCGGATGACAGCTGGCGCATCGCGCTGCTGCGCTACTTCAATCCGGTGGGCGCCCATGAGTCCGGCACCATCGGTGAAGATCCCAACGGCATCCCCAACAACCTGGTGCCGTATATCAGCCAGGTCGCCGTGGGCCGCCTCGAGGAACTGGCCGTGTTCGGTGATGACTACCCGACGCCGGATGGCACCGGGGTGCGCGACTACATCCACGTCGTCGACCTGGCCGATGGCCACCTCAAGGCGCTGGACTACCTGGCCGGTGATGCGCGGGATGGCGTTCACACCTATAACCTGGGCACCGGTACCGGCTACAGCGTGCTGGACATGGTCAAGGCGTTCGAGAAGGCCAGCGGTCGTCCGGTGCCGTATCGCATTGCACCGCGTCGTGCCGGCGATATCGCCGAATGCTGGGCAGAGCCCGACAAGGCCTTCAACGAGCTCAAGTGGAAGGCCGAGCTGGGTCTCGACCGCATGATGGCCGACAGCTGGCGTTGGCAGTCACGCAACCCCAACGGCTATCGCAGTGCCTGAAAACTGACACTGCATGGTCAGTGCGCCTGAGTTGACGAGCTTGAGTTGACCGAGCTTGAATTGACCGAGATTGAGTTGACGGCGCTTGTGTGAAGACCTCTCGAAGCGGTCGCGGGCAGCATCCGCGGCCGCTTTTGCGTATGATGATGGCGGGCCGAAGGGCCCGTGTCGACTCCTTCGAATTCTCTGCGAGACCCCCATGACCCAGTCTGATGTCACCCTCGATCTTGAACTGCTGACGGCCATTGAACAGCTTTGCCGTGAAGCGGGGCAGGCGATACTCGCCGTTGCCCGTGGGGGAGAGCTCGGCACGCGCGCCAAAGCGGATGACAGCCCCGTCACGGCGGCGGATATGGCGGCGCATCATGTGCTGGTCGAGGGGCTGGCCCGCCTGACGCCGCAGATTCCGGTGCTCTCGGAGGAGAGCGACAAGGCCGATATCGCGGCGCGGCGTGACTGGCAGACCTTCTGGCTGGTCGACCCGCTGGATGGCACGCGTGAATTCGTCACCGGCAGCGGTGAATACACCGTCAACGTGGCACTGATCCAGGGTTCGCGCAGCGTGCTGGGCGTGGTGGATGCGCCGGTACTGGAGACGACCTGGAGCGGGCTCGCCGGCGTGGGGGCCTTCCGGGAAGACGCCACCGGGCGTGTCGCGATCACGGTCAGCCCGGAGCCCGAGGTATTGAGAGTCGTGGCCAGCAAGTCGCATCTCGATGCGCGTACGGCGGCGCTGATCGAGCGACTGGCACCGGTGGAGAACGTCAGCTGTGGCAGCTCGCTCAAGTTCTGTCGCATCGCGGAAGGCAATGCGGATCTCTATCCGCGCTACGCGCCGACCAGCGAGTGGGACACCGCGGCGGCTCAGGCCGTACTGGAAGCGGCCGGCGGCCAGGTCTTCGATGCCGAGTCATTGCCTTTACAACCGCGTCGTCTGGACTACAACGCCCGCGATACGCTGGTGAATCCCTTCTTCATCGCCTGTGGCCAAGCGGATGGTCGCTGGCGCCAGGCGCTGGACGTCTGAGGGTGGCCGGGGCTCGACGGCTCGTGCATCTGCTGGCTCGCGTAAGGGCTGAAGCGTTCATGCCGTTGCGGGGACGTTCATGAAGGGCCTGCTGCAGCGCCTCCTTCGTCGCCTGTTTGCGCGCAGCGATCAGGCGAGCAAGCGAGCCGGGGTGATCTCCGCCATCACGCTGGCCCTGCTGGCGAGTCTGGTGCCGTTGATCTATCACGGCCTGCTCGAGGGCGGCCTGATCCTGTTCGGCAATCTGTTGCTGTGGCCGTGTCTGCTGGCGGCGCTGCATCGTCCGCGCTGGCGTTGGCCGGCGCTGGGGCTGATGGCGGCGCTGGGCGTCAATCTCTCTGCAAGTGTGGTCAGCGCCGTCTATTACGATTCCCGCTATGGCTTGGCCTTTGCGCTCAGCTCGCTGGATACCAGCCGCAGCGAATCGATGGCGATGCTGTTCAAGTTCCCGCTGGCCCTGATCGTGCCGCTGGGGTTCTTCCTGCTGGCGCTGTCACTGGGCAATCGCTTCGGGGCGGGGCTGGCTCGCGCCCGGCTGGGTGGACGCAGCGGAATCGCCTTCGTGCTCTGGATGCTGATGCTGCTGGCCGGTAGCTGGCAGTGGGGGCGAGCCAGTGTGCCGTTGGCCATCACGACGCTGTCGGTCTCGCCGGGCTGGAACCTGGCCACCACCTCGCATGCCTGGTGGGAGAAGGAGCGCTACAAGGCGCTGATGGCGGATGACTATGATTTCGGTGGCGTCTCGCGCAGCCCCGAGGTGTCGGATGATGCTGTCTTCGTCCTGATCATCGGCGAATCCCAGCGCCGCGATCAGCTGTCGCTGTATGGCTATTCCCGCGCCACGACGCCGAATCTCGATGCGCGTCGCGACGAGCTGGTGGTCTTCGATCAGGCCATCGCGCCGGCGCCGCAGACCGTGCTGGCGGTACCGATGCTGGCCAGCCTGACCGACCCGCGGACCTTCTCGCCGCGCTACCTGGACGCCAATCTGATCTCGCTGGCCAATCAGGCCGGCTATCATACCGAGTGGCTGTCGCGCCAGGGGCTCGATATCACTTCCGAGCGCACCTGGATCACCGCCATCGCCCAGCGTGCCGATGTCGCTCGCACCATCATGACCGACTATGACGATGGCTTGCTGGATGCACTGGATGAGGCGCTGGCGCGCGATGTCGAGAGGCCGCGGCTGATCGTGCTGCATCTCTACGGCAGTCATCCACCGGCCAGCCTGCAGTACCCGGATTCACTGCGCTATTTCCTGACCCCGGACAGCCGCTCACCGCTGACCGATGCCTACGATGACAGCATCCGCTTCACGGATCAGGTGATCGAGGGCGTCTTCCAGCGCCTGGAAGGGCGACCCGCTGGCGTGCTCTATCTGTCGGACCACGGCCTCGAGCATGACCCGCTCAGTGACGCCTATGTGCATGGCGGTGATCGCCCCAGTCAGGCGCCGTACCGCATTCCGCTGTGGCTGTGGCAGACGGGGCAGGCGCCCAATCCCGCGCGCGAGCTGACGCGCCTGCGTTCGCACGCCGATGAGCCTTTCGCCAGTTTTGACCTGCCCTATCTGGCCAGCGACTGGCTGGGCATCCGTTTCTCCGGTGACAAGCCGTGCCTGTCGCCCTGGGCGGTCTGCTATCAGCCACGTGAACGTCATCCGGTGCTGGACCAGCTGGGACGATTGAACTTCTATGAAGCCCTGCCGTCGGACTTTCTTTCCCGACCTCTCGCGCCGGGTGCCGAAGAGCTCGAGGAAGCGGTCGAGGCGACCACCGAGCTGCTGGAGCGTCCGGAGTTCATGTCCGGGCAGGGCGCGAAACGCGACGGGCAAGCCCCACAACCGGATTCCCGCGTGACGCCGTCAGAGGATTCATCGGCGTTCACCTTGTCACCTGCTTCATTACCTTCAGAAACTCTCAAGGACTGACATGAAAATCACTGTCTTCGGAACAGGCTACGTAGGCCTGGTGACTGGCACCTGTCTGGCCGATGTCGGCCATGACGTGATCTGCATGGACGTTGATGCGGCCAAGATCGATGGCCTCAAGCAAGGCGAGATTCCCATCTTCGAGCCGGGGCTGGAGAGCATGGTGCTGCGCAATGTCGAGGCCGGCCGTCTCAACTTCACCACTGACGCCCGTCAGGCCGTCGAGCACGGCGTGCTGCAGTTCATCGCCGTGGGCACACCGCCGGACGAAGACGGCAGCGCCGATCTCAAGTACGTGCTTGCGGTGGCCGGCACCATCGGCGAGCACATGAATGACTACAAGGTCATCATCGACAAGTCCACCGTGCCGGTGGGCACGGCGGATCGTGTCACGGCGCGAGTCGCCGAAGTGCTTGCCGAGCGCGGCGAACGTGTCGACTTCGATGTCTGTTCCAACCCGGAATTTCTCAAGGAAGGCGCGGCGCTGGAGGACTTCACGCGTGGCGCGCGTATCGTTGTCGGCACCGATTCCGAGAAGGTGCGTGAGCGCATGCGCGAATGCTACGCGCCCTATAACCGCAATCATGAAAAGCTGATGTTCATGGATGTGCGCGCCGCCGAGCTGACCAAGTACGCCGCCAACGCCATGCTGGCGACCAAGATCAGCTTCATGAACGAGATCTCCAATCTGGCCGAGCGCCTCGGTGCGGACATCGAGGAAGTGCGCCGTGGCATCGGCAGTGACCCGCGTATCGGCTACCACTTCATCTATCCCGGTTGTGGTTATGGTGGCTCCTGCTTCCCGAAGGACGTCCAGGCATTGGCGCGTACTGCCAGTCAGGTCGGCTATGACGCCGAGCTGCTGACCGCCGTGGAGTCGGTCAACAAGCGCCAGAAGGTCACGCTGTTCGACAAGCTGTCGCGGGCCTTCGATGGTGATCTCAAGGGCAAGACCATCGCCGTCTGGGGCCTGGCCTTCAAGCCCAACACCGATGACATGCGCGATGCGCCGAGCCGCACGCTGATGGAAGCGCTGTGGGCGGCTGGTGCGACCGTGCAGGCCTATGACCCGGAAGCGATGAAGGAATGCCGCCGCATCTACGGCGAGCGTGACGACCTGGTGCTGGTCGCGGACCGTCAGCAGGCGGTCAAGGGCGCCGATGCACTGGTGGTGTGCACCGAGTGGAAGGAATTCCGCACGCTGGACGGCGAGTGGCTCAAGGCGCAGCTCGGCTTCCCGGTGGTGGTCGATGGCCGCAACCTGTTCGAGCCTGCCGCCATGAAGGCCGCTGGCCTGATGTATTACGCCGTCGGTCGTGGTGACTCCATGCGTCGTGTGCAGGAGGCGTCGTGAGCACTGGTGCAGGCAAGCTGGCCGCGATCGCCATTCGTCAGGTCGAGAAGAATACCGGTGCCAGCCGCAATGCCTTCGAGCAGGCGGATGCGTTGCGCGCACTGGGCTATCGCGTGGTGATTCTCGCCGAGCGCGGCAAGCCTGAGCTGGCTCGCTCCCACGGCGCGGAGCTGGTGCGCCTGTGGCGGTGGCCCTTCAAGGGGGCGTATCGACGTTTCTGGTTCAATCGCCGTGTTCAGGCCTGGGCCAGCCGTCATGCGCCCGACCTGCTGATCAGTCATGGTGACTGCGAAAGCCCGGATACCGTCTATCTGCACAATTGCGTGCACCTTGCCTCGCAGTGTATCCATGGCCGTGAGCTGCCTCGCGACCACGAAGTGGCGGCGATTCATGATCACGTGCTCAAGGGTGGCAAGTTCCGTCAGGTCGCGGTCAATTCGCGCATGATGGGCGAGGATCTGATGGCGCGCTACGGTATCGCGCCTGAGCGGATCGAGATCAGCTACCCGGGCTATGACCCGGAGCAATTCACGGTCGAGCGCGCGCGCGCAGGGCGCACCGCCCAGCGCGAGGCATTGGGCGTGGCCGAGGACGAGCTGCTGGTCGGTCTGGTGTCATCCGGCAACTTCACCAAGCGCAACGTGGCCGGGTTCGTGGCGATGGCGGCGCTGATGGAGCAGGCCTCACCGGGCCGCTATCGCTTCCTGGTGGTAGGCAAGGATGATGCCGCGCCTTACCAGCAGCAGGCCAGGGAGGCGGGCATCGCCGAGCGCATGATCTGGCGCTCGACCATTCCCGAGGTCGAGACGCTCTACGGTGCACTGGACCTGTTCGTGATGCCGGCTCATATCGAGGAGTTCGGGCGTGTCGCGCTGGAGGCGATGGCCTGTGGTGCGCCGGTGCTGCTCAATGCGCGTGTCGGCTCGGCCGAGCTGCTCGATGACTACCCTGAGCTGGTCATGGCGACAGAGTCCACGCCACAGCAGTGGGCCGAGCGCTGCATCCATCTGCTCGAGAGCGATACGCAGGCGCTGAGCGCTGCGCTGGCCAGCCTGGCACGCAATTACTCGCATCAGGCGCAGAATCTCAAGCTCAAGGCCAGCTTCGAGGCCTTGATGGCGGGGCGGTGAAGATCTGTGCTGACAGATTGACCGCTCGCGTGCCGGACGAAGCATGAGTGCGACAGAGAAAAGCGTGCAAGAGTGAATGACACGACTGGCCCCGTATCCCTGATGCGGGGCCTTTTGTTGACGCAAGGCGTGGGTGAGGGCGGGCTACGTGGTCATCGGTCGCAGTGCCTCGCCTTGGGTGTCGCGTGTGCAGTCCCTATACTCATGGCTTGTTTACCGCAGGAGAAAGGCATGTCCCTGACTATCAGCATCATTCTGGCCGTCATCGCGATCATCATCATCGCGGGATTGGCGTTCTATGCCCTCAAGCTGCGCCGCGAGGTCAAGGTGCGTGAGGCGCGTCGCGAGCAAGAGCTCATCCAGGCGCGCGCCAACTGTCTGGAAAGCCTCGAAGCCATCGCACGCGCCATGCAGGCCGGGCAGGTCGACATGGTGGAAGGCGGTCTGCGCTGCAAGGTGTTGATCGAGATTCTCGATACCAGTCTGGCCGAAGATGACGTGCTCTCGGTCTTTGGTGTCCTGCATGGGCGGGTGTCACACCTGCACACCCATTCGGCGCGCAAGGAGCTGTCGCCGCGTGAGCGTCTGGCCGAAGACAAGGAGCGCATCGCCGTCGAGGAAGCGCTGGCGGAGCCGCTGCAGCTGGCGGCGAGTCGCGTGCTGAGCAACATGGAGTTCTGGCATCAGCATTACCTGGGGCGCAAGCGTCCCGCTTCGCCAGCAGATCTGGGGCAGGCCGTCTGATGAGTCTTCACGAGGCAGGCATGAACACGACACTTTCCTTGCTGGGCACGCCGCTGGCCGAGCTGCGTCACGCGCTGCACCGCTCACCGGAACTCTCCGGACAGGAAGCCGCCACGGCGGCCTGCATCGCCGGCTGGATGCAGGAGGCCGGCGCCGAGGTGGTCAGCGGGCTGGGTGGGCATGGTCTGGCCGCCATCTTCCGCGGTACTGAGCCAGGCCCGCGCGTCATGCTGCGCTGTGAGCTGGATGCGCTGCCCATCGATGAGGCGCCACGCGGCGACTGGTCCTCCTGTCACCCGCATGTCGGGCACCTGTGTGGCCATGACGGCCACATGAGCTGGATGCTGGGCGTGGCGCAGCGCCTGGCGGCGTCTCCGGTTGCCATGGGCGAGGTGGTGTTGCTGTTCCAGCCCGCCGAGGAAACCGGTGAAGGCGCGCGCGCCGTCGTGCGCAGCAAGGCCTTTGCCGCGCTCAAGCCTGACTATCTCTATTCGTGCCACAACTTGCCGGGGCGCCCCCTCGGGGAAGTCAGCGTGCGCGACCATGCCTTCACCTGTGCCTCACGCGGCATGATCGTGCGGCTTTCCGGGCTCTGTGCACATGCGGCCCACCCGGAAAATGGTCGCAGCCCGGCGATGGCCATGTGTCGCATCATGCAAGGCCTGTCGCGTCTGCCGTTGCAATTTGCCGATGAGACCGGACTTGCGATGGTGACCCTGATTCATGCGCGCCTGGGCGAGGTCGCGTTCGGCACCTCACCGGGTGACGCCGAGGTGATGGTCACCCTGCGCACCGAGAGCGATGACATGATGAAGGCGCTAGCCGAAGCGGCGGTGTCACTGGCGCGCAGCGAGGCGGAAGAAGATCGTCTGGGCATCGATGTGGACTGGTGTGACACCTTCGATGCGACCTGGAATTCGCCTGAGGCGAACGACATGATTCGCCGCGTGGCGCGACAGCAAGGGCTTGATTGCGTGGAACTTTCTCAGGCACATCGCTGGTCCGAGGACTTTGGCGTGCTGGCACGTGACTGCCACGCCGCCATGTTCACATTTGGCGCAGGTGAGGAAATGCCGGGGCTTCACCACCCCGATTACGATTTTCCTGATACGCTGTTGGCGCCCGGCGTCGAGATTTTCGAGGGGCTGGTTCGCCAGCACCTTGGAAGAGAGTAAAACAGGGGTTTTACAGCGTCGCCATTCTGATACAGTTAGTGTCAAAGTTTTTCGACGTTGCAAAAAACACTGTTTTCCTTCACCGTATGCCTGAGGATCGGTACCGTTTTCAAGGGAAACAGACCCGATCAGAGCTGGAAGGACGCACCTGCATGTGCTTTCTTCTTAAAGGAAGATTTGAATAAAATTCCTTTCATCGTAACGAGTTCGGCTCTTATACTGAGTCGATACGTAACACCCTCGTTACATATTGCGCTGTGTTAAGAAGGAGTCTTACATGAAAAGATCTACGACTGGCCTGGTTCTGGGTTCTGCATTGGTTGTTGGCCTGTCTGGCTGCGCAAGCTCTGCTTCCCAGTCTTCATCTGCTGAGAAGCCCTGGTACAGCCAGCCGTTCGTCTGCGGTCTGGCCGGTGGCCTGATCGGTGGCGGGATTGGTTACGGCGTCTCTGGCGACAGCGACGAAGACACCGGCGCTTCTCTGGGTGCTGTCGGCGGCGCGACCGCTGGCGCACTGCTGTGTGCTGACGATGCTCCGAAGTCCATGGACGACGATGGCGACGGCGTGCCGAACGACCGTGACGAATGCCCGGGGACTCCGGCAGGCGTCGCTGTTGATGCGAAAGGCTGCCCGCTGGATACCGACGGTGACGGCGTTGCTGACTACAAGGACCAGTGCCCGGGTACTCCGGCCGGCGTCACTGTTGACGCGAAAGGCTGCCCGCTCGATTCCGACGGTGACGGCGTGCCGGACTACCAGGACCAGTGCCCGAACACCCCGGCCGGCGCCAAGGTCAATGCCCTGGGCTGTGTCGCTGACCTCGTCCTGCGTGACGTGAACTTCGAGTTCGACTCCGCCAAGCTGACTGCCAACGCCGAGAAAGTGCTGAACGGTGTGGCGGCCAAGCTGGTCTCCAACGAGAACGTCCGCGTTCGTGTCGAAGGTCACACTGACTCCGTGGGTTCTGACTCCTACAACAAGCAGCTGTCCCAGAAGCGTGCTGACTCCGTGAAGGCCTACCTGGCTTCCGAAGGTGTTGGCGCCAACCGTATCCAGACTGTGGGTTACGGTGAAGAGCAGCCGGTCGCCAGCAACGATACCGCTGCAGGCCGTGCCGAAAACCGTCGTGTCGAGCTTGCTGAAGTCAAGTAAGCCGAACGCGGTAAGCTGAATCAGACGGGGCGCCTCAGGGCGCCCCGTCTGCGTTCGTGTCGTGCATGGCCTCCAGTGGCTCAAGCGTATCTTTACGACTTTTGAACGGGCTGCTAAGGTCTTGCCTCGTTCATGTTCCCGCGTTATGTGTCCACACCCTGACTGGTCGCTTGATCATCATGGGGCAGTGGGCGGCGCCCCAGGCATTGTAGGCCGGGGTCAGTAGCGTGAGGGGCGTGATCGTCATTGCCCCCATTTCGAGCCGACGCCCCGCGTTCGGCCAAATTCGCTTCACGTGACCCTTGGTAAGGGCCACCACTGAACGCAAGGAATTCTTCATGCCTATCGTTACCCTGCCTGACGGCAGCCAGCGTACCTTCGATACCCCGATTTCCGTGATGCAGCTGGCCGAGTCCATCGGTCCCGGTCTTGCCAAGGCCTGTGTGGCCGGCAAGATCAATGGCGTCGAGGTCGATGCCGCTGACATGATCACCGAAGACGCCAACGTCGCCATTCTCACGGCGCGTGATGCGGAAGGCCTGGACGTGATTCGTCACTCCTGCGCGCACCTGATCGGTCATGCCGTCAAGCAGCTTTACCCGGAGGCCAAGATGGCCATCGGCCCGGTCATCGATGACGGTTTCTATTACGACATCGACTTTGGCCGCTCGGTCACCCCGGAAGATCTCGAGACCATCGAGAAGCGCATGAAGCAGCTGATCGACAGCGAGTACGATGTGGTGCGTGAGTATGTCTCGCGTGACCAGGCCATGGCCGCCTTCGAGAAGCGCGATGAGCCGTACAAGCAGGAGATCATCGAGGGCATCGGCGAAGGCGATACCATCCGCCTTTACCACCACGAAGAATACACCGACATGTGCCGCGGCCCGCACGTGCCGAATACCCGTCACCTGAAGCACTTCCAGCTGCTCAAGCTGGCCGGTGCCTACTGGCGTGGTGATTCCACCAAGCCGATGCTGACCCGCATCTATGGCACCGCCTGGCCAGACAAGAAGCAGCTCAAGGCCTACCTCAAGCGTCTCGAGGAAGCCGAGAAGCGCGATCACCGCAAGCTGGCCAAGAAGCTGGACCTCTTCCATATGCAGGAAGAAGCGCCGGGCATGGTGTTCTGGCACCCGAATGGCTGGACCATGTATCAGGTGCTCGAGCAGTACATGCGTCGTATCCAGCGTGCCAATGGCTACCAGGAGATCAAGACGCCGCAGGTGGTCGATCTTTCTCTGTGGAAGAAGTCCGGGCACTGGGGGCATTACAACGAGCTGATGTTCACCACCGAGTCCGAGAAGCGTGAGTACGCGGTCAAGCCGATGAACTGCCCGTGTCACGTCCAGGTCTTCAATCAGGGCCTGAAGAGCTACCGTGACCTGCCGCTGCGTCTGGCCGAGTTCGGCTCCTGCCATCGCAACGAGCCGTCCGGCTCTCTGCATGGTCTGATGCGTGTGCGTGGCTTCACCCAGGATGACGCCCACATCTTCTGTACCGAGAATCAGGTCGAGTCCGAGGCCGAGGACTTCATCCGTCTGACGTTGGAAGTCTACCGTCAGTTCGGCTTCGAAGACGTCGAACTGAAGCTCTCCACCCGTCCGGAATCCTTCATCGGTGAGCCGGAAGCGTGGGACAAGGCCGAAGCCGGCCTGCAGGCAGCACTGGATGCGACTGGCCTGCCGTGGGAGCTGCAGCCGGGTGAGGGTGCCTTCTATGGACCAAAGATTGAATTCTCTCTGCGAGATTGTCTGAATCGTGTCTGGCAGTGTGGTACTCTACAGCTCGACTTCAATCTGCCTGAGCGTCTCAGTGCCCAGTTTGTCGATGAAAGTGGAGAGCGTCGCATGCCGGTCATGTTGCACCGCGCGATTCTCGGCTCCTTCGAGCGCTTCCTCGGCATCCTGATCGAGCACCACGCAGGCGCGATGCCATTCTGGCTCGCCCCGGAGCAGGTTGTCGTAATGAATATCACGGATTCCCAGGCAGAATATGCCAAGGATCTGGTCTCCCGCCTCGAGAAACATGACATCCGTGTCAAAGCAGACTTGAGGAACGAGAAGATCGGCTTTAAAATCCGTGAGCATACTCTGCAGAAGGTTCCTTACCTCATCGTCGTTGGCGACAAGGAAGTGGAAGCTGATGCAGTAGCTGTCAGAACCCGTTCCGGTGAAGACCTCGGCACCATGAAAGTTTCAGAATTCATGGAACGCCTGAAGGAAGAACAGGTCTGACAGTAACGAATTTCAGCCAAACGGAGACGCAACGATCAAGCGGAATAATCAGCGCGGACGCCCCCAGGAAAAGCGGGCTCCCATCAATGACCGTATTCGTGCGGACGAAGTCCGCCTCATCGACGCAGATGGCGAGCAGGTTGGCGTAGTGTCAACCAAAGATGCGCTTGTCAAGGCCGAAGAGGCAGGGCTCGACCTCGTCCAGATTTCCAATGCCGACCCCATCGTCTGCAAGATCATGGATTACGGCAAGTTTCTTTTCGACGAGAAGAAACAGAAGAATCTGCAGAAGAAGAAGCAGAAACAGATCCAGGTCAAGGAAGTCAAATTCCGTCCTGGTACCGATGAAGGCGATTATCAGGTCAAGCTACGCAACCTGACTCGCTTCATCGAAGGCGGAGACAAGGGTAAGGTAACCTTGCGCTTCCGTGGTCGCGAAATGGCGCACCAGGACATCGGCCGCAAGCTGATGGAACGGATCGCCGGCGACCTCTCGGAGCTCGTGACCGTCGAGTCCTTCCCGAAAATGGAAGGCCGTCAGATGATCATGATTCTCGCGCCGAAAAAGAAGTGATCCATAGGCAGTAAAACGGACACATCAGGGTCACGCCTGCGGGCGTGGCTCTTTTTGTCGGCCCTGGATTTTCTCAAGAAACCGAGCGGAGTTAATACTCATGCCGAAGATCAAGACTAACCGCGGCGCTGCCAAGCGCTTCAAGAAGACTGCCAATGGCTTCAAGCACAAGCAGTCCTTCCGTAGCCACATCCTGACCAAGAAGTCGACCAAGCGTAAGCGTCAGCTGCGTGGCATGAAGCAGGTTCACGCTGCAGACAAGGCGCTGATCCAGCGCATGCTGCCGAACCTGTAAGCCGTCCTTACCTCGGTCCAACTTTCTTAATATCAGGAGTACGCTATGTCCCGCGTCAAGCGTGGCGTCGTCGCACGTCGCCGTCACAAGAAGATCATGAAGCAGGCCAAGGGTTACTACGGAGCGCGTTCACGCGTCTTCCGCGTAGCCAAGCAGGCTGTCATCAAGGCCGGCCAGTACGCTTACCGTGACCGTCGTGTCCGCAAGCGTCAGTTCCGTGCCCTGTGGATCGCGCGTATCAACGCTGCGGCCCGCATCAATGGCATGTCCTACAGCCGCTTCATCGCTGGCCTGAAGAAGGCCAATATCGAGATCGACCGCAAGGTCCTCGCCGATATCGCGGTTCACGAAAAAGCTGCCTTTGCTGCCATCGTCGAGAAGGCCAAGGCTGCTCAGTAAGTGACCGGATCAGATGTCGCCCAGACCCGGCGAGCCGCTCAGGTGGCGAACCGGGCCGTGACTGTCGAATGCTTGCATTGGACAACTCAGGCGGTATCGAGATGACGTGTTACGTCACAGGGGAAGAGCAGCCGCTCTTCCCCTGTTTTTGTTTGGCCTACCATCAGAGAATCGGCGGTGGGTCAGCAGCGACATGAACGGGACTGGCCGCGTTGTGGGCCGGTCTCTGGCAAGGGCGCGATCGTCTGCGTGACTCACCGCAGGCGGAGCGCTCTCCCTGCCGACCTTCGGGTCGGCGCGACTTCCATTGGTGGCGGACATTGCCGCGCCAGTGACTCAAGCGATCGGAGCTGAACGGATGGAACATCTTTCCACCCTGGTGGACGAAGCACGCACCGCGATCCAGGCGGCCGAAGACGTCCAGACCCTCGACGAGGTACGGGTACGTTTTCTCGGCAAGAAGGGCGAGATCACCGCACTGCTCAAGGGCCTCGGCAAGCTGTCCCCCGAAGAGCGTCCCAAGGCCGGTGAGACCATCAACGAAGCCAAGCAGCTGCTGAGTGGTGAGTTGGATGCACGTCGCAATACGCTGGAAACGGCGGCGCTCAATGCGCGTCTTGCCGCCGAGCGCGTCGATGTGACCCTGCCGGGCCGTGGTGAGCCGGTAGGCGGCCTGCACCCGGTCACCCGCACGCTTGAGCGTATCGAAAGCTTCTTCTCGCACATCGGTTACGGTGTCGCTGAAGGGCCGGAAATCGAAGATGACCATCACAACTTCGAAGCTCTGAACATCCCGTCGCATCACCCGGCGCGCGCGATGCATGACACCTTCTATTTCGACGCCACGCGTCTGCTGCGGACCCACACCTCACCGGTGCAGGTACGCAGCATGAAGGCCAGTGAGCCGCCGCTGCGCATCGTCTGCCCGGGCCGCGTCTATCGCTGTGACTCCGATCTGACCCATACCCCGATGTTCCACCAGGTCGAGGGTCTGCTGGTCGACGAGAATGTCAGCTTCGCCGACCTCAAGGGCACCGTCGAAGAATTCCTGCATGCCTTCTTCGAGCGTGATGACCTGGAAGTCCGCTTCCGTCCGTCCTACTTCCCGTTCACCGAACCGTCCGCTGAAGTCGATATCCAGTGCGTGATGTGTGCCGGTGACGGCTGTCGTGTCTGCTCCCACACCGGCTGGCTCGAGGTGATGGGGTGCGGCATGGTGCATCCGGAAGTCTTCCGTCACTCCGGTATCGATAGCGAGCGCTTCCGCGGCTTCGCCTTCGGCATGGGCGCGGAGCGTCTGGCGATGCTGCGTTACGGCGTCAACGACCTGCGGTTGTTCTTCGAGAACGACCTGCGTTTCCTTCGCCAGTTCAGCTAGGCACTCATTCACGTATCGCGCCTTGAGGGCGTGAACTTACGGAACAGGACAGCAAGATGAAATTTTCCGAACAGTGGCTGCGTGAGTGGGTGTCGCCGGAACTGAACACCCAGCAGCTGGCCGATCAGGTCACCATGGCCGGTCTGGAAGTCGATGGTATCGAAGCGGTCGCCGGTGAGTTCACCGGTGTGGTCGTGGCCGAGGTCAAGGACAAGCAACCGCACCCGGAGGCCGATCGCCTCAATGTCTGCCAGGTGGATGATGGCAGTGGTGCACTGGTGCAGGTCGTCTGTGGCGCGCCGAATGTCGCCGCTGGCCAGAAGGTGCTCTTCGCTCAGGTCGGCGCCAAGCTGCCGGGCGACTTCAAGATTCGCAAGGCCAAGCTGCGCGGTGTCGAATCCCGCGGCATGATCTGTGGTGCCTCCGAGCTGGGTCTGGAAGCCGAAGCCTCCGACGGCATCATGGTGCTAGCCGCGGACGCGCCGGTGGGCCGTGATGCCCGTGACTTCCTGAATCTTGACGACAACGCCATCGAGGTCGATCTGACCCCGAACCGCGGCGACTGCCTGAGCGTCAAGGGTCTGGCGCGCGAAGTCGGCGTGCTCAACCGTCTCGCCGTCACGGCGCCGAGCATTGAGCCGGTCGCCGCCCAGATCGACGATACCTTCCCGGTCACCGTCAGCGCGCCAGAGGCGTGCCCGCGCTATCTGGGACGTGTCGTGCGTGACGTCAATGTCGCCGCGACCTCGCCGCTGTGGCTCGAGGAGCGTCTGCGTCGCAGTGGCATCCGCAGCATCGACCCCGTCGTCGACGTCACCAACTACGTGCTGCTCGAACTCGGCCAGCCGATGCACGCCTTCGATCTGGCACGCTTGAACGGCGGCATCGAGGTGCGCATGGCAGCCGCTGAAGAGCCGCTGACGCTGCTCGACGGTCAGGAAGTCGCGCTGCGTGACGACACCCTGGTCATCGCCGACGAGAAGGGCCCGCTGGCCATCGCTGGTGTGATGGGTGGCGAAGGCAGTGGCGTGAATGCCGAGACGCGCGACATCTTCTTCGAGTCGGCCTTCTTCGCGCCGTTGAGCGTCGCTGGCAAGGCGCGCAGCTACGGCCTGCACACCGACAGCTCGCATCGTTTCGAGCGTGGTGTGGACGCCCAGCTGCAGCGTGATGCCATCGAGCGCGCGACAGCCCTGCTGCTCGAGATCACCGGCGGCAAGCCGGGCCCGATCATCGAGGTCGCCAGCGACGCAGCGCTGCCCAAGGCCGCCGTCGTCAGCCTGAGCGGCGCCAGTGTCGAGCGCACGCTGGGCATGGCGCTGCCGGATGACGAAATCGTCGAGATTCTCGAGCGTCTGGGCATGCAGGTCGCCGCGAATGGCGATAGCCAATGGCAGGTGACGGTGCCGAGCTGGCGTTTCGATGTCAGCATCGAGGCTGACCTGATCGAAGAGCTGGCGCGCATCCACGGCTACAACAATCTGCCGGTCAGCCGTCCGAACGCGCGTCTGGCACCGGCCGTGGCCAATGAGACCACCCAGCCGCTGACCAGCCTGCGTCGTCAGCTGGTGGCGCGGGGCTATCAGGAAGCGATCAGCTACAGCTTCGTCGCCCCTGAGCTGCAGAAGACGCTGGACCCGCAAGGGGTGGCGCCGGCACTGGCCAACCCGATTTCCAGCGACATGGCCGTGATGCGCAGCTCGCTGCTGCCGGGGCTGGTCAAGGCGCTGAGCCACAACCTCAATCGTCAGCAGTCGCGTGTGCGCCTGTTCGAGACCGGGCTTGTGTTCCGTGGTGAGCTGGACTCCCTCGAGCAGACGCCGATGATCGGCGGCCTGATCACCGGCGCTCGTCTGCCGGAAGGCTGGAATGGCGGTCGTGACAAGGTCGACTTCTTCGACCTCAAGGGCGATGTCGAGGCACTGCTGGCATTGGGCGGCAATCTGGATGCCTGGCGCTTCGAAGCCGCCGAGCATCCGGCACTGCACCCGGGCCAGTGCGCTCAGCTGTTCTTCAATGGCGAGCCGGCGGGCTGGATGGGTGCCCTGCACCCGGCGGCGCGCGCCGAGCTTGGCCTGAAGGTCGAGGTGTTCGTGTTCGAGATCACGCTGGCCTCTGCCTGCGCAGGCCGTCTGCCGCGCTTCGCGCCGCTCTCCAGGTATCCGGAAGTGCGCCGCGACCTGGCCTTCGTGGTCGAAGAGGGCGTTCACGTGCAGTCGCTGCTCGACGCCATCCGCTCGCAAGCCGGTGAATGGCTGACGGACCTGCGCCTGTTTGACGTCTATCAGGGGCAGGGGGTAGCCGATGGTCACAAGTCGCTCGCCCTGGGCTTGACCTGGCAGCATCCTTCGCGCACGCTGAATGATGAGGAAATCAATCAGTTAGTCGATGCGATCGTCACCGATGGCCACACACGTTTCGGGGCGGCGCTGAGAGCATGAGTCGCCACTTGAACGAGGGAGCGGACATGGGAGCGTTGACCAAGGCGGAACTTGCCGAGCATCTGCACGCAGAACTCGGCATGTCCAAGCGCGAAGCCAAGTCGATGGTAGAGGTATTCTTCGACGAGATTCGCGGTTGCCTGCGGGAAAATGAACAGGTGAAGCTGTCCGGTTTCGGCAACTTCGATCTACGTGACAAGCGCGAACGTCCGGGGCGCAATCCCAAGACAGGCGAGGAGATTCCGATCTCCGCGCGTCGCGTGGTGACATTCCGCCCAGGTCAGAAGCTCAAGGCCCGAGTGGATGAGTACGACGGCGAGACGCACGCACATCAGCGTCTTGAAGAGCATGATGACCACGATGATCATGATGATGATCACTGAGGTCATTGCCTGACCTCACCCGCCGCTCCCTGAGCGGGTGACCATGCTCACGAAAGTCCCGACGCCCTGCGTCGGGGCTTTCGTCGTTCTGAGGCGTCGTTTCTTGTGTTATCGCTGTGCGTCATCAGCCGATCGAGAGCTCGGTACGCGCATAGCTGATGCCGGGGCGGCTGCGGGTCGCCAGCAGGTAGCCGAGGGCGAGTGGTCCGGTGCGGCCCAGCAGCATGGTCGCGATGAGCAGCAATTGCCCGCCGGGCGAGAGCTCGGGCGTCAGGCCGTGGCTCAGGCCGACGGTGCCGAAGGCCGAGACGGTCTCGAAGGCCAGCGACAGGAAGGCGTGGTCCGGGTCGGTGATGGTCAGGCCGAACAGCATGCTGAAGATCAGCAACATCGCCGCCAGTGCCACGGCGATCGACTTGAAGACGGTGTCATCGCCGATGCGGCGGCCGTGCAGGGTAGGGGAGGGCTCGCTGCGCAGGAAGGCGCGCGTGGTCAGCAGCAGCACCACGAAGGTGGTCAGCTTGATGCCGCTGGCCGTCGAGCCGCTGCCGCCGCCGATGAACATCAGCGCCATGGTCCACAGGGTCGAAGCCTGTGTCATCTCGGCGGAATCGATGACGCTGAACCCGGCGGTGCGCGGTGTGATGGCCATGAAGGCAGCGGCGAGCAGGCGTTCGCCGTGACTGGCCATGGCGCCCAGCGTGCCGGGGTTGCGCCATTCAAGCGCCAGTATCACCACCAGGCTCAGCAGGTTGAGTGCCACGGTGGCCTCGATCACCAGGCGTGTCTGCACCGAGAAGCGTGACGGCTGCAGCAATACGCGCCAGCCATGTTGGCGACGCCGCTCGCGCAGCTCGCCGATGACGGCAAAGCCGATGCCGCCGGTCATGAACAGAATGCCGATCACGCTGCTGGTCAGGGGATTTGCCGCCTCGCGCATCAGGCTGTCCGGCCACAGGGTGAAGCCGGCATTGTTGAAGGCCGAGACCGAGTGAAAGAGGCTCAGCCAGAGCCCCTCCTGCCAGCCGTACTCGGGCACCCAGTCCAGCGCCAGCAAGGAGGCGCCTGCCAGCTCGAGCGTCAGCGCAAAGGCGGTGATGATCTTGAGCAGGCGGCCTATCTCGCGTGAGCTGCTGCGATTGAGCGCCTCGCGCAGCAGGCTGGTCTGATGCATCGGCAGGCGCTGGCCCAGTATCACCAGCGACAGGGCGGCGATGGTCATGAAGCCGAGTCCACCGAGCTGGATCAGTATCAGCACGACGGTCTGGCCCGCGAGGGTGAAGTCGCTTAGCGGAGTGACGGAGAGTCCGGTGACCGTGACGGCAGAGGTTGCGGTGAACAGCGCCGACAGCCAGCTCAGCCCTTGCTGGTGCATGCCGGGCAGTTTCAGCAGGCAGGCGCCCAGCATGCCGAGGCCCAGAAAGCCGCTCAGCAGAATCTCCGGCGGCGACAGATGGATGATGGGCCCGCGTGGGCTGCGGGTCAGGGGGCGGAGATAGCGCCGGTAGCGCTGCCTCATAGATGCGCTCCCAGCTTGCGCAGCGCGCTCAGCTCGCCGATCAGAACCAGATGGTCGCCGGCGGACAGTCGCGTGCTGCCGGAGGGTTGGCGATCGAGTGTCTTGCCCTTGCGCAGCGCGATCACGCTGATGTCGTCATCGATGGGCAGCTGATCGAGCTGCTGGCAGTCATCGCCCAGTCGTGCACTGACTTCCAGTTCGACCACGAACTGGTGATCGCCGAGATGGATGAAGTCGACCATGGCATGGTAGGCGAGGCTTTCCGCCACACGCACGCCCAGGTCGTACTCCGGATGCACGATGTGATCGACACCCAGACGACTGAGCAGCTTGTGGTGTGCATCCGAGGTGGCCTTGACCCACAGCTCCCTGGCGCCGAGCTCCTTGGCCAGCAGCGCGCAGATCAGGCTCTGTTCCATCGAGTCGGCCAGATCGATCAGGACGGCGTCGTACTGCTCAAGCCCCAGCTCCTGCAGGGCATGCTCATCGGTGGGGTCCGCGATCACGGCCTGGTTGAGCAGGTCTGCCACGGCATTGAGGCGCTTCTCATCGGCATCCACGCCGAGCACTTCATGGTCATGGCGCCTGAGTTCCCGCGCGACGGTGCTGCCGAAATAGCCCAGTCCGATAACCGCGAATTGACGATGCATGACGACTCCTTGTCTGCGCTGCTGGGTGAGGCCAGACGCTCTTTGTCCAGATGCTCTTTGGCCAGGCATTCTCAGGCTTAGCGCTCTCTGGCCCAGCACTCTCTGGCCCAGCACTCCCAGGCCCAGCACTCTCTAGCCAGAGCGTTCTGGTCGGCGTCTCTTGCATGAGCCTACTCCAGTGATGCGGTGATGTCGGGTCCTTTTGCGGCGCGGTGCGTCTCAGGGGAGGTTGCTTGTCAGGCCAGGGAGGCAGGAATCGTTTCAAATGTTACCAATTTGAAACATCCAATGTAGAGTGATTGCCGTCGTGTGGTGATGGCGTTTTCGCAGAGGAATTCTGAAGGAATCGTGGTGATTTTCGATGGGAATCGCGGACGAACCTGCTTCATATCAGTAAAATGGTCTGTGTGAGCACCCAAGACGGCCAGGCGTTGCGTCGATCACCACTGGCTCACAACAATAACTCGTAAGGTATTCCATGACGGCAAGACAGCAACCCAAGAATCTCTGGATCAGTCGCTGGGGCTTCATCCTTGCAGCTACCGGTTCCGCGGTAGGGCTGGGCAATATCTGGAAGTTTCCCTATATCACCGGTGAATATGGCGGGGGCGCCTTCGTGCTGGTGTATCTGGCCTGCATTCTCGCCGTGGGCGTGCCCGTGATGATGGCGGAGATCGCCTTCGGGCGGCGCGGGCGCGGCAGCCCCATCGAGGCGATTGCCAATCTGGCGCGTGAAGCGGGGGCCAGTCCGTTGTGGAAGGTCTTCGGCTGGATCGCGATGCTGGCCGGCTTCATGATCCTGTCGTTCTATGTCGTGGTGGCGGGGTGGTCGTTCAGTTACCTGTGGAAGATGGCCAGTGGCGCGCTGTCCGGGCACAGTGTCGCGGAGCTGGGCGCCATCTTCGAGGCCGGCAACGCCAACCCCTGGGCGCTGGGTGGCTGGGCCACGCTGGTGACGGTGGTGACGATGCTGATCGTCGGGCGCGGGGTGCAGGAAGGCGTCGAGAAGAGCGTGCGCTGGATGATGCCGGGCATGGTGATCATGCTGCTGATCATGATCGGCTATGCCCTGACCTCGGGCAACTTCTCGGCAGGCTTCCACTTCCTGTTCGATTTCGATGTCACGCGCTTGAGCAGTGAAGGGGTGCTGGCCGCGCTGGGGCATGCCTTCTTTACCCTGTCGCTGGCCTCCGGTGCCATCCTCACTTACGGCTCCTACCTGCCGTCGGGCACTTCCATCGCCCGCACCACCTTCACGGTGGCGATCGCCGATACCCTGGTGGCGCTGATGGCGGGACTGGCGATCTTCCCGATCATCTTCGCCAATGGCATGGACCCGTCCTCCGGGCCGGGGCTGATCTTCATGAGTCTGCCGGTGGCCTTCAACCAGATGCCCTTCGGGCAGCTGTTCGGGGTGCTGTTCTTCGCCATGCTCTCGATCGCCGCCCTGACCTCCGCCATCTCGATGATCGAGGCGACCGTCGCCTGGCTGAGCGAGAACCGCAACATGAGCCGCACCAAGGCCTCGTGGCTGGCCGGCAGCGTGCTGTGGCTGGTGGCGATGTTCGCGATGCTGTCGTTCAATCTCGGCGCGGACTGGACACTGGCCGGCAAGCACTTCTTCGACTGGCTCGATTATCTGACCTCGCGCTGGATGATGCCGATCGGTGGCATCGCCATGGCGCTGCTGGCCGGGTTCGTCTTCAAGAGCAGCATGCTGCGCGATGAGCTGAATCTGAGCGATGCCGGCTATCGTCTGTGGCTGTTCATGATTCGCTATGTCAGTCCGGTCTGCATCCTGGCGATCTTCGTCGATGCCCTGGGCGTCGCAGAGCTGTCATTCGGCGACTGGCCGTATTTCGTGGCCGTCATCCTGGCAGCCTGTCTCGTGGGCGAGCTGCTCTCGCCGCGCCTGCGCGAGCGTGCCGCCGAGCAGGGCTGATATGATCGGTAGCGTCAGTTCGATAGCGCCAGCCCGCTAGTCATCAAAGCGGCATGAAAAAGCCCCCTGCAGCGTGCTGCAGGGGGCTTTTCGTTCTGATGTCTGTGGTCTGTCTGCTGGTATCTGTCTAACAGCTGGCGCCGTTACTCGCCTTCCAGACCGGTGATCGGCTTGACAGTGCCCCAGTGACGACACTTCGGACATTGCCAGAGCAGCATCGAGGCTTCGAAGCCGCAGCGATGACAGCGATGGCGAGGACGCGCCTGGATCAGTTGCTGGGTATGACGCTTGAGCAGATTGAAACGCTCGGTCTCGCGCTCATCGGCATCCAGCAGGTAGAGATCGAGTAGGTAGTCGACGCCGCGCAGGCTGGGGTGACGATGCAGTTGCTCGCTGGCGAAGCTGGCAGCGGCCTCGACGCCCTCGCGGCGCTCGATCAGTTGCGCAAGGCTGATTACCGTCGTGGTGTAGGGCGCGCGCTCGACTTCCTGATGCAGCAGGCGTACCAGGCTGCTCTCGTCATCCAGCATGCGAAAGGCGTTGCCCAGTGGCTCGAGGATGATGGGGGTGAAGCCGGTGTCCTGACGTGGAATGCGCTGCAGCAGGCGGATGCACTGCTTGTAGTTGGCATGATCGAATTCGATCTCGGCCAGCATCCAGTTGGCGCGTACGCATTTCTCGTCGGTGGAGAGCGCCTGCTTGAGGCGCTTGCGGGCCATCGCCTGACTGCCTTCGGCGATATCCAGCGCGGCCAGTTCGCAGTGCCAGTGAGCCGCCGCGCGGCGGATGCCGCCTTCCTGGCGCAGAATTGCGTGGGCGACTTCGAGTGCGGCCTCCCATTCGCGTTCCCGCTCGAGGAGGTCGATCAACAGGCGGCGGCCGGCACGCCGATGGCTGTCGTGCTGCGCTTGCTTGAGGAGGGTTTCCAGCAGCTTCTCGGCGCGGTCATAGACGCCGCTGCGCATGAAGTCGCGGGCCAGTTCCAGCTGGACACGCTCTCCCTGTTCGCTATCCAGGGCAGGGCGGGCCAGCAGGTTCTGGTGAATCTTGACGGCACGATCGACTTCGCCGCGACTGCGATAGAGATTGCCCAGCGCGATGTGGGTATCGACGGTGTCGCTGTTGACTTCCAGGGCCTGAACGAAGGTTTCGATGGCACGATCAGGCTGCTCGTTGAGCAAATGATTGAGGCCGACGAAGTAGTCGCGGGACAGGGTGGCAGGAGCCGGTGCTTGTTCATCGGGGCGACGATCACGCCGCCCCAGCCAGAATCCGATGGCGATGGCCGCCATCAGCAATCCCAGCAATATCAGATCAGGCATTTATGCCACTTCCTTGATCTCCTGGATGCGCAGTTGGTCCAGTTCCTTGCGTTGCTGCTGGTTGCGACGCTGGGCACGGGTCAACAGCGTGCGCAGGCGCAGGTACATGCCGGTCATCGCGACCATGCCAAGCACGACGCCGACGGCCAGCGAGAACAGCAGCCACATGGAAAGGGACGCAGCAGGCAGCTCTACCCAGATGAGGTCGAGGGGCACGGCTTGCTGGTTGTGAACGGCAAAGAGAATACCGACCAGCAGGACGATCAGCAGGATCACGGCCAGAACGAGACCTTTTAGCCAACGCATAACGGTTTCCTTGTCATGAAATGCAGTCGTGAATCATCTGGGAGCGAGTGTATCACTGCCCATCGCGCGAGTCTTGGCGGCGACGCCGTGAGGTGGGTGGCTGTCGTCTCTGGCATGACGGCTTGAGCAGATGTCGGCCGGCGCTGAGCCAGCCGGCCCCGTCACGCCGGGTCTTCCTCTGCGGGCAACGCTGTCAGTCAGCCGCGCCGTCGTCTTCAGCACTGTCATCAGTCGCGCTATCGTCAATACCCCAGGGCGCGACTGGCATCGACCTGCTCGCGCAGCTCCTTGCCGGGCTTGAAGTGGGGGACGAACTTGCCATCCAGGTCCACCGGCTCACCGGTCTTGGGGTTGCGCCCCAGTCGTGGCTCACGGTAGTGCAGCGAGAAGCTGCCGAAACCGCGAATCTCGACGCGACCGCCGTGGGCCAGGGCGTCTGTCACATCATCGAGGATGATGCGAACCGCGGCCTCTACATCCTTTAGCGACAACTCAGGCTGTCGCATGGCTATCTGTTCGATCAGCTCGGACTTGGTCATCGGATCTCTCCATGCCTGCACCTTTCTCGCGAAAGGCGTTCGTGATGCGGCAGCCGGGCGACCTCTTGTCACCGGACAGGCACACGCATCCTTGTGATTGTTATCTCCTCAGCATAATGGGCAAATCCTGAGAAAACAACGCACTAGGGACATCATTGCCGATCACGGCACGGATTGCCAATTCCTGCCCGAGCAACGGGTCAACGGATGCCGCTGACGCCCCCCTCGGGTATACTGCGCGCATTGATGTGACGACTGAGGTTCAGGCAATGGAAGATGTGATTCGCAAGCGGCTTCATTGGCATTCGCGTCGCGGCATGTGGGAGCTCGATCTGCTGCTGCTGCCGTTTCTGGAGCAGCGTTTCGACGCCTTGAGCGAAGACGACAAGGCGCTCTATGTGCAGCTGCTGGCCGAAGAGGACCAGGACCTCTTCGTGTGGCTGATGAAGCGCGACCCGTGCGGCAATGCCGAGTACCAGCGCCTGATCAACATGGTGATCGCCAATGCCGAGAATGGCGAGCGCGATCAGTTCAAGGGTCTCTAGACAGGCGTTCGCGACCCACGCCAGCCTGCGCGTCGGGCTGTTGGCGGCGAGTCTCGCCTTGTGGGTCTGGCTTGCCGAGCTGGCGACTGGCCAGTTCGTTGTCAGTACCTGGTGGACCTGTCAGTGGCAATATCTACGCAATGCCCTGCCTTTCGAGGCGGGGCATTGTGCGTTTGAGGGGCTTGCTCAGCTGCCGGATGGCGTCATGGCGCTGCTGAGCGTGATGGGGCTGGGCTGGCTGCTGCAGGCCGTAGAGCTGGTGTCGTGGTGGCGCCAGGCTCGGCGGCGCCTCAAGGACCCCGAGGCGCGAGTCTGGCTGGCCCTAGGGGGCAGCCTCTGCGCCGATGCGGCGCTTGCCCGTGGTGGCCAGGCGCCAGTGCCGGTGAGCCAGACTGAAGTCGAGATCGAAGCCAGCGACACCCCGCCTGCGTCAGATGCGCGCCATCGTCACCCGGAGATGCAGCTCTGCTGGTGGTGGGCCGATGATGCCTCACGCAGCTGGCAGCCCGTCAACGTACGCTGTCTGTGGTGCTCACCACGCCTGATCGGGCTTGAGATCTCGCCGCAGGGTTTCGGGCCACAGGGCATGGGGCCACAGGGCATGGGGCCACAGGGGATGGGGCTACAGGGCTTGAGAGCGCAGGGCGCGGGCCAGCAGCACCTGAAAACCCAGCGGCTATGGCTGTGGCCGGATAGCGCCTCCAGCGAAGACCTTCACCAGCTGCGCCTGTGGTTGCTGTGGCCGCCCTTGCCGCATGGCTTGCCGCGTCAGCCGCCGCCATTGGAGACCCTGCGGCGCGTCGCTGCCCAGGGAGACTACCCACGCTGAACCGCTCAGGTCGCGGCAGCGAAGGCCGAGAGACGAATGACGCTATCGCGGGCACGCGGCGCCGGCATCGGGAAGTCGCGGATGAAGTGCAGGCCGCGTGACTCATGACGTTGATGGGCGCTGAGCAGCAGCAGTGGTGCCAGCGTCAGAGCCTGATAGAGCGCAAGATGATCGAGCCCTGCACGCGGCGCTGAAGCTTGCCTGTGCTGCTCGGCCTCCGCCGTTTGCCCCGCCTCCAGCGAGACCCACTGCGCTATCTGCTGCAACGCCTCCCTCAGGCCGTGCTGGCTGCGCTCGATCCCCGCTTGCAGACTCATCAGCTGGCGCAAGCTTTGCAGGCGCGTGCGCGCCTCGTCGGCGCTCAGACGCAACACGCAGCGCCAGACCTGACCATTGTCGGCAAGCTGTGTGAGCAGGGCGGCGTGTTGCGGCATCAGCGAGTCGAGCGTGCTCATCAGGCGTGGCTCGTCGGTGCGGCGCGGCTGTCCCAGCGCTTCACCACAGGCGCGCGCCTGCACCAGGCACTCGAGCAACGAGTTGCTGGCCATGCGATTGGCGCCGTGCAGGCCCGTGCAGGCGACTTCGCCGATGGCCCATAGCCCGGGCAGGTCGCTGGCGCCATCCAGCCCGGTGGCGATGCCGCCGCAGCTGTAGTGGGCGGCAGGGACGACGGGAATCGGTGCATGACGAATATCGATCCCGCGTGCCAGGCAGTGCTCGGCGATGGTCGGGAAGTGATGCTCGATGGCCTCGGCCCCTAGCGCGCTGATATCCAGACAGACATGCTCGAGGCCGTGCGTGCGCATCTCGGCGAGGATGGCACGTGCCACGACATCACGCGGCGCAAGCTCCAGGCGCGGATCATGATCGGCCATGAAGCGATGCCCATCCGGGCGCAGCAGCAGTCCCCCTTCGCCCCGTACCGCCTCGGAGATCAGAAAGGGCGTGCCATCGGGGTCATACAGGCAGGTGGGATGAAACTGCTGGAACTCCAGGTTCATCAGGCTGGCGCCGGCGCGGGTCGCCATCGCCATGCCATCACCGACGCTGGCGCTCGGGCTGGTGGCGTGGGCAAACAAGCCGCTGGCACCGCCGGTGGCCAGCACCAGGTCATTGGCTGCCAGCCATTGGCGCTGGCCCGTACCATCCATCACCCACAGACCACTGGCGCGGCCAGCGTTGACCGCAATGTCGACGGCCAGCAGGTCTTCGAGAATCTCGATGTTCGGGTGGGCTTCTACGTGGGCGCTGAGCGTATCGAGCAGCGCCCGCCCGGTGGCGTCGGCGGCGTGGATGATGCGGCGGCGACCATGCCCGCCTTCACGGGTGAGGTGGAAGGGGTAGCTGGCGTCGGCGTCGGCCGGAGTGAAGGGCACGCCAAGCGCGATCAGCCATTCGATGGCCTCCCGCGAGTGGCCGACGGTGAAGCGCACCGCGCGCTCGTTGCACAGGCCATCGCCGGCAATCAGGGTGTCGGCGACATGGGATTCCACATCGTCCTCGGGCGCCAGCACCGCCGCGATACCGCCCTGCGCCCAGCGGCTGGCGCCCTGTGCCTCACGCGCCGGACGCAACAGCGTGACGTGGCGGGTGCGCGGGCCGGCTGGCAGGCGATTGGCGAGGCTGAGTGCCAGGGTCAAACCTGCCGCGCCGCCACCGACGATCAGCACGTCATGCTGGCTTGCGGGAGTCACTCCGGATACTGAGTTCATGTGTCTTTCCTGGCAGTCTCATTGCCGGCCGAGTCCGGCTGGTGCCTGTCGTGGCGGTCTGGCTCATCGCTGCTGTTGTCACTGATGCTGTCATCACTCGCCGGCGCTTCGCTGACCGAAGAGTGATGCTCGCCAGCGCTGTTCTCGCGCCTGGTGGGGGCTGCCGTATCGCCCGGTGTCGGGTCTTCGGGCAGGAAGAGGCGGCGTGCATCACTGATCAGGCCATGGCCCGGCAGACGGCGTTGCAGGCGCTGGCTCGGCAGACGCTCCAGCAAGGCCAGGCGCTCGCCCAGCGCTTCGGTCAGGCGTGCCAGCTCGCGGTTGAGCCACAGGTAGCCTGCCGGGCTGAACAGCGCGCGGCCGTTGCGGCTCTCGACATTGCGGACATCGGCATAGCGTTGCAGGTCGAAGGGCGTCACCGTCAGTTCGATGCTCTGGCCGGTGCGCACCTGAAAGGCCAGGGTCCCCAGCGCGCGGGCCAGACGATGCTGGGCATCGCGCAGGCCATCCAGCCCCTCGATGAATTCATGCCCCTCGCGGGTGTTCCAGTGGGTTTCCTGCAGCAGCTCGATGGTCGAGATCATGCGGCGCTCGAAGGACAGGATTTCCTCGATGTCGGCACGATTGATACGGCCTTCCTGAGCGACGGCATCGACCAGCCCGCGTTGCTTGACCAGCTGTGCCGAGGTGGCACGCACCAGCGCGAGACCCTCATTGACGCCCTCCCGCTCGGCCTTGGTATGGCCGTGGTAGAGGCGTGCCAGCTTGTCGAGGTTGTCGGCCAGCAGGAAGCGGAAGACATCCGTCGCCTTCTGGGGCAGCAGCACCATGCTGACGACGATGCTGATCAGGGTGCCCAGCACCACATTGAAGACGCGCCACAGCCCGATGCCGAGATCATGATTGCCATCACCGATCACCATCAGCAGCGTGACGCAGAACAGCAGCGAGCTGTAGCCATAGCGATTGCTGAAGGTGGCATTCAGCGCCAGGGCGATGCCGACGATGCTCCAGAAGGGCACCACGCCGGGCAGAGGCTCGGCGACCAGAATCAGGATCAGGCCCCACAGGCCGCCAAGCAGCGTGCCGACCAGACGTTGCCAGCCCTTGTCGATGACACCGCCGACGTGGGGCAGGTTGCCCATGACCATCACGGTGCTGACCAATGCCCAGGAACTGTGCGGCAGGCTGAACAGCTCGATGATGGAAAAGCACAGCGTCAGGGCGACGGTCACACGCAGGATGTGCAGGCGCTGGCGGTGCAGGTAGGTGAAGTAAGGATTGTGCGAGAACCATTTCATGATGCGATCTCCCCTCCGGCAGGCACGAGGAAGTGAGGGATGGTGCGCACCGCACACACGGCGGGTTTCAGCAGCGAAGAGGTGGACATCAGGTTCGCGGTCATTCCGTCGACAGGATTCAAGAGGCGTGGCCAAGGGGGCCATGACCATGGTGGAAGCGCTGCACAGTGTAACCGACCCCTCAAGGTCGTCCCAGAGGCTTTCAGGCCCTTGCGGCGCACTGTGGTGCTGCGCCCTTGCTCTGCGAATGCTACTGATGGCGCTCAGGGCAGAGACCGGAGGGCGGTCATGAGAGCCCGCTTAAGAGAGATCGAGCAAGAGAGGGGAGGTAAGAGGGGCAGGCAACGAGAGATGCGTACAGAGAGCGCGCCATCAAAGGGAAAGATCGAAAAATGGCGATTGTTATTGATAATCACTCTCATTAAGTGGCTTGATTGGTATCCTGTGCGTCCCCAAGTGATCATCAGGGGATTGAAGCTGGCGATCAGGTCATCGATCACGTTATTGCCAGCCGCCCACCAGTGACGCCAGCCAGGTGCGACGTCATATGCAACAGCACAGGGAGACAAGCATGAGCAGCCAGACCCGCCGTGAACGCGACAGCATGGGTGAACTCGAAGTGCCGGCCAGCGCACTCTATGGCGCCCAGACTCAGCGAGCGGTCGACAACTTCCCCGTCAGCGGCCAGCCGTTGCCTGCTGCCTTCATTCGTGCCGTGGCGCGTATCAAGCTGGCTGCAGCCGAGGTCAACCGTGACCTGGAGCTGCTGGATGACGTGCGTGCCGAGGCGATCATCAAGGCGGCGCGTCAGATCATCGACGGCGAGCATGCCGATCAATTCCCGGTCGATGTCTTCCAGACCGGTTCCGGCACCTCGACCAACATGAACGTCAACGAGGTGCTGACGCAGCTTGCCAATCAGCATCTGGGCGACAAGGACGTGAGCGTCGGCGCCAACGACCACGTCAACATGGGCCAGTCGAGCAATGATGTCATCCCGACGGCCATTCATCTGTCCGCCGTCATCGCTGTCTCGGACACCCTGTTGCCGGCGCTGCGCCATCTGCATGAGGTGATCTCACACAAGGCCTCTGAGGTGGACGACGTCGTCAAGACCGGTCGCACTCACCTGATGGATGCGATGCCGATTCGCATGAGTCAGGAGCTGGGTGCCTGGCAGGCGCAGGTCGGGCAGGCCATCGAGCGCATCGAGCAGGTGCTGCCGCGCCTCGAGCGCCTCGCCCAGGGCGGCACCGCCGTCGGCAGTGGCATCAACGCGCATCCGGAATTCGCCGAGCGCATCGCCGACCGCCTCTCGCACCAGACCGGCCATGCCTTCCGTCCCGCCGAGAGCTTCTTCGCGGCGCTGTCCTCCCAGGATACGGCAGTCGAGCTCTCCGGCCATCTGCGTACCTACGCCGTGGCGATGATGAAGATCAGCAACGACCTGCGCTGGATGAATTCCGGCCCGCTGGCAGGGCTGGGCGAGATCGAGCTTGAGGCTCTGCAGCCGGGCAGCTCCATCATGCCGGGCAAGGTCAATCCGGTGATTCCCGAGGCGGCCGCTCAGGTGGCGGCGCAGGTGATGGGCAATGACGCCACCATCGGCATCGCCGGGCAGAGCGGCAACTTCCAGCTCAATGTCATGCTGCCGCTGATCGCCAACAACCTGCTGTCCTCGATCACGCTGAGTGCCAATGTCAGCCGCCTGCTGGCGGACAAGGCCATTGCCACCTTCAACGTGCGTCAGGACAACATCGAGGCACCGCTGGCCAAGAACCCGATTCTGGTCACGGCGCTCAATCCGGTGATCGGTTACAACGAGGCGGCGCGAGTGGCCAAGGTGGCCTATCAGGCCGGGCGTCCGATTCTGGATGTGGCCGAGGAAGAGACTGAGCTGTCACGCGAGGAGCTGGAGCGTCTGCTCGACCCGGCCAAGCTGACGGCGGGCGGTATCCAGTAAGTCGTCAATACATGACCTAAAGTCTCGCCTGTCCCTGAACGAAAAGCCCGCCCCTCCTTGCCGGAGGGGCGGGCTTTTTTTGCTGTTGGCTCAGCCGGTTTTCATCAGGCGGCGCGTGCCAGCAGGCGTTCCTTGAGGTAGTCGCCGATGCGCGTCTTCTGCTCATCGCTCAGGCGCAGCGTCAGCTTGGTGCGGCGCCAGACGACGTCCTGCACCTCACGCGCCCATTCGTGCTCGACCAGGTAGTCGATCTCGGCGGCGCTCAGGCCTGCGCCGAAGTCCTCGCCCAGCTCCGCCTCGCTCTTCTTGCCGTCGAGGAAGTGCAGGCACAGGCTGCCGTAGCTTGAGGCGAAGCGTCGGGCGCGTGCTTCGCCGAGGAACGGGTAGTCGCGCTGCAGCTGGCGGGTGAAGGCTGCGCGGCTCTCGATGTCCCCTCCTGGCAGGGCCTTCTCGTGGGTCCACGGCTCGCCCATGCTCGGCAGCAGCGGCTTGAGGTCTTCGAGTGCCGATTCGGCCAGCTTGCGATAGGTGGTGATCTTGCCGCCGAAGATGGACAGCATCGGTGCGCCGCTGTCATCCAGATGCAGGGTGTAATCACGCGTCATCGCGGACGGGTCTGCCGACTCGTCGTCGCACAGCGGGCGCACGCCGGAGAAGGTCGAGACCACGTCCTCGCGGCTCAGCTTGCGCTTGAAGTGATGGTTGACCACCTCGAGCATGTAGTCGGTCTCATCGCTGGAGCAGGCCACCTCGGAGGGGTCGCCTTTGTAGCGCACGTCGGTGGTGCCGATCAGGCTGAAGTCTTCCTGATAGGGCAGCACGAAGACGATGCGCTTGTCCTTGTTCTGCAGGATGAAGGCACGATCGTCGGTGTTGATGCGCGGCACGATCAGGTGGCTGCCCTGGATCATGCGGATGCCGTAGCGCGGCGTGCGTTCGGTGGCGCCCTTGATTAAGGACTCCACCCAAGGGCCTGCCGCATTCACCAGGGTGCGTGCGCGGCGGATGAAAGTCTCGCCGCTGCTGACATCTTCAAGTGTCAGCTCCCAGTGGCCCTCGACATCACGGGCGCCGACACAGCGGGTGCCCGTCATGATCTCGGCGCCTTGCTCGCGCGCCTGCAGTGCATTGGTGATGACCAGACGGGCATCATCGACCCAGCAATCCGAGTATTCGAAGCCTTGGTTGATCTCGCTGACCAGCGGGCTCTGCTCGCCGAACTTGAGGCCCTTGGAGGCTGGCAGGGTCTCGCGCTTGCCGATGTGGTCATACAGGAACAGACCCGCGCGAATCATCCACGCCGGACGCAGATGCGGCTGGTGCGGCAGGATGAAGCGCAGCGGCCAGATGATATGCGGTGCCTTCTTGAGCAGTACCTCGCGCTCCTGCAGTGCTTCGCGCACCAGACGGAATTCGTAGTGTTCCAGATAGCGCAGGCCGCCGTGGATCAGCTTGCTGCTGGCGGAGGAGGTCGCACTGGCGAGGTCATTCTGCTCGCACAGGGCCACGCTCAGGCCGCGGCCGCTGGCATCGTTGGCGATACCGGCGCCATTGATGCCGCCGCCGATGATGAAGAGGTCAAGAAGTGCATCGTTGTCGCGGGACATGGGCTGCTCCTGCTCGTGCCCGGCGCTACCGGGTGGGGCGAATGAGTCTGCACCGGCAAGGTGCGCGATAATAGGTTTTCGAAAGTGAACATAGCTTAGCAAAAGTCGAACATCAAGGGGATTCTTCTGTGCTGATGGCTTTCGAAAGTGATCATTTGGGCGAGTGTCTGGCAACCGAGGATTGCCTGATATTCAACCTGTTGTCTTGCCGGTGTTTTTTCTCAGTCTCTGATCATGGCGTGACATTTTCATGAAGCGCCTGGCTGTCATGTTGCCGCGCGGGCGGCGCAGACGATGCCCGCAGTGACTGATCAAGCGTCATGACGGGTTATACGGAGACGAAGCGGTGCCGCTGGGCAGCGGACAGTCAGCAGCTGGGTAGCTTTCGTGATATGCGAGGTTGCATCGGTGCAAAGGGGGCAAAAGGGGCAAAAGGGGGAAAAGGGGCGAGGGGGAAGAAGGAAAGGGGCAAGAAGGAAAGGGGGCGAGAGCCGGGCCAGGCTGCATGTCGGCGTATTGCCTGGTCCCTTGATTGCGCGATGACCTGATTGCGCGATGACTTGTTGGTGAAGCGACTAGTGGGTTGGGTGGCGCATCCTGGTGCTCAAGCGTCGCCAGTCTCACCCGGCGACTCGTCACCGGCGACATGCAGCGCGACTTCGTGCTGACGCATCAGGGTCAGGATGCTTTCCGGGGGCTGGATATCGGTGAAGAGCGCATCGAGCTGACTCAGGTTGCCCTGGCGCACGACCGCATTGCGCTGGAACTTGGAGTGATCCGCGATCAGGAAGACTTGGCGTGAGTTGTGGATGATCGCCTGAGCGACACGCACTTCCTGATAGTCGAATTCCAGCAGCGAGCCATCTTCATCGATGCCGCTGATGCCAATGATCCCGAAGTCGACCTTGAACTGGTTGATGAAGTCGATGGTGGCCTCGCCGATGATGCCGCCATCGCGGGAACGCACCATGCCGCCGGCCACGATGACATTGAAATCCTCCTTGTGCTGGAGGATGGCCGCCACGTTCAGGTTGTTGGTGATGACCTCAAGCCCGTGGTGATCACACAGCGCCTCGGCCACCATCTCGTTGCTGGTGCCGATGTTGATGAACAGCGAGGCGTGGTCAGGAATCTGCCTGGCCAGGGCGGCCGCCATGCGCCGCTTGGCGCCCAGGTTCAATGTCTTGCGGGTGCTGTAGGCGGTGCTGACGGTACTGGACTCAAGCCCCGCGCCCCCGTGCACGCGCTTGAGCGCGCCGGCCTCGGACAGCTGATTGAGGTCGCGACGAATGGTCTGCGGCGTGACCTCGAAGTGACTGGCCAGCTGCTCGATGGAGGCATATCCCTGACGCGTGATCAGTTCGACAATGGCGCGATGGCGCTTTGGCTGCATCATCCTGCTCTCTTGTTGTCAGCGGCTTGCGGATCGTGAGTTCACTTCATGTCAGGAAGCGCGCATCACGGTTGCCGTTGGGGAGTGGGGTCGTCCAGTGAGGGTACATCCTAATCCAACAGGGGGGCGTCAGTGCAATTTGACGAATGGCGTCAAGGTGTTGCGAAGCTGCAACAGGCCATGTCGGCGCATTGGGCATGAGACCAAGGTACAATGATATTGATTGGTAATACGTTTGTGATAGCGCGCATTTGGCGCTAACGTTTGCAGCGATATTCGAAGACGAACATTTCGTGTTCGGTTGTGATGGTTCAAGAGGAAGTGTTCTCGCTGCGCCTGCCAAGCGCGAAGAGGACAAAGCCAACCCGCTTTCTCCTGTCGCCCACACATGATACCCGAGCCAATATAGTGAAGTACCGCAGTCTCCGCTGACGTGTACTCTCAGAAGCAGCCTCGAAGCCAAGGACAGCCATAATGTCTAGCCCCAAGCCAGAGAAAGACTCTCGCGTCGATGGACCCACGCGCATTCTCGCGATCGACCAGGGTACCACCAGCTCCCGCGCCATCCTGTTCGATCGTGAAGGGACGGTGACAGGTCTGGCCCAGGAAGAATTTCCGCAGCATTTCCCGGACAGCGGGTGGGTCGAGCACAACGTCGATGATATCTGGGGATCGGTGAAGCGCACCGTGCGTCAGTCGCTGATCAATACCAATGTCGGCGCCGAGCAGGTGGCCGCCATCGGGATCACCAACCAGCGTGAGACCACCATCGTCTGGGACCGCGAGACCGGCGTGCCGGTCTACAACGCCATCGTCTGGCAGGACCGACGCACCCACGAGTACTGCCGTGAGCTTTCCGATGCCGGTCATGGTGACATGATCCAGCAGAAGACCGGTCTGCTGATCGACCCATATTTCTCCGCGACCAAGCTGCGCTGGATTCTCGAGAACGTCGAAGGCGTCCGCGCACGTGCCGAGAAGGGCGAGCTGGCCTTCGGTACCGTCGACAGCTACCTGATCTGGAAGCTGACCGCCGGCAAGCGTCACGTCACCGATGCCACCAACGCCTCGCGTACCTGCCTGTTCAACATCGTCGATCAGTGCTGGGACAGCGAGCTGCTGGAGCTGTTCGGTATCCCGGAAAGCCTGCTGCCGCAAGTGCTGGACTCCAGTGATGATTTCGGCACCACCGATCCGCAGCTGTTCGGTGCGGCAATGCCGATTCGCGGCGTGGCCGGTGATCAGCAGGCGGCGCTGGTCGGTCAGGCCTGCTTCACGCCCGGCATGAGCAAGAGCACCTATGGCACTGGCTGCTTCATGATCATGAACACCGGCGAGAAGATGGAGCTGTCCCGCAATCGTCTGCTGACCACGGTGGGCTATCGCCTCAATGGCAAGCCGACCTATGCCATGGAAGGCAGCATCTTCGTGGCGGGCGCAACCGTGCAGTGGCTGCGTGATGGCCTGAAGCTGTTTTCCGATGCCTCCGAGACCGAACCGCTGGCGCGTGCGGCCAAGGCCGACCACGGCGTCTACATGGTGCCGGCCTTCACCGGCCTGGGGGCACCGCACTGGGACCCGCAGGCGCGTGGCGCGATTCTGGGGCTGACCCGTGGCACCGGCATCACCGATATCGTGGCGGCCGGCCTGCAGTCGGTGTGCTATCAGACGCGTGACCTGCAGGAGTGCATGCTGGATGACGTGGCCATCAACTGCGCGAATCTGCGCGTGGATGGCGGCATGGTCAGCAACAACTGGGTGATGCAGTTCCTGTCTGACATGCTGGGCGTGAAGGTGGATCGTCCTCGCGTGCTGGAAACCACGGCGCTGGGCGTCGCGTATCTGGCCGGCCTGCATATCGGCTGGTATGAAAGCCTGGATGAGATCAGCGAGCTGTGGCACTGCGAGCGTACCTTCGCGCCGGAAATGGCGGAAGAGCAGCGTGAGCGCCTCTACGCCGGCTGGCTGGAAGCGGTGGAAAGAGTGAAAAGCGACGGAGGCCACTGAGCATGTGGACCGATGTCATGACAGGCGAGTTTCTCGGCTGTCTGTTCCTTATCCTGTTCGGCGGTGGTGTGGTCGCCAATGTGGTGTTGTCTGACACCAAGGGCAATGGTTCCGGCTGGATCGTGATCACCACCGGCTGGGGCTTTGCCGTGATGATCGGCGTGTTCGTGGCCGTCTCGACCGGTTCGCCCCAGGCGGACCTCAATCCGGCGGTGACGCTGGCCAAGTATCTGCTCGGGGTGCATGCCACCCTCATGGATGTGGCGCGACATGTCATCGCGCAGATGCTCGGTTGTTTCGCCGGTGCCGTGATGGTGTGGCTGGCCTATCTGCCGCACTGGAAGCGCACCAGCGATGCTGGCCTCAAGCGGGCGGTGTTCTGCACGGACCCGGCAGTCGAGTGTCGTCTGGGCAACATGCTCAGCGAAGTGATCGGGACCGTGGTGCTGATCTTCGGTATCGGCGCCATCGTCGGTTCCGGCACCATCAGCGCTGGCCTGCTGCCGTATCTGGTCGGCATGCTGGTGTGGGCCATCGGCCTCTCGTTGGGTGGTGCGACCGGTTATGCCATCAACCCGGCACGTGATCTGGGCCCGCGTATCGCGCACTCCTTGTTGCCGATCCACGGCAAGGGCGCCTCCGGCTGGGGGTATGCCTGGGTGCCGATCGCCGGCCCCCTGGCGGGTGCCTTGATCGCGGCCTCGATGTGGCATCTGCTGCTGTAACAAATCCTTGCCGCAATCCGCTGGAGCAGCCCCCTGCACCTGTGGCACTGTAGCCTGACTTCGCCCCGTCCCTCGACGGGGCGAAGTCATTTCGGGTCTCCGCCTTTTCTCGCCATCCCCCGGCGATAGCACCACTCCATCGTCATGGGGCGCGTTCGTGCGGGCGAGAAGTGGCGGTAGACGACTGACAGGGGGCAAGTGGCGGAGGTCATCAAGATGTGGACTGACGTCATGACGGGCGAGTTTCTGGGCACTACCTTCATGATTCTGCTGGGAGGTGGCGTGGTCGCCAATGCGATGCTCAGGGGCACCAAGGGAGCGGGTTCCAGCTGGTTGATGATCAATGCCGGCTGGGGATTTGCCGTGATGGTCGGGGTGCTGGTCTCGACCTCGACGGGGTCGCCCTACGGCGATCTCAATCCGGCGGTGACGATCGCGAAATACCTGCTGGGCGTGCATACCGACGAGCTCAAGGTCGCCGGGATGATGCTGGCGGAGCTGCTGGGCTGCTTCATGGGGGCGGTACTGGTGTGGGCGGCCTATTATCCGCATTGGGAGGTGACCCGAGACCCGCTGCGCAAACGCGCGGTCTTCTGTACTGATCCGGCAGTGGCCAACAAGGCGGCCAATGTCATCAGTGAAGCGATCGCGACGGTGGTGCTCATCTTCGCCATCGGCAGCATGGTCGACAGCGCGCTGATCACCGATCAGGCGCTGCCGTATCTGATCGGTGTGCTGGTCTGGGCGATCGGCCTGTCACTGGGTGGGCCGACCGGCAACGCGATGAACCCGGCGCGTGACCTGGCGCCGCGTATCGCGCATTGGGTGTTGCCGATTGCCGGCAAGGGCAGTTCGGGCTGGCAGTATGCCTGGGTGCCGATCGCCGGACCCTTGCTGGGGGCCGTGTTGGCAGCTGTGCTGCGTCGGGTCTTCCTCTAGCCGTCGAGGTGCCGCAGCCAGTCATTGTCGTGTCCGTGCGCTGCCAGCCAACCTTGTGCCATTCGGCAAGAGTGGCTGGCGGCGTAGGGCAGAGCAGGGCAGGGCAGATCAGATCAGACCGGGTGAGTTCTTTTCAGGCCTGGCCGCGATGACGTGCCTCGCTTGCGTGCCGCACGCGCGGCCGATCCGTGCCCGCTCTGTGTCCGTTCTTTTTACCTGATCATGGCAAGGCGGAATGGCGAGAAAATTTTTTATCATCAGGGGGTTGCATCAAAACGGGAATTGCGTAGAATACGTCCTCGCTGACAGGGCAAAGCACTTCGCATCACACTGCTTCGCATTTCAGCATGCTGACATAGGACCATAGCTCAGTTGGTTAGAGCGCCACGTTGACATCGTGGAGGTCGGCGGTTCAAATCCGCCTGGTCCTACCAGCATCGGCACTGATGGCAACATCACGCCACTTGATTCAGGACCATAGCTCAGTTGGTTAGAGCGCCACGTTGACATCGTGGAGGTCGGCGGTTCAAATCCGCCTGGTCCTACCAAGCCGTTCCTCGGTATGTTTCAAGTGTTCCTGTGTCATCTGCCACACTTCAGGACCATAGCTCAGTTGGTTAGAGCGCCACGTTGACATCGTGGAGGTCGGCGGTTCAAATCCGCCTGGTCCTACCAGATTCCAGAAAACGCCCGACTCATCGAGTCGGGCGTTTTCGTGTGCGTGTCCTGAAAATCTGACGCGGGATTAGTGTGTGGCGGCCGCGTGACATCTGGCGCGAGTGGCGCCGCTCAGGCAAGCGTCTCGTCGAGGAATTCGCGTGCTTCCTTGAGGGCGGCATTGGCAGCGCTCAGCAGCGGAGCGAAACCGACGAACACATGCGGCATGTCCGGCCACAGGCTCAATGTGACGGGCGAGCCGCAGTCCTGCGCCTGAGTGGCGTAGCGACGGCTGTCATCGAGCAGGATTTCCGCCTCGCCGCACTGGATCAGCGTTGGAGGCAGGTCAAACAGATTTCCCTCCAATGGCGAGATGCGCGGATCGCTCATGTCGGTGCCGTCCTGCACATAGGCCATGCTCACGAAGGGCAGCAGATTGGGGTCGAGGATCGGGTCCACCTCGGCCTTGCGCGACAGCGAGGCGCTGCCCCAGCTGAGGTCCGTGGCGGGCGAGAAGGCGATTACCGCATCCGGCAGCCGCTCACCTGCGCTCTTGAGCGCATTCAGGGCCGCCAGGGTGAGGTTGCCGCCCGCACTGTCACCGGCCAGCAGCAGGTGGTCCTGCGGGTATTCATCACACAGCCAGCGCCACGCGGCCAGCACATCCTGCAGGCCGGCCGGGAAGGCGGCCTCTGGCGCGAGGCGGTAATCCAGGGTGTAGGTCTCGGCGCGTGCCGCTCGGCCCAGACGGCTGGCCAGAGGGCGATGGCCGGCAGGTGAGCCTGCGATCCAGCTGCCGCCATGCACATACAGCAGGCGACGCGGGCGCGCTGATGCGTCATCGGGTGCCGGCAATACCTCACAGACACGCTCTCCCTCGCCACCCGGCACCATCGCGAGGCGCGGTGTCACGCCGGTGTCGAGAATGCTGGCGTCGGCGGCGAAGTAAGCCTCAAGCAGGGTGCGCTTGGCGCCGAGGTCATTGCCGGTGCGCGCCGTGAAGGCCTTGATGCGCTCAAGATGCTTGATGACCTGCTCAAGGCCGGCATGCGCGTTGTCGTGATTGTGCAGCGAGGCCTCCGCGTGTGGGGGCGGCGAATCCGGGGAGGAGGGCGATGTAGAGGATGATATGGAGGGCGAAGTAGAGGGCGACGAGGGATGAGATGGCGACCGGGATGACATGTTTGGCTCCTGTCGGGTGCGAGAGCTCTTAACCTGTCATCTCGTACGGGGCTGTGCAAGGCCAGAAAGGCCACAACGCAAACCGCCCGCCGTGCGAGTGGCGCGGCGGGCGGCAGAGCGTGATGCTGACGTTCAGGCTGTCTGTCAGGCGAGCGCTCAGTTTGTCAGGCAGGAACGCTGTCGAAGTCGCTGGAGGCGATGAAGATCTCGACCAGGCGCTCGATGCCGGCCTGATCCTCCTCGTCGAAGCGCTCGGGCCTCGGGCTGTCCAGGTCCAGCACACCCCACAGCACTTGCTGGCCGTCCTGCTCGATGAGCACCGGGATGACCAGCTCGCTGCGCGAGGCGGCGTCACAGGCGATATGGCCCGGGAAGGCGTGTACGTCCGCGACACGCTGGGTGGTGCGCTCGGTGGCGGCGGCGCCACACACGCCCTTGGTGAAGGGAATCGGGTGGCAGGCCGGCTGACCCTGGAACGGCCCCAGGTGCAGGACCTGCGGCTGACGTTGCACATAGAAACCTGCCCAGTTGAGGTTCTCCACCGTCATGTTGACGAAGGCAGCCGTCTGGGAGGCGTTGGTCAGCCAGTCGCGGGTATCGAGGATGGCGTCCAGCTGGCGAGCCAGCAGTGAATAGTCGGGGCGAGTGGCCATGAGGGCTCCTGAGGGATAGGTAAGGTGGCGAGATGGCGCAAGAATGCGGTCGCGGGTCGCCTGTTTCAAGCGTGCCCTGCGCGCGTGTCTTCTCGCACTGCGCCGGCTGCTGGGCGTGATGAGATGCGTGATGAAATGAGTCATCCGCCGGATGCAAAAGCGCCGACCAGTGGTCGGCGCTTTGCGTTCAGGCATCTGTCTATGACGTGGGGCGAGGCTTACTTCCAGCCCGGCACCGCTGCGCCCTTGAACAGCTCTTCGGCCTTGGCTTCGACTTCCGGCGTTTGATAGGCCTTGACCAGCTTCTGCACCTTCTCGCTGTCTTCATCGCCCTGACGCACGACGATCAGGTTGACGTACGGAGACTCGGCGCCTTCACGGATCAGCGCGTCTTCCGGCTTCAAGCCAGCCGGCTGGGCGAAGGTGTTGTTGATGAAGGCCAGGTCGACGTCCGGCAGGATGCGCGGCAGCTGGGCAGCCTCGATTTCCTTGAACTGGTAGTCATGCGGGTTCTTGGCGACGTCGATCGGGGTCGCTTCGAGGTTGCCCTTGTCGGTCAGCTCGATCATGCCCAGGTCGTGCATCAGGATCAGGGAGCGGCCTTCGTTGGAGGGATCGTTAGGCAGGGCGATGGTCGCGCCGTCCGGCAGTTCGCTGATGTCTGCGTACTTCTCGGAGTAGGCACCGATCGGGTACACGAAGGTCTTGCCGGCGCTGGCGAACTTGTAGCCACGCTCACGCACCATGGATTCCATGTACGGCTGGTGCTGGTAGGCGTTGGCGTCCAGAGAGCCATCGGCCAGTGCGGCGTTGGGAGACACGTAGTCGGTGAACTCGGTGATCTCGACGTTCAGGTCGTACTTTTCCTTGGCGATCTCGGCCGCGACCTTCATCACTTCGGTTTCCGGACCTGCGACGGTACCCATCTTGAGGGTGTTCTCGTCGGACGCGTCGTTGCCGCAGCCTGCCAGCAGGGTGGCGCCGAGCAGGGTGGCAGCGCCGGCAAGGCGCAGCGGGGAAGAAAGCGTGGTCAGCATGTTGCGCATCGATGTTCTCCTTGTGATCCGACGTGACCGGCGGGGTCCGCGGGATGTTATGAGTGACGGCTCATGGTGATGAGTCGTCACGATACCGAAAGCCGTGTGATTTGTAGATCGAACGCCACTTCCAGGTAAGTCACCGCTCATGGGCGACGCTTACTTGTGGTTCGACTTGCGCACCAGATGGTCGCCCAGGCTCTGGAAGCCCTGCACCATGACGACGAGGATGACCACGGTCACCAGCATCACCATCGGGTCGAAGCGGTTGTAGCCGTAGCGTATGCCGAGATCCCCCAGACCGCCGCCACCGACGGTGCCGGCCATGGCGGAATAGCTGATCAGCGTCACCACGGTGATGGTCAGGCCATTGATGATGCCGCCGCGTGCTTCCGGCAGCAGTACCTTGGTGATGATCTGCATCGGTGTGGCGCCCATGGCCTGTGCGGCCTCGACCAGCCCCGGGCCGACTTCATTCAGCGCGCCTTCGATCAGGCGGGCGACGAAGGGAATCGAGGCGATGGTCAGCGGCACGATGGCGGCGTTGGTGCCGATCGAGCTGCCCGCGATCAGGCGCGTCAGCGGGATGATCGCCACCATCAGGATGATGAACGGCACCGAGCGACCGATGTTGGTGATGATGCTCAGCACGCTGTTGAGTGCCGGGCGCGCGAGAATCTGGCCGGGGCGCGAGGTATAGAGAGCCACGCCCAGCGGAATGCCGAGTGCCGCGGAGATCAGGCCTGCCACCGCGACCATGTACAGGGTCTCGAGGGTGGAGGACAGGACGAGTTCAAGCAGTGCGGGTGACATGACCGAGCACCTCCACTTTCAGGTCGTGGGATTCGAGATAATCGAGCGCTTGCTGGGTCTGGCGGCTATCGCCCATCAGTTCGGCGATCATCAGGCCCAGGGTGCGGTCCTGAATGGATTCCACCTTGGCCTGCAGGATGCTGACATCCACCTGGCATTCACGTGCCAGACGGGAGATCAGCGGAGTGGAGACGGCGTCGCCGCTGAAGGCCAGGCGCACCACCGGGTGGGTGTGCGGGCCGGCCGTGGCTTCGAGGCGCTCGACCAGCGCACGCGGCGGCTCAAGCTCCAGGAAGTCATTGAGGAACTCGCGGCCAAGGCGGGTCTGCGGTGCGGTGAAGAAATCGCCCACCGAAGCCACTTCCACCAGTTCACCGCCGCTGATCAGGGCGACCTGATCGCAGATGCTCTTGACCACTTCCATCTCGTGGGTGATCAGCAGGATCGTCAGGCCCAGCTTGGTGTTGATGTCCTTGAGCAGCTCAAGGATGGAGGCGGTGGTCTGCGGGTCGAGGGCCGAGGTGGCCTCGTCACACAGCAGCACCTTGGGGCGGCTGGCCAGCGCACGGGCGATGGCCACACGCTGTTTCTGACCCCCGGACAGCTGGGCAGGGTACTGGCCGGCCTTGTCGCTCAGGCCGGTCAGCTCCAGCAATGGCTCGACGCGCTTTTTGATCTCGTCCTTCGAGATGCCAGCCAGCTCCAGCGGCAATGCCACATTGGCGAAGACCGTGCGTGAGGAGAGCAGATTGAAGTGCTGGAAGATCATGCCGATCTGGTGACGAGCGCTGCGCAGGGCGGACTCGTCGAGCTCGGTCAGTTCCTGGCCATCGACGACGACGCTACCGGCGGTGGGGCGTTCGAGCAGATTGACGCAGCGAATGAGGGTCGACTTGCCGGCACCGGACAGGCCGATGACACCGGTAATGGCGCCCTGAGGAACCGTGAGGCTGGCATCCTTGAGCGCGACCACGGCCTTGTCACCACTGCCGTAAGTCTTGGAGACGTTCTTGAGTGTGATCATGGGGGTCCGAGTGGTTAAGGCACCAACCGGATTGCGGGCGAAGGTCTGTAGAGGACAGAACGTTCTGCCGGCGTCTGCGCACATGGCAGACAGCGAAGAGGGGAGCGATCCAGTGGGGAGAAAAAAGACCACCCAAGACGGGTGGCCATCAACGCTGGACACACCCTTTTAGCAGAACTTGCACCCCGTGAGACCAGCTCTCGTGGTGGGCGCCCGCAATCCGGGTACAAATCGGCGCCAAACAGATTTGAGGCGCATTCTATCAGTCACCTTGGGGGTGTCAACGACTTTGGTCTTGCGCTGGACGTTTATTCGAACTGTCGTTCGATATGGCAATTCGGCGATACGCTCTGTAAGCCATTTCTTACAAGACTCTTGTCGTGACGCGGGTTTCAATCGCCAGCGACGGCTTTCCTGTCTTGACGGTCAGTCGGGCATGAGTTGCGGGCTGCTCTGCGTTCGCGGTTGCGGTCTTGCTCGTCTGTTGCGGGATGCGGGATGCGGGATGCGGGATGCGGGAGGCGGGAGGCGGGAGGCGGGAGGCGGATGGCGATGGCGGCAGCGCCGCGCACCCCCGCGGCAGACAACCCCAGCATGTCGACGGCTAGTCCACCATGCTAGGATTTCGGCTGGGCATGCCGGTCATCTCGCTGCTGCATGCCGTCCCTTATTCATGGCTTCTCGACAGCAAGAAGCAGCAGTGCAAGGAAAGATCACGCATGTTCACGGGTATCGTACAAGGCATGGCGGAAGTGGTGGCCATTGAAGAACGCACTGACTTTCGCACGCATCAGGTCCGGTTGCCGGCGGGACTGGAGGCGGGGCTGGAGCTGGGGGCCTCGGTGGCACACAACGGTTGCTGTCTGACCGTGACCGCGCTTGAGGGTCAACTGGCCAGCTTTGACCTGATGCGCGAGACGCTGCGTCTGACCAATCTGGGCGAACTCGAGGTGGGCAGCGTCGTGAACGTGGAGCGAGCGGCACGCTTCGGCGACGAGATCGGCGGACACTCGATGTCCGGGCACGTGATGGCGATGGTGACCATCGATGCCATCGAGGCCACAGCGGACAATCGTCGTATCTGGTTCCAGGCGCCGGCCGAGCTGATGCGTTTTCTGTTCGACAAGGGCTATGTGGGACTCGACGGTGTCAGTCTGACGATCGGCGAGGTGCAGGGTACGCGCTTCTGCGTCAATCTGATTCCCGAGACGCTCGAGCGCACCCTGATGGGCGTGCGCGCCGTCGGTGATCAGGTCAACCTTGAAGTCGACCCGCAGACCCAGGCGATTGTCGAGACCGTCGAGCGGGTCATGGCCTCCCGTCTGGCATGAGGCTTGCAGGTCTGCAGCGGATCAACTCACTGGCAGGACGCCAGAACCCGTCTGACTGGTCAGGAAATATGCCGGGAATGCTCGATTCGCTGCAGACCTTTGGGTACCATGTTGCGCCTTTCGATGCCCTGCCGCTGGCGGGGCATCGTGGTTCAGGCAGGCTGAACAGGGGAAAAGCTTCATCCGACGCCCTGTGCGGCATACCTGTCCGAGCGAGTTCGTCTTGATCTGCTGATTCTGACAATCACCGACCACTGCGCCTTGCCGGACAGGCACTGCTCAAGGATAGGGGCTACCTCAATGCTGGAACGTCTTTTCAAGCTCTCCGAGCACGGTACCAATGTGCGTACCGAAGTCATCGCAGGATTTACCTCCTTCCTCGCGATGGCCTATATCATCTTCGTGGCTCCCTCGATGCTGGCCTCCACCGGCATGGATCACGGTGCCGTGTTCGTCGCGACCTGTCTGGCGGCCGCCATCGGCTGTCTGGTCATGGGCCTTTACGCCAACTACCCGATCGCGCTGGCGCCGGGCATGGGGCTGACGGCCTTCTTCACCTATACGGTCGCCGGCCAGATGGGCGTGCCCTGGCAGGTCGCGCTGGGCGCGGTCTTCCTGTCCGGGGTGAGCTTCTTCCTGCTGTCCGCCTTCAAGATTCGCGAGTGGATCATCAATGCCATTCCCGCCTCGCTGAAGACCGGCATCGCCGCGGGCATCGGCCTGTTCATGGCGATCATCGCCCTGCAGGGCAGCGGCATCGTCGTCGACGCTCCCGGCACGCTGGTCACGCTGGGCGATCTGTCCTCGCCGGCGGCCATGTATGCATTGCTCTCGTTCTTTTTGATCGTCGCGCTGTCCTACCGCAAGGTGATCGGTGCGGTGATGATCGGCATACTGCTCGTCACGCTGCTGGCGACCCTGACCGGCAACAACGATTTCCATGGCTTTGCCTCGATGCCGCCGAGCATGCTGCCGACGCTGGCGGAACTTGATATCGCCGGCGCCTTCAATCTGGGCATGGTGTCGATCATCTTCGCCTTCCTGTTCGTCGATCTGTTCGACACCTCGGGCACGCTGATCGCCGTCTCCCAGCAGGCTGGCCTGACCAATGAGCGTGGCCACCTGCCGCGCTTGGGACGGGCCTTGATGGCAGACTCCAGTGCCACCATGGTCGGCTCTGTCATGGGCACCTCGAACGTGACCAGCTACATCGAATCCGCCACTGGCGTGGCCGCCGGCGGACGTACCGGCCTGACGGCCGTCGTCGTTGCCGGCCTGTTCCTCGTCAGTCTGTTCCTGTCGCCGCTGGCAACCTCGATTCCGGCCTTCGCCACTGCCGGTGCGCTGCTGTATGTCGCCTGCCTGATGACGGGCGGCCTGGCACGCATCGACTGGAACGACATTACTGAAGCGGCACCGGTGGTGATCGCCACCCTGGTGATGCCGCTGACCTACTCGATTGCCAACGGGATCGCGCTGGGCTTCATCAGCTACGCCGTGATCAAGCTGTTCTCCGGCCGTTATCGTGATCTGAGCCCGGGGCTGGTGATTCTCGCCATCCTGTTCGCCTGCAAATACCTGTTCCTCGACGGAGCCCTCTAATGAGCATCTACAGCGACTACATCAAGTCTGTCATCCGTACCGTGCCGGACTGGCCCCAGGAAGGCGTCAATTTCCGTGACATCACGCCGGTGCTGCAGAACTCCGCCGCGTTCCGCAAGCTGATCGACTCCTTCGTGCACCGCTATCAGGAGATGGAAATCGACGCCATCGCCGCCATCGATGCGCGTGGCTTCATCATCGGTGCTCCGCTGGCCTACGAGCTGGGCTGCAGCTTCGTGCCGGTGCGCAAGAAGGGCAAGCTGCCGTTCAAGACCATCAGCGAGACCTACTCGCTGGAATATGGTGAGTCCACCGTCGAGCTGCACTCCGATGCCTTCCGTGAAGGCGATCGCATCCTGGTGATGGATGATCTGATCGCTACCGGCGGCACCATGCTGGCGGCCTGCAAGCTGATCGAGCGCACCGGTGGTGTGGTCGTCGAGACGGCAGCCATCATCGATCTGCCGGAAATCGGCGGCTCCGCGCGCATTCGTGAAGAAGGCCACAGTGTCTTCGCGGCGTGCAGCTTCACCGAATCCGAGTAATGCCGGCTTGATGCGATGGCCCTGTCTTCTGGCAGGGCCATCGTCGTTGCTGCGGGCAGCGAATCCGAGGCCCTTGTCCGCGCTCCGGCGTGGCTGAGTGGATCTTCCCCTTGTGCGGTGGCGCGCCAGCCACCATGCTTTCCTTCTGTTTCGTCATTGCGAGTGACCCACATGTCTTCCGAACGCTACCACGACCACTTCATCGTCTCCTGGGACCAGCTGCACCGTGATGTGCGCGCGCTGTGTCACGACCTCAGTGGTCGCGACTTCAAGGGCATCATCGCCATCACTCGCGGTGGCCTGATTCCGGCCGGCCTGATCGCCCGCGAGCTGGGTATCCGCCACATCGATACCGTGTGCATCAAGAGCTATCACGACCACATGGAGCAGGGTGGTCTGGAAGTGGTCAAGGGCGTCGACCACGACGGTGACGGCTGGCTGCTGGTCGATGACCTGGTCGACACCGGCAATACCGCACGTGCGGTGCGTGACATGCTGCCCAAGGCGCACTTCGTGACTGTCTATGCCAAGCCGGAAGGTCGTCCGCTGGTCGATGGCTTCATCACCGAAGTGCCGCAGAACTGCTGGATCCAGTTCCCGTGGGACATGGGCATCGCCTACGTCGAGCCGATCGCCGAGCAGCTCAAGAAGCAAGAGAGCGATAGCTGACATGCCGTTGGAGACTGCCGCGACTGGCCGCTCCGAGGTGTTGCCTGCCGATTGGCAGGCGCATCTTGGCCAAGAGTTTCAGGCTGACTACATGCAGCGCCTGCGCGACTTTCTGCGCGCCGAGAAAGATGCCGGCAAGGTCATCTATCCGCACTCCGATGACTGGTTCCGTGCCTTCTGGCTGACGCCGCTCTCCAACGTCAAGGTCGTGATCCTCGGGCAGGACCCGTATCATGGCCCGGGCCAGGCGCATGGACTGTGCTTCTCGGTACGCCCCGGTGTGCGCCCGCCGCCTTCGCTGAAGAACATCTACAAGGAACTGGCTACCGATGTCGGCGTCGAACCCGTCGATCACGGCTTCCTGGAAAGCTGGGCGAAGCAGGGCGTCTTGCTGCTCAACAGCGTGCTGACCGTCGAGCAGGGCAAGGCCGCCTCACATCAGAAGCAGGGGTGGGAGCAATTCACCGACCGCGCCATCGACGTGATCAATCAGCACTGTCAGGGTGTCGTCTTCCTGCTCTGGGGCAGTCATGCCCAGAAGAAGGCCCGCGCTGTGGACACCCAGAAGCACCTGGTGCTCCACGCGCCGCACCCATCCCCCCTCGCAGCGCACCGCGGTTTCTTCGGCTCTCGCCACTTCTCGCAAGCCAACGCTTGGCTGGAAGCACGTGGGGAAAAGCCGATCGACTGGCAGTTGCCGCTGCTTAATGACCGAGTGTGAAGACGAGAAAGCACATTGACACATCCGACATTGCAAGGGCCTCGTGCGGGGCATCTCATCAGCCTCAAGAATCTGGGCGGGGCTGAGCGGACCTTTACCAACTTCTTTCGTATGGCCGCACGCGAGCGAGACCATCATGTGCTGCTGCAGACGCCTGAAATTCATCCGATGCTGCAGCCTGAATATGCGGACTTTACAGGTCGGGTGCACGACATAAAGCGTTACTGCGGCATCAAGCTCCCTCGGCAGCTGCCCTGGCTCCGCGATACCTGCCAGGCGCGCATGCTCGATGACGAAGAGGTGCAGGCAATCGTGGTGTGGAACAAGCTGCGTAACCATCCGCTGCATTTCCCCGATCACATCAGCCTCATTCACTACGAACATGGCTCTGCCTGGTTCGTGGAGCCCACCTCTGATATCACGGACTATCTCTCGCGCCTCGATGGCATCATCTGCAACTCCTTTGCGGCCAGTCGCATGTTGCAGTTGTCACTTGGCATCAGTGAGTCCTTGCCATGTCGGGTGGTGCGCAATTCCATCGTACTGCCGCAGGTGACCTCCGCTCATCCGGACGAGCGGTTCAGGGTCGGGTTCGCAGGTCGTTTGACCGGGCTCAAGGCACCGGTGATCGCTATCGAGGCATTGCGAGAGCTCAAGGCGAGTGTCCCCCATGCGGAGCTTTGGATCGCTGGCGAGGGGATATTGGAAGATGCCTTGAAGTCACTGGTCGTGAAATGGGGGCTCGAGGAGAGTGTTCACTTCTGTGGTCTGTTGAGTGACATGAGCGACTTCTATTCCTCCCTCGATGCCTTCGTGTGCCCTTCCTGGCGTGAACCCTTCGGTAATGTGGTGCAGGAAGCGCTGGCGCATGGTGTGCCCGCCATCGTCGGTAATGTGGATGGATTGCCGGAGCAGATTTCCCCGGGAGTCAATGGTGAAATTCTGTCGCCAAGCAGGCCCCGCGAATCGCTGGCTGTCTATGGCGAGGATTTCATTACCGGTCCGGACAGAGTCTATAGCCCGGAGCAAGACGCCATCGTGGTCGCACAGGTGCTCGAACCGAGTGAAATCGCTCAGGTGCTGAAGCAATGGGCAGCAAGTCCGCAGCAGCGCAGAGAGATGGGCGCAGCTGCACGCGCGATCATTGCGCAAGATTTCTGCCAGCAGAAATACTGTCAGGGTATAGGCGACTTCATTGCTGAAGTGGTGGCTGGGTAACCATTGCTGGCGATATTGGCCTCAGGTCAGCCACCTTCATGGCCGGCCTGTCTTGCCTCGCCATTACCCTTTGACGAGCGTACTGAAGTTTCCTTGCACTTTATTCCGGTAAGCTGAAGCCACAATGGATTTTTCGTACATTGGGGGCTGTCATCAGTGACAGGTGACGAACCACAAGAACAGGGTTGATATCATGTGGCGAAGCAATGACTTTCCTTATCGCAAACACTTTACACGTAACAAGTGCATCTTCATTCATATTCCCAAGGCTGCCGGAACATCGGTCCTCGCCGCCTTGGGGAAGGCGAAGGAAAAAGGGCGAGATCATGTCTCCTGGCAGGTTTACAAGAAAGCCAGTTCCAGAAAATTCGCCCGTTATTACAAATTCACCTTTGTCAGAAATCCCTACGATCGTGCTCTGTCAGCGTATCGCTATATATTAAGTGGTGGCAATCAAGGCAAGCAGGATCTCGCCATCGCCAAGGAGATGGCAGAGTATTCAGATTTTGATGATTTTGTTGCACGTGGTTTGTGGCAAGGCGCTTTTCGTAGTCACCTCCTGTTTCTCTCGCAGTCCTCTTTTGTCATGGATGGAAACGAGACCTTGATGGTGGATTTTTTGGGGCATTTCGAAACCCTGGACAAGGATTTCCAGCAGGTTGCCAACAAGCTGGGTATCAGCAGTGAGATTGCACATCGCAACAAGGGAAGTGTCGAGGCGGGGGCCGGCATGACAGCGGCGACCCGCGAGAAGCTGGCCATTCTCTATGCACAGGATTTCGTCAACTTCGGTTACACGCCTTGAATGAGTGGCAGGCGGGGGGTCGCCAGTCCATTTGCGGCGCTTCCTCCGCTGTAACCTGAAGGCGAGAGCCTTAACTTGTAAGCCTGCTTCCGCTAGAATGCGCTCAATTTACCAGCCTCCCCGCTGCTATCGTCCGAGCCGGCGGGGGTAGTGCTGCGTATCGTTTGCACCATCTTCTGTCCCAAGAGGTATTTCCATGAGCGTCCATGCCATCAATCATCCACTGGTCCAGCACAAGCTCGGCCTGATGCGTGCAGCAGGCATCAGCACCAAGAGCTTCCGTGAGCTGGCCAGTGAGGTCGCCAAGCTGTTGACCTATGAGGCAACCCAGGACCTGGAGCTGGAAACTACCACCATTGATGCCTGGAGCGGCAACGAGCTGGACGTCCAGACCATCAAGGGCAAGAAAGTGACCATCGTCCCGATCCTGCGCGCCGGCCTGGGCATGCTGGATGGCGTGACGGACCTGATTCCCCCGGCACGCATCAGCGTCGTGGGCCTGTACCGTGATGAAGAGACGCTGGAGCCGGTACCGTATTTCGAGAAGTTCGTGTCAGATCTCGACGAGCGTCTGGCCATCGTGATCGACCCGATGCTAGCGACCGGCGGTTCCATGATCGCTACGCTGGACATGCTCAAGGCCAAGGGCTGCCAGCAGATCAAGGTCATCGTGCTGGTCGCGGCGCCTGAGGGGATCGCCAAGGTGCAGGAATCCTACCCGGACATCGAGATCTACACCGCCTCCGTCGATGACCGCCTCGACGAGAACGGTTACATCGTGCCGGGTCTCGGCGATGCCGGTGACAAGATCTTCGGCACGCGCTGAGCGCCCGCCAGAGATGACAACGCCCTGCGCATCTGCGCGGGGCGTTTTTGTATCTGTCTGACCTGTCTGAGCAGTCAGGATCAGGCGGTTGACTCCTCCGCCCGTGAAAAGAAGTGCTGCCATGTCGTCTTCATCACCGTCCTCTGATACCTCCTCTCCCCATGCGTCGTCTGCCCATGTGCCCTTGCCGGAACAGGAAGGCTTCTCGCTGACGACGCTCATCACCGGCGCGCAGATGCTGTTCGTCGCCTTTGGTGCGCTGGTGCTGGTCCCGCTGCTGACCGGGCTTGATCCCAATGTCGCCCTGTTCACGGCCGGTGTCGGCACCCTGGTCTTCCAGTGCGTGACCAAGGCCAGCGTGCCGGTCTTCCTCGCCTCATCGTTTGCCTTCATTGCGCCCATCCAGAGCTCGGTCGCGAACTTCGGCATTCCTGCCACCATGGGCGGTTTGTTCGTCGCGGGCCTGGTCTATGTATTGCTGGCGCAATGCATTCGCCTCAAGGGTGTCGGCATCGTGCATCGCCTGCTGCCGGCCGTCGTGGTCGGTCCGGTGATCATGGTCATCGGTCTGGCGCTGGCACCGACGGCAGTGCAGATGGCCACCGGCGAATTCAGCGACAACATCTCGCATGCCCAGGCGCTGACATTGTCATTGGCCAGTCTTGGCGTGACGCTGGTGCTATCGATCTTCGGGCGTGGCATGTTGCGCCTGGTGCCGATCCTCGGCGGTATCCTGACGGGGTATGGGCTGGGGCTGGTGATGGGGGTGATCGACCTCTCGCCGGTGCATGCCGCTGAGTGGCTGGCGCTGCCAAGCTTCACTGCGCCGACCTTCGAATTTTCCGCCATTCTGTTCATGATTCCTGTCGCCATCGCGCCTGCCGTCGAGCACATCGGCGACATGGTGGCGATCGGCTCGGTGACACGGCGTGACTACCTGAAGAAGCCGGGGCTGCATCGCACGCTGCTCGGTGACGGCCTGGCGACGTCGGCGGCGTCACTGTTCGGTGGTCCGCCCAATACCACCTATTCCGAAGTGACCGGCGCGGTGATGCTGACCCGCAATTTCAATCCGCGCGTAATGACGGTCGCGGCCTGTGTCGCGATCTCGCTGGCCTTCATCGGCAAGGTCGGCGCTGTGCTGCAGACGATTCCCACGCCGGTGATGGGCGGCATCATGTGCCTGCTGTTCGGCTCGATCGCGGTGGTCGGCATGAACACGCTGGTGCGCGCGGGGGATTCACTGACCGCACCGCGCAATCTGGTGATCGCCTCCTTGATCCTGGTGTTCGGGATCGGCGGCATGCAGGTCGGTGGTGGTCAGTTCACGCTGCAGGGCGTGAGCCTGGCCGCCATTCTGGGCATCGTGCTCAACCTGATCCTGCCGCCGGCGAAAGAGGGAGAATGATTACCATTTGATGAGTGGTCGCAGGGAACATTCCCGCGAATGACGGTTCAGATAAATGCAACTCCCGTGTGCTGAGCGACTGGCACATGTGAGTTGCATTTTTCGTTTTCCCACCAGACGCCAGTTATCGTTTTCGCATGTCTTGCACGTGACACAAGGCGGTACTGGCGGACCTTCGAAGGAGTGATGCTTGCGTACCCTGGTCGTAGTGAGAAGCCTGAAAATGGGCGGCATGGAGCGAGTGGCGGTCAATCTTGCCGACAGTCTGGCCGCGAATGACCACGAGACACATATGGTCATCTGGCGCGGTCGTGATCAGGTGCTGGAGCCGCAGGATGCCAGCGTCCAACAGCACATCGTGCCGATTCAGCAGCGCGTCCAGCGTTCCGTCGGCGGCGCCCTGACGACACTGGCGTCACGTCTGGTGCTCAATCCCGTGATCCGTCGCTCCAATTTCGTGTGGGTCGGCAAGGCCGGTGGCGAGGAATTCGCCTCCTGGCTCGAGGAATTCGAGCAGAAACACGGCAAGGTTGACCGCATCATCTTCCGTGGCCTGGGAACCTTCGAGCAGGTGTGGGGATTCAAGGATTCCCGTGCACGTTACGTGCTGGAAAATCGCGTCAACTTTAGCGGCCCGCAGTGGAAGCAGCGCATGTTTGCCCGCTGCCTGCTGGAGGACAAGCATCTGGTGGCGGTGTCCGAGGATGTGGCGCAGGGGGCTCGTGACATTGCTCACCAGCACGGGGTGACACCGGCGCATATCGAGACGATCGTCAATGCCTGTCCGATCACCCGGATCCGCGAGCAGGCCGCCATGGATGAGCCGGATATCCCCGCTGAGCCCTTCATTCTCAATGTGGCGCGTCTGGTGCCGCAGAAAGATCACGCCCTGTTGCTCGAGGCCTATGCCCTGGCCAATCCGAAGGAGCCGCTGGTGATCGTGGGGGCGGGCAATTGCCGGGAAGCCCTGGAAGCCCAGGCTGAGAGGCTTGGCATCGCCGAGCGGGTGATCTTCGCTGGTCAGCGTGACAACCCCTATGCCTGGATGCGTGCCGCCAAGCTATTTGTGCTCAGCTCGCGTGTCGAGGGCATGGGTATCGTGCTGATGGAGGCGCTGGCCTGCGGCACACCGGTGGTCTCGGTGGATTGCCGTGGTGGAATACGCGAGATCCTCAAGGGCGAGCTGGAACACGCCATCGCGCCGCATTCCGCCGAAGGCCTTGCGCGACGCATGAACGAGTTGTTGGCAGAGGAGGGCTATCCGGTGCGCGAGGAATGGTTGGCAGATTTCTGCCCGCACACCATGGTGGAGCGTTTCCTGGCCGAGCCGGCCACCAATGACCCCTGTGATGAGGCGCGCGAGCAGTCGCCTGATGCTGCGGGCCAGCCTCACTCCCGTGCTGCAAGAGGCTAGCGACGCGCTTCACGCCCACTCGGCCGAGCTGGCTTGGGACTTACTGGTCAAGGGCGTGCTGGCCAGGGCCGAGCTGGCAGGGCCGAGCAGCTCTCGAGCGAATGCCTGCCTAGCGACTCTGTGCGATGCATAGCCACTGGCAGTCTGGGGCCTCGGCAGCGTCGGAGGCCTCGTGGTGGGTAACTTCACGGTTGGCGACTTCAGAGGGCACGAGGTCATGGTTGGCGGCTTGTGACGCCTCAGGCTTGCGCCAGTGCAGTTGATAGCGCTCCCCTGCATGCAGTCGCGCAGCATCACCACATTCGAGAAGTGCCTCCTGGCAGGCCGCCGTCGCGGGGAACTCGATGCACAGTGCGCCGTGCGTCACCAGCACCAGGCTGTCATGCGCGGCCTGCAGATAGGCGCTGCACTCCGGTGCGAGGCTGCCCAGCTCGATCTGGGGCTGTGGCGATGTCTGCCGGGATTGATCAATGCGTCGCAGCGTGAGCCCCGGTCCACAGCCCGCGATCGGCTCATGCTCGCTGTCACGCAGGATGCGTGGTGGTTCGACGGGTATCTCATCGCTGAAGAAGTCGCTCAGCGAGATCGGAAATACCTCGAGAATCTTGTTCAGCGAGCTGACGGAAGGGCTGACCGCGTTCTGCTCGACCTGCGAGATGGTCGAATTGGTCACCTGGGCGCGCTTGGCCAGTTCGCGCTGAGAGAGGCCATGACGCGTGCGCAGTTCGCGCAGCCGCTTGCCCAGCGTGCGAGACGCTGCCATCTCCCCATCGTCAGTGGGCTGATCTGCCTTGCCGGCAGTGAGAGGTTCGGGGGCAGTAGGGGAGCTATCGTGCGACATCAGTGGTGCCTGATTGAGTGAGCATGCGCGCAGGCTAGCACGCGGGTGGGAGTGCGTGGCAGTGCGCCTCGCCACGGCCAGGTGAGTTCATTTGTTGTGTGTGGCTCAAGGCGAGCGACTGCTGCCACCGGCGCTGAGCGTCTCGAGCAGATGGCGCCCTTGATCATCCTCATGATGCCGGCGTGCGATGCACGGCAGCCACAGGCAGAAGGTGGCGCCGCCACCGGGCGTATCTTCCAGCCATAGCCTGCCCCCCAGCTGGGTGATCAAGCCCGATGAGACCGACAGCCCGATGCCCGAGCCATTGGCGCGGGTGGTGAAGAAGGGCGTGAAGATGCGCGACTTCAGGTGCTCGGGCACGCCAGCGCCGTGATCGATGACGCGTATCTCGACTCCCGCCACGGGGGCGAGCTCCGCTGTTGGCACTGAGGCTGACGCTGGCGCTGAGACTGACGTATCCGGACGGCTGTTTGGCTCGCCATTCATTACGGCCAGCGCTGCATCACGATCACGGCTGGTGATGCACAGCGTATCCGGCGCAGGCGCCATCTCGATGGCGTTGATCAGCAGATTGACCAGCACCTGGGTCAGTTGCGCGCGATCGGCCTCGATCAAGCGGGTCGCCGCCAGCTCATGCTGCAATTGATGGCCGTGATGGTCCAGCGCGTGCCTGACCAGCACCTCGACACTGTGGATCGCCTCGTCGGGATGAATCTGGCTGAGGTGAGGCGCGCCGAGTGACGGCGTCAGTGAGTTGCCGTCGCCAATGTCGTTGGAGACGAGCGGGTCGCGTGCGTACTGACGCAGGTTGTCGACCAGCGCGCGAATGCGTTCGACCTGATGAATGATGGTGGCGATTTCCTCGCGCACCGGCTCGGCCTGTTCACCGAGTATCACCTCGATCAACTCGACATGACCCAGAATCACCGCGGCGGGGTTGTTGATCTCGTGGCCGATACCCGCCGTCAGCTCGCCCAGTGCCGCCAGTTTCTCGCGGGTCAGCAGGCGCGCACGCGCTTCGCGCAGCAGGCGAACGTGCTCCTCCAGCGCCTGACTGCGTTCGCGCAGCGTGGCGGTCTGGGCGCTCAGATCGCGGGTGCGATCCTCCACCTGAGCTTCCAGCGTCTGGGCCGCGAGCTGTATCTCATGGCGGTGCGCTTCCAGTCGCGCCAGCATGGCGTCGAATTCCTCGGCCAGTTCATCCAGCTCATCACCGTGCCGCTGCGCCGGCCCAAGAGAGGACAGCGGGCCTATGCGCAAGCCCTCCTGTGAGGGGGTGTCACGCACCGCATGCACCACACGGCGAATCTGTCGGATCGGCTGCATCAGACGCTCGATGCTGCTCCACACCAACAGTACCCCCAACAGGCTGACCGCGATCAGCACCAGGCTGATATGCGTCAGCGTCTCGCGATAGAGTCGCGCGTAGGGCGCCTGCGGATAGCCTGCGTAGATCATGCCGATCCGCTGGCCATCCAGGGAATCCAGCGGGGCATAGGCGGCCACGAACCAGTCACGAACCACGAAGGCACGATTGATATAGCGCTCGCCATTGCCGATCACCTGACGCTTCACCTCCAGCGAGGCGCGCGTGCCCAGCGCGCGCTCGCCGCTGGCGTCGGTGACATTGGTGGCGATGCGAACATCATCGAGAAACAGGGTGATGGTGCCGGTGCCATCTTCCGGCAGAGTGCCGGGGCCATAGAGCAGATCTCGGATCTCATCGACCAGACGCGGATCACGGTTGAGCAGGCGGCCCGCATCCAGCGCGCCCAGCAGCTTGCCCTCGCCATCGAGGATGGGCACCAGCGCCCGCAGCAGCATGCCGCGGTTTTCCTCGCGACGGGCACTGGGTTGTGCGTAGGGCGTCTGGCGCAGCGCAAGGCGCGCGCGCTCGGCAAGGGCAGGGTCCAGCGTCGCCAGCGAGTCGCTGGACAGCATGTCGAGGCCATCCAGGCTTTCGCCGCGCGCCAGTTGCGGAATCAGCGCGGCGACGCCGGGCGTCTGTCGCAACTGCTCGGTGGGCAGCCAGCGCAGCCAGTCGGCATTGAGGGTGTCCCGCATGGTATCCAGGCGCGGCACCAGCCGTGGTAACAGCTGCGCGGTCTGCTCATCGGGTGCCACCAGTTGACGCAGGTTACGACGCATCGCCTCCAGGCCATCACGCAGGCGCTGATGCTGGCTCTGCAGCGTGCGGCTGGCGACATCAAGATCGCTGCGCACGTTCATGTACAGCTGGCGGTCGGTATAGGCCGTGGTCCAGTAGGCGGTCAGGCCGACCAGCGCCAGCATCAGCGCCAGCAGCGGCGCCAGTGTCAGCAGCAGCAGCCTGCGCCGCAGCGAACCGGCGAAGTAATGGCGCAGGCGCTTGATCATGCGCTGCCGTCGGCTCCGTAGGGAGCGGCGGACGTGGCGGCAGGGGCGGGTTGATCGCTCTCAGCGCCGCTCTCAGTACTAATCTCAGTACCACTCTCAGTGCCATTCTCAGCGCCGCTGTCCTCGCTGACTTGCTGCTCGGCGCGCCAGGTGGTCAGTTTGCGATCCAGCGTCTTGCGCGAGATGCCCAGCTGGCGGGCGGCGGCGGACTTGTTGTTGGCATGTCGCTCCAGTACCGCGCACAGATGGGCCTTTTCCACCGCATCCAATGACCACTCGAGTGGATAGCCGCTGCTGGTGGCCTCTTCCTCGATGGAGGTGGTCGCGTCTCCGCTGTCATCCCATGCCGGGTGGCTTGATGCCTGTTCGGCCTGACTGTCGACCGGCAGGGTATCGCCGGGCAGGCGGCCGAGCAGCAAGGCGCGCTCGATGACGTTCTTGAGTTCCCGCACATTGCCGGGCCAGGAATAGTGGCACAGGCGAGTGAGATCAGAATGCTGCCAGGGCACGGCGGGGAGGTTGAGCTCACGCGACAGTTGGCGCGAGAAATGCTGGGCCAGCGCCGGGATGTCCTCCGGGCGCTCGCGCAGGGCCGGCAGTGTCAGGCTCAGCACGTTGAGGCGATAGTAGAGGTCTTCGCGGAAGCGGCCCGCGGCCACCTCCGTCTCCAGTGTGCGGTGAGTGGCGGCCACGATACGCACGTCCACCGCCTGTTCCTGCTCGCCGCCGACGGGGCGCACGCGGCGCGTCTCCAGCACTCGCAACAGCTTGGCCTGCATTGCCAATGGCATCTCGCCGATTTCATCCAGGAACAGCGTGCCGCCATCGGCGAAGCTGAACAGGCCATCACGGCCACGGTGCGCGCCGGTGAAGGCCCCCTTGAGGTGGCCGAACAGCTCGCTCTCCAACAGCTCCGGGCTGATGGCACCGCAGTTGACCGGCACGAAGGCGCCGCGCCGACCGGACAGGCGATGCAGATCACGCGCCGCCAGCTCCTTGCCGGTGCCGGACTCCCCCAGAATCAGCACCGGCGAGGGCGCGGGAGCAACGCGCGCGATGATATGCGCCAGCTCCTGCATGGCAGGGCTCTCGCCCTTGAGGCTGGCCTCTTCCTGCTGATGGCGGGCATTGTCGCGCCGGAGCAGGAAGTTTTCCCGCGTCAGCTGGCGGCGCTCAAGGCAGCGGTCCAGCGCGGCCTGCAACTGTTCGAGACGAAACGGCTTGATGATGAAATCACAGGCTCCGGCCCGCAGTGCGCGCACAGCGGTCTCGAGATCGGCGTAGGCGGTCATGAAGATGACATCGCTGACCGAAGAGGGCGCAAGCGCCTCATCCCAATCCAGGCCATCACGTCCCGGCAGGCGAATGTCGAGCAGGATGAGGTCGAAGTGCAGGCGCGAGCGCAGGGCTTCGGCCTGCTCGACACTGTCGGCACATTCGATCAGCGCGAAGCGCGAGGACAGTGCCTTCTCCAGATAGCGGCGCATGCCGGGCTCGTCATCGACGATCAGTACCGAGGCGGTGGGGAGGGGGTCGCTGCCGCTACGCCGGGTCTCACGGGGTGTGGAGGGGGCGTGGGCAGTCATGGCGTTCCTCGAGTCAACAGGGCAGTAATGGTCGCAGGGGAGATCATCTCTATCATGCGGGCATTGTGGCGTGCTGCTCACTGGTAATCTAGCGCTGGATGCCACATTGCGGCCTCTTTCTGCTTGTGCTGGCCACAGGCAGGGCCTTGCAGCCTTGTCAGCACGCGGCGCTGGCGGGCAGGGTTGGCAGGCTGTCCCGTTGCGCTACGCAAGGCCCGGCGATGACTCGGCAATCGGGTCGTCATGGGCCAGTGGTGGTCATGCCTGGAGTTATTGTCAGTATTTTCTCGGCCATTCCGGCAATGCCATTCCCGCAGTGCCATTCCGGTAGCGCCATTCGCTCCAGTCGATATAGCGACGTCATCAGGGCGACAGGGCGTCAGGGCGACAGGGCGTCAGGGCGTCAGGGCGTCAGGGACGATAGGGACGACAGGAGGCGGGTACCGGCAAGTCTGCCTGCTGGAGAGGATTCCGGTATCATCGCCGGCTGTCTTGCGTGCCAGCCCATGTATCAGCGCTGTCTGGCAAAGCCTTGAAAGCCTTTATCGGATCGTCCGTTTCGTCACCACAGCGCTTTCGGCATGTCGTTTGCAGAGTCAGCATTCACGTTGATGTCATCAAGACCGTCACGCCAGAAAAATATTCAGGGAGCACCACCCATGCCGCAAAGCCATACCTTGTCTTCTCGTCGCCTGCTGGCCACCCTCGCAGGCCTGTCATTCGGTGCGCTGAGCATTCTGCCGGCCCAGGCAGCCGACGACATCATCCGTCTGGCTACCACGACCAGTACCTACAATTCAGGCCTGCTCGATCACCTGCTGCCGGAGTATGAAGAAGCCCACGATGTCACCATTCAGGTCATCGCGGTCGGTACCGGCAAGGCGTTGCGCATGGGCCAGGATGGCGATGTGGATCTGGTGATGACTCACGCCCCGGGCGCCGAGCGCAAGTTCGTCGATGCCGGCTACGGTGTCGAACCGCATGGCGTGATGTACAACGACTTCGTGCTGCTCGGCCCCGAGGCGGACCCGGCGGCCATCGACGGCATGCAGGATGTGGACGCGGCACTGGGCAAGATCGCCGGCGCCAATGCCGGTTTCATCTCGCGCGGCGATGACTCCGGCACCCACAAGAAGGAATTGGCCCTGTGGCAGAGTGCCGATGTCACCCCTGACTTCTCCGGCTACAAGGCCGTCGGCCAGGGCATGGGCAAGGTGCTGAGCATGGCCAGTGAGCTGCAGGACTACACCCTGAGTGATCGTGGTACCTGGCTTGCGATGGAAGACAAGCTCGAGCTTGAGATTCTGGTCGAGGGCGATGCGCGCCTCTTCAACCCCTATCAGGTGATTCTGGTCAACCCGGCCAATCATGATGGGCTCAATACCCGTGGTGCGCGTGAGCTGGCCCAATGGCTGATCTCCAGCGAAGGGCAGCAGGCAATCGATGATTACCGTCTCAAGGGCAAGGCGCTGTTTCATGCCAGCCATGGCGAGACCGGCTTCGATGCTCGCCAGACAGCGGATCGCGCCTCTGAGCGCGCGCCGGTGAAGGCGCAGGGCGCACAAGCTGAGCCGCGTTCGTGAGCTTGTGGCAAACCACACAGGAGGCCATGAGCCTCCTGCTGAGCATGGATGGCGCGCTGTGGGAGATCATCGGCGTGTCGTTTCGTGTCTCGTTGATGGCGATGTTGATCGCGGTGCCACCGGCACTGTTGATCGCCTTCGTGCTGGTTCGCTGTGCCTTCCCGGGGCGCTGGCTGTTGATCTCGCTGATCAATACCCTGATGGCCGTCCCCACCGTGGTGGTGGGGCTGCTGCTGTTCATCCTGCTGTCGCGCGCTGGCCCGCTGGGTGACTGGCATCTGCTGTTCACCCAGCCGGCGATGGTGATCGGGCAGATTCTGCTCGCACTGCCGATTCTGGTGGTGATGCTGCATGCCGCGCTGGCGGGCGTCGACAAGCGTGCCTGGGAAACGGCCTTGCAGCTGGGGGCGTCGCGCCGGGCGGCGCTGTGGCGGCTGGTGATGGAGGCCCGTTTCGGCGTGATGGCGGCGTTGGTGGCCGCGTTTGGTAGAATCATCGCTGAAGTGGGTTGCGCCATGATGGTGGGTGGTAACATTGCCGGTTTCACGCGCAATATCACCACGGCCATCGCGCTGGAAACCCTCAAGGGCGAGTATGCCCAGGGGGTCGCCCTGGGCATGGTATTGCTGGTGTTGGCACTGGCGCTCAATCTGATGCTGGGCCTGTTGCGCGGTCGCGGTCAGCTGGTGGTGCAGGCGTGACCTGCGGCCTCGCCGCCAGTCACGTTCTGCTCCCGCAGCCTGCAAGCCGCCTGCCTGCCAGTTGAGACAAGCACACCAGCACTGATCGCGTCAGGCTGAATCGTCGTATGGAGTCATGATGTTCCCCCCTAGTTCTTCGTCCTCGTCTGTTCCCCCGGGCGACCCCTCCTGCCCGGTGGCGGGGACTGGCTTCGCGCAAGCCGCGCCGCCTGCTGCCCAGGTACTCGCTGCCGACGCAAGCGTTGCCCCTCTGTTGCGCGTGCGCGGCCTCGAATATCGCTTGCCGCCTGCGGCGCAGGCATCCGGCGAGGGCGCCGAGGCGCAAGGGCGCCTGTTGTGGCATGTGGCGGCGCTGGATTGGGCGCCGACCCCGGCGTCCGGCTGGGTGCACCTCAAGGGCGACAACGGCAGCGGCAAGACCACGCTGCTGCGCGTGCTGGCCGGCATGCAGCCAGCGACAGGCGGCAAGCTTGAATGGCAGACCCGTGACGCTCATCCGGTGCGCTACCTGCACCAGCAGCCGTATCTGTTCGACACCAGCGTGGCCGGCAATCTGGTGCTGGCGGCTCGCTGGCAGCCCGACAGTGGCTCTGCCGGCCAGCAGCGCGATCAGGTCGAAGAGATGCTGCGCTGGAGCGGGCTGAGCGATCAGGCCCGTCAGCCGGCTCGCTCTCTGTCGGGTGGCGAGCGTGCCCGCCTGGCATTGGCGCGCGCCTGGTTGTCACGTCCGCCGGTGCTGTTGCTGGATGAACCTGCCGCCAATCTGGATCAGGCCGCCGTCGAGCAATTGGCGCTGCGGCTGGAGCAGATGTGCCAGCAGGGGTGTGCGGTGATCCTGTCCTCGCATCAGGACAATGCCTTGAGTCAGGGCTCGAGTGCGCGCTGGACGCTGAGCGCTGCCAGCCTGCACACTGAGCCCACAGCGGGCTGAGTCGTCTTCAATGGGCTGAGCCTTCAGTGCAAGCACCTCAAGCTTCAGGGCTGAGAAGGCCTTGTGCATCAGCCGCTTGCACTGGATGCCCTGCCAGCAGCCCTGCTGCATGCCATTACCTGCGCCTATGCGCACTCGACCGGGATACGCCTTCATGCCGAGCTCCAATCACACCTCTGACGCCACGCCACTGCCGAGCGATGCCGAGCAGCTCAAGGCCTCGCTCACGCCCGCCAATATCACCGGGGTGGTGCTGGCCGGTGGCCAGGCGCGGCGCATGGGTGGCGTCGACAAGGGACTGGTCATGCTCAATGAGGTGCCGCTGGTGGCGCATGTGCTGGCGCGCCTGACCCCTCAGGTGGGTGAACTGCTGATCAATGCCAACCGCTCGCACGCCGAATATGCTGCTTATGGTCATCCACTGGTCGAAGACAGCGAGCAGGGCTACCACGGCCCCCTGATGGGCATGGCCAGTGCACTGGCGGCAGCGCGGACGCCTTGGGTGATGATGGTGGCCTGCGATGTGCCGCACCTGCCCAATGAACTGGTCGAGACGCTGAGCGTGGCGCTGATCGACCATGCCAACGGCGATCATCTGGAAGGCTTCACTGTCGAAGGCGGGCACGCTGGTGATGCCGGGCCTGCGCTGCTGGCCGTGGCGGCAGACGAGTTCCGTTACCATCCGGTGATCTGTCTCATGCACCGTGGCCTGCTGCCCTCGCTGCAGGCGGCGCTGGCCGCTGGCGAGCGCAAGATCGACCGCTGGTTCGATCAGCACGTCTGGCTCAAGGTGCAGGCGGGCAGCGAGCAGGACTTCGCTAATCTCAATACCCTTGAAGAATGCCGTGAGATGGAAGCCGGCTCGCGCTGAGCGTGCTTCTTTCCTGACGTCCTTTGCGTGTCATCCGTTCCCGTTTGCACGCCCAGGGTGTGTCATTGTGATGCAGATGGTCATCGCCGGGTGCGTCTCTTCAGGAGTATGGCGGGTTATTGTCTTTGCCTGTCCGGTCTTGATGGCCTTTACGTTGCACCTTGAAAGTGTCGTGTCTGGCGGTTCTGGCGGGTGTCTTGCCACTCTGCGTCGTTGTCCCCATTGAACCCTTGTTCATATCGAGCCGTTGCCCATTGAAATGAGCGCCGTGCGTGTTCACCTTCATGGCATCCGCTCAGCCCGCATTGTCATCGTCATCTTTTCCCTTGCGGGTGCGGGAGCGCTGCGGTGAGCCCGTCGACAGGCCGCCATACGCCGGAATCATCAAGAGAACCTTCATGCCTGAGTCTTCTTCCACGACTGACCAGCGTGCAGATACCGCTGTCAGTGCTGAACATTCCTCCCCTCGCAGTGATGATCCCACGCCGCGTGGTGATATTTCTCATGAAGTCGGGATGTCGCCCGCCTGGCAGGCACGTCTGGCGGCGTCAGCGTGTCCGCTGCTGGGCATTGCAGCCTGGAGCGGCACCGGCAAGACCACGCTGCTCGAGCAGCTGCTGCCCGAGTTGAGAGCGCGCGGCCTCCGCGTCGCCGTCATCAAGCATGCGCATCATGCCTTTGATGTCGATACGCCGGGCAAGGACAGTCATCGTCTGCGAACGGCCGGTGCCGTGCCGATGCTGGTGGCGTCTGCCAAGCGCTTTGCGCTGATGATGGAGACGCCGGACCAGGCGGAGGCCGATCTGGAGCAACTGGTGGCGCAGCTCGAGGGGCTGGAGGTGGACCTGATTCTGGTCGAGGGCTTCAAGCAGTGGCCGCTGCCCAAGCTTGAGCTGTACCGCGAGGCCGTGGGCAAGCCGCTGCGAGCCCCAGAGGACCCCTGGATCCATGCGCTGGCGACACCGGCGGCGCAGCTGCCGCCTCGTGATGATGTGCCGCAGGACCTCAAGCGGCTGGACCTTGACGATCCTCAGGCGCTGGCCGCCTGGATCGCCGCCTGGCCGGTGCATTGGCGTCTGGAAGGCGGCAAGCCGCGTGGCGAGGTGGGCGCATGAGCCTGTCGTGTTTCGATCCGCGTTTCGGCGAGCGCATGCTGAGTGTCGATGAAGCCTTGAGCGTGCTGGGGGAGAGCCTGGCGGGCGTGATGCGCACGCCACGCAGCGAGCGTGTCGCCCTGGCGCAGGCGCCCGGACGTGTGCTCGCCGAGACGGTCATCTCGCCGCTGGATGTTCCGGCACAGACCAACGCGGCAATGGATGGCATCGCGCTGGCGCGGGCTTCATTGCCAGACGCGGCGAGCGGCGAGCCCCTGAGCGATCGCGGCGAATTGAGCGATCACTGCGAGTTGAGCGTGATCGGCAGCTCGCTGGCGGGCCATCCCTGGACGGGCCGAGCACTCGCCGCGGGGGAGGCCATGCGCATCACGACCGGCGCGGCCCTGCCCGCAGGCGCCGATACCGTCGTCATGCAGGAGCAGCTCGAGTATCGCTCCGCGCAGGGCGAGGGCGAAGGGCTGGGCGAGGGCTTGGTCGATGGTGACGCAGGCGAGCGGGTGGTGATCGAGGGCGTGACCAGCATTCGCCGTGGCCAGAATGTGCGTCAGGCCGGAGAGGATATCGCGCGCGGCAGCCAGGTGATGGCGCCGGGCCAGTGGCTGACGCCCGCCGCCGTGGGCGTGCTGGCGTCGCTCGGGCTCGCCGAGGTCGCTGTCTATCGGCCGCTGACGGTGGCGATCTTCTCCACCGGTGACGAGGTCACGGCCCCCGGCGAGACACTGCCGGCCGGCGGCATCTATGACGCCAATCGCTTCAGCCTCGTGGCGCTGCTGCGCGATCAGGGCATCGAGGTGCTGGATCTCGGCATCCTGAGCGATGACGAGGCGAGCGTGAGTGCTGCCCTGCGTGATGCCGCGACGCGTGCCGACATGGTCATCACCTCCGGCGGCGTGTCGGTGGGCGAGGCCGATCACGTGCGCAGTGCCCTCGCTGCCTGTGGTGAGCTCGCGCTGTGGCGTATCGCCATGCGTCCGGGGCGCCCGCTGGCGTTCGGCATGTTGCGTGCCACTCCCGCCGCCGCCGAGTCGTCATCTGGCCAGGTGCCGTTCTTCGGCTTGCCGGGCAATCCGGTGGCGACCATGGTCACCTTCCTGCAGTTCGTGCTGCCCGCGCTGCGCCTGTTGTCGGGCCAGCAGCGGTTGGCGAGGGTTGAGGCGAAGGATGAGGCGAGCGCCTCCGCGACGACACTGGCACAGTGGCAAGCCCCGCGCCTGCAGCTGATCGCTGGCGAGACGCTGCGCTCACGTGCCGAGCGTGTCGACTATCATCGCGGCCAGATCGTGCTGGATGACCAGGGGCGTCAGGTGGTGATGACCACGGGGCGGCAGGGCTCGGGTATTCTGACCTCGATGTTGCTGGCCGAATGCCTGATCGAGATTCCCGCCGGCTGCGCCACGCTTCACGCCGGTGAGCCGGTCATGGTGCAGTGGCTGGGCAGTCGCGGCATCGTCTAGGCGATGCCCGCCCAGTGGTCATGCCAGCTGATTCATGAAAAGATAGTCTGCTAATTTCTTGGCCAGTCCTGTCCATCAGGGCTTGCCTGCCTGCTTCTTCAGGCATTGGTATTTCAGAGATTGCCGCCAGTCAGGCGCACCCGATACGGATACGAGACAGCTCATGAGCCTTACTCATCTCAACGCACGCGGCGAAGCCCATATGGTGGATGTTGCGGACAAGCAGGAAACCCGCCGCGAGGCGCGAGCCAGCGCACGCGTCAGCATGCTGCCTGCCACGCTCGCCCTGCTCGCCGAAGGTGGCTTGCCCAAAGGGGATGTGCTGGCGACGGCGCGTATTGCCGGTATCCAGGCGGCCAAGCGCACTCATGAGCTGATCCCGCTCTGTCATGCCTTGATGCTCTCCAAGGTGACGGTCGACTTCACGCTGGACAGCGCCAACAGCTGTGTGGAAATTCAGGTGCTGTGCCGCCTCAATGGGCGTACCGGTGTCGAGATGGAAGCGCTGACGGCGGCCTCGGTGGCGGCACTGACGCTCTATGACATGTGCAAGGCGGTCGACAAGGGTATCGTGATCGGCGATATCCAGCTCGAGACCAAGACCGGTGGCAAGAGTGGTGATTGGCAGCGTCCGGACGAAGCCGCCGCTGTCGAGCAGACGCCGGTTGAGCCAAGCCGGACTGAACCAAGCCGGACCGAACCAAGCCGTGCTGCAACAGCTGAGCCCATCGAAGCGACAGCGGGACAGGCCGCTCCGGCGGCCCGCGGTGATGCCACCGTGCGGGTTCTCTTCCTGGCGGAACTGCGGGAACGCCTGGACCTCGACTGTCTGGCGCTGAACCTGACGACGCTGTCCGAAGCGACGGTCGGGGGCTTGAAGCGCACCCTGGCGCTGCGTGACCCTCAGCTTGAAGCGCTCAATGACACTCGCGTGCTATGCGCCGTCAATCAGGACATGGTGCGCGATGACCACCCATTGAATGCCGGTGATGAAGTCGCCTTCTTCCCACCGGTGACGGGGGGCTGACATGACCCAGGTCGCAAACGAAGCCTCGCGGGCCTTTTCGGTCAGCATTCAGGCCAGCGATTTTGATCTGCGTGTCGAGCAGGACGTCCTGACGCGTGGGCGCGGCGACATTGGTGCCGTGGTGTCCTTCACGGGACTGGTGCGTGATTTCAATCAGCGACCGGATGTCGTCGCGCTGACGCTGGAACACTATCCCGGCATGACGGAGCGCAGCCTCGAGCGCTTGATCATAGAGGCGCGCGAGCGCTTCCCGCTCACCGGGGTGCGCATCATTCACCGTGTCGGACGGCTCGAGCCCGGCGACAATATCGTGCTGGTGCTGGTCGCCAGTGCGCATCGTCAGGCGGCCTTTGCCGGCTGTGACTTCCTGATGGACCACCTCAAGTCGCGGGCGCCTTTCTGGAAAAAGGAGCACACCGCCACGGGAGATTATTGGGTGCGGGAACGTTCGAGCGATCGCGAGGCACTCGAGCGCTGGCATCCAGAGTCCGCGGTGACGGCAGAGGGTGAAGCGGTATCCCCCTTTGTCGAGCAACACAAGGCTGATGACTCATTGGCCGAGGCCAGCAGCGAAGAGAGACAATCATCGCTGGCAACACCCAAGTTTTCGGGAGAGTCATGATGGAAACCCTGGTCGATGACTTCGGTCGTCGCATCCGCTATGTTCGCCTGTCAGTGACGGACCGCTGTGATTTTCGCTGCGTCTATTGCATGAGCGAAGAGATGACCTTTCTGCCGCGCGACGAGGTCTTGAGCCTCGAAGAGATCGCGTTGCTGGCGCGCGCCTTCGTGGAACTGGGGGTCGAGAAGATTCGCCTGACCGGCGGGGAGCCGCTGGTGCGGCGTGATATCGGCAAGCTGGTCGATGAAATCGGCGCGCTCGAGGGGCTCAAGGACTTCTCGATGACCACCAACGGCGCGGGCCTTGCCAAGCACGCCGCGCAGTTGAAGGCCGCCGGCATGTCACGGCTGAATATCAGCCTTGATTCTCTGGACCCGGAGCGCTTCAAGGCGCTGACGCGTACCGGCGACCTGAACAAGGTGATCGCCGGCATCCGTGCTGCGCGCGAGGAAGGCTTCCGCATCAAGCTCAATGCGGTGGTGCTGAAAGGGCGCAATGATCACGAAGTGGTGTCGCTGGTCGAATTTGCGCGTGAGGAAGGGTTGGACATCAGCTTCATCGAGGAGATGCCGCTGGGCCAGGTCTCGGATCACGGGCGTGACGAGACCTTCTGCTCCAGTGATGATGTCCAGGCGCGCATCGAGACGCGTTATCCGCTGATTCCCACGCTTGAAGACAGTCTGGGGCCGGCCCGCTATTTCCGCATGGCGGACAGCGAATCACGGGTGGGATTCATCTCACCGCACAGTCATAACTTCTGCTCGACCTGCAACCGCGTTCGCGTCACGGTAGAGGGGCGTCTGTTGCTGTGTCTTGGCAATGAGCACTCGCTTGACCTGCGTGACATCATGCGTCGCCACCCGGGTGACATCGAGCCGCTCAAGGCCGCGATCATCGATGCCATGCACCTCAAGCCCGAGCGTCATCACTTCACGACGGACGGTGATGTCCAGATCGTTCGCTTCATGAACATGACGGGAGGCTGAGTCCTTTTTCGTCATCAAACGTGACGCTCATGTTGATCGAGCCATTCTGGATAATTCACAGGCGCTGACAAAAACCCCGCTATCAAGCGGGGTTTTTGTTGGTCTATCCTATGGAAACACTGCCTTGCTTTTGACAAGGCTTGTTAGTTCATATTTTGCGCTTATACTTTGCTGCATTATCACATCCAATGCGATGACTCGCAGGGATTCCAGCTCAGTGCATATGGTGGAGGTAGCGAAATGACAGCCGATTCTCTCGAAAAGATCGCTCGTAACAAGAATGTTGCTCGTGCAGCAGCGCGTCAGCTGTCCATGGAACAACTGCACAAGCTCTCCGAGGTCATCAATGAGGTGATCGAGCAGAAAGCCGAAGAAGACGAGCAGCGCCGCGAAGAAGAAATCGCCAAGGAGCGCAAGCTTGCCGAGATTCGTGATGCGATGATCGAAGCTGGCCTTTCCGTGGATGATCTGGTCAGTGATCAGCCCAAGCGTCGTGGCCGTCCGCCGAAGAACAAGTCCGTTTGAGACCTTCGGCCTGACGCCATGGAGGTGGCTGAAGCGCCTGAGATCGAGATTGCAAGTCGGCAATCTCGCCATCACCAGTCCCTGAGCGCCTCCCAGCAGCAGAAAAGCCCGCCCGGTATTTCCCGGGCGGGCTTTTTCATGCGCTGCTTTGTGCAGGGCAGTGAGCTCAAGGCGGCCATCACTTCAATGATGGCGCGACACTCACTCCTGATTCATGGCCATGATATGCAGGAAGAGCACCGGCTCATGGCGCAGGTGGTTGCGCAGCCAGCGATTGATGCGGCCATCGAGTTGCTGCTTGAGTTCACGTTCATTGCTGGCATCCAGGCCTGCCAGGGTGTCATCCAGCCACTCGGCGAAGCTGTCTTCATCTAGGCTTGAGGTGCCGCTGATATCCAGCATCAAGCGGCCGATGCGAACCCAGCCGGCCTCCTGCAGCGTGACGGGCAACGCCAGCGAGACGCTGCCATGCCGGCCGAGACGCGCGCGGGCACGGCGGTCCATGGAATCCAGCGGACGCACCTTGTCATGCTCGATGATGCGCTCGTGCAGTGTCAGGCGTTTCTCCACCGACAGCCCCTGAGCATCGAGGCGAATCACGTCACCATTGACGGGAATCAGCGGTGCCTCGATGCCCAGGGACTGTGCCACCTGGGTGTGAGCGAGCTGGTGGCGATATTCGCCATGCACCGGTAGCAGGCGTACCGGTTTCAGCCAGCCATAGAAGGTGCGCAATTCTTCCTGCGCCGGGTGCCCGGAGGCGTGGAGGTCCGGGAACTGCTTCTCTTCCATGATGCCGACGCCGAGGCGTGTCAGGGCGTTGTGCAACTTGCCGATGGCCAGCTCATTGCCGGGAATCGCCTTGGAAGAGAAGATCACGGTGTCGCCGGCAGCCAGCTCGAAGTCAGGATGGCGGGAATTGGCCAGGCGTGACAGTGCGGCGCGCGGCTCGCCCTGGCTGCCGGTGGCGATCACCATGACCTCTTCCGGGGGCAGGTAGCCCAGGTCCTTCACCGGTACCAGCGGCGGGAAGTCTTCCAGATAACCGAGACCGCGGGCGACGCGCACCATGCGCTCCATCGAGCGACCCAGCAGCGTGATGCGGCGACCATTGCGTGCGGCGGCGCGCCCCAGTGCCAGGATGCGGGCCAGGTTGCTGGCAAAGCAGGTCACGACGACGCGTCCACGACAGCCGGCCAGCGTCTTCTCCAGTGCGCGTGCCACCTCGCCCTCGCTGCGCGAATGACCCACCAGCGGCGCATTGGTGGAGTCGCCGACGACCAGATCGACCGGTGCCAGTGCCTGATAGCGCTCCGGATCGGTGGGCTCGCCTATCAACGGCTCCGGGTCCAGCTTCCAGTCGCCGGTATGCATCACGCGATATTCCGGCGTGACGATCAACAACGAGCAGCTTTCCGGAATGGAGTGGGTCAGCGGTAACAGTCGCAGTGCGAAGGGGCCGGATTCGAAGCCTTCATCCACCTCGATGATCTGCAGGCTGGAGGTTTCCAGCTCGCGCTCGGCAAACTTGGCGCGCAGCAGGCCAGCCGCCAAGGGCGTGGCGATGATCGGGCAGCGCCATTTCGGCCACAACCAGGCGACCGCGCCGATGTGGTCTTCGTGGCCATGGGTGATCACCAGCATCTGCGGGCTGATGCCCAGGCTTGCCAGGGACTCGATATCCGGCACCTGCAGCGGACCTTCCGGCAGGTCCTGGCGAATCATCATGCCGCAATCCACGGCAATCCAGTGATCCTGATAACCATACAGCGTCAGATTCATGCCGATCTCGCCGCAGCCACCCAGCGGTAGCAGGTGCAGCGGCGGACGTTGTCTCTGACGGACTTGAACGCGGGGTTTCAACATGGATGTCATGCCATCTATAAAATGTGGCTCAACTATACGGGAATCCCGCGAAGCGCCACAAATGGCGCTGTTGTCCGGTCGCGTCGATTCGAGAGCGGCCCAGCCGTTCGCACGACGCCTTGAGGTGGGCCGGCGTGATGGCCGCTGATCGCAATGTCGTATTGACCATATGGACAGAATCGGGGTGCAGCACTGTTTCAGGCCGCGTGATCAGCTACAATAGCCCACCTTTGCCGAGGGGCTGCTTACGGGCGGTGTCATGATTCCTCGCGCAGGCCGGCGCTTCGCCGGCTGAACATCATTCCCGCTATCACAATGGTTGAACTTACGATGTCTCACGCCTATCGCCTGGTGGTGTCCTGCCCTGATCAGGTCGGAATTGTTGCCCGAGTTTCCACTTTCATCGCCGAGCAGGGCGGGTGGATCACCGAAGCCAATCAGCATTCTGATCTTGGCGCCGGTCGTTTCTTCATGCGCTATGAGATCAACCCCGAGACCATCGGCCTGAGCGCCGCTGAGCTCGGCAAGCGCTTCGCCCCGATCGGTGAAGAGTTCGGCATGCAGTGGCGCGTGCATGACACCGCCGCCAAGAAGCGTGTCGTGCTGATGGTCTCCAAGGACTCCCATTGCCTGGTGGACCTGCTGCATCGCTGGCAGTCCGGTGATCTGGATTGCGAGATTCCCTGCGTCATTTCCAACCACGACGACATGCGTTCGCTGGTCGAATGGCACGGCATTCCGTTCCATCACGTGCCGGTCGACAAGAATGACAAGGCGCCGGCCTTTGCCGAGGTCGAGCGTCTGGTGGAAGAATCCCGGGCCGATTGCATCGTGCTGGCGCGCTACATGCAGATCATTCCGCCGAGTCTGTGTGAGCGCTATGCCGGTCGCCTGATCAACATCCACCATAGCTTCCTGCCTTCCTTCGTGGGCGCCAAGCCGTATCACCAGGCCTTCGGGCGTGGGGTCAAGCTGATCGGCGCGACCTGCCATTACGTGACCGAAGAGCTGGATGCCGGCCCGATCATCGAGCAGGACATCCACCGCGTCACTCACTGCCATACCGCCGAGGAACTGGTGCGCATCGGTCGTGATGTCGAGCAGAAAGTGCTGGCGCGCGGGCTGCGCTGGCACCTGCAGGATCGCGTGCTGATCCACGGCAACAAGACCATCGTCTTTGCCTGAGCCACGCTTGCTCGGCGCATGAGTCTGTCATCGACCTGAGGTCGTGACGAAGAAGCCGGTACCTGTTTCAGGTGCCGGCTTTGTTGTTTGCGGGATGGGGTGGGCGCCTGGTTGCCAGTGAATGCGTCGAGCAGGGCGGTATCGTCAAGGCGCGCAGGCCAAGGGCATGACTGGGAGGCCATGCATTGGGGGGCTTGACGGAGGGAGAGGTTCAACGAGGAGAGATTCAATAGTCCATCAGGTTAAATGCAATTTGCGTCAAACTTTTGTGTCAGTTTTATCAGTCTTTGTCATTAGATAGATGTGTGTTTGACGACATGAGGGTATGAAACCACTGCTCAAAAGGCCGATGTTGGCAATCCACCATGAACTCCATTTCATGGTGTCAGTCCCATGGGGTTGATTCTGCACCAGTGTTTCATCCGTGATGTCTCATGCTTAAGTATGGGCGCGCGTGGTGGGGCGAAGACTGACCTCACGGGATTTTCTGATGTACATAGCCATTGTTGGCCGTCCTGCGGCTGCAAGTAGTGAGCACTCAAGTGATGGGCATTCGCAGATAGAAGAAAGAGAGTGGGCGGTCGAGCCACAGGGTCTGCTGGCGATGCTCGCGCAGCGAGCGCCACATCGCGCCTCGCCCGCCGCTGCGACTGAGGTTTCTGCGGGCTGCCAGTGTGATGCCATCCATCTGGCGGTTCAGCCGGCGGGGTATCTGACGCTGCAGGAGGCAGAGCGCTTGCTGAGCGATATCCGAGCCACGGCGTCAGGTGCGCTGATACCCGTGATCGTGACGGGGGCGAGCTCTCCCTCCATCGAGGCACTGGCCAATCAATGGCCGGGCAGCCGTCTGCTTGATCTGTCAGATGTGGTGAAGCGCCTGGAGGCCTCGGCGTCAGCTGAGCAACACGAGGCTGGGCTGTCGGCGAGCGCTGAGCGTCTGTTGCGCTGGTGGCGCCTCTATCCCGACCATGTCCTGCAGGTCTCTCTGTCACCTGCACTGATGGCCGGTTGTGAATGGCCTCTGTTGAGTGCATGGGGCATGACTGCCAGCGAGCAGCACGATCTGCTTGCGCTGTTCGCTCAGCGTGGCTGGGCCCGCGAGGCGACGCTCATGACACGCACGCGTCATTGCCGACAGTGTCGCAGCGTGCACCTCAACTATATCGATGTCTGTCCGCGTTGCCGCCATCTGGATCTCGTGCCGCTCGATGGGCTGCACTGTTTCACCTGCGGTCATGTGGACCGCCTTGATCACTTCACGCATGACGAACGACTCATCTGCCCGAAATGTCATGTCCGGCTGCGGCATATCGGGGTCGACTATGATCGACCGCTGGAATCGCTGGCCTGCGGGAAATGCGATCTATGGCTGGTAGAGGGCGAGGTGGAAGTCCAGTGCATGGATTGCGGCCAGTTGCAGCAGCCCGGAGAGCTGATCCAGCAACGTGTTGCCTCGCTGGCGCTCAGCGAAGCCGGGCGTCGCGTCGTTGCCTTGCCGCGCAAGGAAGGCATGCCCGAGCAGATGGTGGGACAGCGAGTCTCACGCGCCGAGCTTCATCACATGCTGGACCTGCTGGTGACGCTCGCCCGTCGTCATGCCCACCGCCATCTGCTGATGGTGATGTCCTCCGGCGCCCTTCCTTCACGCTCGGTGGCGTCTCCGCTGTCGGCTTCATCGCCGGCTGCGTCATTGAGCGCCATGGCCCAGCGTCTGACGAGCCTACTGCGTGATACTGACCTGGTCTGTGAATACGACGCCGGCCATTGGCTCTTTCTACTGCCCCATACGCCCCGTGAACACTTTGTGGATATCGCACGCCGCATCAAGTCATTGACCGACCTGGCAGAGGACGACGCGGGGCTGAATATCGCGCTCGAGATGCATGAGCTACCCAGCGAGCGCTGCACAGGCAAGGCGCCATACTGGCTGGCGCAATTGCTGGACGATCAGGCGTCTGGTCAACCGAGTGGCAAGATGCCATCCGAGGCCGAGGCATGAGAGAGCTGGATATCTTTGTCTCGCAGGTATTGATGGAAATGCATTGGGTCAGTGGCTCGATGCTGCATTCGCCGTGGGTGGCGGTATCCATTCTGCCCTTGTTGATTCTCTTCGAACTGCCACTGGCCGCCATCGTGATTACTGGCATGGTCGGCCATCTGCGCGATCGCGGCTGGGGCAGCACTCATGATGCCAGGGTCATGCCCGAGCGCTATCCCTCCGTCAGCTGCCTGGTGCTTTGCTATTCAGAGGGCGAGGGGGTGACCGCCAGCGCCGAATCCTTGTTGCATCAGGATTATCCCGGCCACGTCGAGGTGATCATGGTGATCGATGGCGCCACGGCCAATCACGAGACGTTGGCGGCTGCTCGACGTCAGGCCAGTGCCTTTCGGCAGCATGCCAACCGTACTCTGCGGGTGGTGCCCAAGTGGCAGCGCGGGGGGCGGGTCTCGTCACTCAATACCGGGCTCGGGCTTGCCACCGGTGAGCTGGTGTATGCATTGGATGGTGATACCGGCTTTGCCAGTGACATGGTCACGCGCAGCGTGGTGGTGTTCGAAGACCCCGATGTACTGGCGGCGGCCGGCAACTTGCGCATTCGTAATCGCAAGGTCTCGCTGGCAACACGCCTGCAATCCCTGGAATACCTGCTGTCGATCGAATATGGCCGTACCGGGCTGGCGCGCTGGAATCTGATCAACAACATCTCGGGGGCCTTTGGCATCTTCCGCACCGATATCGTGCGTCAGGTCGGCGGCTGGGACACCCACACCGCGGAAGACCTGGATCTTACCTTGCGCCTCAAGCAGTACCAGCGTCGGCATCCACATATGCGACTTGCGTTCATCCCCGAGGCCGTCGGCTTCACGGATGGCCCGGAAACTCTGCGCAGTCTGGCGAGTCAGCGCATGCGCTGGGAGGGCGATCTCTATTTCATCTACCTGCGCAAGCATTGGCGCGGCATGCGGCCGCGCTTGATGGGGTGGCCCGGCACGCTGTTCACGATGACCTACGGATTGGTGCAAAGCGTGGCACTGCCTTTCCTGATCGGTGGCTATGTCATCTGGTGGTATGCCACCCAGCCACTGGTGCATGCGGTGTCGATCAGCGTGCTGCTCTATCTCATCTATCTGCTGCTGTGCAGCTGGTACGCGCTGGCCGGGCTTTGCTGTGTCAGTCGCGATATTCCGGTCGCGCTCAGGAACATGGTCTGGCTGCCGGTGCTTCCGTTCTACCAGCTGAGCATGCGTCTGTTGGCACTGGTCGCGATTCTCAATGAAATGCTGCGTCGCAGCCACGAAGAAACCAGCATGGCCCCGTGGTGGGTCCTGCGCCGAGGAAAACGCTTCTGATGGATATTCGATTTGACCCGGAAAAGTCTCGTCACCCGGACCAGCAGTCCGGGCTGAAGGTTCCCTACGCCAAGGCCAGGCGGGGCGGAGGGCGCTGGCGCTGGATAGGGCTGATGGCTCTGGTGCTGGTGCCGGTGGTGGCCTTTTCCTGGTATGCGCTGCGCGACCGCTTGCTGCTGTCGGCCCCGGCGGTACTGACGCACGAGCCGCTGGTGATCACCAGTCCGCGTGATGCGCGTGTCATGGATGTGCCTCAGCGTGCCGGCCAGCGCGTCAAGCAGGGCAGCCCCCTGTTCGTGCTCGAGGATGGTGAGCTGGAGGCCGATCGCACCGCACTCAAGGAGATTCTGGCCACGCTGCCCGCCAAGGGCGCACAGCAAGAGAGCGAGTCGCTGGTCGATACCGCTCGCCAGCGGGTCGATAACGCCGAGGCCTCATTGCGCTTCCAGTCCGGGCTGACTGACAAGTTCGATGACTTCCGTCGCCAGGGTGAGGTCCCCCTGACGGACCTCGCCAGTATCCACGTGGCTCGTGCCAGTGCTCAGGATCAACTGTCGGGAGCGCGTGAGAACCTGCTGCTGCAGCTGCGCGAGAATACGCGCTCCGAGCTGGCTGGTCCGGTAGTTCAGCGCCGTCAGGACCTGACCCGCCAGCTGGCGCGTATCGAAGCCAGCATCGCGGCGATGTCCTTGATGGCGGCTCAGGATGGCCTGTTGGCCAAGAGCTACGTGCAGCCCGGTCAGCAGGTGAGTGCTGGCGAACCTCTGGGCGTGCTGGTGCCTGCCAATGCGCCGGAACTGCATGCCTATTTCTCGCCGAAATATGTCGGCAAGGTGGCTGTCGGGCGAGTGGCCGAGGCGCATTTCGCGGATGGCCGCAGTGTATTGGCGCGTATCGTGGCGCCGCCGGAGCTGACCCAGAAGCTGCCCTCACAGCTGGCGGGCCCCTTCGATGCCAATCAGGCGATGCTCGAAGTCAGGTTGCGCCCCCTCGAAGCCATCGACGTTCAGCATGATGTGGAAGGTCTGCCGCTGGAGATTCGTCTGCGTTCTCCCTCGGCGCTCTGGGGAGATTGGGGCGATGAAGGTGAAGCGGATACCACTGCGGCAGAGCGCTCTTCGCCCGAGGCGAAGGCGGAAGCATGACCGCGAACGAGCAAGGCGCTAGAACAATCCCAGCTGCTGGGCGTCCTCGCGGGCCTTGAGGCGCACGCCGACGCCCAGCAGGCGGACAGGGCGATGCCCGCGTTGCCAGGCTTGCTCCATCAGCAGGGCGAAGCTGTTGGCGCTCGGCAGCGTGGTGGTCGAGGCGGGGAGCAGGCTTTCCAGCGTGGTGCTCTCGAAGTTGTTGAAGCGGATCTTGACGAACTGCTTGGCCAGCACCGGCTGGTCATGGCGGGCGTGACGGCTGGTCAGGCGTTCGAGCAGGGCGGGCAGGCGCTCGAGGCAGGCTGGCAGGTCGGGCAGGTCGTGATCGAAGGTGTGCTCGACACTGATCGACTTGCGCTCGCGCTCGACACGCACCGGTCGCTCATCGATGCCGTGCGCCAGTTCGTGCAGGCGGGTGCCGAACTTGCCGAAGTGCTCGGCCAGCGTCGTTAGCGGCGTGGTGCGCATGTCCTCGCAGGTGGTGATGCCCAGGCGTGTCAGACGCGCCAGCGTCGCGGGGCCGACCCCATGCAGCTTGCCGACGGGCAGCTGGCGGATGAAAGCGTCGCTGGTCTCGGGCGTGATCACCGTCAGGCCGTCGGGCTTTTCCCAGTCACTGGCGATCTTGGCCAGAAACTTGTTGGCGGCCACGCCAAGGGAGAGGGTGATGCCGGTGCGCTTGAGCGCCTCTTCCTTCAGCCAGCGTGCCATCCAGGTGGCGCTGCCCTGAAAGTCAGTCACGGCGCTGACATCCAGGTAGGCCTCATCCAGCGAGAGGGGCTCCACCAGGGGCGTCAGTTCATGGAAGAGTGCCTGGATCTCGGCGGAGACGGCGCGGTAGCGCTCGAAGTCCGGTGGCACCAGAATCAGCTGAGGACACAGGCGCAGCGCGCGGGCAGTCGACATCGCCGAGCGTACGCCGAAGGCACGCGCGGGATAGTTGCAGGTGGCGATGACACCGCGTTGCTCGGTGCGGCCACCGATGGCGATGGGCACCTCGCGCCACTCGGGATGGCGGAGCATCTCGACGGCGGCATAGAAGCAATCGCAGTCGGCGTGGAGGATCTTGCGCATGCGCGCATCATGCTAAAAGACTGGATGGCTGTCCAGTAGCTGTGCCCATTCATTGCGCCTGAGCCGGCTCAGCAACGACAACGCCCGACAGGGAGGAAGGTCCTCTCTGTCGGGCGTTGGCATGTCTGGCATCTCGCTTGGGCGCGAGACTGTCGCTCAGCGGATTACAGCGTCATCGCGGCCACCCAGCCGAACACGATCAACGGGATGTTGTAGTGGATGAAGGTCGGCACCACGCTGTCCCAGATGTGGTCGTGCTGCTGATCGACATTCAGGCCGGCCGTCGGGCCGAGGGTCGAGTCAGAGGCCGGTGAACCGGCATCCCCCAGCGCGGCGGCGGTGCCGATCAGCGCGACGGTAGCCAGCGGCGAGAAGCCGAATTGCAGCGCCAGCGGTACGTAGATGGCGGCAATGATCGGAATGGTCGAGAAGCTGGAGCCGATGCCGAGGGTGATGAACAGGCCGACCATCAGCATGACCAGCGCGGCCAGCGGCTTGTTGTCACCGATGATGTGGAAGGAGGCGTCGACCAGGGTCTGGATATCGCCGGTGGCCTTCATCACGGAAGCGAAACCTGCCGCCGAGATCATGATGAAGCCGATCAGCGCCATCATGCGCATGCCGGACGTGAAGAGGTCATCCGCTTCGTTCCACTTGAACAGGCCACCCAGCGAGAGGATGGCGAAGCCGACCAGGCCGCCGAGAATCATCGAGCCGGAATACAGCTGAATGCCGAGGGCGGCGATGATGGCGACGCCTGCCATGATCAGGCCGCTCTTGGACGGCGTGTGCATGGGCGTGTGGTGCGGTACGTTGCTGGACTTGATCTCGCGGGTCGCGTAGTCACGCGGCTTGCGGTAGGAGACGAGCAGCGCCGTCAGCAGGCCGAGGAACATGCCGCCGACCGGAATCGCCATCGCCATCGGCACCATGCCGCGGGTCACGTCGAGACCGAGCGACTGGCCGGCCTCATTGATATTGGCCAGCAGGATGTCGTTGAGGAAGATGGAGCCGAAACCGACCGGCAGCAGCATGTAGGGCGCGGTCAGGCCGAAGGTCAGTGCACAGGCCACGGCACGACGATCCAGGCGCAGGCGGTTCATGGCGACCAGCAGCGGCGGAATCAGGATCGGGATGAAGGCGATGTGGACCGGAATCAGGTTCTGGGAGGAAATCGCGACCAGAGTCACGCTGCCCAGCAGGCCGTACTTGATGGCCGTCTGGCGGCGCGGCGTGCTTTCGCCATTGAGCAGGCCGATCAGGCGTGCGGCGAGCAGGTCCGGCAAACCGGAGCGAGACAGGGCGACGGCGAAGGCACCGAGGGTGGCGTAGGCCAGCGCGACCTTGGCGCCGCCACCGACACCGTCATTGAAGGCGCCGAGCGTGTCGGTCAGAGACAGACCGCTGAACAGACCGCCGACCAGGGCGCCGGCGACCAGCGCGAAGACGACCGAGACGCGAGCCAACGACAGGCCGACCATGACCAGGACGGCCAGAATTACCGCATTCATGCGAGTACCTCTATGTGGGGTTGTGCCAGCTTTGGGAGTGTTGCGGACAGAGCGGGCGAACTGTGGGTGCGTGGCCACCCGATCCCGGGGCAATGCCTCGCATGACGTGTACATTCGTGACGAATGCCTGCTGTCGCAGTGTTCCTGCGGCTTCCTCCTGAATGCCGTCAAAAACGGCGCATTATCTTACCAGAAGGGCAACGCAAGCTGAATGGCCGATGAACGTGGGCGCTGCCAAATGGCACAAGTTGGCGTGCCATGACGGCTTTTTGTAGAATGCCACGCTGCCCGGCGGCTGCAGTCGCAGGCGTTATTCAACAGGAGTGCGCATGCTGGAGCTGGAAAATGCCCGCGTCATCGGCATGGGAAATGATCGGCGTGTCTATCAGGACCCGAACGACCCCCATCGCTGCATCAAGGTCCCGCGTTACCCTGACAAGGGCAGCCGCCAGAATGAACGCGAGCAACGCTATTTCGAGGGCCTGGTCAGACGTGGCATGCGCGACTGGTCCTATGTGCCTGCCTACCACGGCAGTGTCGCCACCGCCGAGGGACTCGGGCTGGTCTTCGATCTGATTCTCGACAGTGACGGCTCCACGTCACGTCGACTGCGCGAGGTGCATCTTGAGACCCCCGAGCGCCTGAGCGCCGAGGTGCTGGTGAGCGAGCTGGCCAATCTCTATCGCTATCTCGAGAAACGCTGGTTGATTCCGTCTGATCTCAATGATCGCAATATCGTGGTCCAGTTCAGCGACGACCAGCCGCCCAGATTGTGGCTGATCGACGGTATCTCGAATCCTGACTTCATTCCGCTGGCGACCAGTGTCGCCTGGCTGGCGCGGCGCAAGGTCGCGCGTCGTTATCGTCATTTCCTCAAGAAGCTGGTCAAGGGTGGTCAGCTCTCGCCAGAGGATTATCAGGCACTCGAAGCCCGCCTGTGGGGGTGAATGCCTCTGATGGTGATAGCTTTCGAGAATGGTGACGCTCGAGAGTGACTGCCCCTGATGGTGCTTGTCTCTGATGGCAATCGCCTTTGATGAACATCGCCAGGGGCAGTCGTGTTGTGTATCAGTGCAATCAGTGTTCCAGGGTCTCGAAGTAGCTGGTCATCGCATGGGTGATCTGGCGCAAGTCCTGCGGCGAGGTGATATAGGCCGGCATGGTATAGAGCCAGCGACCGAAGGGGCGTAACCAGACACCCAGTTCACGGGCATGGGCCTGAGCGCCTGCCAGACTGCTGGCATCGTGCACTTCTATCACCGCCGTGGCACCCAATACGCGTATATCGCGAATGGCGGGGTGGGAGAAATCCAGCAGGGTATCGCGCAACAATTGATTGAGCCCGGCAATCTTGCCCAGATAATTCTCTTCCTCGAATACCGCGAGACTTTCCAGTGCTACCCGACAGGCCAGCGGATTGCCCATGAAGGTCGGGCCGTGCATGAAGGCGCTATTGGCATCCTCGCCATCAAATGCATGGAAGATATGACTCTGGGCCAGGGTGGCGGCATGTCCCAGATATCCCCCCGTCAGTCCCTTGGAGAGCACCATGATGTCGGGAGAGACATTGGCGTGTTCACAGGCAAACATCTTGCCGGTCCGACCGAAACCGGTCGCGACTTCATCGAAGATCAATACGATTCCGAACTCATCACATAACTCGCGCGCCGCCTCGAGATAGTAGGGCGAGTACATGTTGAGGCCACCTGCCGCCTGCAAGAGAGGCTCCATCAACAATGCCGCTATCTCATGCTGGTGTGTTTCCAGACAGGCGCGCAATGCGCTGATATCGTCTGCTACCTCGTCACGACTGGCGCTGAAACCGACAGTCGGTGCCGGTGCGAAGTGATGTCTGGGCAGGAAATCGGCGAACAGGGAATGCATGCCTTCTTCGGGGTCACACACTGCCATGCAGCCCGCCGTATCGCCGTGATAGGCCTTCATCAATGACAGCATGCGCGTCCGTCCCCGCGTGTCATCGCGGTCTTTGCGCTGTTGCTGATATTGCACTGCCATCTTCATGGCGACTTCCATGCCCACCGAGCCGCTATCCGAGAAGAAGACATGATTCAGGCCCTCGGGGGTGACGCGCACCAGCGCATCGGCAAGCTCTTTGGCCGGTCGATGGCGAATGCCGCCCAGCATCACATGGCAGAGTTCTGCCGCTTGCTGCTGAATGGCCGCGACGAGACGCGGGTGTCCGTAGCCATGGATCATGCACCACCAGGAACATGTCGCATCCAGCAGTGTCTCACCTCCCGCCAGTGTCATGCGGGCTCCCGTGCCGCCGACCACCTCCAGTGGCGCTGGCATGTCCTGCATCTGGGTATAAGGGTGCCAGAGAGAAAGTGAGTCCGTATCGCGGGTCGGCATCTGGGAGAATGGCATGAAGTGTCTCTGCGAGTGGCGGGAGAGTGGAATGGCTTGATGACGGCTCAATCTTTGTCAACTTTGACCATTCTATCAGGTTGACGGTGTTTTTGAAGTGACGCTTTCTGGAGAAAGTGTTGCATTTTGCACCACTATTAGTTCGCTACCTGCTTTAGTATGAACTTCTGTTGTTCGTTAATGTGCATGCTTTTCGAGGTGCGCAGGCAATGACAGCCCTACATCGAAAGTCTGCAATCTGACGCCGCCACGCCAACGGGAAAGTGGTTGCATAATACTTCCTTGTGGGTTGTTGTCATGAATTGTGCATATCCCGTGAATATTGGAGGTCCAGTGATGGCGGGCCCTCAAGCCCGATATCAGGTCGTGGTAAAGACGTCTTCGTGTTGTTGCAGAGACACTTTTGGCAGGCCTGTCTTCAGTTGTGACAGGGGATAATGAAGTGCCTGGGCAGTGAGTACTGTTTTTTTGCTGGCTATTGCATTGATCGGAAAGATTGCATACTTTGGAAACATGTTATTTAAGACTTCACCTCGCAGTTGACTCGGTCTATAATCGCCCTTGATCTGGTGTGGGCGCTTAACTGTCCCGAGTGTCCTGCACAAGTCTTTATGAAAACGCGCTGTTAAACATGTACGGCAGATGAATATCGCCGAGCCTCTTTCAGCATCGTGTTTTCGTGACTCAACTGTCTGTCCCGACATCCTGGAGATACTCATGTCCCTGTTGACTGATTTCATGCAGAAAGAGCAAGAGCTCAAGAAACTTCAAGAGCAGCTGGAAAGCCTGCGCAATGATGACCGTCTGAAGAACGAACTCGAATTCAAGGACAAGCTGGACGCACTGATGGGCGAGTACGGCAAGTCCACTCGTGACGTCATCACCCTGCTGGATCCGAAAGCGTCCCAGGCGCCGGCTGCTGCCGCACCGGAAAGCAAGACCGGTGGCGTGCGTCGCAAGCGCAAGCTGAAGGTCTACAAGAACCCGCACACCGGTGAAGTCATCGAGACGCGTGGTGGCAACCACAAGCAGCTGAAAGAGTGGAAGGAAGAGCACGGTGCGGAAACCGTCGAATCCTGGCTCGAGCGCACTGAAAGCTGAGCACTGGCTTTGTTGCCAGCTAGCTAGCTGACGCTGCCAGACATGAAAAAGCCCCGCGATTGCGGGGCTTTTTCATGTCTGGCGTTTGACTGACGCTAGACGACGGACTCCCTCTTTTGAGCAGGCCTTGAGCAGACCGATAGGGCGCTTTCCCGTGAGACTTGCTGTGAACTACAGCGTCAGAAAGCGCCACTATCGGCAGCCGTCATGCCCGAGGGCTACCTCGAGGGCTATCAGCTATCACGCTGATTGAGGTCCACCAGGCGACCGATGGCGAGAATCTTGCCCGTCGGTTTGCCGGTCGGCGAACCGCCTTCTGGCTCCAGTGTCATCTCCAGCAGCTGGCCCGGGCTCATGCTGCCGATCTGCTCGGCGCTGAGTTCGATGCCCGCAATCGGGTCGACCAGCCCCAGTGAGCGCGGCCCTTCTTGCGGGTCGGTCAGGGTCCACAGTTCGATGGCGCGATCCGTCGGGCGCTCGATGGAGACCTTCGGTGTCAGCTGCAGGCCACCGCTGGGCGTGACATTGGCCACCCAGGTCGGCGTGCCCGGGTCTTCCAGTGTCTGCAGGATAGCGACCATGCGTTGCGCGTCGCCGTCAGGCGCCTGGGTAGCCATCTCCGGTGATGTGCCTTCCAGCGGCGCGCTGGGAGAGAAGGGCCCCATCTGCATGACCAGCGCCAGGGCGAGACCTGCCCCCAGACCCAGTCCGAGGCCACCGCCGAGCCAGCGCAGTAGCCAGGGCGCCTTGGTAGAGGTGCTTGCCTGACCTGCGTCATGTCGAGCGGCGTCATCGCGGGTGGCGGAGGACTGCTTGAGGCGCACCAGGTTGGCGTCGATGCGCTTCCATAATGAGTCGGAGGGGGGCTCCGGCGGCAGGCGATCACTCACGCTCAGCCAATGTTGCTGCCAGCGCAGGGCCATGCGTGCGGCATTGTCATCGCGCTCGATCCAGGCGCGCACTTCGGCCTCACGCTCAGGGTCCAGCAGCCCGAGGGCATGCTCACCCAGCAGCAGGTTCTGTTCTTCGGGAGATTCGGGAATCAGGGGGCTATTCATCGTGACAGGCACTCCTGCAGTAGCTTGAGACCGGCGCGGATGCGTCCCTTGATGGTGCCAAGCGGTGCGTTCAGCTTCTCGGCGATCTGTTCGTGTGTCAGTCCCTTGAAGAAGGCCAGCAGAATGGGCTCGCGTCGCGGCACTTCCAGCTCACCCAGGCAGTCGCTCAACTGATGGGCCGTCTGGCTGTCATCGGCCGCGGTTTCCGGGTTGGCGAGCAGATCGGCCAGCGTGTCGAGCGCATCGCTGTCGCCGCGAGGCGTCCGCCCCTGGGCGCGCAGCTGGTCCAGAGCGCGATAGCGCAGGATGGTAAACAGCCAGGCGCGACCATTGCCGAGTTCTCGGCGGTACTGGCCCGCATTGGACCACAGCTTGATGAAGGCGTCATGGACGGCATCTTCCGCCTGGTCGCGGCTGTTCAACAGGCGCATGGCGAGCGCCAGCATGCGGCCCGATTCAAGATCATAGAGGCTGCGGAACGCGGCCTCGTCTCCGCGTGCACAGGCTTCTATCGCACTGGCGTGGTCAAAGCTTTCCGCGTCTGGCGGACTGACTGACGGCTTCTGTGCTGGCATGGGGCGGCCGGCTCCTTTGGCAGGGGGTCCATTGATCAGCTGACGGTAAGTGCACCGCCGAGGAATGGCAAGTTGCATGATAGAGGCCTTTGTTCGGGAAAGAATCAACGCCCGTGACGATCGGGATGGCGGTGCGTCAATTGCGGGGGGATAGTCAGGTAACGTCCAGCTTCCCGCCTTGGATGTTCGTGGCCGGTTTTCAAACGTGTCTGAGCGTGGCGTCAGCCGGTCACCTCACATCCGATGGGAAAAGCGCGGCGCGGCTGCATTGCTGCTCGCGCGGTGAGTCCGCATAATGGCCGGCATGACAGCCTGGGAGGCGTGATGAAGCAGCAATTCAATACGATCGGCGTGATTGGCCGACTGGGCAGTGCCCAGGTGGTGGATACGCTCAAGCGCTTGATTCGCTTTCTGGATTCCCGTGGCCTGGCCATGGTGATCGAGGAACGCACTGCCACGCTGCTGCTGGACCACGGTCTGCAGGTGGCCAGCCGCCGTCAGATGGGCGAGCAGTGTGATCTGGTGATCGTGGTCGGCGGCGATGGCAGCCTGCTGGGCGCCGCGCGCGCGCTGTGCCGCAGCGGCACGCCCGTGCTCGGCGTCAATCGTGGGCGACTCGGCTTTCTGACCGACATTCGCCCCGATGAGCTCGAGGAAAAGGTGGCCGAGGTGCTGGGCGGTGACTATCTCAGCGAGCAACGCTTCCTGCTCGAGGCCGAGGTTTACCGCGAAGGCGAGCGCATCGGGGCGGCCGATGGCCTCAATGATGTGGTGCTGCACCCCGGCAAGGCGGCGCGCATGATCGAGTTCGAGCTGTTCATCGATGGCCAGTTCGTCTACTCCCAGCGCTCGGATGGCTTGATCGTCGCCACGCCGACCGGCTCGACCGCCTATGCGCTGTCCGGTGGCGGCCCCATCGTGCATCCGCGTCTCGAGGCGATCACCCTGGTGCCGATGTTCCCGCATACCCTTTCCAGCCGTCCGATCGTGATCGATGCGGCCAGCGAGATCATCCTGCATATCAGTGCCAGCAACTCGACCTATCCGCATATCAGCTGCGATGGCCAGACACAGGTGGTGGCCAAGCCCGGGGATGTGCTCAAGATCCGGCGCAAGAGTGAGCGTCTGACGCTGATTCATCCGCTGGAGCACAACTATTTCGAGATCTGTCGCACCAAGCTCGGTTGGAGCAATCGCCTCGGCGAATGACCTCAAGGCTCACAGCATGCAAGCATTCGTGGCGCCACAGGATGGCTATGACCTTATCGGCGATGTACACGGCTGCGGCGCCACTCTGGCGACGTTGCTGGAGACGCTCGGCTATCACATCGTCGATGGCGTCTATCGCCACCCGACCCGCAAGGTCATCTTTCTCGGCGATATCATCGATCGTGGTCCGCGCATCCGCCTGGCGGTGCAGCTGGCCAGCAGCATGGTCAATGCCGGCGAAGCGCTGATCGTGATGGGCAATCACGAATACAACGCCCTGGCGTATTGTCGGCGCTCACGGCCGCGTGCAGGCGGCGAGCATCGTGATTTCCTGCGCTCGCATACCTCACGTCACAACCGCATCATCCGCGAGACGCTTGACCAATATCAGCATCATCCCGATGAGTGGGACGAGGCGCTGCGCTGGTTCATGCGCATGCCGCTGTGTCTGGAGCTGCCGCCGCTGGCCCCCGGCCAGAGCGGGTTGCGCGTGGTGCACGCCTGCTGGGACGAGCCACTGGTGCGTACCTTCCTGGAGCGCTACCCCGATGGCTGCATCGATGAAGATTTCCTGCATGAGTCCATCGAGCACGACAGCTTCGCCTATCGCGTGCTGGACCGCATGACGCGCGGCGCGAACCTGCGCTTGCCGGAAGGGGTCGAGATCCATTCCGGCGATGGTTTCACGCGCCGAAGCTTCCGCACGCACTTCTGGGCACGTGAGCCCCGCACCTACGGCGATGTGGTCTTCCAGCCCGACAACCTGCCTGGTGAACTGGAATCACGCTGGTTGAGTGAGCAGGAGCTGGCCAATCTGCCTTACTACGGGCCAGAGCAGCCGCCGCTGTTCCTCGGGCACTACTGGTGCGAGGGCTTGCCGGCGCTGCCGGCCCCCAACATTGCCTGCCTGGATTACAGTGCGGTCAAGTTCGGGCGCCTGGTGGCGTATCGCTTCAGTGGCGAAGCCACGCTGGATGCCACCAACTTCGTCTGGGTGCCGGTACCGCGTGAGCCTTCCCGACGTCCCGTGCCGGAAGAGCTGTCCCGCGACACCCTGTCGAACCAGTCTTTCTCCAATGGCGCCAGTCAATAGCACTAGTCAGTAGCACTGGCCATTGGCACTGCTCAATAGCACTGGTCATGGGTACGCCCCAATAGCGTCAGTGATGCTGGCGGCGAATGGCGATTGTTTTTTACAATCACGTGTCAGTGAACCAAAGCTCGATTGCGCACTCTGAGTAAGTGTTCCCTTGAATGATCCTTGCTCAGTCCGGTGCCCCCCACCGGGCTTTTTTTATGTCTGTCATAAAGCCAGACGCCTGCGGCGCTGTGGTAGATTTTCACAGGCTGGTCTGACTTCTCCTTGTTTATCAACGTGTACTGAGTCTGTTCAGTCGCGTGTCATCTTCAGAGGCATAGCATGTTCAAGGTTCTGACGCTGCCCGAATCCTTCGACAGCCGCCCCCTGCGTGAAGCCCTGTGGGCCGAGAAGATCGGTCACCAGATCACCCTGAGCCAGGCTCGCCCGACAGAGGCTGTGTCTGGCGACGATGCCGAGAGCCACGAGGGCGGCCAGGAGCTGTGGCTGGCTGACCCCGAGCAGCTGCCGCGCGTCATCGCGATGCTCGAGCGCCAGTCACGCGGTGAACCGTTGCGGGATGCCTCTGCGGGCGCCACGACGCGTGGCACCGCCAGTTCTCAGTCCGTCATCGCCCTGATGCGCCAGACGCCGTTGACCTGGCTGGTCGGTCTGGCCTGCTGCGTCACGGTGCTGTTCCAGTATGCGCTGGGTCAGGCGGCGGTATTCGAGTGGCTGGCCATCGTGCCCTTCGAGCTTGTCGGCAGTCAGCACATCGCGCCTGAGCCACTGTCCGTGACGCTGGCGGGGGAGTGGTGGCGGCTCTGGTCGCCGTCGTTGATGCACTTCGGGGTACTGCACCTGGTGTTCAACCTGCTGTGGCTGTGGGTGTTCGGGCGCCAGATCGAGGCCATCGATGGCGGTTGGCGCTTCGCGCTGGTCGTGGTGCTGAGCGGCGTGGCGGCCAATCTGGCGCAATACGCCACCGGCAGCGTGCTGTTCGGTGGGCTGTCGGGGATCGACTTCGCCGTCATCGGCTATGTCTTCATCGCCGCGCGCCGCCGCCCCGCGCTGGGCTATCAGATGCAGCGCTCGCTGATGATCTTCATGCTGATCTATCTGGTGCTGTGCATGACACCGCTCTCGAGCGCCATCGGTCTGGGCGCCATCGCCAACGAGGCGCATCTTGGCGGCCTGCTGACCGGTCTGCTGCTGGGCTGGCTGCTCCCCAGGCGCAGCGCGGCCTGAGCGTTGGCGCTTCGGCCCAAGGGATGCCACCTCTGGAAATGACACTGCGCGAAACGACAATGCTAGAATGGCGGCCATCCCCAGTGACTCCGATGGTCCGCCTTCGGCAGTCGTGGACCCGTATCAGGAGAGTATGTGATGAGCAACATGTCCTTTGACGGCATGGTCGAGCAGATGACGCCGACCATCTACGAGAGCCTCAAGCAGTCCATGCAGCTGCGCAAATGGCCGGATGGCCGCGTGCTGACCCAGGAGCAGGTCGAGCTGTGCATGGAAGCCGTCATCAAGTACGAAGCGCACAACAACGTGCCGGCCGAGTCGCGTGTCGGCTTCATCGACAACGGCACCTGTGGGCCGCGTGATGACGACAGCACTGCAAGCGATGAGCCGGAGCAGATCAAGTGGGTCAACTGACGCTGGATGATGCCCTGAGTGCGGATGAAACCTCTGGTAAGGTTCAGGATGCGGCGCCCATCACGCTGAGTGGCAACCTTCACAAGATGTCCATCGTGCCCGCCGGTGAGGCGCTTGCGATCGATACCTCGTTTGATGCGCCGTCGGTCACGCGCGAGCCGCTGGCGGCCAACTATGGCCTGCGTCTGGGCGAGATCACCCAGCCGCTGAATGCCTATATCGGTCACAAGGTGCGATTGAGCTTCACCGGTCAGATCCACTGCAGCCATTGCGGTCGCAAGACCAAGAAGAGCTTCGCGCAGGGGCATTGCTATCCGTGCTTTCGCAAGCTGCCGCAGTGCGATGGCTGCATCATGAAGCCGGAGACCTGCCACTACGCCGAAGGCACCTGCCGTGATCCGCAGTGGGGTGAGGAGCACTGCTTCCAGCCGCACATCGTCTATCTGGCCAATTCCTCCGGCCTCAAGGTCGGCATCACGCGCAAGACCCAGATGCCGACGCGCTGGTTCGATCAGGGAGCCATCCAGGCGCTGCCCATCGTCGAGGTGTCCAATCGCCTGCAGTCGGGGCTGGTCGAGGTGCTGTTCAAGCAGGCGCTGAACGACCGCACCAACTGGCGCGCGATGCTCAAGGGCGATGTGGCAGAGCTGGACCTGGAAGCCGAGCGGGATGCCTTGCTAGCCCAGATGTCAGAAGGCCTGGCGGCGCTGCAGGCGCATTGCGGTGAAGGCGCCATCCGGGTGCTGGACACCACGGCGCTGGCCTTCGAGTTTCCGGTGCGCACCGCGCCGACCAAGGTCACCTCGTTCAACTTCGACAAGACGCCAGTGGTGGAAGGCGTGCTCGAAGGGCTCAAGGGCCAGTATCTGATTCTCGACAGCGGCGTGATCAATCTGCGCAAGTTCACCGGCTATGAGATCGAGGCTCAGCTCGGCGAGCAATGAGCCGCGGCTGAGCCATAGCCAAGAGCACAGCACCGCACACACGACAGCGCCCACGCTCCTTCATGGAGGGTGGGCGCCGTTGTTTCAGTGCCTCTAGTTTCTAGTTTCTGGTTTCTCGCTGCTTGCTACAGGCTTGCAGACTCGAGGCGTGTCAGCCCAGCACGGGCTGGCGGCGCGCCTGCATACGGGCCAGAAATACCTGCATCACGCGCCGGTAGAGCTCGCGTCCCAGCACCACATCCTCGACGCCGGCATCCAGATTCGGGTTGTCGTTGACCTCGATGACCACCACGCGGTCCTCCAGCTGTTTCAAGTCGACGCCGTAGAGGCCGTCGCCGATCAGACGCGTCGCCTTCAGGGCCGCCTTGATCACGGCCGCTGGCACCTCGCTCGGGTCGACCGTCGCGAAGCCGCCGGAGCGGGTGCGCGCGCCGCTGTGGTCGTAGATCTGCCAATGGCCACGCGCCATGTAGTAACGGCTGGCGAACAGCAGCTTGCCGTCGAGCACGCCGATGCGCCAGTCGAACTCGGTCGGCAGCCACTCCTGCAACAGCAGCAGGGCAGAATCATGGAACAGCCGCTCAGCTTCGCGCACCAGTGTCTCGGGGCCATCGATCTTGACGATGCCGCGGGAGAAGGCACCATCCGGCACCTTCATCACCAGCGGGTAGCGCATGTGCTGACCGCGCTCGGCCAGCTGGCGCAGTTCGCCCCGATGAATCAGGCGACCCTGCGGGGCACTCAGGCCGCGTGCCTTGAGAAGCTCATGCAGGAAGACCTTGTTGGTGCAGCGCAGGATCGACTGGCTGTCATCGATCACCACCAGCCCTTCGTGCTCGGCACGCTTGGCCATGCGATAGGTGTGGTGATCCAGACTGGTCGTCTCGCGGATGAACAGGCCATCGAACTCGGCCAGGCGGCCTTCATCGCGCCGGGTGATCAGGCTGACATCGATGCCCAGGCGCCGTCCTTCGCGGATGAAATGCTTGAGCGCGGTACGGTTGGACGGTGGCAGCGCCTCGTCCGGGTCGACCAGCATGGCGAGATCGAAGCGGTAATGGCGACGTGCCTTGGGCGTGCGCCACACCTTGCGCGAATGGCGATTGAGCGCTTGGGCGAAGCGGTCTTCATCCGCCGCTGCCAGGTGGCTCAGGGATTGTGGGCGCACCCGCTTGAGCACCCAATGATCGCCACGGCCTTCAAGACGCACCTCCAGCAGCGGACAGGGCAGACGTTCGAACAGCTTGAGTGCGAGACGCGCAAGCGCCGGGTCTGCGCTCTCGCCGAAGGTCAGCAGCAGGTCGAGGCGTGGTGGCTTGCCAGCCCCATGCGTCACGCCTTGCGGGGCGGGCAGGGCGCCCTTGCGTGTCAGCTCCTCGAGCAGCACGCGGGTGCCGCCCAGCTCCATGTCGATCAGCGACTTGCGTGACAGCTGATTGAGGGTCTCCACCGACGGCAGCGCCTTCTGGCCGCGCGCTTGAGCCAGCAACGAGACGTAATAGCCGATGCCCAGATAATCCAGTCCGCCACACAGGTTGATGACGTGGGTGGCGGGCTGCGGCGCATCGTCGGCGCGCTGGGCTGGCGCATCGCTTGAGAGTTCGGAAAGAAAGTCATGGGCGCTGATGACATCATCACTGGGATAGAAGGCGCGCCAGTCAGAAACACGGTCAACCACGATACGCAGGCGGGACATTGCGAAGCCTCGCAAGGCGGGCACCGAAGCGGTGCCGAATGCGCGCATCATGAGAAACAATCCCCGTCATCGCAATAGGCTGGAAAGTGAAATAATTTCATGCAAAGAGACCAAGACAAGACGCGCCTGCATGCCCAGAATGCAGCGCATTGCTACTGCCCCGCGACACGCTGATCCTCGGACGGCGTCAGGGCGCTGACAGGCGGGAGAGCCTGCACCATGACCCCCATTCTGCGCCCGGCCATCCGGGCCGATCTCGACGCTCTGGTAGAGCTCGAGGAAGTCAGTTTCGACAGCGACTGGTTCAGTCGTCGTCAGCTGTCCCATCTGATTCTGCGTGCCCATGCCCGTACCCTGGTGATCATCCAGCCCGATGACGATGTCATACCGACCACTCCGGCGGTGGACGATGTCATGGCCGCGCTATGGCCGGCCGGCAGCGTCGAGCGCGATGACGCCACGCCGCTGCGCAGCGTGCTCGGCTACGGCACCGTGCTGTTTCGGCGCAATTCACGCCGGGCGCGACTCTATTCCTTCTGCCTGCATCCGGAATCGCGTGGCCGCGGCCTTGCCCAGCGCATGCTGACATCGCTTGAGCAGCTGGCCATCGCGCAGGGCTGTACGCAGTTCGATCTTGAGGTGCACACCGGCAATGGCGCGGCGATCGCGCTCTACGAGCGTCACGGCTTCGAGAAGTGTGGTCGCCTGCGCGATTACTATGCCGATGGGGCCTCCGCCTGGAAGATGCGCAAGGCATTGACGCTGGATTCACCGGCGCCGGTGGCTGAGGAACTCGCGGCCGGTGATGCCGGTGAAGCGCACCCGGGGTCGCCCCCAACGGTGAATGCCGGCGCCGCCTGAGCCAGGGGCATGGCGCGCGTGGCCCCCATGGGCTAGGATGCGCTGTTTATTCTTCATGGCTTCAAAGGAATCGCTCCCATGCCGTCATTCGATATTGTCTCCGAACTCGACAAGCACGAAGTTCAGAATGCCGTCGATCAGGCCAATCGCGAACTCGCGACGCGCTTTGACTTCAAGGGCGTGACTGCCAGCTTCGAACTTGAGAAGGAAGAGAACGTCAATCTGGAAGCCGATGCCGATTTCCAGTTGCGTCAGATGATCGAACTGCTCAAGGGCCGTCTGATCGCGCGCGGCATCGACGTGCGTTGTCTGGAAGAGAAGGACGCCGACACCGCTGGCGTGCGTGCCCGTCAGCAGCTGGTGCTGCGTCAGGGGCTGGACCAGCCGACCGCCAAGAAGATCGTCAAGGCGCTCAAGGATGCCAAGCTCAAGGTCCAGGCGCAGATCCAGGGCGAGAAGGTCCGCGTCACCGGCAAGAAGCGTGATGACCTGCAGGGCGCCATGGCGCTGCTCAAGGGCGATGAGAGCCTCCGGCTGCCGCTGCAGTTCAACAACTTCCGCGATTGATCCAGCGCGCAAGCGACTGGCGATTGCCATTCTCAGCACCGTTCGCTATCGGCGTGCGGTGCTGTATTCGTTTGATTCGCTGATTTGCGATTTCGTGAGAGTCACTGATTAGCATGTTTTCTGGATCAACAGATTCACTTTGAAAGCGTCATGTCTCGTCGCTGGCGCTACGCTTGTCCAGCTCGGTGCTTCACTCGAGACGACCGGACGCGTCGCTTTCAAAGCGTTTCACCCTATTCGTACGTAATATCTGCGCCATGCGGGCCGCTTCGGCACCCGACAACGCGCAAAGAGAGGTTATATGTCTGCTCCGCTCGCTATCGGCCAGCGCAACACCCTGACGATCACCAAGCGGGTCGGCTTCGGCGTCTTCCTCGATGGTGGGGATCGCGGGGAAATCCTGCTGCCGACGCCCTTCATTCCGGCGGGGGCCGACATCGGTGACGAAGTCGAAGTCTTCGTCAGTCTGGATGATGAAGACCGCCTGCTGGCCACCACGCGCTATCCGCGTGCCATGGTCGGCGAATTCGCCGCGCTCAAGGTGGTCGAGGTCAATGACATCGGCACCTTCCTCGACAATGGCCTGGGCAAGGACCTGCTGCTGCCCTACGGCGAGCGCAAGCGTGAGCTCAAGGCCGGCCAGTTCGCCATGGTGCACGTCGGTCTCGACAAGCACAGTGACCGCATGGTCGCCTCGATGCGTCTGGATCGCTGGCTCGACAAGACTCCGGCCACCTACGCGGTGGGCCAGGAAGTCTCCGGTCTGGTCGCTGCGCGCACCGACCTGGGCATGAAGATCATCATCGACAACGCCCATTGGGGCCTGGTGCACCACGACCGTATCTTCACGCGTCTGCGCATCGGCAACCGTCTGCGTCTGTGGGTGTTGAAGAATGACGGCAACGGCAATGTCGATCTCACGCCGCAGGCGCCGGGTCCGGCCGGCCATCAGCAGCTGGCGGACCGCATTCTGGCCGCGCTGGAAGCCAGTCAGGGCGTGCTGCCGCTGGGCGACAAGAGCGAACCGGAAGCCATCAGCGAAGCCTTCGGTGCCAGCAAGGCCAACTTCAAGCGCGCCATCGGTCACCTGAAGCGCGAAGGCAAGGTCACGCTGGCGCCCACCGAGACGCGTCTGGTCAAGTAAGCGCCACTGTCAGCCTGAAACGCAAACTGCCACCCTCGGGAGACCGACGGGTGGCAGTTTGCGTTTCAGGCTGCCGCATGGCACCAATGACAGCGTATCATGGGGGTATCTTGCGCTGAGTCGCCCCCATTCGCTCCTTCACTTTCGACAAGGAATGTCTGCATGACTGTCTCTGCTTCTGCTGCCTCCGCTTCTTCTGGTCCCTCAACGTCTGCTGGTTCGCCGCGTCTGTTGATTGCTCCTGACAGCTTCAAGGAGGCGCTGGCAGCCAGTGATGCCGCCGAAGCCATGGCGCGTGGTGTTCGCCGGGTATTGCCCGAGGCACAGATCGATCTCTGCCCGCTGGGGGATGGCGGTGAGGGCACGCTGGCGGCGTTGTTGGCGGCGGCCAGTGAAGCAGACCCCATCGAGGCGCGCAGCGCTCAGGTGCGTGATCCGCTCGGGCGTGACGTCACCGCCCAGTGGGGCTGGCAGCCGGGTAGCCGCACGGCCATCGTCGAGCTGGCCGAGGCCAGTGGTCTGCATCTGGTCAGCCCTGATGAGCGCGACGCGCGTGTCGCCGACACGCATGGCGTGGGTGAGCTGATCCTGGCGGCGCTGGACGCCGGTGCCGAGCGGCTGATCGTCACGCTGGGCGGCAGCGCCACCAACGATGGCGGCAGCGGCATGCTGCGCGCGCTCGGGCTGCGTCTGCTCGACGCTGATGGCAATGAGCTGCCCGCAGGTGGCGCGGCCCTTGCGCGTCTGGCGAGCCTGGACGTCACTGCGCTGGACCCACGCCTGGCCAACCTCAAGGTGTCTGCCGCGGTCGATGTCGACAACCCCCTGTGTGGTCCGCGCGGCGCGAGCGCCGTGTTCGGCCCGCAGAAGGGCGCCGCTGCCGCGGTGGTCGAGGAGCTGGATGCGGCACTGGGCCACTTCGCGCGCCTGAGCGCGGAAGTGCTGGGCGCAGACCAGCAGCAGTTGGCCGGTGCAGGGGCCGCAGGCGGCATGGGCTACGCGGTGGCGGCCTGGTTGAATGGCGAGTTGCGTCCGGGCATCGAGCTGGTGATGGAGCGCCTCAACGTGAGTGAGCGCCTGGCGGGCTGTGATCTGCTGATCACCGGGGAAGGCGGCCTGGATGGCCAGAGCCTGGGCGGCAAGACCCCCATCGGTGCCGCGCGTGCCGCGCGAGCCGCCGGGGTGCCCGCCATCGTGTTGGCGGGGCGACTGGCCGAGGGCTGGCAAGCCGCCCATGATGAGGGGGTCAGTGCCGTCTTCACGCTGTGTGACAGTGCCATGCCGCTTGAGCAGGCGCTGGCGCGCACCTCGGAGCTGCTGACTGACCGCTGCGAGGCCATCATGCGTCTCTGGCAGTTGGCGCAACGTAGCTGATCGCAGCCCGGCTGATCGCAGCGCGGCTGATCGCAGCCCGGCTGATCGCAGCGCGGCTGATCGCAGCCCGGCTGATCGCAGCCCGGCTGACCGCAGCTAAACCACGCCCGGCTCGACGGATTGCGGCATCGAATCCGGCCGCAGACACCGGCCCACGGCCCCCATGGCGGGGGGCGTGGCCTTTCGCGATATCGGCAAGCCCGTTACCATGCACGCAGTTGCTATCAGGCGGACAGTCAGAAAGTACTTTTCCCATGAATGACTTGGCGTTTGACTGATAGCAGGAAGCACACGGTGTGTGACCGCAGGTGGTGAGGAACCGACATGATGATCTTTCGGCGCATGAAGCGTATCTGCTGGCTTGGCCTGGCCTGGTTGTTCTTCGGCATCGGCTTCGCTGGCATGTTTCTGCCGCTGCTGCCCACCACCGTCTTCATGCTGCTGGCGCTGGCCTGTGCCAGCCGAGGTTCCCCGCGCTTTGCGCGCTATATCCGGGAACATCCCCAGATCGGGCCGACGCTGGTGGCCTGGGAGCGCGAACGCGCCATTCCGCTGCGCGCGCGCATCATGGCGGTCAGCATGCTGGCCGTCTCGATGCTGATCATCCTGTTTACCGTCTCAGTGCTGGCCGTCAAGGTCTCGCTGCTGGTCTTCCTGTCGCTGTTGGCACTCTGGCTGGCCACGCGCCCGGAGCCCAAGGGCGAGGGGGCGAACCTTGCCGTCAGTGGCGAATCCCTTCCGCGCGAATGAGCGCTTCATCGCGGGCAGGTGAGGTGTCTGCTCCCTCGCTGTCCGCTGTCTTCCTGCCGTGAGGAGTCCTCTCCCGCGGCGCTGATTGCGGAGTCTTTGATGTCACAACCTGCAGCGATTCATCTTGCCGATTATCAGGCACCCGCCTGGCGTGTGCTGGACACCCGCCTGACGTTTGATCTGGCACCGTCCGCGACCCGTGTGACGACCGTGCTGACCCTCGAGGCCAATCCCGATGCTGCCGTGGGCAGTGATGCCACGCCGCCGCTGGTGCTCAATGGCGAGCATCTGACGCTTGAGTCCGTGCGTGTCGATGGGCGAGCGCTGGCCAGTGATGAATACAAGCTCGACGAGACTCACCTGACCTTGGCCGGCCTGCCGGCCAACTGTGAGCTCGAGACGGTGGTGGTGATCGACCCGGCCGCGAATACCGCGCTGGAAGGGCTTTATGTGTCCTCGGGCATGTTCTGCACCCAGTGCGAGGCCGAAGGCTTCCGTCGCATCACCTACTACCCGGACCGCCCGGACGTGATGTCGGTGTTCACCACCACCATCATCGCCGACAAGGACAGCTACCCGATCCTGCTCTCCAACGGCAATCCCGTCGAGCGTGGCGAGTACGAGGGCGGTCGTCACTTCGTCACCTGGCAGGACCCGCATCCCAAGCCGTGCTATCTGTTCGCGCTGGTGGCGGGAGACCTGGTCAAGCATGACGACAGCTTCACCACCATGAGTGGCCGTGACGTCGCTCTGGAAATCTGGGTCGAGCCGGAAAATCTCGACAAGACCCAGCACGCCATGAACTCCCTCAAGGCCTCCATGAAGTGGGACGAGGAAGTCTACGGTCGTGAATATGATCTCGACATCTTCATGATCGTCGCGGTCAACGACTTCAACATGGGCGCGATGGAGAACAAGGGCCTCAACATCTTCAACAGCGCCTGCGTACTGGCCAACCCCGATACCACCACCGACGCCGCCTTCCAGCGCGTCGAAGGGGTGGTCGCCCATGAGTACTTCCACAACTGGTCGGGCAACCGCGTCACCTGCCGGGACTGGTTCCAGCTGTCCCTGAAGGAAGGCTTCACCGTCTATCGCGATCAGACCTTCTCCGCCGACATGAACTCGGCGCCGGTCAAGCGTATCGAAGACGTCGCCATGCTGCGTACCGCGCAGTTCGCCGAAGATGCCGGCCCCACCGCACACCCGGTGCGCCCGGCGTCCTATATCGAGATTTCCAACTTCTACACTCTGACCATCTACGAGAAGGGTTCCGAAGTGGTGCGCATGGTCGCCAATCTGCTCGGGGAAGAGGCCTTCCGCCGTGGCAGTGACCTCTACTTCGCGCGCAACGATGGCAGCGCCGCCACCATCGAGGACTTCATCAGCGCGATGAGCGAAGCCTCCGGCCGCGACTTCAGCCAGTTCATGCGCTGGTACTCCCAGGCCGGAACGCCGAACATCGCCGCCAGCGGCACCTTCGATGCCCAGGCAGGCACCTATTCCCTCACGCTGCGTCAGTCCACGCCGCCTTCACCGGGGCAGGCGGAGAAGCTGCCGCTGGTGATTCCGGTGCGCATGGGGCTGGTCGGCGCCGATGGCAGCGATCTGACGCTGACCCTCGACGGCGAAGCGCTGGGCACGGAAACCGTGCTGGAGCTGACCGAAGCCGAGCAGACCTTCGTCTTCACCGGCCTTGCCGGCGCTGCCGAGCCGGTGCCGTCGCTGCTGCGTGGCTTCTCCGCGCCGGTCAAGCTGGCCTTTGACTACAGCCGTGAGCAGCTGGCCTTCCTGATGCAGCACGACAGCGATGGCTTCAACCGCTGGGATGCCGGTCAGCGTCTGGCCATGGCAGCGCTTGAAGACCTGATGGCGGCCTGGCAGCGGGGCGAGCAGGAGGCCCAGCTGGATGAGCGCCTGCTGGCCGCCTATCGCTTCCTGCTCCAGAGCGAAGCTTCCGATCGTGCGGTGCTGGCCGAGATGCTGACGCTGCCCTCGGAGGCCTATATCGCCGAGCAGCAGAGTGTCGTCGATGTCGATGCCATCCACTGGGCGCGCAAGACCGCCAAGGCGCAGCTGGCCAGTGCGCTGCGCGATGATTTCGTGGCGCTCTATCACGCCAATGCGCAGCAGGGTGACTACGCGCCGACCTTCGAGCAGATGGCGCGTCGCAGTCTCAAGAATGCCGCGCTCAGCTATCTGATGAGCATCGAGGACGAGGAGGGCGTGCGTCTGGCCCAGGCTCAGCTGGCGGCGGCCCACAACATGACCGACGTGCGTGCCGCGCTGACGATGCTGGTGCACTCCTCACGCACCGACCTGGGTGACCCGGCGCTCAAGTCCTTCGCCGAGCGCTGGTCGCATGATCCGCTGGTGATGGACCAGTGGTTCTCGATCCAGGTCACGCGTCCGCAGGCCGATGTGCTGGACCGCGTGCGCTTCCTGATGGAGCACCCGGCCTTCTCGTTGACCAACCCCAACAAGGTGCGTGCATTGGTCGGCGCCTTCGCCGGCCAGAACCGCGTCAACTTCCACCGTCTCGACGGCGAAGGCTATCGTCTGCTGGCGGATGTGGTCATCGAGCTCAATCGTCTGAATCCGGAAATCGCGGCGCGCATCATCACGCCGTTGACGCGCTACAAGCGTTTCGATGCCAAGCGTCAGGACTTGATGAAGGCTGAGCTTGAGCGTATCCGTGGCGAGAAGCTCTCGAACAACCTGTATGAAGTCGTGGAGAAGGCACTGGCCTGATCCTCTGATCTGGCCCTTGAAGACAGACGGCAGTCATCGCGCGCATGGTGATGACTGCCGCTGACATGAAAAAGCCCCTGTCGAATGGCAGGGGCTTTTTCATGTCACGAGCCTGGCGCAAGTCCCGTCAGGGCATCGCGTACACGGTCATCGCTTTCAGGGGCATCGCGCGTCAGGCAATCATCCAGCCCAGGAAGGTCAGGCCGATGAAGGTCATCAATAGCCCGCCGATGATGGAGCCTCTCAATAGCGACGTGATGCCCTTGAAGAGCAGGTAAAGTCCCAGAATCAATCCCAGCAGGCTGAACAGCGAAGTGCTGAGCCCTAGCTCACCAGTGAGGCCATTGAAGAATCCCGATAGGGCATCATCGAAGTTGGCGAAGAAACCGCCCAGACCTTCGACGATGAAGCGAATGGCAGCACCCAGTTGCGTGCCGATCCAGTTGAAGAAGTCTTCCATAACGCATGATGTCCAGACAGAAAAGAGGCCCCAGTGTGCCATGAAAGACGCGGATGCGCTGTCATCCGAGCTGATACTTGGCGGTGAATGCCTCGATCGCCATCGGCTTGTCCATCAGATAGCCCTGCAGGGCATCACAGCCCATCTCCAGCAGCAGTTCGCGCTGCCTGGGGGTCTCGACGCCTTCCGCCACCACGCACATGCCCAGCTCACGCCCCAGCTGCACCATGAAGTTCACCATGCGGCGGTTCATCTCGTCGTTCTCGAGATCATTGACGAAGCTGCGGTCGACCTTGAGCTCATCGAAGGGCAGGTGCTTGATGTAGGTCAGGGAGGAGAAGCCGGTGCCGAAATCATCCAGTGACAGGCGCAGGCCCAGCGAGCGCAGCTCGTGCATGCGTGCGACCGTGGCGGGCATGTCGGTGGCGAAGACGTTTTCGGTCAGCTCCAGCTGCAGATATTGCGGGTCAAGCGTGTGCTGGCTGAGTGCCTTGGCGACATTGCCGACGTAGTGAGGGGAGTCCAGCTGCTTGACGCTGACATTGACCGACAGATAGATCTTTGCGAAGGCGGTGCCTTTCTGCCAGTCCTCCAGCAGCTTGCAGGCCTGCTCCAGTACCCAGTCGCCGAGGCTGTCGATCAGCTGGCTCTTCTCGGCCAGCGGAATGAATTCATAGGGCGAGATATTGCCGAGCTTGGCGTGTCGCCAGCGCAACAGGCACTCGGCGCCGACCAGCTTGAGTCCCCGATCGAATTGCGGCTGCAGTTCCACGTAGAGCTCTTCATTCTCGATGGCGCGGCGCAGATCATTTTCCAGCTGCACGGCGCGCTCAAGCTCCACGCGCATGCTGGGATCAAAGCGGACGGTCTGATTGCGTCCGGCTTCCTTGGCGCGATACATCGCGATATCCGCGCGCCGGATGAGCTCCTCCGCACTCAGATGGCGATCATGGAACATGATGCTGCCCAGGCTCGCCGAGCTGTGATGTTGCAGCGGCTGCGACTGTGGGCCCAAGAGCGAATACGGCTGGTTGAGCGCCTGCTGCAGGCGCTCCATCAGCTCATCCAGTTCGCGACAGGCAGTCTGTGGATCATGGCTCAGGGGCTGAACCAGGATGACGAACTCGTCCCCGCCGAAGCGCGCCACCAGGTCGCTGTCACGCACCGTGGAGCTCAGGCGATGCGCCACCTCGATCAACAGATGGTCGCCGGTGGTATGCCCCAGTAGGTCGTTGATCTTCTTGAAGTGGTCCAGATCGATGAAGATGAGCGCGCCGTGGGTGTCACGGGCGTCGGTGATGATGATGGCCTGCTGCAGGCTGTCGATCAGGGTGGCTCGGTTGGCCAGCTTGGTCAGCGAGTCGAAGCGGCTGTGCTGGTGCAGCAGGGCCTCTGATTCGACGATACGCGTGATATCGGTGATCGAGCCAATCATGCGTAGCGGATTGCCTTCGCTGTCCCGCTCGATGACATCGCCCTTGTCGATCACCCAGACCACATCGCCACCGCGGGTCAGCATGCGGTGGCGGTGATAATAGGCCGTCTTGCCCGCCATGCAGTCCTGGATGGCGATCATCGTCTCGGGCTTGTCCTCGGGGTGCAGCAGGCTTGCGAATTCTTCCAGGCTGTTGCTGAGCTCGCTCTCCGGGATGCCCAGAATCTGTGACCAGCGGCGATTGTGCGTCACGGAACTGGTCAGGATATTCCAGTCCCAGAAGCCTTCCAGCGAGGTGTCATAGATGTGGTCGATCTGGCGGGTCTTGCGCTCATGCTCACGGACTTCGGTGGTGATGTTGTGCGCCAGAACGGCGACCAGCGGCTGGCCGTGAATGTCATGGAAGGGCTGCTTGATGGAGCGGAAGTGGTTGACCTCGCCGGTGGTGCCGTCGGTGGCATCCTCGAAGACCGTCTCGCGCTCGAATCTGCTGAGCACCTGCTCCACGCTGCGCCTGAAGAAGTGGCTCTGCTCGGTATTGCCGGTGTAATGGCTGTCATCGCGCCCGATGATGTCCTCGCGCGAGGTGCCATAGAATTCGGTCAGGGTGCGATTGGCATAGCGAAACAGCCCCTTGGCATCCTTGATGAACAGGATGTCGGGGTGGGTGTCGACCAGGGTGCGCAGCAGGTGGTTCTCGGCTTCCAGTGCCTCGAGACGTGACGACATCTCCTGCAGTCGCGAGTGCAGGCAGCTGTCATCAGGCTGGCGGGAATCGTCGGAGCCTTCTGGGCGCGGAGAGCGGCGATCCCCGGCATCGGAAGGTGCGGTCATGGCAGGTTCCTGAGGCGACGGTCTGTGCGCTCAGTCTACGTTGCCGCTCGGTTGAATAGGCGGGGAGGCGAGGTTCATGCTCAATCAACGATCATGCATGCAGGCCACGCAGGCAGGCCACGCAGGCAGTCTACGCAGGATCGGGGCTTACGCCAGGCGCCTGGTGATCAAGTCCCAGTCATCAAGCTGTTGCTCACAAAGTCCCAGACATCAAATCCTTGAGGCTTGCGGCGTTACAGGTCGACCTTGTCCTTGTACTCGCAGAGATCTTCGATGATGCAGCTGCCGCAGCGCGGCTTGCGTGCCACGCAGGTATAGCGGCCATGCAGGATCAGCCAGTGGTGGGCATCGACCAGAAACTCCTTGGGCACATGGCGCATCAGCTTGTGCTCGACCTCCAGCACGTTCTTGCCCGGGGCGATGCGCGTGCGGTTGGAGACACGGAAGATGTGCGTGTCCACCGCCATGGTCGGCTGGCCGAAGGCGGTGTTGAGCACCACGTTGGCGGTCTTGCGGCCCACGCCGGGCAGCGCTTCCAGCGCCTCGCGAGTCTGCGGCACCTCGCCACCATGCCGTTCGATCAGCATGCGGCAGGTCTTGATGACGTTCTCGGCCTTGGTGTTGAACAGGCCGATCGTCTTGATGTACTCCTTCAGGCCCTCGACGCCCAGCGCGAGGATGCTCTCCGGCGTATTGGCGACCGGATACAGCTTCGCCGTGGCCTTGTTGACGCCCACATCCGTCGCCTGCGCCGACAGCAGCACCGCGATCAAAAGCTCGAAGGGCGTTGACCAGGCAAGCTCTGTGCGTGGCTCAGGATTCTCGTTGCGCAGTCGGGTGAAGATCTCGAGGCGTTTCTGGGCGTTCATGATATCTCGGGTACGGCGGTAAGGGCTTGGGAGCAGGCGTCGTCGACACAGGCCGTCAGGCAGCGGGCTGACAGCCTGTGTGAGGGGCTCAGGAGATGGTGCCGGTCACGCGTACACGACGCGATACCTTGGGCGCATCAGCGTTGGCTGCCTTGCGGCGCTGCTCGAGACGCTCATCGATGGTCTTCTTGCCCGCGATGATAAGCCCCATGCAGAAGAAGGCGCCCGGCGGCAGCACCAGGAACAGGAAGGAGTAATCCGGGAAGATCGTCAGCTGCCAGTCGGCGGCCATCGGCCCGACGAGCAGTTCCATGCCGGCAAACAGCGTGCCCTGGCCGAACAGCTCACGCATGCCACCCAGCAGCACCAGCACGGCCATGAACCCCAGCCCCATCATCAGGCCATCGGTGGCCGCCGGCAGCACGGGATGCTTGGCGGCGAAGGCATCGGCACGCCCGAGAATCGCGCAGTTGGTGACGATCAGCGGAATGAAGATGCCGAGAATCTGATATAGCTCATAGGTGTAGGCCTTCATCAGCAGCTCGGCACAGGTCACGAAGGACGCGATGATCATCACGAAGGCCGGCAGGCGCACTGCAGAAGGCACCAGATTGCGGATCAGCGACACCGCCACGTTGGAGCCGATCAACACCAGCAGCGTGGCAAGCCCCAGCCCGATGGCGTTGACGACGCTGGCGGTGACGGCCAGCAGCGGACACAGGCCCAGCAGCTGCACCAGCGCCGGGTTGTTGTCCCACAGACCGTCGCGGCTGATCTTGCCAAGCGAGATATCACTCATGAGGTTCGTCTCCGCCGTGTTCAGAAGGCGCTGATGGCGTGAGCGTGCCATCAGCGGTGGGAGCTTGCGTACTCTGTTGGGCCTTGGCAGCGCGGCGGGTCGCGGTCAGCGTCTCGCTGTCGCCGGCCAGCAGCGCCGTGCGGTGCGCCATGAAGTAGATCAATGCCTGACGAACGGCACCCACCACGGCGCGCGGGGTGATGGTTGCACCGGTGAACTGGTCGAAATCACCGCCATCCTTGTTCACCTTCCACTCCACCGAGCTGAGCGTCTGGTCATCGAATTCGTGAATCCAGTCGGACTTGCGCGCTTCGATCTTGTCGCCCAGCCCGGGGGTCTCGGCGTGCTTGACGGCGCGCACTCCGGCCACGCTGCCATCGGCACGGATACCGACCAGCAGGCGGATATCGCCGCTGTAACCCTTGCCGGTCACCACCGGCAGCAGCACCGCGACGGTCTCGCCATTTCGGGTGGCGCGCCAGCCGGTATCGGCGCTCTCCAGACCCAGCACCTGAGAAGGCGGCAGGGCGAAGGCCGCGTCGAGCAGGTCATTGTCGTGCAGCGACGGCGGGATGATCTCGGCCAACGCCGCGCTCTGGGCGGCACGCTCGTTGTCGGCGATGGTCTCGGCGGTGGTCATCTGGGTCACGGCGACGACGCCTGCGGTGACGACGGCGAAGACCGCCAGGCCCAGCGCTGCCCGCGCGATGGTGTGCTTCAGACCCTGCGCGGCCTGGGCTTGCTGTTCGGGCTGATCAGGCGTCAGGCTCATGCCTTGTCCTCCAGCTTGATGCCGCGACGGGCCTTCTTGTGACCATAGCTGCGTGGCTGGGTGTAGTAATCAATGAACGGCACGCTGAAGTTCATCAGCAGCACCGCGAAGGCGATGGCGTCAGGATAGGCGCCGAAGGTGCGAATCAGGTAGATCAGCACGCCGATGCCGACGCCGTAATAGAGCTTGCCCTTGTTGGAGGTCGCCGCCGTGACGGGGTCCGTGGCGATGAAGAAGGCGCCGAAGATCGCCGCACCGCACAGCAGGTGGAACAGGGGGCTGGCGTGCTGCTCGCCATCCACGAAGGCGAAGATGGCGGAGATCACCGCCAGGCTGCCCAGCATCGCCACCGGGATATGCCAGGTGATAAGGCGACGCGCCAGCAGCACCAGGCCGCCGAGGCCCCAGGCGATGGCCGTCTGCTGCCAGGCCAGCAGGTTGGCGGCAGGCAGCAGGCTCGGGTCTGCCCAGAACTCGCTGCTGGAAAGCTCGCCCTTGTTGCGGAAGGCGTCCAGCGGCGTGGCGCCGGTCAGGGCGTCTGGCGTGGCGATCACACCGAAGAACTGCTGCAGGCTGTCAGCGAAGCCGAGTGCGAAGCCATCCGGGGATGACCAGCGCGACATCTCGACCGGGAAGGAGATCAGCAGCAGCGCGTAGGCGACCATCGCCGGGTTGAACGGATTCTGGCCCAAGCCACCGTAGAGCTGCTTGGCGACCACGATGGCCGCGATCACGCCGGTCAGTACCAGCCACCAGGGCGCCAGCGGCGGCAGCGACACCGCCAGCAGCACGCAGGTCACCAGCGCCGAATTGTCCTTGAGGAAGAAGCTGACCGGACGGCCACGCAGCTTGAGCAGCAGCGCCTCGAGGGCGACACCCGCCAGACAGGCAAAGACGAGGTTGAACAGCACACCCCAGCCATAGTGCCAGCACAGCACGGCGATACCCGGCAGCGTCGCGGCCAGCACCCAGGCCATCACGCGCGAGGTGGCGGTTGGCCCGTGGGCATGGGGGGAGCTTGCATGCATCAGGCTCATGAGACGGTCAGATCCTTGCGGTAAATGGGCAATGACACGAGGCGTGCTTCAGGATGAGTCGCCGTTGGCGCGGTAATTGGGCTCAGGTCACTCATTGGGCGTCCACCAGTGCCTGCACCTCGGCCAATGACTCGCGGGCGTGTTCCAGATTGCGGCGCGTGCGGTCGACCTTGGTCGCCAGGCGCTGACGGTTTTCGTCATCCGCCTCGCTCAATGCGGCCTCTGCCTTGCGGTGGGCCGCCTCGGCCGCCTTGACCGCGATGCTGACCTGCTTGTGACGCTTGGCGAGGTTCTCGGCGCGTGATGCCTCGATCTCGGCCTGAGAGAGCGTCACGTTGCTGGCCATGCTGCCGCGCCCGACAGAACCCGCGGCGGGCTTGGGCGCCTCGGGAATCAATTCTCCCGCGCCCTTGGCGGCAGGCGTCGCGTCAGTGCTGCCAGCTTGCGCGCTGTTGAGGCGTACCTCGGCGGCGCGCAGGTTCTCCTGGGCCGTGGCCAGCAGAGTCTGCAGGTCCTCGATATCGCCTTCGCCACTTTCGCTGGCGCGGGCCAGGGCCTTTTCGGCCTTCTTGACCGCGATATTGGCTGCGGCGCGCGCCGTCTTGAGTGCCTTGATATCGGCGCTGGGTGCCGCAGCTGCCGGCGCAGCAGCATTGGCAGAAGAGCCAGCCGCACCTGTATCAGTGGTTTGAGCAGAGCCAGCCGCAGCGCTTGCCACAGGGCCTTTATCAGCGCCTTGAGCAGCGCCAGCGGCGTCGGTCGCCGCCTTGAGATCGCCTTCAGCCTTGGCCAAACGGGACTTGGCATCCGTCACGCTGGCCTCGAGGGCGGGGATGTCACCCTCACCGCTGTCCTGGGCGGTCTTGAGGGCCTTCTCGGCCTTCTTGACCGCGATATTGGCCGCGGCACGCGCCGTCTTGAGCGCCTTGAGATCGGCTGCCGGGGCAGCCGCGCCTGTCGCGGAAGTGCTGGCCGCCGCAGGGGCAGCTGACTCGCTGGCCTCGCTGGCGGCCTTGAGGTCGCCCTCAGCCTTGGCAAGGCGCGCCTTGGCATCCGTCACGCTGGCCTCGAGGGCGGGGATGTCGCCCTCACCGCTGTCCTGGGCGGTCTTGAGGGCCTTCTCGGCCTTCTTGACCGCGATATTGGCCGCGGCACGCGCCGTCTTGAGCGCCTTGAGGTCGGCTGCCGGGGCAGCCGCGCCTGTCGCGGAAGTGCTGGCCGCCGCAGGGGTAGCTGACTCGCTGGCCTCGCTGGCGGCCTTGAGGTCGGCTTCGGCCTTGGCCAGTCGCGCCTTTGCATCCGTCACGCTGGTCTCGAGGGCGGAGATATCGCCTTCACCGCTGTCCTGGGCGGTCTTGAGGGCCTTCTCAGCCTTCTTGACGGCGATATTGGCCGCGGCGCGCGCCGTCTTGAAGGCCTTGATGTCGGTGGCCGGTGCCGGCTGGACAGCGGCGGCCGCTGTGGTGGCTGTGGCTGCCGAGGCCGAGGTCGTGTCTGCGGCGGCGCTGGCATCGGCGCGGGCGGCGGCGGACTTCTGGGCCGCCTGAGCGCGCTGCTGGCGCTTGGCTTCCTTCTCGGCTTCCTCGCGCGCCATGCGCGCCTGCTTGAATTCGAAGCGGTGACGCGCGCGTTCGGACTTGCGCGCCTCGTGCTGGGCACTGCGAATCTCGCCCTTGGCGAAGCGGTAATACTGCACCAGCGGAATCTGGCTGGGGCAGACATAGGAGCAGGCGCCGCATTCGATGCAGTCCGCCAGATTGTAGAGCTCGGCCTTGTCGAACTCGCGTGCCTTGGAGAACCAGTAGAGCTGCTGCGGCAGCAGCTCGGCCGGACAGGCCTGCTCGCACATGCCGCAACGGATGCACGGCTGCTCGACCGCCGGTTCCGGCAGTGACTCGGGAGAGGAGGCCAGCAGGCAGTTGGTGGTCTTGATGATCGGCAGGGCGTCGCTCTCGAGCGTGAAGCCCATCATCGGCCCTCCCATCACCAGACGTGCGATACCCGTCGGCGCAGGCGCCGCCAGACGCAGCAGGTCTGCGATGGAGGTGCCCAGGCGCGCCTCGACATTGTGCGGGTGCTGCAGCGCCTCGCCGGTCAGGGTGATGACGCGCGAGATCATCGGCTCGCCGAAGCACACCGCACGCTGCACGGCGCGCACGGTGCCCGGGTTGTGCACCACCACGCCGACATCGGCGGGCAGGCCACGGCTGGGCACTTCGCGGTCCGTCAGCAGCTTGATCAGCTGCTTCTCGCCGCCGGAGGGATACTTGGTCGGTACCACCACGACTTCGAGGCGTGAATCCAGCGGCGGCAGGCGCTTGTCGGCGCGGCGGGCGCGAATCGCCTGTTCCAGCGCGATGACGGCCTCGGGCTTGTTGTCTTCGATGCCGATCAGGATGCACTCGGGGCCGATCAGGCTGGCGAGAATCTCGAGCCCTTCGATCAGTGCTTCCGGATGCGTGCGCATGGTCAGGTCATCGGCGGTGATGTAAGGCTCACACTCCGCCGCGTTCAGAATCAGGGTGTCGATGGCGTGGCGCTCACGCACCCGCGCTTTTACCGCCGAGGGGAAGCCGGCACCGCCCTGGCCGACCACGCCGGCGTCCTGCAGGCGCTGGATCAGGTCCTGGGCTTCCTGCTGACGCCAGTCGCGCCAGGCTTCCAGGCGCGCCCATTCATCGATCTCACCCTCGCGCTCGATCACGATGCACAGGTCTTCCAGGCCCGAAACGTGGGGAATCTGGCGCGGCTCGATGGCGGTGACCACGCCGGTGATGCTGGCATGCACCGGGGCGGAGATCATGCCCTGGGCGCGCGCGATCAGCTCACCCGTCTTGACGCGCTGGCCGATCTCCACCAGTGGTTGGGCGGGCGCGCCGATATGCTGGCTGAGCGGCAGCACCACCTCACGGGGCAGCGGGGCAGCCACCAGCGGGGCGCGGTTGGAGAGCGCCTTGTGCTCCGGCGGATGGATGCCGCCGTGGAAGTCGAACACGCGCGGCGTGCCCTGACCCTTTTGCGTATGTTCCGCCTCCGCCGTGGCAGAGGAGCGTGAGGAAGTCACCATGGATTTGAGTAACGACAGAACCATCAGGCGACATTCCTTGCAGATGTGGCAGTAGAATCGGCGGCATCGGTCACGATCAGATTGCCGCTGAAGCGGGCATTGTCGCGGGTCGGGCCCGCCGGTTGCGGCCAGTGCCAGCTGCGCACGTCAGTGGCGACCGGCACCATGTCGATGCAATCGACCGGGCAGGGTTCGACACACAGGTCGCAGCCGGTGCATTCGTCAGCGATCACGGTGTGCATGTGCTTGGCGGCACCGAGAATGGCATCGACAGGGCAGGCCTGGATGCACTTGGTGCAACCGATGCACTCGTCCTCGCGAATCACCGCCACCTTGGGCGTGTTGTCGCTGTCGCCATCCAGCGGCGTGGCCTCACGGCCCAGCAGGTCGGCCAGCGAGGCGATGGTGCTCTCGCCGCCCGGCGGGCACTTGTTGATCTCGTCGCCTTCGGCGATGGCCTGGGCGTAGGGCTTGCAGCCCGGATAGCCGCACTGGCCGCACTGGGTCTGCGGCAGCAGCTGGTCGATCTGCTCGACGATGGGGTCGCCCTCGACCTTGAAGGCCACGGCGGCGAAGCCGAGCAGACCGCCGAAGACGACGGCCATGGCCACCAGTGCGACGATGGCGGAGATCAGCGTATGGTCGTTGAAGAATTCGAGCATGTCAGATCTGCACCAGTCCGGAGAAGCCGAGGAAGGCCAGCGACATCAGGCTGGCGGTGATCATCGCGATGGCCGGGCCCTGGAAGGGACGCGGCACATCGGCGACGGCCAGGCGCTCGCGCATGGCGGCGAACAGTACCAGCACCAGCGAGAAGCCGACGGCCGCGCCGAAGCCGTAGAGTGTGGCTTCCATGAAGCTGGAATTGCGGTTCAGGGTCAGCAGCGCCACGCCGAGTACCGCACAGTTGGTGGTGATCAGCGGCAGAAAGATGCCCAGCACCTGATAGAGCAGCGGGCTGGTCTTCTTGACCACCATCTCGGTGAACTGCACCACCACGGCGATCACCATGATGAAGGCGATGGTGCGCAGGTACTCGAGCCCCAGCGGCGCGAGGATAAAGTGATAGGTCAGGTAGGCGCACATCGACGACAACGTGAGCACGAAGGTGGTGGCCAGCGACATGCCCATCGCGGACTCCAGCTTGTTGGAGACACCCATGAAGGGGCACAGGCCGAGGAACTGCACCAGTACGAAATTGTTGACCAGGATGGTGCTGATCAGGATAAGAAGGTATTCACTCATCAGGGGCGTCGCTCGGTCAGGGTGTTTCGAAGGCGCTTCCGTACTCGCGGCATGCATGAACCGGCACTCGCAGGCGATCAGGGCTGTTGCTGCCGCAAGCTGTCAGGAAGCTGCAGGGCAGGGGATCGTCGAGCGCGGCGGTATTATACGCAAGATGCTGCTGGCCGACAGCCTGTAGCGTGGCAAGCGAGGCGTAGTGTTGCCAGCATGAGACGACCATTGTTTCGCGTTTTGCTTGGTTCTTGAAGTAATAAAGAAGAATTCCTTTATTACTTTTATTGATTATGGCGTGATCTGAGACTTTCACGTCATCCGGGGTGGCACAAGGAGCGGGATATGCGCAGGACAGGAACACGCGGCCGTCGGCCGTTATGGGTCATCATCCTGGTGGTGGCGATGGCGGGCATCTCGCAGCTGACGGGCAATGGCAACTTCTCGCTCTCCCAGCTGTGGAATGACTTCCAGTCGCCGCAGGCCGAGGCGACGCAGGGGGAAGGCGCTTCCTCGGCAGACGAGAGTCGACTCAGGCGCGCCATCAGTGCCCAGCAGAGTGATGTGCAGGTGCGGGGCGTGGGCGAGGTGACGCGTCTGCTCAGGGATGATCTCAAGGGCAGCCGTCATCAGAAGTTCCTGATCCGGGTCGCGGGCGGCACCACCATTCTGGTGGCGCACAACATCGACCTCGCGCCCCGCATCGACAGTCTTCAGGTCGGTGATCGCATCGGCTTCTACGGGGAATATGAGTGGACCGACAAGGGCGGTGTGATCCACTGGACGCATCATGATCCCGGTGGCCGTCATGTGGATGGCTGGCTGGAGCATGCCGGTCGCCGTTACGAGTAGCCGTCCCGCCGGCCGGATGTGACGCATGAACGACAACGCCCCGCCAGAGAGTCTCTGGCGGGGCGTTGTGCTGAAGAGGCTTCAGTTGGGCTGAATCAGCGCAGCATCAGTGCATCATCAGTGGATCAAGTGACGCGCTGACCCGGCTTGGCGCCGGTGTGCGGCTCCAGCAGGTAGATGCCTTCGTCGTCACCGGCGGCCAGCACCATGCCCTCGGACACGCCGAAGCGCATCTTGCGCGGCGCCAGGTTGGCGACCATCACCGTCAGACGACCTTCCAGCGCTTCCGGCGCGTAGGCGGACTTGATGCCGGAGAACACGGTGCGCGTCTCGCCACCGATATCCAGCGTCAGCTTGAGCAGCTTGGCCGCCTTCTCGACGTGCTCCGCCTTGACGATCTTCGCCACGCGCAGGTCGGTCTTCATGAAGGTATCGAAGTCGATCTCGTCGGCGATCGGGTCGGCGTCGAGCGGGCTCGGCGCGGCCGCGGCTTCTGCCTTGGCGGTGCCGTCCTTGATCTTCTGCTCCTCGACCAGCACTTCGCGCGAGGCTTCGAGCATCTTGTCGATGCGCTCCGGCTCGACGCGCGTCAGCAGCGGCTTGAACTTGTTGATCGCATGATCGGTCAGCACGCTTTCACGGCTGGCCCAGTCGAGGCTCTCGAGGTTCAGGAAGTCGCGTGCCTTGTCGGTCAGCTCCGGAATCACCGGCGCCAGATAGACCATCAGCTGGCGGAACAGGTTGATACCCACGGAGCAGACGTCGAGCACTTCCTGCTCGCGGCCGTCTTCCTTGGCCATCGCCCACGGCGCCTTGTCGGCGATGTAGGTGTTGGCTTCATCGGCCAGCTCCATCACCTTGCGCATGGCGCGCGCGAATTCACGGGCTTCGAAGTCCGCCGCGATGCCTTCGCCAGCGGCGATGAAGCGCTCGACCAGCTCCGGCTCGGCGCAGGTCGCGGACAGCTTGCCGTCGCCGAACTTCTTGACGAAACCGGCGCAGCGGCTGGCGATGTTGACCACCTTGCCGACCAGGTCGGAATTCACGCGGGCGGTGAAGTCGTCGAGGTTGAGGTCGAGGTCATCGACGCCGGAGGTCAGCTTGGCGGCGAAGTAGTAGCGCAGGTATTCCGGGTTGAGGAACTGCGCGTAGGTGTCGGCCTTGATGAAGGTGCCGCGCGACTTGGACATCTTGGCGCCATTGACGGTCACGAAGCCGTGGCAGTTGACGCCGGTCGGGGTGCGCATGCCGGCACCTTCCAGCATCGCCGGCCAGAACAGGGCGTGGAAGTAGACGATGTCCTTGCCGATGAAGTGATAGACCTCGGCGTCGGAATCGGCCTTCCAGTAGCTGTCGAAGTCGATGCCCTGCTTCTCGCACAGGTTCTGGAAGCTGGCGAGGTAGCCGATCGGCGCGTCCAGCCACACATAGAAGTACTTGCCCGGCGCGTCGGGAATCTCGAAGCCGAAGTAGGGCGCATCGCGGGAGATGTCCCACTCGGCCAGACCCGCCTCGAACCATTCCTGCAGCTTGTTGGAAATCTGGCTCTGCACGCGGCCGCTCTTGGTCCACTCCTGCAGGAAGTCGGCGAAGTTCGGCAGCTTGAAGAAGTAATGGGTGGACGTGCGCATTTCCGGCGTGGCGCCGGAGATGGCCGAGACCGGATCGATCAGCTCGGCCGGCGTGTAGGCCGCGCCGCAGGCTTCACAGTTGTCGCCGTACTGGTCTTCGGTCTTGCACTTCGGGCAGGTGCCCTTGATGAAGCGGTCGGCGAGGAACAGGCCCTTGACCGGATCGAACATCTGCTCGATATCGCGTGTGGCGATATGGCCGGCATCGCGCAGCGCCAGATAGATGCGCTCGCTGTGGGCGCGGTTCTCCGGCGAGTGGGTGGAGTGATAGTTGTCAAAGCCGACGCCGAACTTGGCGAAGTCGGCCTGATGCTCGTCACTCACACGCTGGATCAGCTGCTCGGCGGTGACACCTTCCTGCTCGGCACGCAGCATGATGGCGGTGCCGTGGGCGTCATCGGCGCACACGTAATGGCATTCGTGGCCACGGCTTTTCTGGAAGCGTACCCAGATGTCGGTCTGGATGTACTCAAGCAGGTGACCCAGGTGGATCGACCCATTGGCATAGGGCAGGGCACTGGTAACCAGAATCTTGCGCGCTGACATGAGGCCTCGTCTTGACGGTAAAGGGCGCCTGCTGCGCAGTGCGCAGCGGCTCGCCGGGATGACTCGTGATAGGGGCGAATGCATCGCCCCGTCGGGATGGGCGCTACTATATCGCGAAGGTGCGGGCGGCGCGAAGGGCGCGTCGCGTCACTGGCAACGCTGGCGTGCGCAACTGCGAGGTTGCAACCCGTGCCGCTGCCCTCATGAAGGATTCAAGGACACTACATTTTCCGTTCCTGGAGGTCAGCATGCCAGCACAGCTATCCGTCGCCGGTCAGATCAATCGTCTCATCCGCCAGGTGATGATGCCCGGCAGCAACGCCCGTCCCAACGAGGAGCCCGGCCCGGAACTCGCCATGGCCGTGCTGATGTTCGAGGTGGTACGCGCCGATGACCATCTCGATGTGCGCGAACGTGAAGCCCTGGCGCGCCAGCTGGCCGAGCGCTTCTCGCTGGGGGATGAGGAACTTGCCAGCCTGCTGACCCAGGCCGAGCAGGATGCCGAGCAGGCCACGGACCACTACCGCTTCGTCAAGCAGCTCAACGAGCACATGAGCCTTGAGGAGCGCAGCGAGCTGATCGGCATGCTCTGGGAGCTGGCCTACGCCGATGGCGAGCTGGACCCGCAGGAAGAGCATCGCATCCGCCGTCTTGCCGGCCTGCTGCATGTCAGCCACAGCGAGTTCATCCGCACCAAGCTGGCGGCACAGCCAGACACCTGATCCGTCAGGAATTTTGGGAAGGGTGTCCCTGCCCACCCCTTAGGCACACTCCCCTATTACGACACCCCCAAACATGACGCCCCCGTTGCCAATGGCAGCGGGGGCGTCGTGTTTGCGACTTCGGGTCGCAGTGTCGTCTGTCATTGAAATGACATCTTTATGTCATCCTTTCGTCATGAATTGTCCTGTAGCCGGGCCATTGATATGGACGGCTCTGCTTGCGTCGTCAATAGTGAAGCGCATGCTCCAGTTGGCACCTTGGGTGCCGCCATGTGAGCAGATCGCGATTCATTTCTGACCAACAAGCGCTCCGTTCGAACACAGACGTACAGACTTGCACGAGTATCGTATGTGCCCGGGTAACACGGATGCCAACAACGATAAGGGAACACGGAAGATGACCATGATGATGCCTCATCAGAAACGGCAAGGACGATGGTGTCGAAAAGGGTGGGCCGTCGTTGCGCTGACGGGAAGCATGAGCTGGATGCCGCTGGCCAATGCGGCAGAGATCAAGAATGTCATTCTGATGATTGGCGATGGTATGGGGCCCCAACAGGTTGGCATGCTGGAGACATACGCCAATCGTGCGCCGGATTCGATATATCAGGGGCGTTCGACGGCACTCTACCAGCTGGCGAAGGAAGGCGTGGTGGGCGCTTCATTGACTCACCCTGAAGATGCCGTGGTAGTGGATTCGGCCTGTTCAGCGACTCAGCTCTCGACGGGTATCTTCACCGGGGGCGAGGTGATCGGCATAGATTCAGAGGGTAATCGGGTGGAAACCGTCCTCGAGCTTGCCAAACGAGTCGGCAAGGCCACCGGATTGGTGTCCGATACGCGCCTGACCCACGCGACTCCGGCGGCCTTCGCCGCCCACCAGCCGCATCGTTCACTGGAAAATGCCATTGCCGAAGACATGCTCATGACCGGGCCGGATGTCATGCTGTCGGGAGGGTTGCGTCACTTCGTGCCACAGTCCGTCAGTGAGCCGGGGGAAAGCGCGGGCAGCGTCGAGACGCTGATGCAAGGTGCCTGGTCGCCAACCTCCAAGCGCAAGGATGAACGAAATCTGCTCCAGGAAGCTGCAGATCAAGGCTATGGGCTAGCCTTTACGCGTGACCAGATGGCCGCACTCAATGGCACCAAGGTATTGGGGCTATTCGCCAACTCGGGTATGGCGGATGGTATCAGCTATCGAGATAGCCATGATGACCCACAGCGTCAGCAGCCGACCCTGCATGAGATGACCCAGAAAGCACTGTCAATGCTGGAACAGGATGATGATGGTTTCTTTTTGATGGTCGAGGGTGGCCAGATCGACTGGGCCGCGCATTCCAATGATGCGGGAACCATGCTCAATGAACTGATCAAGTTCGATGAGGCCGTGCAAGGTGTCTATGACTGGGCGCGAGAGCGAGACGATACAATAATCCTGGTAACGGCCGACCATGAGACGGGAGCATTCGGCTTCAGTTATTCCAGCGCCAATTTACCGGCAGCGCAGAAGAAATCAGGCCCTGCATTCGCAGATCAGGATTACGCTCCCAATTTCAATTTTGGTGACTTCTCGATTCTGGACAGTCTCTACGAGCAGAAGCAGACCTATTACGAGCTGCTCAGTGATTTCGAGGCACTACCGCAAGGTGAGCGCACACCGGCGCGCTTGATGGCGGCTGTCAATGGCAATAGTGACTTCCAGATTACCGAAGCCCAGGCAGCTGAAGTACTGGCCAACAAGCCCAACCCCTATCATGTGGATGGACATAGTTACCTCGGGGTCAGCGAGGTGCCGGCAGTTCACGACTTTGACGCCTTCTTCCCCTATAACGATCGCGGCAACCTGCTGGCGCGGGCATTGGCGACACAGCAAAACACCGTCTGGGGGACTGGTACGCACACCCATACGCCAGTCAACGTCTTTGCATGGGGGCCAGCCAACGACATCTTGCCGGTCTCGTCCATCCTGCACCATTCCGAGATAGGGCAGTATCTGAAGACAGTGGTAGCGAAGTAGTCGGACTCGGCCCATTACTGAAGATTGAGTGATGATATGAGCCAGAAGGCCCCTGATGAGTGAATCATCAGGGGCCTTCTGGTTTGTCTGATTCCTGTACGGTCTTTCCGTCACGGTCTTGTACGCGACATGGCGCTGACGTGCGGCATGTCAGGCAACTTGCTGGTGATGGTTCTACCCGTCATGCCCTGGTGAAAGGGTGAATCAGTTGCGATAGAACAGGTGCTGACCGATGCGCGCGGTGCGCACGAAGCGCTTGGCCCAGTAGGGCGTGGCGTAGCGGGCGTGGAAGTAGAGGGCGCCGTCGGTGACGTCTTCCAGTTGATGGTTGAGCGCCTGACGGGCCAGGTCGCGCGCTTCGGCGTAGGCGGCGGGTTCGCGAATGCGGTCTGAGCGCCCGTCACACCACCAGGAGAACTGGCAGCTGCCGCTTTCGCCGCCCTGCTTGACCACGCCGCACAGGCTGTCGGGGAAGCGCGGGTCGGCGGCGCGATTGATCACCACATTGACGATGCCCTGCATGCCGCTTCTGCCTTCGCCCTTGGCTTCCCAGTAGGCGGCGCGCGCCAGGCAGGTCAGCGGGTCATCCACCGGTCGCTGGCCGTTGGGGTCGATCGCCTTGGCGCCGGCCTTGCTGAGCAGCAGGCTCTCCGGCACATCGCTTTCGCCTTGCACCAGCAGGCTTTCCAGCCGTTCGGCCTTGACGGCTGCCTTGGCCGCGGTAGTCGGGGCGGCAGGCGCGTCCGAGGCGTGCGGCGCGGAGCAGCCCGCGGCCAGCGTCAGGCCGAAGATCAGTACCAGATGACGAAGCGTGCGTGCACTGCTGATGGCGTAGCGCCGAGTGTGAGTCAGTGGGCGGCGCGATGTGGGAGATAAACGCATGCAAGATACCTGTGAACGTGGCCTGGGAAGCGCAGCAAGGCGGGATGGCGCGCAGGGTCAATCCGGGTCGATCGCACACCTTCGGTTGGCGAGTCACTGACGGAGACTGAAGCGTTGGCCACCGGCTTCCTCGGTGGCGACAGTCGACGCGCAAGCGCATCAGTTTGCCTGACCCTGACCTTGTATGGTCCAGAGTGAGCTTCAACGCAACTCTGACGCTTTGCCGCGCAAAGGGTTCCGCAAGTGTCATCACGCGGTTGCGTGGCGGTGGCGCGGGTAGCGCATCGCGCCTGCCAGCGCATGATCAGGCGGGTCAGAGGCAGCCGGATCGCTTGCGCCAGAGGGGCGGATGACCAGGCGTAGTGGATCAGATGCGCTGGCGGAGAGCGTCAAAGGACCTGGTGATGAGCATCATATGATCTGCTCAAGCGCGCCGCGCCGATTTCTGGCCACGCAGCCTAGCATCTTCAGCGCGTCTCGTCCGTGCCATCCTCGGCGCATGCCGTTATCATGGCGGGCTAGCCTTGATGACCCTGTCAGGCTGTCCCACTTCTTTTTATCTGCGCTTCTGCGTGCTGCTGCTCTGCCTGTTGCCTGCGTCGCTGCCTCGAGAGTCCCCATGACCGAACCCGTCCGTCTTTCCAAGTTTCTGGCCCATCAGCAGGGCATCTCGCGCCGTGAGGCCGAGCATCTCATCGCCAAGGGGGTGGTACGTGTCGCGGGCGAGATCGTGGAAGCGCCTTTCTTCAAGGTCACCGATGAGGAAGTCACCGTCGATGAAGGCGCCAGCATGGCACCCATCGAGCCGCTGACCCTGGTCTGGTATCAGCCGCCGGGCACGCCGCTGCCGGACCCGCTGACCCTGCGTGACGGCGCGCCGCGCAGTGCGCTCGACAACAGCGGTGCCGACTGGCTCAAGGTGCATTTCCTGTCCCAGCAGCCGCTGGCCGAGCTCGGCGAAGACGAATCCGGTCTCGCCGTGTGGTCACAGAACCGTGGCGTGATCCGCAAGCTGGGCGATGACCTGGACCAGCTGGAGCAGGAATACGTCGTCGAGGTGGAAGGGACACTGGATGACGAAGGCCTCAAGCGTATCGGCTTCGCGCTGTGCGCCGACATCCGTGGCCGCAAGCCCAAGGTCAGCATCAGCTGGCAGAGCGACACCCGCCTGCGCATCGCCATGAAGCGGGTGCCGGTGGGGGGTATCCGCGGCGCGGTCGAGGAGCAGGGCCTCAAGGTCATCGAGGTGCGTCGTCTGCGTCTGGGCGCGATTCTGCTCGGCCGCATGGCGCCGGGCGAGTGGCGCTTCCTGCCGGTCGACGTGCGCTTCTGAGACGTGCGCTTCTGATTTGCTCCCAAGGCCATGGCTTCCTGAGGCATGGCTTCCATGGACATGCTTCATCGGCTTGGCCCGTGTAGCGGTGGCAGGCATACTGTGCCCATCGTGTTCCACGGCTTTTTTCGCTGACAGTTCAGACGCCTGCGCGCCACGTTCATCGCGCCGCGCAGGCCGTCACAGGAGTTTCAAGGTATGGAAGGTATCAAGCACATTGTCGCGGTCGCTTCCGGCAAGGGTGGCGTCGGCAAGTCCACCGTCACCGCCAATCTGGCGCTGGCATTGGCGGCGGAAGGTCTCAAGGTCGGCCTGCTGGACGCCGACATCTATGGCCCGAGTCAGGCGCAGATGTTCGGCGTGCCGACCGGCCAGCGTCCGGAAATGGCCGGTGAGCAGGTCTTCAGCCCCATCGAGGCGCATGGCATCAAGACCATGTCGATGGCCTATCTGGTCGACGTGAAGGACCCGATGGTCTGGCGTGGCCCGATGGTCGCCGGTGCCTTCCAGCAGCTGCTCAACCAGACTGCCTGGGGCGAGCTTGACGTGCTGCTGATCGACATGCCGCCGGGCACCGGTGACATCCAGCTGACCCTGTCACAGAAGGTGCCGGTCTCCGGCGCCGTCATCGTCACCACGCCGCAGGACATCGCACTGCTGGATGCCCAGAAGGGCATCGAGATGTTCCGCAAGGTCAAGGTGCCGGTGCTGGGTGTGGTCGAGAACATGAGCACTCACACCTGCAGCCAGTGTGGCCACAGCGAAGCGGTCTTCGGCGCGGGCGGTGGTGAGCGTATCGCCGATGAGTACCAGACTCGTCTGCTGGGCCAGCTGCCGCTGACCCTGAGCATTCGCGAGAATGCCGATGGCGGTCGCCCGAGCGTGATCGCTGAGCCGGACGGCGAAGTGGCCGCGAGCTTCCGCGCCATCGCGCGTCAGGTCTCCGAGTCTCTGGAAAGTGCCGGCGCAGACGAAGGCCCGAGCATCAGCTTCAGCTGAGCCCGACACGCCAGGCGCTAGCCGCGCGTGCCGAGGTTTCCAGCGACACAGCGGGCCGGTATCATGCTGGCCCGCGTTTCATGGCGCTCACGCGTCTCTCCCCATCAGTCAGTCAGGTACGCTCGATGAGCATCAAATCCGACAAGTGGATCCGTCGCATGGCCGAAAGCCACGACATGATCGAACCCTTTGAGCCCGATCAGGTGCGCTTTCACGATGAGCGCCGTGTGATTTCCTACGGCACTTCCAGCTACGGCTACGATGTGCGCTGCTCGGATGAGTTCAAGGTCTTCACCAACATCCATTCGGCGACGGTGGACCCCAAGCACTTCGATGAGAAGAGCTTCGTGGACGTGAAGGGTGACTCCTGCGTGATTCCGCCCAACTCCTTCGCGCTGGCCCGTACCATCGAGTACTTCCGCATTCCGCGTAACGTGCTGACCATCTGCCTGGGCAAGTCCACCTACGCGCGTTGCGGCATCATCGTCAACGTGACGCCGCTGGAGCCGGAGTGGGAAGGCCACGTCACCCTCGAGTTCTCCAACACCACCAACCTGCCGGCGCGTATCTACGCCAACGAAGGCGTGGCGCAGATGCTGTTCCTCGAGTCCGATGAAGTCTGCGAGACCAGCTACAAGGATCGCGGCGGCAAGTATCAGGGCCAGCGTGGCGTGACTCTGCCGCGTACCTGATACCCCTTGCTGCACGCTTGGGTATTGCGTTTACGCAAGTGACCTGCACGCGGCAAGACAAGAGTGTGGCAAGCCAGGAGCGCCTCCTTCGGGAGGCGCTTTTTTTTGTGTCTGCTTGTGCCTGCTCGTGGCGACGTGTGACGACGGTGGCAAGAGAGACGCCGATGGCAGGTAGCGAGAACGTGACACGCTCACAAGGCGCTGAGTCTTAGCCGGAAGTTGAACAAAACATGTGATTCAATCACTCGTTTTATTGCCTATGCTTGTCTGCAGGCCACCCCCAGAGTGGCTGCAGGACGGATACCTCCCACAAGCAAGGGGCACGCCATGCCATCGCGTTCACATCGCGCTGTATTCCCGCCGGCCAGCACCAGCGGCCTGGTCCGACGTTTCACCCTCAGCGGTCTCGCCCTCGCCATCAGCACCACCTTGCTGGCGACTCCCGCGCAGGCCTATTCCAATCTCTATCTCTTCGGCGACAGTCTGAGCGATTCCGGCCAGTTCCCCGATACCACCCTGGGCGGCCTCAACAGCTTGCGTTTCACCAACCGCAGCGGCCCGGATTACGAGACCTCGGCCTATGGCAGCGTCTCGACCCAGCTGCTGGCCACGGAACTGGGGCTGGCGGCAGAGCCTTCCACCTCGGTGATCTATCAGCTGGCCGGCTTCAGTGACGGCACCAACTACGCGGTGGGCGGCTATACCACGGCGCAGATTCTGGCCTCGGTGACCGACGAGGACGGCTCCGAGGTGGTCATTCCGCCGGGAAGTACCGGCGCGGGCACGGTGCTCAGGGTCGAGGATGGCTATCTGGTCAGCACCGGCGGCAGTGCCGACCCGGACGCCCTCTATTACGTCAACGGCGGTGGCAACGACTTCCTGCAGGGCGTGATCACCTCGCCGGCCACGGCGGTCGCCTCCGCCGGTAATCTGGCCTCCGCGGTGGAGGCGCTGGCAGCGGCGGGTGCCACCACCATCATGGTTTCCAACCTGCCGGATGTCGGCAGCACCCCGGCCGGCCAGTCGGCGGGCGCGGCGCAGGCGGCGGGGACCTCCGCGCTGGTAGGCGTCTTCAATGATGCGCTGGGCGCGCGACTGGCGGCGCTGGATGGCGAGGTCAACATCATCCGCCTGGATACCGTCGGCATTCTCGAGGAGGTGCTGGCATCACCGGCCGAGTTCGGCTTCGCCAGCGACGTGCCGCTGACCCAGGTGTGTTTCTCGGACAGCTGCAATGTCACGCCCTACGGCCTGGGCGGCGCAGCGGAAGACCCCGACAAGCTGCTGTTCAATGATGGCGTGCACCCGACCACCGCCGGCCAGGAGATTCTGGCCGACTACGCCTATGCGATGCTCGCCGCGCCCTCGGTGCTGGGGCTGGCGCCGCAGCTGGGCACGGGCGCGCTCAATGCCAGTCAGCGCAGCCTCGCCGATGAATTGCGTCCCGGTGCGCAGGACAGGCGCTCAGGGGAGGGCGTGCGCGTGTTCGCCATCGGCTCGGCGAGTGGCGGCACCGGCGATGGCGAGACCTCCAGCGGCCAGCAGGGCTTTGACAGCGAGCAGCGCGGTGCGGGTGTCGGCGTGATGCTGCCGCTGGACAACGCACTCGGCCAGGCCTGGGGCGGCGTTGCGGTCAGTCAGCGCAATGCGGACTTCGATGTCGATGATGGCAGTGAGCTTGAACTGGAAGGCCAGGTGTTCAGCCTGTTCGCGCGTCAGCAGCTGGGCAGGTTTGGCGTCCAGGCGGTGGCCAGTTACGGCGACTTCGATTACGACCTCGACCGCCATGTCGCACTGGGTCAGTCATCGCGCACCCTGTCCGGTGAGACCGATGGCGATGGCTTCAGCGCCGAGGCACGACTCGATTATCGCCTCACCGCCGCCGATTCGCTGTGGTACAACGCGCCCTTCGTGGCCTACCGCCATACCGAGTCCGACATCGATGGCTACACCGAATCCGGCTCCGCCGCCAACGCCCTGAGCGTCTCGGATCAGACGCTGCGCGATCGCCGGGTCGAGGCCGGCTTCATGGTCGACCGCGCCATCGCGGAGGGCTTCGGCCTCTACGGTGAGCTGGCCTACGGCAAGCGTCTGGATGATGACGCCGACAGCGCCGAGGTGCGTCTGGCGAGCCTGCCGACCAATGCCTACCGCGCCGAGGATTTGGATCGCGGCAGCGACAACTACCTGCGTGTCGACGGTGGCTGGCGCATGCAGCTCGGCCGCAATGCCATGCTGCATCTGGGCGCCGGTATCGAGACCTGGGATGAGGTGACGGCGCGCGGGGAGGTGGGGGTGAGTTACACCTTCTGAAAGCGAAAGCCATCGAGAGAGAAGTGAAGCTTGAAAACAAGAAGACCCCGCGACATCGGCATGTCGCGGGGTCTTCTGTTTTCAGCGCGCTATCAACTTGCTATCAGCTTGCTATCAGCTCAGTCGGCCTTGCCAGCAAGGCAGCGTCACTGATCAGTCTTCTTCGCCTTCCGGCAGCTCATCGCTGAGCTCTTCTTCCACATCGGCGTGGGAGAGGCGCAGGCCGCCCACCGGCAGGTTGTGGCCGTCGAGCTTGGCCACTTCCCCGTCGAGCTTCAGGCGGCCCTCGAGGAACCAGCGCACCGCGATCGGGTAGATCAGGTGCTCACGCGTGTGCACGCGCTCCTTGAGGCTGGCTTCGTCATCGCCTTCCAGCACGTTGGCGACGGCCTGGATCGCGACCGGGCCACCGTCGAGCTCCTCGGTGACGAAGTGCACGCTGGCGCCGTGTTCCTTCTCGCCGGCTTCCAATACCTTGCGATGGGTATCAAGCCCCGGCCAGGCCGGCAGCAGCGACGGGTGAATATTCATCAGACGCCCGAAGAAGTACTGCACGAACAGCGGCGACAGGATACGCATGAAGCCGGCCAGCACGATGAGGTCCGGTTCATGACGCTCGATCACCTTGATCAGCGCGGCGTCATAATGCTCGCGGGACTCATACTCCTCATGCGGCAGCGCCACGGCATCGACGCCGGCGTCACGCGCACGCACCAGACCATAGGCATCGGCCTTGTTGGAGATGACCGCGACCACGTCGCCGCCCAGCTCGTCGTGTTCCTGTGCTTCCAGCAGCGCCTGCAGATTGCTGCCGCTGCCGGAAATCAGTACCACGACGCGCGGGCGAACCGGCGCATCGTCTGCCTCGAAACCGTTGCCGAAGCCGCCGAGAGTGTCACCGTTGGAGGCGTTGGTATTCGGTTCGATCATGCGGACAGATTCTCCAGCTGGACCTGCTCTTCCATGCCGTTGCGGGCGCGGATGCTGCCGAGGGTGAAGACGGTCTCGCCCTGGGCTTCCAGGTGAGCGCGCGCGGCGGTGGCGTCGGATTCAGCGACGACCACGACCATGCCGACACCACAGTTCAGCACGCGGTGCATCTCGTGTTCTTCGACGTTGCCCTGCTGCTGCAGCCAGTCGAAGACCGCCGGACGCTTCCAGCTGGCGACGTCGATCTCGGCGGTGCAGTCTTCCGGCAGCACGCGCGGGATGTTCTCGAGCAGGCCGCCACCGGTGATGTGGGACATGGCGTGCACGGACAGGCCGCTTTCCTTGAGCAGCGACAGCAGCGGCTTGACGTAGATGCGCGTCGGCGCCATCAGGGCGTCAGCCAGCGGCTGGCCGTCGATTTCCTGCTCCAGCAGAGAGGCATCGGCGACTTCGAGAATCTTGCGGATCAGCGAGTAGCCGTTGGAGTGCGGGCCGGAGGAGGCCAGACCCAGAATCACGTCGCCTGCGCCGACCTTCTTGCCGTCGAGGATCTCGGACTTCTCGACCACACCGACGCAGAAGCCGGCCAGGTCGTAGTCGCTGCCTTCGTACATGCCCGGCATTTCAGCGGTCTCGCCGCCGACCAGCGCGCAGCCGGACTGCAGGCAGCCTTCGCCGATACCGGTGACGACGTCAGCGGCGATGTCGATGTCGAGCTTGCCGGTGGCGTAGTAATCGAGGAACTGCAGCGGCTCGGCGCCAGCGACCACCAGATCATTGACGCACATGGCGACCAGATCGATGCCGATGGTGTCGTGACGGTTGAGGTCCATGGCCAGGCGCAGCTTGGTGCCCACGCCATCGGTGCCGGTGACCAGCACGGGCTGGCGGTAGCCTGCCGGCAGTTCGCACAGGGCGCCGAAGCCACCCAGACCACCCATCACTTCCGGGCGGTGAGTGCGCTTGGCGACACCCTTGATGCGTTCGACGAGGGCGTTGCCTGCATCGATATCGACACCTGCATCCTTGTAGCTCAAGGAAGTCTTGCTGGGCGAGGAGTCCTGGGGGCGTTGCGTCATGTGAGGTTCCTGTCGGTGCGGCCTGGGCGGTGAGACACGATCGATCGCGGGAAAAGAAAGGCGGCTATTGTAGCATTGCGCTTCGCGGCTGACACTGTGCCGATTCACAAAACCGCATCAAAATGTGAAAAGGCCGCCACGCCAGTCATGGCAGGCCTTGTCGCACCTTGGATGGCGCCGGGGGAGGCAATGTCAGACGCGTGAGCGGCGCGTGTCTTGTGGGTGACTCGGCGACAGGCAACAATGGGTGATGCGTGCGCCGTCGGCAGTCAGCCGTCACGAGTGCCCCACGGCTTGTCTCAAGGAGTGAAGATGCAGCGTAAATGGTGGTTGCTGGCCGCAGGCGTGGCCTTCCTCGGCCTGTTGGTGATGCTCGAACCGATTCTGATGCCGTTCTTCATCGGCATGATTCTCGCCTATCTGGGTGACCCGCTGGCCGACTGGCTGGAAGACAAGGGCCTGTCGCGCCATCTGGCGGTCACGCTGGTGTTCAGCGTGCTCTCGGTGGTGTTGTTGATTGCGCTGCTGGTGCTGGTGCCGCTGCTCGGGCGTCAACTGGCGCAGTTGATCAGCTTCATGCCGGTGGTCTTCAACTGGATACGCGAGACGGTGCTGCCGGAAATCCAGTCATTCACCGGGCTGGATTTCAGCGCCGACTTCGATCAGGTCCGCTCGCTGCTGCTGGGCAACTGGAAAGAGACCGGCACCTTCGCCGCCGCGCTTCTGGGCACCGTCTCCAAGTCCGGGCTGGCGATGGCCATCTGGCTGGGCAATCTGGCGCTGATTCCCGTCGTCACCTTCTATCTGCTGCTCGACTGGGACCGCATGAAGGAGAAGCTGCAGGGCCTGCTGCCGCGCCATATGGAGCCCACCGCCACGCGTCTGGCGCATGACTGTGATGAGGTGCTGGGCGCCTTCCTGCGCGGGCAGCTGCTGGTGATGCTGAGTCTGGGCATCGTCTACGCCATTGGCCTGGCGATCATCGGGCTCAAGTTCGCGCTGTTGATCGGCCTGGTGGCGGGGCTTGCCAGTATCGTGCCGTATCTGGGCGTCATCGTCGGTATCCTGATCGCGGCCACGGTGGCCTTCTTCCAGTTCGGCGAGTGGTGGGCGCTGCTGGCGGTCGGTGGAGTCTTCGCGCTCGGTCAGCTGCTGGAAGGCGTGGTGCTGCAGCCGCTGCTGCTGGGCGACAAGATCGGTCTGCATCCGGTCGCGGTCATCTTCGCGGTGATGGCGGGCGGCCAGCTGTTCGGCTTTACCGGCATTCTATTGGCCCTGCCGGTGGCGGCCGTGATCATGGTGCTCTTGCGTTATCTGCATGATCGCTATAAAAACAGTACTTTATATGACCAACAGCGTGATTCTCGCCCCGCGGTGGCAGCAGATCAGCCAGCGCCGCCGGCGGCAGAGGATACCCAGTGATCGAGAGACGAGATCACGGCAACAACAATCAGCATGACGGATGGCAATGACTCAGGGACAGATGGCACTCGGCGTCGGGGTACGTGACGCCGCGACCTTCGACAACTACCACTTCACCTCGACCTCGCTGGCGGAGGCCCTCAAGGGGCAGCTTGCCGACGGTGGGGAGCCCTTCGTCTATCTGTGGGGCGGCGAGCAGAGTGGGCGTAGCCACCTGTTGCAGGCGGCCTGTCATCTGGCGGGCGAGCAGGGCAAGCGTGCCTTCTATCTGCCGCTCAATGAGCTGGGTCACTTCCCGCCGCACATGCTCGAAGGGCTGGACGAGATGGACCTGGTCGCCATCGATGACCTGGATGTGGTGATCGGTCGTCAGCGCTGGGAAGAGGCGCTGTTCCACCTCTACAACCGCCTGCGCGACGGCGGGCGGCATCTGCTGGTCAGCGCCAGCTGCGCACCACGCCTGCTGCCCGTCATCCTGCCGGATCTCGCCTCGCGGCTCTCCTGGGGTGTCACCTTCCACCTCTCGGGGCTGGATGACGCCCAGCGCCTCGAAGCGCTCAAATTGCGTGCACGTGACCACGGCCTTGCACTGCCCGACGAAGTCGCCCGCTACATCCTGCATCGCGGGCCGCGCAGTCTGCCGGGCCTGTTCGCGGCGATGAGCGAACTCGACAACGCCTCGCTCTCCGCCCAGCGCAAGCTGACCATTCCCTTCGTCAAGCAGACGCTCGGCTGGTAGGGCAGCGCCTGCGCGGGCCCGGTGGCCCTATCTTGCCTTCATCACGACCGCGGAACCGATATTGCAGTCTCTTTCCATCATCTCTGTCTGAGGACACGCGGCATGAACAGGTTAGACAAGCATCGGGAGCGCATGCACAAGCAAGCCAACTCGATCGGCAACTTCCTGGTCGAAGGCTTTCACTATCTCGGCCTGTTCGCCATCGGCGGCGCGATTGCCATCGCCTCGGTATCGGCCTTCTTCGAGATGTTCGCCAAGGGCTCGGCCAGCGTCGATGACATCCTGCTGCTGTTCATCTATCTCGAACTCGGCGCGATGGTCGGTATCTACTTCAAGACCAACCACCTGCCGATCCGCTTTCTGCTCTACATCGCCATCACCGCGCTGACGCGCTACCTCATCGGCGATGTCTCCCACCACAAGGCCCCCGATATCGGCCTGCTCTACCTTTGCGGCGGCATCTTCTTCCTCGCCCTCTCGGTACTCGCCGTGCGCTTCGCCTCCTACAAATACCCCTCCAGCAAAGCCATCGACCCGATGGGCGGCACGGTAGGGGACGAGGACTCGACACGATAAGCCCATGTTTCAGTAGCTCCTGGCAACAAAAAAGGCCGCGATCACTCGCGGCCTTTTTAAGGATGATTTTAGTTTTTTATTGATATTGTTTAGATGTTAATTGGCTGTTCATTAGTAGGGTTTGTCGCGATGTTTGTAGATATCATTGAAGCTATCTAATGGTTGAATTTTTTGTGTATGTTTACTTTCATTTATGCCATTGTTGATATAAATTTTTGTTGGTTTAATGTCGTTGAAGTTTTGACTGATTGGTTTTTTTGCTAGTGTTTCCGTTACACTATCAGAACTGTTGATGAGCACTGTCAGTGTCGCCCACCACTCATCGGCTTCTTTCAGATATGCCTTTATAAGCTTGTTGTCTTTTTTTGTTGGCGCGAGCTCTCCCATGAAGTCCAATACTAAAAGATTGTTTTTGATCTTTCTTGCAGCAATTTTGATTTTTATTGAACCAATCTCAGATGAAGTTTCTATCTTTGGATTTTTCCCTATTATAGAGCCGGCTATAGCGCCAAAGCCACCAAAGGTTAAACCACCAATGCTCGCACCTATAATACCACCTGTCATACCAGACGACATTTTTGAGATAGGCGAATCATCAACTTCTAATGCAATCTCTATTATATCTTTTTTATGTAGTTTTATAGTGGAGTTGGTAATGGAGTTGATGAGATAGGCGTGTGTCATATCTTTGTCTACAATAAAAGATATATTGTTCTTATTGTATGTTCTATATGGATTGATGTTGTGTGACCCTATTCTTTCTCTTAGTGCTACTTGTTGGCTAAAGGCGCTCTGCGGTTCTTGATCTTTGTTCATTATGTAGCAGATTGAAGATATAAAGCCTGCTATAAACGATAAAGGCATAGTGTAGTCTTCAGCCGTATCATAATCGAAAATTATAAATATTGTTGGGAATATTACTATGGTAAAAACAAACCCTCCCAATAATGTCATGCTTATGATGATGGCAATAGCCATGCCAATTCCCAGCGGTTTATCTGAAGGCACCATGGAGAGTTTTGTCCTTTTGAGTTTATTTGGCACGCTTGACAAAGAAGCATGTCCTATATTTATTGTCAGATACTGTTGTTTAAGCTACATTTTATTCAGGTTTCGATATTTATAAGATGGTAGCTTTGTTTTCTCTTAGGTGCGTGAATTATAGTTGTTTTAGGAATTGATAGTGAAGCTAAAAGTAGAATTTAGTGGGTAATCTATTCACAGTTTCCACTCAGCGTCAGACACAGCCTGCGGCTGCCGCCGTGGTCGCGGTGTTCACCAAGCCAGATGCCTTGCCAGGTGCCGAGGGCGAGGCGGTTGACGCCGCGACGGGCTTCGACGGGAAGTGTGAGTTGGGTGCCGAGCAGACTGGCGAGCACGTGGGCAGGCATGTCGTCATCGCCTTCAAGCGTGTGGCGGAAGTAGGGCAGGTTGCCAGGCACCAGGCGGCGCAGGAAGGCGTCCATGTCGTGGCGCACGTCGGGGTCGGCGTTCTCGTTGAGGGTCAGCGAGGCGGAGGTGTGCAGTAGCTGCACATGCAGCAGGCCGACACTGACCAGCGGCATCTTGGCCAATGCCTGTTCCACCTCGTCACTGATGAGGTGAAAACCGCGCTTGCGGGCGGAGAGGGTGAGAGTGTCGCGTTGCCACATGAGAAGCCCTGCCTGTCGTTGATTCAGTACATGCTAAACATGACAAGCCAGAACGCAAAAGGCCAGCCCCTGAGGGCTGGCCTTTTTTGCTGCGTGCCGCGCTGATTCATGTCACCGCGAGGGTGAGAGTCAGCGTAGCAATGCCGCCATCAACCGGCAGTGGTGGCGGCTTCGCTGACGGTGCGGCGGGCGGCCTTGGCGGTGACGCGCTCCGGCTCTGACTTGCCGATCTCGCGGGCGAGCCAGTCGGCGAGCATGCGCACACGGGTCGGGATCGGGCCACGCGGCAGCAGCATGCCGATCTCGACCGGCGGGATCTCGCTGCATTCCAGACGCTTGAAGGACTGGCCGTTGCGCTCGCTGAGGGTGTTGACCCAGTCGGTCGGCAGCACGGCGCGAATCAGGCCATCGGCCACGTAGTCGGTGAGGACTTCGAGGTCATCGGACTGGATGTGATTCGGGCGCGGGTCTTCCGGGTGACGCGAGAGGGAGGTGCCGGACACCAGCGGTTCCAGTTCGCCCCACGGCAGTTCTTCCGGGTTCTCGACATGAGAGGCCGCGTAGGCCGCCTGATGCCAGTGGGTCAGCGGGCGGAAGACGTGGGTGCTGCCGGCCAGATGCGGGAAGCCGATCACCAGGTGCGGCTGATTCTCGAGAATCTCGCGACCGTTGTGCCACAGCTTCAGCTTGATATCGACGCCTTCGTGCTCCGACAGGAAGCTGGTCAGCGCGTGACCCAGGAAGTGACGACCCAGCGACGGCGTGGCGTGGATACGGATGGTACCGGTGAGGTCTGACTGGCGGTCTTCGATGGCGCGGTGCGCTTCATCATCGAGATTGGCCATCGAGCGTGCGTAACGGTAAAGGGTCTCGCCGGCTTCTGACAGGCGAATGCCACGATGACCACGCTCGACCAGGCGAGTGCCGAAACGGCCCTCAAGGGCGTCGAGGCGACGGCTGACGGTGGACTTGGGCAGGCGCAGACGTTCTGCTGCGCGGGACAGGCTGCCGAGGTCTGCGACCATCAGGAAGGTGTTGTAGGCGTCGATATCGCTCATCGAATAGGTCCGGTTGTTCAGAGGGTCGGGGTGCGCCGTCAGGGAAACACCCACCTTGTACGGGCCAAACGGGCCCGTTGCAGCGCCAGTCGCTGCACAACGGATTGCCTGTCGATGACCGTGCCCCTCAGGCCGCAGGGGGATGCCCCGGGCAAAGACGCGCTCATCGATCAACAACCGTCACTGCCAGCCGAGCACCTCAGCGCGCGGCGACAGGTCTTGCATCTGCTGCAGATATCCTCAGGGCCGAAGCCATGACAGGGCACTGCCTTGGCGCGACAGCAAGCGCCCTTAATCTGAGCACGCTAACTATATCACTCTGCTCGTAGTGTTGCATCTAAAGTCGCATGCATTGCGCAAATCCGATCTCCGCCGGACGAAACTCTGCCGTGAAGCGAGAAATTTGCGTGGGCCAAGCACTTGTCGAGGCATGTCGGCTAAGACGTCAGTGGCTGGCGATGGTTCCGTATCTGATGACAGACAGGTGATAAAAAAGTGAATTTGGTGGCTGGATGGGTGAAAAAGTGTGCAAATCGGGCCGTTTTTGGCAGTTGAGGCACAATCCGGCGCTGCAAGAGGCGAGAAATGACGCGGCCTGATTGCAGAAGTTGCAGAGCGGCGTTGCAGGAAGTGTTGATGACGCAAATGTGCAAACGCGTGCATTATCTCGTTCGCAAAGAGAATCATTATTATTATTAATCTTGGGAACCCTCCGCTCATGACCGATCGCCTCTCTCCGTGCGTGGCAGCCAGCGCTTCCCGCGCCGTTGCTTTCACTCCGCGTCCGCTGGTGGCAGCCATTGCGCTGCTGTGTGCCAGTACTGCCCATGCAGAGACGCTGCAGATGGACACGCTGCAGATCGAGGACGATCGCCTCAACGCGACCGCGGTCATCGATAGCGAAGAGATCGCGCTGCATCAGGCGCATGATCTCAAGGATGTGTTCCGTGATACGCCGTCCGTCACCGTCGGCGGCACCACCGCCTCATCCGAGATGATCTACGTGCGCGGTCTGGAAGACACCAACCTCAACATCAGCGTCGATGGTGCCAGCCAGAACGGCTACCTGTTCCACCACAGCTCCAGCTTCAACATCGAGCCGGAACTGCTCAAGCGCGCTGAAGTCCAGGCCGGACCGGGCGCCGCCGACAATGGCCCCAACGCCCTGGGCGGCAGCATCAAGTTCGTCACCAAGGATGCCCAGGACCTGCTCGAGCCGGGTGAGACCTTCGGCGGCATGGTCAAAGGCAGCACTGAGTCCGCGGCAGATGCCGTCAAGGGCACGCTGTCCGTCTACGGTGAAGTCGCGCCGAACGCGGGCCTGCTGTTCTCGACCAGCGCACGCAACAGCGATGACTACCGCACCGGCGGCGGTGATGAAGAGGAAGGTACCGGCGGCCATCAGCGCAGCTACTTCGGCAAGTTCAGCCTGCTGGATCAGGGCGCACATAGCCTGCGCATCAGTGCCGAGCACAACGAGGACAGCGGCATCTACTGCACGCGTCCCAACATGGAATGTCAGCCGTTCAACAACGTGAAGGTCGACACCGAGCTGAGCCGCGACACCTATACCGCCAACTATGACTATGAGCCGGGCTCGCGTCTGGTGGACGTGCACACCAACGTCTTCCACACCAAGACCGAGCTGGACCGCACCACTGTCTCCACCGGCGCTGAGCTGAACGCCGATGTCGAGAGCTACGGCGGTGATCTGAACAACACCTTCCGTTTCGGCCCCGAGGACATGAACAACCGCCTGACGCTGGGTAGCGATTACGTCTACGACGAATCCAGCACCGGCAGCTTCGACGAGAAGGCCCGCAACCTCGCGCTCTACGCCCAGCACCGCATGACGCTGGGCGCGGTGGACCTGTCCTTCGGCGCGCGTGTCGATGACTACAAGACCGAATACGCCAATGGCGAGACGCTGGATGACACCGATGTCAGCCCGAACGCGAGCCTCAACTGGCGCGTCGGCGGCGGTGTCGAGCTGTTCACCGGCTACTCCACGGCAGTGCGCGGCAACAAGGGTCGTGAAGCCATCCTGGCCGACGATGGCGTCGGTGTCGGCGAGACGCTGACCGTCGAGCCGGGTCTCGAGGCCGAGACCTCGCGCAGCACCGAGATCGGCGCGCGCTGGAAGGGCAATGACCTCCTCACCCAGCGTGACCGCGCTGGCCTGGAAGTCACCTACTTCGATACCCACTTCGACAACTACATCACCGATGAGACCGTCGGCAGCGAAACCACCATCTACAACATGGAAGGCATCGTCACCAGCAAGGGTGTCGAGGCGCGTGCCACCTACGGCATCGGCGGCTGGGACATGACGCTGGGCTACCTGACCATGGACCTGGAAGACAACCAGGGCGAGACCGTGGTCGACGACATGGGCCTGGGCAACCAGACCGGTGATCGCTGGAGCCTGGACAACCGCTACACCTTCGTTGACCCGCAGATGACGATCGGCTGGACCGTGACCGCCTACGAGCGCCTCACCGACCTGCCGGATGATCAGAGCGAGCGCGCCGGTTACGCCACGCACGATGTCTACGCCAGCTGGGTGCCGCGTGACATGCAGGACCTGACCCTGACTGCCGGTATCTACAACCTGTTCGACAAGGAATATACCGACCAGAACACCTACTTCCTGGAACCCAACAGCGCACGCGGCATCACGACGGGCGCCATCACCAGCCCGGGGCGTGACGTGCGTCTGTCAGTGGCGTATCGCTTCTGATCAGAAGGCTCTGAACCCGCAAGTTCGCACCTGACAGGGATTCATCGCCAGCGGTCGTGATCCAGGCTCGCAACGCAGGATGCTTCACTGGCAAGACCCTCGCAGCGCCATCGTGTTCTTCACGGTGGCGCTGTTTCGTTTGCGGGGTGCTCAGAAGGGGCTGCCTGCGTCTCGCGGCCACGCTGTGCTATCGATTCATCAGACCAGGCCCGCCTGCTGCCTGTGTCTCGCGGCCACGCGGTGCTATCGATTCATCGCACCAGGCCCGCCTGCGTCCCGCAGGCGCGCTGTGCTAACGATTCATCACACCAGGCCCGCCTGCGTCTCGCAGGCGCGCTGTGCTACCATCGCGACCAAATGTCGGAGAGCGTCTGCGCGACTCTTCGCACTGCACTCACGTTCCCGCCACTGGCGGGTGATCGTTCGAATAAGGAAGGATGCATGGCGCTTCTGAAGATTTTTGTCGGCACGATGTATGGCGGTTCACTGGATGTGGCCGAGCAGGTTCAGCCGTTGTTCGAGCAGGCCGGCTACACGGTCGAGGTGCTCGACCAGCCGACACTGGCCGACCTGACTGACGCGCGCCCTGATCTGGCGCTGTTCGTCACCTCCACCACCGGCAGTGGCGATGTGCCGGGCAACCTGACCGGCTTCCTCAATGCGCTGTCTGCCGAGTCCCCGGCGCTGGATTGGCTGCGTTACGGTCTGATCGCCCTGGGCGACAGCTCCTACGGCGAGACCTACTGTGGCGCGGGGCGTCATTTGGATGAGCGTCTGGCCGACCTGGGTGCCACGCGCCACGGCGAGCGCCTCGAGATCGACGCCATGGAAACCTTCATGGCCGACGACGCGGCGCTGCCGTGGGTCGAGAGCTGGATTCCGACCCTGCCGGCCACGGCCTGATCCTGCGGCGGTGGGGTCGCCCGCCGCCTGCTTCTTCTGTTGTCCGTTCTTTCATCGAGACTGCTTCACATGCCGAAACTGAATCCTGATCATCCGCGTGCCCGCAACCTGACGCCGCAGCGCGTCTCCGTGCTGGCGGGTCTGGCGGTGGTAATGGTCGCCAATATTCCGCGTTTCCTGATGAGTGGCGAGAATACGCGTCTGATGCTGATCGTCGGCTTTGCCGTCGCCGTCAGCGCGCTGGGCATCTATATCTATCGCCAGCTGTCAGAGACCGCCAAGGCCAAGGTGCCGACGATGATGCGTCGCCTGCTGGTCTGGCTGGTGGTGGGGCTCGCGGCGATGGCAGCGTTCAACTTCGCCGCGCCGATGCTCAACCGCCCTCAGGAAGGTGCGCTAGAGGTGCTGGTCGATGGCCTGACGCTGGGCCTGCTGGCGCATGTGATCAGCATGTGGATGCAGCGCCGCCGTGGTGAGGAAGGCTGAGCCTCGATACTTGCGGCTCATGAGATGCTGTCAGCAAGATCTTCCCTACCAACAAGAACGCCCCGATCAGCGATGATCGGGGCGTTCTTGTGATGGCTGATGAGGTGACGACACGCCTCAGCGTGCCATCACCGGGCCACTCACTTGCACAGGGTGTAGCAGGGCACGTAATCGCTGCCCGGCAGCTTCATGCGGCCCTGGGCGACGAAGGAGGTGAGCAGGGCGTCGAGACGCTCCATCAGCTCGGCTTCGGCGGTCAGGCGGAAGGGGCCGTCGCGCTCGATCTCCTCGATGCCTTCCTTCTTGACGTTGCCGGCGACGATGCCCGAGAAGGCGCGACGCAGGTTGGCCGCCAGTTCATGCACCGGCTGGTTGCGGTGCAACGCCAGGCCCGACATGTTGGCGTGGGTCGGCGCGAAGGGCTGCTGGAAGTGCGGGGCGATATGCAGGCGCCAGTTGTAGTAGAAGGCATCCTGATGCTGGCGACGGAATTCCGCCACCTCGTCGATGCCACCGCGCATGGTGCGTGCCACCTCGACCGGATTGTCGATGATGATGGTGTAGCGCGAGCGCGCTTCCTCGCCCAAGGTGTAGGCGATGAACTCGTCGATCTGCTTGAAGTACTCGGCGCTGGACGCCGGGCCGGTGAAGATGACCGGGAACGGCAGCTCGCTGTTTTCCGGGTGCAGCAGAATGCCGAGCAGATAGAGAATCTCTTCGGCGGTGCCCACGCCGCCCGGGAAGACGATAATGCCATGTGCGGTGCGCACGAAGGCTTCAAGGCGCTTCTCGATGTCCGGCATGATGATCAGTTCATTGACGATCGGGTTGGGCGATTCGGCGGCGATGATGCCCGGCTCCGAGATGCCCAGATAGCGACCTTCGGTGCGACGCTGCTTGGCGTGCGCGACGTTGGCGCCCTTCATCGGGCCCTTCATGGCGCCTGGGCCACACCCGGTGCAGATGTCGAGATCACGCAGGCCGAGGTGGTAACCCACGTCCTTGGTGTACTCGTACTCCTCGCGGTTGATGGAGTGACCGCCCCAGCAGGTGACCAGACTCGGCTCACGCGAGGACTTCAGCGCCCCGGCGTTGCGCAGGATATGGAACACCGCATTGGTGGTGCCTTCGGTGGTCGTGAGATCGAAACGCGGGGTGTTCTGGATCTCGTTGGCCACATAGACGATGTCACGCAATACGCTGGAGAGATGCTCGCGAATGCCGCGGATCATCTTGCCGTCGACGAAGGCATCGCCGGGCGCATTGTCGAGCTTGAGGCGAATGCCGCGGTCCTGCTGCAGCACCTCGATCTCGAAATTCTTGTGTGCGTTGAGCACCGCGACGCTGTCATCGGTCTGGCTGCCGCAGTTGAGCACGGCCAGCGCACAGCGGCGCAGGATGTCATGCAACCCGTTGGAGGAGGTATCGCGCAGGCGATTGACCTCATCCTGGGAGAGCACTTCCAGGCTGCCTTCCGGCGAGATGATGGTCGAGACCAGCATGGAGCTGGCATCACGTGAATAGGTCGTCGCTTCGCTGGTGACAGAATTCATGACTGTCTTCCTTGTGTCAGGCGCCCACGGTGGTCTGGGCGCGTTTCCGGGCTTCTGCCCAGAGTTCAGCAATGCGCTCGCGGTCGTCCACGCTCATGCTGTCCTGGGCAAAGGCGTGCTGCATCCACTCTTCAAAGGTGGCGTCAAAGTCTTCCGCGACCACATCCTCGGGATCGTAATCGGCGTTTTCCAGCACCAGTTCCACCTGGGGAATCATGTACCCCAGCGGGAACAGGTCATTTTCGGCACAGTCGCTTTCCATGGCGAGCAGCGCCTTGTGAATGGCTTCGCCGCGTGCAGCCAGAGCATCAGACATCTAGAGCATCTCGTGTTTCGGGCCAGTCCGAAGATTGGCCAGGACAGGGGTAAAGCGCCGGGCCCTGGCGCGTCGCCGTGGCGTTGAACACGGCAGACGCAGCCAAGGTGGCAGCTGGCATTGTCCATGATGCTAACACGCGAGAGTGGCGGGGCGCAGCGCTGCGCATGGCGGCCAGCTCTGGTAGAATCATGTGCTTTGCGGGTCGGTGGCACCTGTGCAGACATGGCAGTTGCGTCATGCAGGTCGTCGCCGGCAACACGATGCGCCGAGTCGCGTCCCCCGTTCGTGAGTGGTCAGTGCCTTCATGTTCAACGCCCAGTATTTTCGTACCTTCATCACACTGGTGGAGACCGGCAGCTTTACCCATACCGCGCGCAAGCTGGAGATGACCCAGCCCGGCGTCAGCCAGCATATTCGCAAGCTGGAGCAGTATCTGGGCCGCTCGCTGCTCAATCGCCAGGGACGCAAGTTCTCGCTGACCGCAGCGGGGCGTCGCTGCTATGACTACTCCATCAAGCTGTTCGCCGAGCACACCCAGTTCATGCACTCGCTGGATGATGATTCTCCGGACAGCGGCGAATGTCGCGTGGCCAGTCCCTCAAGCGTCGGGCTGATGTTCTACCCGTTCACGCTGGGCTATCAGCAGCAGCACCCGGGGCTGACGGTCAGCTACAGCTTCGCTTTCAATTCCGAGATCGTGCAGGACGTGCTGGCGGGTCGCTTCGACCTGGGCATCGTCACCGAGCCGGTCAAGCATCCGGACCTGAACTTCGAGCTGTGGCATCAGGAGCCGCTGTGCCTGGTGGTGCCCGCCGATTTCGCCGGCAACAGCCTCAATGAGCTGATGGCGCTGGGCTTCATGAATTACGCCGATGGCGTCAACAATGCCAGTGCCTTGTTGCGTGAGAACTTCGCCGGTGAATTCCGCTCAATGAGCCACTTCCCGCAGCAGGGCTTCACCAACGATATCGGCATGGTGCTGGACGCTGTGGCGCGAGGTCTGGGCTTCACCGTCGTCTCGCGCACGGTGCTGGAGACCTCGCCGTGGCAGCGTCAGGTGCGCGAGATGCCGCTGACCGAAGCCGTCTACGAGAACCTCTACATCGTCACACGTGACAATGCCGAGGTGCCGCGCCGCTACGAGCAGCTGCTGGGTGAATTCCGCCTGCAGCGTCGCAACACGCTCTACGGCTACGCCGATGCGCCGGAAAGCTTCGACAACATGGACTTCGACAGCATGGTGTAACGCCTCGCGTCATCACCTGCGCCTCCCGAAAGCCCGCTCTTCATGAGCGGGCTTTTTCGTGTCTCGCCGCCGCCATCTGCGCCGCGTGCGGCGTCGCCCTTTGTGCACCACCTGGTTCCAGCCGCTGCCGCCGCCTTGCGACCAAGGCCTGATGCGGGGGCGGCGTACTGCGTGGGATGCTGAAAGCCAGCGCCTTGTTTGCTCATTTCGTGGTGTCTTGCCCATCAGGAGGTCCTGCCGTCGTGTCTTCATCCGGTTCTCGCTCCAGTGTCACGCCTCATGCCCAGGCGGTCTGCGCAGAGCATGCGTCAGCCTCCACGGCTTCCGAGGCATCAGCCGCGCCTGCCGCAGCAGCTGCATCAAGCGAGGTCTTCTCGCTGCTGGCGCGCATGGAGGTCGGCGAGCTGACCCCGGAGCAGCATGCCGAGGTCGCGCGTCGCTGTCGCTGGCCTGACTGGCAGTCGCGCCAGATGAGCGCCAGCCAGGCCGCCGAACTGATTCACGATGGCATGACGGTGGGCATGAGTGGCTTCACGCGGGCGGGGGAGGCCAAGGCTCTGCCGCTGGCGCTGGTCGAGAAGGCGCGCCGCGAGCCGTTCTCCATCACGCTGATGACCGGTGCCTCGCTGGGCAATGACCTCGACGGCCAGATGGCGGATGCCCACATGCTGGCACGGCGCATGCCGTTTCAGGTCGACCCGGTGCTGCGCCGTGCCATCAATGCCGGCGAAGTGATGTTCATGGACCAGCATCTGTCCGAGACGGTGGAGCTGTTGCGCAATCACCAGCTGAGCGACATGAATGTCGCGGTGATCGAGGCCAGCGCCATCACCGCCGATGGCGGCATCGTGCCGACCACCTCGGTGGGCAACTCGGCCAGCTATGCGATTCTCGCCGACAAGGTGATCATCGAGCTCAATCTCGAGTCGCCGGCGGCGCTTGAAGGGCTGCACGACATCTACATTCCGCAGATGCGCCCCAGCCGCCAGCCGATTCCGGTGGTCGCGCCGGATTCGCGCATCGGCACGCCGTATATCCCGATGGACCCCGCCAGAATCGCCGCCATCGTGCTGACCCGCGGCAGTGACAGCCCCTCGACCTGCACGCCGCCGGATGACGGCACCCAACGCATGGCGGGCCATCTGGTCGAACTGCTCAAGCAGGAAGTCGCGCTGGGGCGTCTGACACCGGCATTGCTGCCGCTGCAGGCGGGCATCGGCAGCATGGCCAACGCGGTGATGAGTGGCTTGAAGGAAGGGCCCTTCGAGCACCTGACCATGTACTCGGAGGTGCTGCAGGATTCCACCTTCGATCTGCTGGATGCCGGCAAGCTCGATTTCGCCTCCGGCTCCTCCATCACGGTCACCGAGGAGCGTGGCCGCACGCTGTGGAAGGACCTCGAGCGCTATCGTGATCGCCTGATCCTGCGCCCACAGGAATTGTCCAATCATCCGGGCATCGTGCGGCGCCTCGGCGTGATCGCGGTCAATACGGCGCTGGAATTCGACATCTATGGCAACGTCAATTCCACCCACGTCTGCGGCACGCGGATGATGAATGGTATCGGCGGTTCCGGCGATTTCGCGCGCAATGCCCAGCTGTCGGTGTTCATCACCAAGTCACTGGCCAAGGGCGGTGATATCTCGAGCGTGGTGCCGTTCGCCAGCCACGTGGACCACACCGAGCATGATGTCGATATCCTGGTCACCGAGCATGGGCTGGCGGATCTGCGCGGCCTGGCACCGCGCGAGCGGGCGGTGCAGGTGATCGAGAACTGCTCGGACCCGAGCTATCGCCCTGCGCTGCGCGCCTACTTCGAGGAGGCGTGCCAGCGTGGCGGCCACACCCCACATTGTCTGGAGCAGGCGCTGAGCTGGCATCGCGAGGTAGAGGTGAAAGGGCATATGCGCGCCATGCGCACGGCACCCGAGTCAAGTCTTGAAGAGGCGGCCCCGTCGCTGCCGGATGCCACTGCCTGATCGCACGCCAGGCAGGGCGCTCTCAGGCAGGGTGTTTGGGAGAAACAACCAGGACGAGCGCTGGAAGGCGGCCTACTGATCGAGGCCGTTTTCCAGGCGCTCGTCTTCGCATTCGGGGCTACCCATCTCGTAATCGCGGCACAGCTGCGGGCGGCGGTCGTAGATGGTGCACATCAGCGTCTCGCGGTCGACGGCGGCACACCAGCCATCGTCGAGGCGGCGCATGACTTCGCCGCCCCATTCATCCTCGTCGATCAGGTAGTCCGGCACGCCGGTATCGGTGAGCAGGATGACCTCAAGCCGGCAGCAGCAGGCCTGGCAGTTGCTGCAGGCGATCTCGTGATTGGCGGGTGTCGCAGCGCCGGCAGTGGCCGGCGAGACGTCGGTAATCGGAATATTCATCGGGTCAGGGTCAGCCACAGTGAGTCAGGCGCCAACATCGGCACGCTTCAGCCGGCAGTGAAACACACTCACGCACGGATTACTTGTAGACCTTGTCGATGCCTTCCCAGTAAGTCTCGGGATCACGATCGCGCGTCATGTCATACAGCTGATAACGGCGGTTGAGGCGTGCGCCACCATCACGGGTCAGCGGTGCCCAGGCAAAGCCGGTGCTGCCCTTGCTGGAGGCGGTGAAGAAGGCATCCAGCGGGATGCTGACGTAGAGCCCCTTGTCGAAGCTACCCTCGCCGTAGTCATCGCCGGCATCGGTCAGGGTCGCCCAGGCGCCGACGCTGACCCCGTTGGAGAAGCTGCGCGACAGGTCCAGCGTCGCGCCGACATCACCGGCCAGATAGCGCCCCACCGAGCCCTTGACCAGCACATCGTGCCAGCCGGACTGCCAGTAGGCGGTGGCGTGACCGGTGGTGACCGAGTAGTCACGCAGACCGAATTGCTGGTCGAACTCGCGCTGGCGGACGCGGTTGATGTCCAGCCCCAGCGCCAGCGAGCTGTTCATCGGGCGATAGAGCAGCTCGGCGCCGACCCCGGCATACATCATCTCGAGAATGCCGCCGTAGGCCTGGGCGTACCAGTCGCGCCCGAACTGGTGGGTGCGGTTGTACTGCAGGCTGGTGATGCCCAGGTCGGTTTCCTTGATGTATTCCCCGACGTAGGTACGTACGCGCGGCAGCTCGGAATCGGCGATGTACTCGTAGCTGTCGAAGTTGTCGGCGAGCTGATAGGTCGCCACGCCGGTGAACCAGCCATTGCGGTCGGTGCGCCACAGGGCATCCAGCTGCAGGTTGAGCTGATAGAGGTAGCCATCGGGGCCGCCGAAGTTCTGCTTGAGACTCGGCGAGAAGCCCCAGCTGAAGCCGAACGGCTTGCGTGCCAGCTTGACGCCATCCCCTGTCGCCTGGCGTGTCTCTTCGTCTGAGCTATGAGGCGAGGCGGCATGGGCGGTGATGGAGTGCTCGTATTCGGCGCCGAAGCGACGGTCATTGGCGGCGGCCACGAAGGGCTGGCGCGGATGCTCATCTTCACGCAGCGCCAGACCATTGCTGCTCAGGCGATAGCGGAAGGTGGTGATCTCGGCGGGCAGGCGGTTATGCAGCACGCGGTTGGCGCGGCCTTCGGCCTGCAGGTCATCACGGAAGCGCGTCGCCTCGGCCTCGACGATCAGGGTGTCGCCCTCGACCCGCAGCTGTGACACCTCAAGGCCGCTCTGGGCGCGCAGGGTATCGGCCAGCGCGTCCCAGTCGACGTCGGCAAGGCGCGGGAGATCTTCTGCCTCTGGGCCGTCAGTCGCGCCCGGCTCGAGCGGGGAGTCCGCGGGCGCGCCGCCGAACGAGTCGAGTGTCAGCAGACGGCCTTGCTGATCCTTATTCGCTGACGGCTTCTTACTTGCTGAAGGCTCTCCATGCGCTGATGGCTTTCTGTTCGCTGACGGCTCTTCATGGGCCGACGGCTCTGCAGCCACGCCTGCCGGTTGGGCCGTGCTGGCGGTGGAGGGCGCCGTGCCCGAGGAGGCGTCCGCATTGAGCGAGCGCACGCGGAAGGCCTCGGGTGTCTGGTCGTTGCGATAACGGCTGTGGGTGCTGGGGGCGACCGCTTCCGGCGTGCCGTCGTCCTTGGCCTGGGCGAGCCCGGCCAGATTGGTCGACAGTGACAGCCCCAGCATGGCGGTGTTGCCTCGCTCCCAGCCGCCATGCAGCGACAGGTTGTCATTGACCTTGACGGTCGCGCCCAGATTGACCGGCGAGTCCTGCTCGATCTCCACCGTCAGTGGCTCGTCGGAGTAGTCGTTGCCTTCGTATTCCAGCATCAGGGTCAGCGGGTCCCAGGGCGTCTGGTATTCGATGCCGCCGAAGACGGCCGGGCTGCCGCTGAACATGCTGCCGAGCTGGAAGTCGCCGCCGTCATCGCTGGTCGAGTCACTGCGCGTCTCGAGACTGCTTCTCACCACTGCCAGCGGATTGCTGAAGTCGCCACGCGTACCCAGATAGCCCCAGCCGAGGCCCAGGCTGAAGTCGAGGTCGCCGTAGCGCTTGCTGGCGACCAGATACTCGGAGCTGAACAGGCCCGTACCGCCGAGATCTCGCAGGCCCACCGCGACTTCGGGCTGATAGCGGCCTTCCTGCAGCAGGCGGAACTTGGTGTCGAAGGATTTATCCAGGTAGTCGCGGTCCGGGGCGGCCGCGCCATAGCTGACGGTTTCCACCGAGACATAGCGAAAGCCCAGCTCCATCCAGTCGAAGGGCGCCGCATTGACGCTGAAGCGCTTGTAGGGCTGGGTGCGGCTGTAGGTGAAGCTCAATTCGCCCTGGGGCGCAAAACGCGCCGTGGGCGTCTGCATCAGGCCCACACCACCGAAGTCGCTCTGGGATTCGCCGGTCGCCGCATGGGCGATCTGCGCGCCCAGCAATCCGCCCGCCATGCCGAGTGCCAGCCAGCCATTGCGTGCCAGGGCGGGGCGCTGCTCGGGGCGTGAGTGCGTAACGTGATTGGCAGGGCGAAAAGGACTCGACATGGGCGTCTCGCATGCACGCAAGCCAGCGGCTCACGTACGTGAATAAGGGATTGGGTTCGCGGTCAGGCGCAGTGTGCTGCGCCGGGGCAGCCTCGCCGGCTAGCGCGGGGACGTCGGCAGCTTTGCGGCGTCCAGCTGCCAGCTCTGGCAGGCATGGCCCGGCAGGCGGCTGGCAAGCCAGGCCGGTAGCGCCTCGTTCACCCACTGCTGCGCGGTGTCGATGCCCGGCGTGCTGATCACCACGCTGGCGCCGGGGGCAACGGGCAGGTCGGCATCGCCGCTGGTCAGACGATTCCAGCTCGCCACCGGGCGGGTCAGCACCTGGCCCTGTGGCGTCACCAGGCTGGCCTCGACGGCTGGCCCGATGCCGCCGGCAGCGGCGCGCTCATTGATCAGCGCGTCCAGACTGAGATTCGGCGTCCACTTGCGCTCGTGAACGCCGGTGGCGTCCAGAATCACCACGCTGCGCGGCGCCTGGCAGGCACCGACCACCATGCCCGGGGCGATGCGAATCGCTTGCGGGCCATCGCGCATGTCGCGGCGCGGGTCGAGCTGACCGGGCAGGCGTGCCACCACGGCGTCAGTGTCCGGCGCGCGGCCCTGCTCGACATAGGCCTGCCAGGCCTGCAATGCCTCGGCGTAACGCGCCTGAGGGCTGTCGTCCTTCGCGCCGACGGCGTAGCGCGCCGCGATCAGTTCGAGCTCGGCGCTGACGCGGTTGGCCCGCGCGGCCATCTGCTGGCGAATCAGCGGCGTGCTGACGAAGCTGTAACGCCAATCCAGCGCCTTTGACGGCGCCAGGCCATCCCATTGCGCCTGCAGTACCTGACTGGCCAGCGGCGTGCTCGCGGCACTGAACGGCAGCGGGGTGTCAGCAGCGCTCGCCAGGGGCGCGGCGCTCAGCCCGAGCGGCAGCAGGAGGGCGGCGCTGTTCAGACGGGCCAGTGATGACAGACGGGCCAGTGATGAGAAGACGGGGATCACCATGCCTTGGCGACCTCCCAACCGAACCGCGGACCATCGGGCCAGGCCGTCATGTCGGCCGCCCAGACGCGATTCTCGTCGCGCCACAGGTCATTGCGCGTGGTGCTGCCGTCGTCCCAGCTCAGAATCTCGCGGCAGTGCTGCAGCGGCAGTTCTGCCAGCGGCAGCGAATAGGGGGCGGCGGCCTCGCATTCGAGTCGCGCCGTGGCCTCGTGTATCTGCATCACGGCGACGTCGTCCTGGCGCTGGCTGCCGGTGGAGGCGGCGTCCTGACGTTCCAGCCGACGCGGGTAGGGGGACAACGCACTGACACTGACCTGATAGGTCGTGCCACTGGCCATCAACCAGGCCGGACGCGCCAGAGCGCGCCCGGTAGTACTTTGCTCACGCCTGTCTGCCACATCACGCGCAAAGCCTGAAGTGGCGGACAGGACGCCATCGCGCAATTCGAGGATGCCGCGGTCGCGACTCTCGAAACGCGCGATGCGCCCATTGCCTTCCAGCGTCGCCAGAACCACCAGCGCGGTGCTGTTGGCATGCTTCAGCTTGAGAGAGGCATAGGGCAGCTCGCTGGCACGTGTGGCGTCAAACTCGTCCTTGCCCATCACGTCACCGAGCGAGCTCGAGACGATCTGGGCACAGCCGGAAAGCGACACCAGGCACGCGAGGGTGCCGAATGCCGCCAACGACCTGCTGCGCAGAGCACGGGAGACCACCGAGGTAGCCGCCGCGCCCCACGCAGGGCTTGAGAACGTGAAGCGTTGCGTCGCACGTGCCGTCTTCATCAGCGAGTCCCGGTTGAACCAGTGGTGCCGGTTGTCCCGGTGGTACCGGTCGTGCCAGTGCCGCCGCCGACGGTGCCGGTGGCCGCACCTGCAGCGACGCTGCCGCTGCTGGCGCTCGGCGTCACGCTGCCGGTGGCATTCTGGCTGGCAGTGCCGGTGCCGGCTGCGCTACCTGTCGGCACAGTGCCGGTAGTCCCAGTGGTGCCAGTTGTACCGGTGGTACCAGTAGTCCCAGTCGTGCCGGTAGTCCCGGTGGTGCCGGTAGTGCCAGTCGTGCCGGTAGTCCCAGTCGTACCAGTCGTACCAGTTGTGCCGGTAGTCCCAGTCGTGCCGGTCGCACCCTGAGGCGCTTCTTCTTCCGCGATGGCATTGCCAGCGAGAAGCAGGGCACCTGTCAGGCCGATGATGGCTCCGAGATGTGTCTTGCGCATGGATAACTCTCCTTGATGAGCATTGTCGGCGGTCAGCCGACCAGGAAGGGATGTCAGACCACGACGTGATGACTCAAGGACTGAGGCATCGGCGTCGAGGCTGCCAGCAGATGCTGGCGATCATCCAACCTGCTGCTGAAGATATCGATAGAGGAGAAGAGCGCCGTCCCTGACACCATCCCTGGCATCCTCCGTGGCGCGACCTCGTCCTGAGGTGTTCCTGTCATGACCGTATTCCCTGGTCATGCGCTTGCCGAAATTCATCGTTGCGCCTTGCTGTCTGCGTCTGACAGTCCTGTCAGGTGTCAGCCGCTGAGCGGTTGATGCAGGAAGTCCTTCTCCGCACAGACACAAAGCCGATGAGTCGTGGCAAAGCGAGGCTCATGTTAACGAGAATATGTGAACTGTCTAGCGTGAAGCCTTGCGTATTATTCGCGTTGATCGCTTGAGGATTATTTATGTAAAAAAGAGTAATCGGGGTGTGGATGATTGGCGACGTGGCTGTCGATGTTCCACCGGGCGCTACGCCAGATGGGGCCCGCGTGGCGACTGGAATCCTGCGCTTGAGTGTGTCGCATTGCCGACGAAATGGGGCTTGGGGTGTCTGTAATCGGCAACGCGTCTTTCGTGGAAGTGGCGACATCGAGCGTACTTGCGGTGCTACAAACCAATGTTTTTATTGGATTTTTGTAACAGGGCGCTGATTGGCGGGAGACGTGTATCAGGTAAAATGCACGGCAGACAGGGTTTGGTCACCTTGCCAAAAACGCCACGAATGGCGTGATCCAATGCACGGCGATGCCACGGCATTGGCATTACTGATTCAGCGGCAAATCTTCTGGCAGCTCCATGGGTCGTGGGCTGCGGTCGAAAGAGGTGTGCCGCATTTCGGTAAAAAAACTACAGAAAGTTTGCTCTGCAATGGCGCTGAAGATATTGCCCGAATGACAGCAAGAGTGGCATGAAGGCCGCCATGCAGAGAGTGGTGTCAGAGCCGCAAGTGGAAAGCGCATTGAATGCACCTGCCGTCTGAGCATCGTCGGTTGCGGTTCAGGGTCGTGTTCTGAGCATCTTGAACGATACGCCTACATTCTGACTGGGGATGACGGCGGGATATGACAAGCCATGTGCATGATTCATATGGCGGAAATATCGCTGTAAGCGTTGCGGATCACACTGGCGCAGCGTGAATGAGATCGCAGCAGCCAGTCGAAAAACGCAAGACGCAAGACGCAAGACGCCGAGACCGCCAGGGTCCGGTACCTAAATGCACGAGGGCCCACCCTCGGCAGCCGCGTGACAGCCAGGCAAGGCCGGCGACACGCATGACGCAGCAGGAACTGAAGACGTTATCGAATCCATCCCGGCGGCCATGTGCGGCGGGGGAAGGCGCGATGATCATGGCACTGGGGTGCCGGGTCATCGGGCCTGTCGACTCAACGGACTTCAGATGAAAAATGCACTGATAGCACGACTTCTGGGCGCCAGCTTGAGCATCGGCGCCCTCACCGGGCTCGCCGGGTGCGTCTTCGCCCCCGGTGGCAACATCGACTACGACACCAGCGCTGCGCCGGTGGACGACATCGTCGATGTGGAACCGATCACCTTTGGCCTGATCAAGGCCCAGGCGCGCGCAGACGCCGAATCACGCCAGTCCAGTGGCGATGACAAGCAGCGTCGTGAGCTTGAAAAGGCGCTGGCCCAGGAGCTCAACAGCAGCACGCGCGCCAGTCTGGCACCGGACTATCAGTACCGTGTCGGCCCCGGCGACATCCTGACCATCATCGTCTATGACCATCCCGAGCTGACCTTGCCGACCGGTTCCGAGCGCAGTGCGCAGGAAGCCGGCAACGTCGTGCACGCCGATGGCACGCTGTTCTATCCCTATGTCGGTCGCGTCAAGGTCAGTGGCATGACGCTGGACCAGATTCGCCGTGATCTCGGCGAGAAGCTGCAGCCCTACCTCAATGCGCCGCAGATCGACGTCAAGGTCGCCGCCTTCCGCAGCCAGAAGGTGCGGATCACCGGCGAGGTCCAGTCTCCCGGCGTGCAACCGATCAGCGATGTGCCGCTGAGCCTGCTGGACGCCATCGCGGCGGCGGGCGGTCTGTCCGAAGACGCCGATTGGCACAACGTGGTGCTCAAGCGCAATGGCGAAGAGACCACCATCTCCCTCTATGAGCTGCTGGCCGAGCGCAATGGCGCCAACGACGAGGCAGGCAATGATCGACTGCTCAAGGATGGCGACACCCTCTACGTGCCGGACGTCGGTACCCAGAAGGTGTTCGTGATGGGCGAGGTGGACAAGTCCATCAGCCTGCCGCTGGGCAGAAGCCCGATCTCGCTGACCGATGCCATCGCGCGTGCCGGCGGCATCAAGGAAAACTCCGCCGATGCGTCGGGCATCTTCGTCATCCGTCGTGATCGTGAAGACCCCGAGAAGCTGGCCACCGTCTATCAGCTGGATGCGCGCAATTCCACGGCGCTGATTCTGGGCGCGGACTTCGGCCTCAAGCCGCAGGACGTCGTCTATGTCACCGCCGCACCGGTCTCGCGCTGGAACCGTGTGATTACCCAGCTGCTGCCGACGGTGAGTTCCATCTACTACAGCACCGAAATCCAGGACAACCTCGATACCCTCGGCCAGTAAGGCGAGGGGTCGTCAAGGCGTCCCTGCCCGGCACCGCCGTGGCCGGGCAGGACACCAGGAGAGTGACCCAACGATGTCGAACCGCAATTCCCACACCACGCGTCAGGCCTTGGCCAGCGAGTCGTCAAGCGTGCCCGCGCGCACCAGTCTTGATCTCGGCCGCATGCTGGGCCAGCTGTATGACAGCCGTCTGACGCTGGCGCTGATCACCGGCACCTTCACCGTGCTGGCGGTGCTCTACGCGCTGCTGGCCACTCCGATCTACAAGGCCGATGCGCTGGTGCAGGTCGAGGAGGGCGGCGGCAACATGAACCCGCTGCGTGATGTCTCCAGCCTGCTGCGTGGCGAGGCGCCGCCGTCCGAGTCCGAGATCCAGATCATCACCTCACGCCTGGTGCTGGGCGAGACGGTCAAGAAGGAGCAGCTGGATCTGGTGGTCAAGCCGTATCAGTACCCGCTGATCGGCACCTTCCTGCGCACCCACGAATTCGCGCGTCCGAGCTGGCTTGCCGGTTCCAGCATGGTCTGGGCAGGCGAGTCGATCGACGTGGCCAGCCTGGAGGTGCCGGCGGCCTGGGATGATGTGCCGCTGACGCTGGTGTCGCTGGGAGAGGGTGGTGAGTACGAATTGCAGTACGACGGCGATGCGCTGGGCACCGGTGTGGTCGGCGAAGCCTCACGCTTCGATGGCCCGCTGGGCGAGGTGACGCTCAAGGTCAGCGCACTGGACGCGGCCAGGGGCGCTGAATTCACGCTGATGCATCAGTCGACCCTGGAAGCGACCAACGCGCTGCGTTCGCGCTTCGCGGTGGCCGAGATGGGCAAGGAAACCGGGGTGCTGGGTCTGGCGCTGGTCGGCGAGGACCCGCTGCGCACCCAGCAGACCCTGCAGCGCATCACCGATACCTACCAGCAGCAGAACATCGAGCGTCAGTCCGCCGAAGCCGAGAAGTCGCTCGAGTTTCTCAAGAAGCAGGTGCCGACGGTGCGTGAGCGCCTCGAAGTGGCCGAGAACCGTCTCAATGCCTATCGCGGCAAGAGCGATAGTGTGAATCTGGATCTCGAGACCAAGTCGGTGCTCGAGCAGCTGGTCAATATCGACAATCAGATCAACGAGACCCAGCTGGAAGAAGCGGAGCTGTCCGGCAAGTTCAACCCCAGTCACCCCAACTACGTGGCGCTGCGCAAGAAGCGTGCGGACCTGCAGCGCACCCGCAAGGAGCTGGAGAAGCAGGTCGGTGATCTGCCGGACACCCAGCAGGAAATCCTGCGTCTGGAGCGTGAAGTCGAGGTCAATCAGCAGATCTACGTGCAGCTGCTCAACAAGACCCAGGAAATGAACATCGCCCAGGCCAGCACCATCGGCAATATCCGCATTCTGGACGAGGCTGTCGCACAGCCGCATCCGATCAGCCCGCGCAAGGCGATGATCGTGGTGATCGCGACTTTGCTGGGCGGCATGCTCGGAGTGGTCTTCGTGCTGCTGCGCTCCATGCTGCATCGCGGTATCGAGACGCCGTCGGAGCTTTCCGACCTGGGTCTCAATGTCCACGCGACCCTGCCGCTCTCCGAAGAGCAGGCCCGCCTCAACCGTCGTCTGGCGCGTGGCTTCAAGCGCTTCACCGGGCGCGGTGTCGCCGCAGCGGCCAATGACAACGTCGCGCCGGGTCTGCTGGCGATCCGCAATCCGGCGGATCTTTCCATCGAGGGCCTGCGCGGTCTGCGCACCAGCCTGCACTTCGCGATGATGGAAGCCCCCGACAATCGCCTGATGATCTGTGGCCCGAGCCCGGGCATCGGCAAGAGCTTCGTGTCCGCCAACCTGGCCGCCGTCTGTGCCCAGGCCGGCAACCGGGTGCTGGTCATCGATGCCGACATGCGCCGCGGCCATGTCCACCAGAGCATGGCGGGTGTCCAGCACAGCGACGCCGCACCGGGCCTGAGCGACTTCCTGCTCGGCAAGGCCGACCGCGACAGCATCGTGCGTGGCATCACTGATCCGAGTCTGGCGATGTCCGAGACCGCCGCTGCGGCGCTTGGCGAAGGGGTGGCCGCCAATGGCGCGCCGAGCAACCTGTGCTATGTGGCACGCGGCACCTCGCCCTCCAATCCGTCGGAGCTGCTGCTGCAGTCACGCTTCAGCGACCTGCTGACGTGGGCCAGCGCCAACTTCGACATGGTCATCGTTGATACGCCGCCGATCCTGGCCGTCACCGATGCCGCCATCGTCGGCAAGCAGTGCGGTGTCAGCGTGATGGTGACGCGCTTCATGCATAACTCGCCCAAGGAAATCGAAGCGGCGCTGGAGCGCTTCGCCTCCAGTGGCGTGCACGTCGATGGCGCGATTCTCAATGCGGTCGAGCGCAAGGCCACCACGACCTACAGCTACGGCTACAGCTATCACGATTATCAGTACCAGGGTGGCGCCAAGGGTTAGCGGCCACTTGTATTAGAGCCCGCGAACCCGATGTCTGAGACTGCGTGCCTCGTTGGCAGTGGGGATCGGCAGTCGAGGCGAGAGCCGAGGCAGTACGGGTGAAGCATCGGGTAGCACGCCGTCGAGCGACGGCACCAGCGGCTCCGAGCGTGATGAACGGAACCACAACACGAACGCAAGCCAAGGGGGTAACGGCATATGAATACCACGACGAACCATGCAAGCTCCGGGCTGGAAGGGCGTCAGCGCCACTCCCGCATGTACGAGCGACTGATGTTCAACTCGCTGTGTCAGGCCATCGTCGGTCTGATTCTGGCAGTGGGTGTCCCGCTGCTGCTGATCAATGGCCTGCGCCCGTGGGTCAGCGATATGCGCATGCACAGCGTCATCGCCGCCAGCGGCGGCTTCCTGCTCGCATTGCAGGCGATTCGTCACATGTCGCGCTACCCCGGCGCCAAGGCCTTCGCCTATGTGCTGCCGGCCATCACCATCAGCTATCTGCTGGCGATGAGCGTGCTGATCGCGCTGGATCTGCGCTTCAGCCGCATCGTGCTCGGCAGCTCCTGGCTGGCGGCGATGCTGATCTGCTCCATCGGCTTCTGGGCCGAGCAGCGCACCCGCATCCGCAAGCTGGCCGTGGTGCCCTTCGGTGACTATCGCAGCCTGTTCACCACCCGTGGGGCACGCTGGAACCTGATGCGCGCGCCGGATCTCGGCGAAGAACGCTACAACGGCGTGGTCGCCGATCTGGAAGCCGACATGCCGGCAGAATGGCAGCGTTTCCTGGCCAACTGCGTGCTGCATCGCATCCCGGTCTATGACGCCAGCGAAGTCCGCGAGTCGCTGACCGGCCGTGTGGAGCTGGATCAGGTGCGTGAGAACAGTTTCGGTCAGCTGGCCCCCAACAGTGAATATGAGCTGTTCAAGCGTCTGTTCGACATGCTGGCCGTGCTCGCCGTGGCACCGTTCGTGCTGCCGATCTGCCTGGTGACCGCCGTGCTGATCCGTCTCGATTCGCCGGGTGGCGTGTTCTTCGTCCAGGAACGTGTCGGCCAGGGCGGTCGTCCGTATCGCATGTTCAAGTTCCGCAGCATGTGCCACGACAGCGAGAAGACCGGCGCCCAGTTCGCCCAGGCCAATGACATGCGCGTGACCCGCATCGGTCGCGTGATCCGCAAGACCCGCATCGATGAGCTGCCGCAGTTCATCAACGTGCTCAAGGGCGAGATGAGCCTGATCGGCCCGCGTCCGGAGCAGGTCAAGTTCGTGAATGAATTCGCCGAACAGATTCCGTTCTACAACTACCGTCACGTGGTCCGTCCGGGCATCACCGGCTGGGCACAGGTCACTCAGGGCTATGCCTCTGACGCCGACGAGACCCGCGAGAAGCTCGAGCACGACTTCTACTACATCAAGCGCTTCTCCGTGTGGCTCGACCTGCTGATCGTCGGCCGTACCATCAAGACCATGCTGACCGGCTTCGGGGCACGCTGAGCATGCTGACCGTCAGTGGCTATTACGTCGGCTTCATGGCCCTGCTGGTGGCAATCCTGCCGCTGGCCGCCAACGAGCGCACCCGCATGGTGGGTGCCTGGTTGGCCGGTGGGCTGTGTCTGGCGTTCATGGCATTGCGTTACGACGCAGGGTACGACTACTTCTCGTACCGCCAGATGGCCACCTGGCAGGTCGACCTGAGCTTTCTCGAGCCCGCACCTGCTGCCCTGGCACGCATGGCGCGGGCCTGGGGCGAGCCGCAGCTGTTCTTTATCATTACCGCCATCCTCTACGTGTCCTGTTTCGTCTCGGCACTGGTGATGAGCCGTCGCAATCTGGCCTGGTGCCTGCTGTTCTTCGTCTGCCTGCCGCTGATCTATCTGTCGGCCTTCGGGTTCGTGAAGCAGCACGTGGCGATTGCGCTGTTCATGCTGGCGATGGCGTGTCTGGAGCGTGGCATGCGGCTGCCCGCGCTGGTGCTGATGCTCGTCGGCACCAGCTTCCACTACACCCTGGCACTCTATCTGCCCCTGCTGGTGATCTATCCGCTGCTGCGCCGTGCCTACCCGTTCTGGCTCTACCTGGGGCTGCTGCCACTGTGTTTCGTGGCCGGGCCGCTGGCCAAGAGCATTCTCAGTGCGCTGGGCCTCTATGCGCATTATTTCGAGGATTTCTCCGGCGGTGGCGAGAAGCTCTACGTCATCTACCTGTTGATCTGCCTGGGCACCCTGGTGCTGTGGAAGCACTTCCGCCTGTCACTGGACCCCTGGGCCTTCAACCTGATGTTCATCGGCGTGGCGCTCTACACCCTGTTCATCACCTACGGTGAGCATGTGGCACGTGCCAGCTATTATTTCCTGCCGTTCGCCATCTTCGTTATCTGTGACGTGATCGAGCATTTCCGCGACAAGCTGTTGCCCAGCCTGATCAGCGGCGTGCTGATGATGGCGCTGTTCTTCATGTCGCTGAAGGTGGCGGCCGGCAATCAGGACCACGATTTCTTGAACAACTACGAGTTCTATTTCCTCAGCGATGAAGCCCTGGTCGTCGGCAACGGAGGCCAGTCATGAGCGAAGCGCTGATCTTCTCGCTGTTCAATCTGATGGCGCGCGGCCTGTCCTCCGCCGCGGGCCTGCTGCTGGCGCGTGCCGTGGCGCCGGAGGCCTTCGGTGAATACGCGCTGGCCCTCAACTACGCGGTACTGCTGGGCGTACTGGCGCGCATGGGCGGCAACGAGGTGTTGCTGGTCACCCGCGACGGTGCCAGCGCGTCGGCACTGCGCCGCTGGATGGGCGTCGGCATCTCGATGTATGCCTTGCTGGCGATCGGCTTCGCCGTCGGCATCGCGCCGCTGCTGGGCCTGTCGGCCTTCATCTTCGCCTTCTGTGCGCTGCGCGCCGCGGCGGAGCAGGTCGGCCTGCAGATGATCAACTCGCGCCTGCAGCGTCAGGAGCGCCTGGGTCGCGTCAATCTGATGACGGTGCTGATCTCGCTGGCGGTGGCGATCGCCGTCGCCTGCGCCGCGGGCCCGGCGCTCTATCATCAGGGCGTCGAGCTTGTGACCGGCGCCGAGTTCAGCGCTGACCTGACCACCCCCGCCGGCATGTTCGGCCTGGCGCCGGTGCCGACCTTCGTGATGGTCAGCGCCATCGCGCTGGTCATCGTGATGGCGCTGGGCATGTGGCTGTCGCGTGATGCGCTGGCGGATGCCCGGGCCGAGGCCGACGCGGCGGCTGGCCAAGAGGGCGTGGGCCAAGAGGGCGCGGGCCAGCGTCGTCTGCCGAGCAAGGCCGATTTCGCACGCGGTCGCGGCTTTCTCTACAACAACCTGATGTCGTTCGCCTACCTGCAGGCGTGGGTGATTCTGGCCGGGCTGGCGTTTGCGCCCGCTCAGGTGGCCAGTGTCTCGGTGGTGACCTCCATCGTGTTCGCGCTCTATGTGTTCCCCACCAGCCTGTATCGCTACTACCTGCCCAAGCTGACCCACGGTGATGCGCGCCTCAAGGAGTACCTGGTCATCGCCAGTGGCTTCGCGCTGCCGGTGGCGGGAGGACTGGCGCTGATCGCGCCGTGGCTGGCGGAACACTTCCTGAGCGGCGCCTACCCGCGCCTGACCCTGACGCTGCGCGCCTTCGCGCTGGTCTATCTGGTGCACGCCTTCGTCACCTGCGCCTTCACGCGCCTGGCCGCGCTGCGCCTCAACGGCAAGCGCCTGCTGTGCCAGAGCACCGGCGCCACGTTGGTAGTCGGCGGGGGCCTTGCGATCGCGGCGCTCAACCACTCGCTGGGCAACGCGTCCGGTGACACCGGCAGCCTCCTGGGCGTCGATCTCTACAGCCTCTTCCTGTGTGTGCCGGTCGCCGCCGAAGTGGTGATGCTGGCGATGGCGATCCTCTTCCAGCCATCCCTCTCCCGCGGGGGCAAGGCACACGAAGACAACGCTGCGGCGAGTGCCTGAGCCTGACCGGGCTTCACGAGCGCAGCAGGAATCGGAAGGTCAGCATCTGTGCCTTCCGGTTGATGACATGACGGCGATGCCGGGCATGCAGACACAGCCCTCAGGCATCGCGCGTTCGAATCGCGACATTACGGACAGAAGGACGAACAGCATGGCCAAGATATGCATGACGCACGGATGGCATGACGACAACAAGGGCGACTCCGCCATCCTGATGGGCACCATCGACTTCCTCGATCAGCTGATCGATGCCGAACAGGGCCGCAGCGATGTCTCCGGCGCCGGTGTGGCCAAGGCCGAAGGCCACCGCATCGACATCCTGCCCATTGATGATCAGGTGTTCGCCACCGAGCGCGGCCCGTTCCGCCATATCCGTCGCCGCTACCGTGAGCGCGTCACCGTCGGCCAGCCGCTGATGCCGCCGATGCGTGACAAGCTGCGCTTCGTGACCTCGCTGCTTGGCCTGGGCGCCAAGATGATGTTCGGCAAGCAGGGCAAGAGTGGCAACGACATCATCGACGCCGCGGACCTGGTGGTCGTCAAGGGCGGTCATATCTTCCACAACGGCAGCTTCAAGAAGACGTTGTCCTCGTGGCTGGCGCTGATCGGCTATCTGGCGCCGGTGATGCTGGCCCGCAAGGCCGGCAAGCGCGTCTTGCTGCTGGGTCACTCCTTCGGCCCGTTCAAGACCCCGGCCCAGGAGCGCTTCTTCCTGCGCACCCTGAGCGATTGCCTGGTGGTGTCGCGTGAGGAAATCACCCACGCCATGACCCAGAAGGCCGACCCGAAGCTGCCGCACGCGCTGCTGGGCACCGACATGGCCTTCGCCATGGCCCCGCGCGCCAGCGACGAGCATGCCGCGGTCAAGGCGCCGAATGGCGTGGCCTCGCCGTACGCCGTGATCACCCTGCGCGACTGGTGGGGTCTGGATCAGCAAGCCTTCGCCGAGCGTGTCGAGGTGCTGTCGCGCTCACTGCTGGAATCCCGCGAGCGTCTGGGCATCGAGCGCCTGCTGGTGGTACCGCACGTGCTGGGCCCGACCGATATCGAGAATGACCAGCGCATCTCCCAGCTGGTGTTCGATCATCTGCAGAAGGCCTTGGCCTCGGCGGGCGGTGAAGACCTCGCCACGCGTATCGAGCTGGTGCAGGGCGACCCGAGCCCGGACGCGCTGGTCGATCTCTACCGCGATGCCCAGTTCCTGGTCGGCACCCGCTTCCACTCGGTCATCTTCGCGCTGATGTCCGGCACGCCGGTCTACGCGCTGTCCTACTGCGGTCCCAAGGCGCCGGGCATCATGCGTGACTTCGGTCTCGGCGACAGCGTGCAGGACATCGAGAACTTCGACCCGGCGCGCATCGTGGCCGATATCGAACAGCTGGTCGCCGACAAGGCCTTCCCGGCGCTGGCCGAGAAGGTCATCGCCGAGAAGCTGGCGATCACCGCCGATATCACGCGCGACTTCCTGCGTCGTGCACCGGGACGTGCCGGCGTCTGGGGCCAGCGTGAATTGAAGCTCAATGACGCTGCCTTCCCGGCACCGGTGGCACCCAAATCAGCCACTGCTGAGGCGGCGGCCGCTGCCGTGGCAGCGGATGCGCCTGCCGGCGACAACAGCGCAACTGCCGCTCATGACAGCGAGCCTGTCGTGCGAGGAGCCTGATATGGCACATGTCGCTCTGTTGATTCAGGACATCAGTGCCTGTGGTGGCGTCGAGAAGGTGATGCATGGTCTGGCGCGGGACCTGAGCGCCAGCCATCGGGTCACGCTGGTCTCGGTGCGCGAAGGCGAGCCCTACTGGGGGCGTCTGGAGGGTGTCGAATATCGCACCCTCGGGCTGCCGGCCACCGGCACGCGCCAGAACTTCCGCCATTGGGTGACGCATCTGCGTCGCCTGATGCTGGAGGAGCGGATCGAGGTGATGGTCAGCGGCTATTTCGCCTTCCATCTGGCGGCGCAGCTGGCGGCACGCGGTACCGGTGGCGTCGATGGCGAGGGGCGCCCGCGTCCGCGCACGCGCATCATCGCCCAGGAGCACAGCGCCTATCATCACGACCGCCGTGCCAAGCGCATCGTCAAGCAGCTGGCCTATCGCCACCTCGACGTGCTGCAGGTGCTCAATGAGGTCGATGCCGAATGCTGGCGTCGCCGCGGCCTCACGCCGACGGTGATTCCCAATTATCTGGATGACCAGCGGGCGGACGAGGCACGCAGCGGCTGCGAGCATCAGGTCGATGTGGTGATGGTCGGGCGTCTGGCGCCGATCAAGCGCCTCGATCTGGCGATTCGTGCCTTCGCGGATTCCGGCTATCGTCGCGGTCGCCTGGTGGTGGTCGGTGACGGCCCGGAGCGTGAACGTCTGCTGGTGCTGTGCAACGAGCTGGGCCTGCGCGTCTTCCAGGGCGCCAACGACAGCACGGTGCCTGCCGGCACTCAGGTGCTGTTCACCGGCGCGCTCAGGGATGTCTCCCACGAGCTGCGGCGTGCACGCCTGTTGCTGCTGACCTCGGAGCGCGAATGCCTGCCGATGAACGTGATCGAGGCCAAGCGTGAGGGGCTGCCGTGCCTGTCGCGCCCGGTACGTTCCGGCCCGCTGGCGCTGATCGAGCATGGCCGTGACGGGATGCTCAGCGCGGAAGCGGATGGCAGTGAGGATGCCGCCATCATCGCGGAGCTTGCCCACGAGCTGGCGCGCCTCGAGTTCGATGACGAGCTTCTGCTGCGTCTCTCGAACGGTGCCTGGCAGAGCTTTGACCGCTACAGCGCGCACGCGGTGCTGCCGCAATATCAGCGTCTGATCTCGCGTCTCGCGCCGCCGACGCCCGGCGATGCGGCGACTACCGAGCAAGCGCGTCAGGACTCATCCGCCGACACGCGCCCAGACACACACTCGCGTCGCGTTCAGCGACAGCCGCTTGAGGAGAAGGCCCATGGCTGATGTCTCCGTCATCATGCCCAACTACGGCTATGACCGCCGCCTGCACGCCGCCGTCGACTCGGTACTGGCCCAGAGCGAGCCGGTACGCGAGATCCTGATCAGCGACGATGCCTCGCCGGATGGTGCCGCCAGTCGTCTGCGTGACGACTTCGCGGCGCTGGACACCGCTGGCGTCGAGATCCGCGTGCTGGAAACCGACACCAACGGTGGCCCGGGCCGGGCACGCAACCGTGCCATCGCCGAGGCCAAGGGCCGCTACATCGCCTTTCTGGATGCCGACGATGCCTGGCTGCCCGAGAAGATCGAACGTCAGATCGCCTTCATGCAGGACACCGGCGCCGGGCTTTCCTACACCGGCTACGAGATGGTCGACGAGCAGGGCGAGCACGTCTCGTACTTCGCGCCGCCCGAGCGCCTGACGCGTGACGACATGCTGCGCTCCAACTCCATCGGCTGCCTGACCGCCATCTATGATGCCGGTCGCTACGGGCGCTTCTACATGCCGACGATCCGCAAGCGTCAGGACCTGGCGCTGTGGCTGATCATCATCGGTCAGCTGGGCCCGGCGCAGGGCATGCCGGAACCGCTGGCGCGCTATACGCGTCGCGAGAGCAGCGTGTCGTCCAACAAGTTCAAGGCCGCCGCCTATCAGTGGCGTCTGTATCGTGAGGTGCTGGGGATGGATGTGATCAGCGCCAGTCGCAACTTTGTCCATTACGCGGTGAACGGTTATGCAAAACATCGTTGAACAGGATGTCGCGGCGTCCGCGACACCTTCCACCGAGTCCACGGCGGCTTCCCGCCATGCCGATGCAAGCGCGCAGCCGACCCTCGATTCGCGCCCGCGCGTGCTGGTCGGGGCACGCCAGGTGGATGACAGCGCGCGTCGCCAGGTGCCGGAGCTGACCTTCCTGATCTCGACCCTGGATGACGGCCTCTACAGCGTGCCGCGTCATGATGCGCTGCCCGGGGCGCGCTTTCTGATCGTGCATCAGCTGTCAGACCCCGCGCGCCGCGAGCAATACCGCGAGTACGCGCTGGCCAATTTCGATAGCCGTTTCGAGTACCTGGCGATCGACGGGCGGGGCCTGTCGAAGAGTCGCAACACGGCACTGGCTGCCTGTGCCACGCGCTACGCCTATGTGCTGGATGACGACATCGAGCTGCATCCCCAGGCTGTCGCGCTGGTGATGGAAGCCTTCACCTGCACCGAAGCGGCCGCGATCAGCTTCCCCCACGTCAATGCCTTCCCGCTGCATGAGCGGGACCCGGATCGGCCCGCGCCGCCGGTGTCCTTCAAGACCCACAGCCTGATGTCACTGGCGCGCGTGCGCTCGGTCGACATGGCGCTGGATCTCTGCCAGTTCCATGCACGCTTCGATGAGCAGTTCGGCCTGGGCACCGATCAGCCCTCCGGCGAGGAGTTCATCGTGCTGAGCGATGCGCGTCGTCAGGGCGCGCGTCTGATGCGTGCCAATCTGGGCATCGTCGCCCATTCGGGGGTCACCTCCGGCAGCGACTTCTACAGCACGCCGGCCAAGGCGCGTACCAAGGGGCGCATGTTTGCCCGCGCCACCGGCAGTCGTTTCTCGCCGTTGTCATTGGCCTTTTTCCTGCGCAAGGCGCCGGTCGCCATGAAGCATGGCCACCTGGCGACCTTCGCGAAGCATTACTTTCGCTGATGGCTGCCGCGCCGCTGATGGCTCTCATTGACTGATGGCTCTGATTTGATGATGACTCTAGCGCGAAGGCATGGCCGCCCATGAGGTGGCCATTGCCGCCCGGGTAGTCAATTGATCAAGCGGCATATCAGAGAAGTTGCGACAGGCAGGATCAGAAAGATAAGTCACAAGTTATATAGGGTCATGTTTTGGATCATATTGCGCCCGACAGGATGACTTTTCACGAAGTTGCTTTATAACAGAGCCACACTTCGGGCAGCGATGATTGCCCGTCACTGACTCAAGCGGCGCGTCTTTTCCCTGCGAGCTACCTGCAGTCTACCTGCAATCACCTGCGAGCCTTCTGGCCCGTGGGTTGGGTAACCTCGCGCCGCTGTCACGAAATATCGCTGTTCAATGGGGGTGGATCCTCTTGCGCAGGACATTGTCGGCATTTCATTTTCGGCCAATGAAGGCGGGAAATTCCGCCTTGGAAGATATCTCTTGAGAGAGATCCTAGGCAGTCTCGAGGGAGTCATGAGGGAGTCTTGAGGGAACAGAACTTTACGGCGAAATGCCCTGGAGTCCGCCTCGATTGCCGCTGAAAAGCCGTCAGATGTGCACGAGATTCTGCCGCCATTGCCTCGTTTCACTTTGAGTATCACGACACGATCTGGCGACAAGGCCAGCAAGGATGACATCAATGAAGATCACGATTTTTGGAAGCGGTTATGTCGGTCTGGTCACGGGTACCTGCCTGGCCGACGTCGGCCACGACGTAGTGTGCATGGATGTGGACGCCGCCAAGATCGAGGGTCTCAAGCAGGGCGAGATTCCCATCTATGAGCCGGGCCTGGAAGGCATGTTGCTGCGCAACGTGGAAGCCGGTCGCCTGAGCTTCACCACCGACGCGCGTGAAGCCGTCGAGCATGGCGTGCTGCAGTTCATCGCCGTGGGCACGCCGCCGGATGAAGACGGCAGCGCCGACCTCAAGTACGTGCTGTCCGTCGCCACCACCATCGGCGAGCACATGAATGACTACAAGGTCATCATCGACAAGTCCACCGTGCCGGTGGGCACGGCGGACCGCGTCAAGGCGCGGGTCAAGGACGTGCTCAAGGACCGTGGTGCAAGCGTCGATTTCGATGTCTGTTCCAATCCGGAATTCCTCAAGGAAGGCGCGGCGCTGGACGACTTCACGCGTGGCGCGCGCATCGTGGTCGGCACCGATTCCGAAGCGGTGCGTGAGCGCATGCGCGAATGCTACGCCCCCTACAACCGCAACCATGAAAAGCTGATGTTCATGGATGTGCGCGCCGCCGAGCTGACCAAGTACGCCGCCAACGCCATGCTGGCGACCAAGATCAGCTTCATGAACGAGATCTCCAACCTGGCCGAGCGCCTGGGTGCGGACATCGAGGAAGTGCGTCGCGGCATCGGCAGTGATCCGCGCATCGGTTACCACTTCATCTATCCGGGCTGTGGCTATGGTGGCTCCTGCTTCCCGAAGGACGTCCAGGCGCTGGCACGTACTGCCAGCCAGATCGGCTATGAAGCCGAGCTGCTGACCGCCGTGGAATCCGTCAACAAGCGCCAGAAGGTCACGCTGTTCGACAAGCTGTCACGCGCCTTCGATGGCGACCTCAAGGGCAAGACCATCGCCGTCTGGGGTCTGGCCTTCAAACCCAATACCGATGACATGCGCGATGCGCCGAGCCGCACGCTGATGGAAGCGCTGTGGGCCGCTGGCGCGACCGTGCAGGCCTATGACCCGGAAGCGATGAAGGAATGCCGCCGCATCTACGGCGAGCGCGATGAGCTGGTACTGGTCGCGGACCGTCAGCAGGCGGTCAAGGGTGCCGATGCGCTGGTGATCTGCACCGAGTGGAAGGAATTCCGCACCCTGGATGGCGAGTGGCTGAAGTCCCAGCTCGGCTTCCCGGTAGTGGTCGATGGCCGCAACCTGTTCGAGCCCGCCGCCATGAAGGCCGCCGGCCTGATGTACTACGCGGTCGGTCGCGGTGACACCCTGCTGCTGAATCAGGCATGAGCTTGCGGCTTGGCACCACAGCCCAGTCGTCACTGCTCAAACGTCAATGCTCAAGCGTCAGTGCTCAGCCATCAAGGCTCCAGCAGGCATTGAACGTCACTGAAAGATTCAGCACGCGTACCTGATCTGCGTACGCACTCCCTGAAAGACATCCATTCAGTCGTGCCACGCTCTCCATGAGGGTGGCACGCAGTAGAGGAATTTCTCATGTGTGGCATCGTTGCCGGTCTGGCTCAGCGTGATATCAGCAAGATTCTGATCGAGGGGCTGCATCGCCTCGAATACCGCGGGTATGACTCCGCCGGCGTGGCGGTCATCGACCCTGCCGGAGAACTGCGTCGTGCGCGTGCCGTGGGCAAGGTGCGTGCGTTGGAAGACGAGCTGCGTGAGGCGCCGCTGTCCGGCGCCATCGGCGTGGCGCACACCCGTTGGGCGACCCACGGGCGGCCTGCCCAGCACAATGCGCACCCGCATCTCTCCAGTGAGCGGGTCGCCGTGGTGCACAACGGCATCATCGAGAACCACGAAGCGCTGCGTGGCGAGCTGGAAGCTGCCGGTTATGTCTTCACTTCCGAGACCGACACCGAGGTGGTCGCGCACCTGGTCGATCGCGAACTGTGCAGCGGTCTGGCACTGCCGGAAGCCGTCAACGCGGTCACCGCGCGTCTCGATGGCGCCTTCGCGCTGGCGGTCATGGAGCAGCGCAACCCCGAACTGCTGGTCGGCGCCCGTCAGGGCAGCCCGTTGGTGGTCGGCGTGGGGATCGATGAGCACTTCATCGCCTCTGACCCGCTGGCGCTGCTGCCGGTCACCGATCGCTTCATCTATCTCGATGAAGGCGACATGGTCGCCATCACGCCGGCAGGTATCCAGGTGCTGGAACGTACCGGCGACCGCGATGAGCTGACGCCGGTCACGCGTGAAGTGGTGCGTTACGAACACAGCGTCGAAGCCGCCGGCAAGGGCGAGTATCGCCACTTCATGATGAAGGAGATCATGGAGCAGCCGCGCGTGCTGTCGCGCACGTTGGCCGAGCGACTGGACCCGCAGGGCGTGCGTCTGGAGGCCTTCGATGTCTCGCGCCACTCCTTCCTCGCAGCAGACAATGGGGCTGAGAAAGGCAAGCAGGTCGTGGATGTGGCGCGCCTGACGCAGCTGTTCGCCGATGTGCGTCAGGTACAGATCATCGCCTGTGGTACCAGCTATCACGCCGGCATGGTGGCGCGTTATTGGCTGGAAGAGGTCGCGGGCATTCCGGCTCAGGTCGAGGTGGCCTCGGAATTCCGTTATCGCGAGCGGGTCGCGGCGCCGGGGACACTGTTCCTGACTCTGTCCCAGTCCGGCGAGACCGCCGATACGCTGGCGGCGCTGCGTGACATCCAGAAGCTCAACCGTGAAGGCCCGCAGGCCGGTCACTATCTGGCAAGCCTTGCCATCTGCAACGTGGCGGGCAGCTCGCTGGTGCGTGAATCCGACCTGTCACTGCTGACCCATGCCGGGCCGGAAATCGGGGTTGCCTCCACCAAGGCCTTCACCACCCAGCTGGTAGCGCTGATGCTGACCACCCTGGCGCTGCGTCAGGCCAAGGGCGATGGTCAGACGGATGACCTGCTGAGCCGTCAGCTGCTGATGCGTCTCAAGGACCTGCCGCACGTGATCGAGCAATCCCTGGCGCTGGATGGGGAAATCGCGCAGCTGGCGGAGAAGTTCATGCACCGTCACCACACCCTGTTCCTCGGGCGTGGCAGCCAGTATCCCATCGCCATGGAAGGGGCGCTCAAGCTCAAGGAAATCTCCTACATCCACGCCGAAGCCTACGCGGCCGGAGAGCTCAAGCACGGCCCGCTGGCGTTGATCGACGAAGACATGCCGGTGGTCGCGGTCGCGCCGATGGATGACCTGATGGAGAAGCTGAAATCCAACCTGCAGGAAGTTCGCGCCCGCGGCGGTCAGCTGTTCGTGTTCGCGGATCCGGAAGTCAGCCTCAAGGCCGGTGAGGGCGTTCACGTCGTCACCGTGCCGGGCGTGTGTCGCTTCCTCGCACCGATCGTCTACGCGGTGCCGCTGCAGCTGCTCTCCTATCACGTCGCCGTGCTCAAGGGCACCGACGTCGATCAGCCGCGCAATCTGGCCAAGAGTGTCACGGTGGAGTGATCGACTGCGCTTGAGGCCATGAAGCAAACGAAAGGGACTGCCCATGGGCAGTCCCTTTCTTGTTGCAGGCTATATGGAGGGCTTTATCGCGAGCTTTCTCGAGGGCTTGGCCTCGGGAAATCCCGTCAGCGCTTTACATGAGCCAGCAGACGCTGCCAGCAGCGAATCATCAGCGACTGGCGATGCATGTCAGCGTCTGGCTCGGGCGCGTCATCAGAGTCTTCATCAGTCTCTTCAACAAGGGTTGGGCCGGAATGACGAATGCAGAAGCGCTCCCCCGACGGTGCCATCATCTAGCGTGAGCTGCCCGCAGGAAGGCGTCCCGCCTGCACGTCCTCATCGAGCTTTCTGCCCGCTGCCTTGATGGCGTCAATCGTGCTCTTTGAGAGTTCGATGAAGCCTTCATCTCCCGTTGGATCAGCCGCGTCATGGGCTGGTGGGGGCTGAGACATCAGATCAGGCCCTTGATGATCAGATTGACGCTCGAGACCAGCAGAATGGCATAGGCGACCTGACGCAGACGATTGTCACTCAAGGGCGGTGGGAAGCGACGCGCCAGCTCGGTGAAGAGCATCACGACGAGGGCGCCCGACAGACCCACGAGCAGCAGCTGGGGCAGGGTGTCGCCGATACGCCCCGGGGCCGCGATGCTGAGGGCCATGCGCACGATGCCGGTGACGATGAAGACACCGAACAGCGTGCAGCGAATGGCGATCAGGGTCATCGGCTGACGATAGAGCACGACCACCAGAGGCGGGCCATTGGCCGCGAACAATCCCCCCATCAGGCCTGACAGCACACCGGCGGTATGAAAGTGCCAGCGTGGCGATGTCGTGGCACGCGGGCCCGGTTGAGCCAGCAGGGCGAGACAGGCGATCAGGATGACGATGCCCAGCAACATGCCCAGCAGAGGGGCTCTTTCACTGCCCAGCCAGATGGCCAGGAAATAGCCCACCGGCAACATTGGCAGGCTGGTGACCAGCAGGCGGCGTGCCAGGCGCGGATTGATCTCTCGCCAGTGCCCGCGCATGGCCATCCCGTTGTTGAACAGGCCCAGCAGAGTACACAGCAATGCGGCGCTCTCGATGGGCAGCACATCGAGGGTCGCCAGCAGGCCCATCACGATCAATCCGAAGGCGAAACCGGTCAGGGTCTGGATATAGCTGGCGAGTGCCAGACTCATCATGATGGCGATAAGTTGCCAAGGCTCCATGAAGTCTCCGTGGGCAAGGGGGGATAGAACAGAAAGGGCAGGGCGGCGCTGGCTTCAACATGCGCGAGGCCTGGCGATGGCAGGCAAGGGAGCTTGAGAGTGGGCGCCGTGCGCGTACGGGGAGGCCGACCAATGTCTGCCATCATAGCCTGCATCGCGCTCTGGCAGTATGACACTCGCGCAAAGTGCTCACGTTGATGTGCGTCACTAAGGCCGCGGGCATGATGGCTTTGATCGCGTTGGCTCAATTGGCTCAGTGGGCGGGGCGTATTTAAGTAGTCACTGATTCTCAGTATCTGGCATGAGTTGCCGGAGGATTGGCGCATAAACGCTCATGATTTCGGCTTTTGGCGACAGCGCAGCTTGTTTGGGCTGGGGGGGATTATTAGTCTGTGGTCAACGGCGGGGCAGGAAGTGTCGCCATTTGCTGCCACTTTCTGCCACTTTCTGCCACTTTCTGCCACTACCTTTCTCACGAGCGGACATCCCGCCAGTGTCCACTCCTCAGGGTGACGTCGCTCACCTGTCATCTTCAGTCCAGGATCAGCTTCTGGCGGATGAACGGGACTCAAGCACTAAAATATAAGAAATTGCGAATAAAAGTCAGTCGCAAGAACTGACCCACTCTTCAGTGCAGTGTGTGCTCTGCTTCGAGGGCGCTGGTCGGCTGTGCTGGTCAATGACAGTGAACAATAAAGAAGGCAGGGCATGGAACGCTATACAGGGAAGTCGCCTTACTTTTCCATCGTGACGCCAAATCACAATTCAGGGGATGGTCTTGCGCGCTGTATCAACAGCTTGCGTGACAACCAGGCATCCTATGAACACATCATCATTGATGATTGCTCGACGGATGATGGGTTCCTGTGGGCTGAGCGACAGGCGCAGCAGCAAATGGAGCAGCAATCCTCAATGTCCACACCGCCCGGCGAGACGCCTGACATCCCCGGGCGGCTGGTTCTGCGCCGCAACCCTCACAACATGGGGCCGGGTGGCACGCGCAATCATGGTCTGAGCCTGGTCAGTGGCCGCTATGTGCTGTTCTGTGACGCTGATGATCATTTCGCGCCCGGCGCGCTGGATATTCTGCAGGCCCGCATCGAGGCGTTCGACTCGCCCGAGGCGGTGGTCTTCCGCTACTGCCTGCAAGGCCCCAAGGGCGATCACGACAGCCTGGCATTCTGCCAGCAGGCCGAAGAGCGCCCGCTGGCCCGGGCCTTTCGTGACTTCATGCATGACACCATCGTGTCGTCTCCCTGGGGCAAGGCGATCCGCGCCGATCTGGCCTGCTCGCTGAGCTTCCCTGATCTGCCCGTGTCGCAGGATGGCCTCTATAACCTGGATCTGTTCGGACGCGCAGAGCGCGTACTGTATCTGCCCGAGGTGCTGTATTACTTCGACAAGCGCAGTGACGGCTCTCTGACGCGCAAGCCGTTCAGCAACCAGGAACTGGACAAGTTCCACCGCAGCTGGCGGGTCTTCGCGGAGCATTATCGTGAGCATTTCGCCGCGACGCACGGCATGGCCCTGCTGGAAATCCGCGGCCTGCGGTTCGTCGGTGTCAGCTTCATCATGCGCCAGGCGATCAACAAGACGGCGGATGATTCGCGGGTGCGCAAGGTCGTGCTCGACCAGGTGCGACAAGCGTCCTGGTCATCTCTGCGCCAGCTCTCGCTGAAGGAGCAGGCGCTGTTGATGAGCTATGCAGTGAGCCCGGCATTGTCCCGGCAACTTGTCCGCCGGAGCCAATACGCCTCATGAGTACTCATAAACATATCCTGTTCTATACAGGTGCCCAGTCACGCACCGGCGGCACCGAACGTGCCTGCGCCGATACCGCCAACATGCTGGCCGCCAGTGGCGATTATCAGGTCGAGATACTCAGCGAATATGGCCCGGCGGAGAGTCCCTATCCGCTACATGACGATATCGTGCACGAATCACTCTATCCCGAGCGCTCGCATCTGGGCGCCGTGCGTGGCCTGTGGTTGTTCATGCGACTGCTGTGGGTGGTGGTGCGCAAGCGCCCGGACGTGGTGGTGGTGGTCGAGAGCATCGGCTTCCTGCCCTTCCTGCTGCCGACGCTGCTCTGTCGCCGCACGCGCTATCTGTGCTGGGAGCACTTCAATGCCACCTCGGATCTCGGCATTGCTCGCCGTGATACGGCGCGGCGTCTGGCGGCGCATCGCGCCGACCGCATCGTGGTGCTGTCGCATGAAGACCGCCACTACTGGGAGCGTCTGCATCCAGCCGCGCGCGAGCGACTCAGCGTGGTCCCCAACCTCAATCCGCTGGAGCATGTCGTTGCCGAGCGTCAGGCGCATCAGAGCCGTGAGAGCAGTGCTGAGCAGGTGGCGGACTTGCGAGACGCCAGGTCGCCCAGGGTGGCGGTGGCCGTCGGCCGCCTCGAGCCGCAGAAGGGCTTCGATCTGCTGCTTGAGGCCTGGGCGGCGTTGCCTGAGGCGACCCGTGATGGCTGGGTCTTGCGCATCGTCGGCGAGGGTGCAGAGCGTGGCGCCCTGATGGCGCAGGCCGAGCGCCTGAAGATCACCCATCAGCTGCAGATGCCGGGCCAATGCCGGGACATTCGGCGCGAATACGCCGCGGCGGACCTGTTCGTGCTCTCGTCGCGCTTCGAGGGCTTTGGTCTGGTGCTGGTCGAGGCGCTGAGCTGTGGCGTGCCCTGTGTCAGCTTCGCGTGCCCGGCCGGGCCGGGCGAGATCATCAAGCATGGCGTCAATGGCTATCTGGTCGCGCAGGGCGATGTGGAAGCCATGACCCGTCAGCTTGATGAGGTGCTGGGGGATGAGGCGGTGCTCGACAGGTTGCGCGCCAATGTGGATTACGGTCTGGACCGCTTCTCGCGCAATACCGTCGAGGCCAGCTGGCGCACGATGCTTGAGGGACTGGAAGCCCCGGCGCTGTTGAAGGTGATCTGATCGGCATGGCGACCGCCTGGATGACGGTGGTAAGCAAGGCAAGACAGTTAGTGGACAGACAAGTGAGGGCAGCCGCCCTCACTTTTTTCATGAACGACAGCAGGAGGCTATCGCCGTGAGAATCATGCATGTCATCTCGACTCCCGCCTCTGGCGGCGCCGAGGTCTACGTCAAGGACCTGAGTCTGGCGATGGTGGCCGCTGGCCACAGTGTGCATATCACCTTTCTGGAAACCGCCGCGGAATGTGGCCGTGACCTCGAATACGAGCATCGCTTTCTGAGCCAGCTGAGTGCCGGCAATGTCAGCTACTCGTTTCTGGGCATCGAGACACGCCGCCGCCCGTGGCGAGGCGTGACGAGGCTGCGCAGGGAAGTGACGCGCTTCGCGCCGGATGTGGTGCACTGCCACCTGTATTACGCACTGATGTTCGCCTTTGGATTGCCGCGTCAGTTGCCGGTGATGATGACGGTGCACAGCATCGAGCTGGGCGCGCCGGCCTGGATGTTCCGGCTGTTTGATCGTCGCGTGACGGCCTACGTCGGTATCTGTCGCGCCTGCACCGACAAGCTGGCGCCGATTGCGGCGCGTCCGGTGGTACAGATCGACAACGCCGTCTCCGGCGCGCGTCTCAAGGCCAGTGGCTGGCGGGAGGCGAATCAGCAGGCCCCGGTACAGTTGGCGGCGATCGGTCGTCTGACCGATGCCAAGCAATACCCCCTGATGCTGGAAAGCTGCGCCAGACTCAAGGCGCAGGGCCTGGCGTTCACGCTCAGGATCGCCGGCGAGGGGCCGCACAAGGCACAGCTGATGGCGCAGATCGAGGCGCTCGGGCTCCATGATGAGGTCAGCTTGCTGGGCAATATCTCGGATGTGGCGGGGCTGCTGGCCAGCGCCGATGCCTTCATCATGTCATCCGCCTGGGAAGGGCTGCCGATCTCGCTGCTGGAGGCGACGCTCAGTGGCCTGCCGGTGCTGGTCACCGATGTCGGTGGCTGTGCCGAGGTGGTGCATCGGGTCGGCAACGGCCTGGTGGTTGATCAGCACACGCCTGAGCGCTACGCCGAGGCGTTGGGGCGACTGGTGGGGGATGCTGAATTGCGGCGTGCCTTCGCCCGGAACGCGCGTCGTTACGGGGCCAGTTACCACATCGATACCGCCCTGAGCGGGCATCTGGCGCTGTATGGCAGCCACCAACCGGCGCAGGACACCTCGGGGCTGGAGGTGACGCCCTGAGTGTCCGCGGCGGACACCGAAGTGACGGAAAGGCATGTTCAGGAAAGGCATGTTCAGGAAAGCCGGCCACGTCGCGTCGCTCATGATCGCCATTGGAAAGGCCAGGGGGTGTCGCTGACACTCCCTGGCCTTTTCGTCCTTGGGGCGTGTCCAGGCGTGGTAGAGGCATCTGCGCGGTATCTGCTAAACGTTTGCGGGGCGTATCCAGGGGTCTGCGGAGCGTATGTGGGGCCTGTGCAAAGTGCGATTGGGATTTCTCATTCTGCAAAGATGAGTCAGATGATGAGTTGTTGCTAAATTAAAGTAGTTTGATTTCGCAATTCGCATTAGATGCGCTAAGGGTAATCTGTCGTCTGTCAGGTACCTGACTGCCAATGATGAGGATTAGGGGAAGCAGCTTAAAGTTATCACCGCCAGTACAATCGTCTCGACGACCCGACAAGTCCTTGCTGTTGAAGTCAATTGATTTATTATCAGCCTTGTTGAAGAGGGGACAGTAATGTCGCTTATTGGCGAATCAGACGTCGCCGGTAAAGCGCCAGGTTCTCTTCGCTGCGACGTGCGTCATGTCACGGCCTATCGAGGTCGCCGGGCATGGCCGAGGCATGCAGACAGCATGCGCAGGAGTCGAGCGACACAAGCGCGATACAAGCACGAGACAAGAGCAGGCCGGGCCTCGCAGATGGGCAGTCAGGCGGGTAGAGGTACCGCTCCAGCGTGCGACACCGGGTACGGCGAAATGCCTCATGAGAAGGCATCAAGTCCCGGGGTCGAGTCTGGGGTCGGGGTCATTGCCGCCGGGTGGTCAGTCAGACCCGAGCTTGCCACAGACGTACAGGATAGTGCGTCAGCTCAGGCAGAGAATGTCAGTAACACATTGTATTAAATGGATTTGATATATTGGACGTGATTGACGAAGCCGTCGGTGCCTTACGCGCCAGCGGCTGTGTCCCTTGCCTTGCGGGGCATTGGGCGGTCGCCTCATTCGAGGCCGCGCCACCTGCCAGGTCGGGCAGATGGCGCAGGCGCAACCGGGCGATCGAGCGTTGCACCTCAATCATCGCACCTCTCCATGGAATGCATGCGGGCATGAATTCTCATCCCGTTCTGACGCTGCCGTGCCAGCTGACTCGCCAACGAGATCGTCAGGTCTCGCCTGCTTGAAGGGGCTGCACAAAGCTTCCGTCGACAGTGGTCCTGACAGGTTCAAGCAACGAGTCGCTTGAACAGAAATGTCAATAAAAGTGCAAGAAAGAAGTAATCAGTAATGTTGGCGCGATCAATCTTATAAGTATCGGTTAATCAAATGAGTCATGTTGTCTTGATCGATGAGAAAGTCGATCAATGCAATATGTTTCATGTGTTAGATGCCTGGTAGTGAATTACTAAAATACTAATAAACGTTCCATTTCGGAGTTCGGTCATGGGCATGTGTCATGGACACATGCCTGACGTGTGTCCGGGGATATCGCAGGGGTATCGAAGGGCAGGCGTGACCACTCCATGACAGATGACATGTACGCCAATAGGGCGCCGCTATCGGCAGCAGGGGAGAACGCCAGTTCCTCGGGGCGGTAGCGTGCCGAAACAGCGCCTGGCGGTATCGGTCAGGATCACAGGGGAAGAGACAGGATATGGATATACCGGTCAGAACGACGCTCCGGGCGTTCTCATTTGCCGCCGTGGTATTGGCGATGAGCGGGTGTGCCTTCGCGCCCGGTGGGCACATGGATTATGAAGCCGAGGTCGCGCCGCTGACCGACCAGGTGGAAGTCACGCCGATCACCCCCGGGCTGATCTCCAACTATCGCGCACGCCCCGCCCAGACCGCTCCCGCGCCGCCTGAGCTGGTCGATGACATCAAGCAGTACGTCTACCGCGTGGGCGGCGGCGACATCCTGGCCATCAACCTGAGCACGCCGCTGGACCTGGCTCAGGAAAGCGGTGTGCAGCGTCAGACGGTCGAGGCGCTGACCTACATCGTCCAGCCGGATGGCACGCTGTTCTACCCCTATGTCGGTCGCATCAACATTCGCGACATGACAGTGGATGAGGTGCGCGCCGCGCTGGTCGCGGGGCTGTCCCGTTACATCACCGAGCCGCAGGTCAATGTCTCGGTGGCGCAATTCCGCTCCAAACGCGTCTATCTGAGTGGCGCCGTGACCGAGCCAGGCTTCGTGCCGGTCACGGATGTTCCGCTGACCCTGATCGATGCCATCAGTGCCAGCGGTGGGGTCACGGCACTGGCCAACACCCACAACATCACGCTGACGCGCGACGGCCAGCAGGAGCATCTGAGTCTCTATCAGCTGCTGCAGCAGGGCGACATGCGTCAGAACCGTCTGCTCAAGGATGGCGACGTGATCAATATACCGGTGGCGGAAGACCAGAACGTCTTCGTGCTCGGTCAGGTACTCAAGCCCGGCAACATGCCGGTGGGCAATGAACGTCTGAGCCTCACCGATGCGCTGTCGCGAGCCGGCGGGGTCGATGAGGACCGCGCCAATCCGTCAGGCGTCTTCGTGGTGCGTGAAAATTCGCCGGAGTCCGACAAGCTGGCCACGGTCTTCATTCTCGATATCTCGGATGCGACCTCGCTGATGCTGGGCGCGCGCTTCCCGCTGCAACCGCGTGATGTGGTCTACGTGACCGCCGCACCGGTCAGCCGCTGGAACCGTGTGCTGAGCCAGCTGCTGCCGTCCGTGACCAGTACCGGGGCCTTCGTCTCGGTCATCGATGACATCGAGGATTGAGGTCATGTCCCACTCCCGCATGGCAGGTCGCGTCGCGACCTGCCGTATCACCTGCCTGCCGGGCCTGAATCGTTTACTCAAGGCGGCGTCATGAATCAGTACACCTCTCCCATGCCATCCTTTTCTGCACAGCCTGGCAAGGACACCACGCGCCGACTCGATTTCAGCACCATTCTCGCCTTGCTCTGGCATCGACGCTGGTGGCTGATCGGCAGCACGCTGCTGTTCACCCTCTTGGGCATCTATCTCGTCGGTAGCCAGCAACGCATCTACCTGGCCGATTCCCTGATCCAGATCGAGGACAAGGGCGGCAGCGCCAGCCTGCTGGGGCCGCTGGCCGGTCAGGCGACCGGCAGCGACGAGAGCAGCACCAGCGATGAGCTGGAAATTCTCGCCTCACGACTGGTATTGGGCCAGGCCGTAGACCGCGAGCGCCTCAATATCGTGGTCTCTCCGGTGCGTTACCCGGTCATCGGTGACTGGCTCTCCAACCGCCACCTGCGCCTGCCGGCCAGTCTCGGCGGGCAGGACTACGCCTGGGGCGATGACACCCTCAAGGTCACCACGCTCGAGCTGAGTGGCCCATGGCAACAGCAGACGCTGACCCTCGAGGCCCTGGGCGATGAGCGCTACCGCCTGCTGGATGCCGAGGGGCAGGTGATCGTCGATGGCAAGGTGGGCGAGAACGCGCTGGCGGAGGGCATCAAGGTCTTCGTGCGCGAGTTGTCAGCCGAGCCGGGGGCGCGCTTCACGCTGACCAGCATCTCGGACCTGAGCGCCATCAATTCGCTCAAGTCGCGCTTCACCGCCGTGCGCAATGGCACCGACACCGGGGTGGTCACGCTGAGCCTGTCCGGCAGTGACCAGACCGCCATCGTCAACACCCTGGACACCATCACCAATGTCTTCCTGCAGCAGAACATCGAGCGGGAATCCGCCGAGGCGGACAATCAGCTCGGCTTTCTGGGCGACCAGATCCCGACGCTGCGTGGCCAGCTCGATGAGGCCGAATCGGCACTCAACGACTATCGCCGTCGTCGCGACTCGGTCGATCTGACCGCCGAGAGTCAGCAGGTGATGGAGAATCTCGTCGGGCTGGACAATCAGCTGACCGAGATCAAGCTGCGCCTGGCCGAGCTGTCACGTGCCTACACCAGCGAGCACCCGGCCTATCGGGCGCTGGTGGCACGTCGTGATTCGCTCAATCAGGAGAAGGCGCGCGTGCAGAAGCAGGCCGAGCAACTGCCGGCCGCCCAGCGCGAAGCGCTCAACCTGAACCGCAATGTCACCGTCAGCCAGGAAATCTATGTCGCGCTGCTCAACAAGCGCGAGGAAGTGCGCCTCAAGAAGGCCGGCACCGTCGGCAATGTGCGTATCCTGGACCCCGCGGTGCTGCAGCCAGTGCCCATCTCGCCGAAAACGTCCCTGATGCTGGCCGTGTTCTGCATGATCGGCCTGATGCTGGGCACGCTGGCCGCGCTGCTGCGTCATGCGATGCGCAAGGGCATCGACACCGCCGAGCAGATCGAGGCGCTGGACCTGCCTGTCTACGCGACGGTGCCGCTGTCGCCGCAGCAGCACAACATGATGCGCCGCGTGCGCCTCAAGGGCGAGAAGGGCGGCCGCGAGATCTATCAGGGGGTGCTGGCCACCTCCCAGCCGTCGGACATCAGTATCGAGGCCCTGCGCAGCCTGCGTACCAGCCTGCACTTCGCCCTGCTCGACAATCGCCGCAAGTCGGTGATGTTCACCGGGCCGAGCCCGGGCATCGGCAAGAGCTTCGTCAGCCTCAATCTGGCGGCGGTGAGCGCCGAGGCCGGTCAGCGCGTGCTGCTGATCGATGCCGACATGCGCCGCGGCCACCTGCATCACGCCTTCCAGCGTACCTCCGAGCAGGGCGGTCTGTCGGATGTTCTCAGCGGTGCCAGTCCGCTGGACAGCGTGCTGTATCACTCGCGCATCGACAATCTTGATTTCCTGGGCCGTGGCGTCGCGCCGCCCAACCCGTCGGAGCTGTTGATGCAGCCCAATTTCGCCGAGCTGCTGGAGCAACTCGGTGAGCGTTACGACCTGATCATCATCGACACGCCGCCGGTACTGGCCGTGACCGAAGCGCTGATCATCGGTCGTCACGTCGGCGCCAGTCTGATGGTGGCGCGCTTTGGCATGAACCAGGTGCGCGAACTCGAGCATGCACGCAAGAAGCTCGAGAACAATGGCATTCACGTCAAGGGCGCCATCCTGAATGCCATCGAACCGCAAGCTGGCGACAAGCATGGCTACGGTTATTACAACTACAGCTACGCCTGACATCGTCTCGCTTGGCAGCTCTCATGACGCTTGAATCACGGAGGAGGTAAGCACGATGAGCGGTATACCCTTGTCGATGGAGCACCAGCGGCGTTACTCGCATCACTACGAGCGCTTGCTGGCCAGCAAGCGATTGCAGCTGATCTTCGGGATGCTGGTGGTGGTCATCGCGCCGGCACTGTACCAGGCAGGGTTGAACCAGCTGATGCAGGGGGACACCCACTGGTGGCTGACCAGCGATGATCAGTGGCATGCCCTGTTGGGCACCGGCGTGGCGTACACCCTGTCGGTGACGGCGGTCAATCGCCTGTCCCGCCTGCCGGGCACGCGCTCCTACCTCTATGTCGTGCCGGCGATCGTCATTTCCTATCTGACCTTGATGATGGTGCTGGGCGTGCTGGGGCTTGAGTATTCGCGTCACCAGGTCGGCCTGTCCTTCCTGCTCGCGGTGAGCCTGTGCACGGCCTACTACTACATCGATACCCGACTGCGCCGGATGCGCTTCGCGGTGGTGCCCTACGGCAAGGCGCCGAGTCTGTGCACCCGCCCGGGCGTCGAGTGGCTGTCGTTGCGCGGGCCTGATCTGGTCGGCCTGCCGCGTATCGATGGCGTGGTGGCGGACCTGCGCGGTGAGCTGCCCAGCGAGTGGGAGAGCTTCCTGGCCGACTGCACCATCCACCGTATTCCGGTCTATCACGCGACCCATGCCCACGAGATGATCACCGGTCGCGTGCTGCTGGATCACCTCTACGCCAACGAGTTCGGCTCGCTGACGCCGCGGGAGGACTATGAGGTCATCAAGCGCTGGATGGACTTCACCGTCGCCGCGCTCATGCTCCCGCTGCTGGCGCCGGTCATGTTGCTGACGGCGCTGGCGATCCGCCTCGACAGTCCCGGGCCGGTGATCTTCCGCCAGCCGCGCATGGGCTTTCACTGCCGCCCCTTCACCGTCTACAAGTTCCGCAGCATGTATGACGGCATGAAGGGCGCGGGCTTCACCCAGGAAGGCAGTGATCCGCGCATCACGCGAGTCGGGCGCTTCATCCGCAAGTGCCGTCTCGATGAGCTGCCCCAGCTGTTCAACGTGCTCAAGGGCGACATGAGCCTGATCGGCCCGCGCCCCGAGTCGATGAATCTGGCCGACTGGTATCGCAAGGACGTGCCGTTCTTCCACTACCGCCATGTCGTGCGCCCGGGCATCACCGGCTGGGCGCAGGTCGAGCAGGGTTACGCCGCTGAAGTGGAAGGCATGATCCGCAAGCTGGAATACGACTTCTTCTACATCAAGCACTTTTCCTTCTGGCTCGATCTGCTGGTGGTGATTCGCACCATCAAGATCGTGATCAGCGGCAACGGCTCGCGCTGAGCGGGCCTGCACTATCTATAGACGTCTGTAGACGAGTGTCTCCGCAGGCGAGTGTGCGGCACTTCTCTGAAACGTGTAGCGAGTCGCTGCCAGAGGAACCCGGCAGCGAACGCGCTGCACCGGCACTCGTCTGCTGTCAGAGCCAACCTTCATCTGATGTACGAAAGGAGTCGATATCATGATTACGGTGACGCGTCCCTACTTCCCGGAGCGGGAGAATTTCGACCGCTATGTGGATTCCATCTTCGAGGGGCGCTGGTTGACCAACCACGGCCCGCTCGAGCAGGAGCTCACTCGGCGTCTGGAAACCTACCTGGGCGTCGAGAACCTGCTGCTGGTCAGCAATGGCACCCTGGCGCTGCAGATCGCCTATCGCGCGCTGGGCATCGCCCAGATGCCGGGCCAGTACGAATCGGCGGAGGTCATCACCACGCCCTTCACCTTCATCGCCACCGCCAGCAGCCTGAAGTGGGAGGGCATGCAGCCGGTCTTCACGGATATTGACCCCGACACCCTGTGTCTGGACCCGGCGCGCATCGAGTCGGCCATCACGCCACGCACCCGTGCCATCGTGCCGGTGCACGTGTTCGGCAATGCCTGTGATGTCGAGGCCATCGATGCGCTGGGCGAGGCGCATGATCTGAAGGTCATCTATGACGGTGCCCACGCCTTCGGCGTGACCTATCGCGGCAACAGCCTGCTGTCACATGGCGATGCCAGCACCCTGAGCTTCCACGCCACCAAGCTGTTCCACAGCATTGAAGGCGGCGCGATCATCTTCAAGCGCAAGGAAGACCTGGAGCGCGCCCGCAAGTTGATCAACTTCGGCATCACCGGCCCGGAGTGCATCGAGGAGCTGGGCATCAACGCCAAGATGAACGAATTCCAGGCGGCGATGGGGCTGTGCGTGCTGGATGAGATCGAAGGCAATCTGGAGAGCCGGGCGCTGGTCTGGCATGCCTATGCCCAGGCGCTGCGCGGCAATGTCCAGCTGCAGACCCGCCAGACCGGCGCCAGCCTGAATTACGCCTACTTCCCGATCATTCTCGAAAGCGAAAGCATGCTGCTCGAGGTGATGCAGCGTCTGCAGCAGGAAGGCTATCTGGCACGACGTTACTTCTGCCCGTCGCTGGAATCGCTGTCCTTCCTCGGGCGACCCGCCGCCGAGTTGCAGGACGAGGATGTCATCACCCCGCAGATCGTGCATTCCACCGATATCGCCAGTCGTATCCTGTGTCTGCCGCTCTACTCGGGGCTTGAGGTCAGCGAGATCCTCGGGGCGGTGCGCATCATCGTCAATCGCCACGTCAAGGCCGCCTGATCATGAACATCGCGATCATGCAGCCCTATCTGTTCCCGCATATCGGCTATTTCCAGCTGATGCATGCCTGTGACGAGTTTCTCGTCTATGACGATGTCGCCTTCATTCCGCGTGGCTATATCCATCGCAACAATGTGCTGCTGGGCGGCAAGGCGCATCGCTTCACGCTGTCGGTACCCAAGGCATCGCCCAACCGCTTGATCAGCGAACTCGTCTTCGGCCCGACACCGGACAGCCTGCTGACCACGCTGCATCACGCTTATGCCAAGGCGCCGTATTACGCACAGGTCATGCCGCTGCTGCAGGCGGTGTTCCAGCATGAAGACCGCCGCATCGGGGCGCTGTGCAAGTACAGCTTCGAGCGGGTGTGTGACTACCTGGGGCTGGAGTGTCGCTTTCTGCTGACCAGTGAGCTTGAGCACGACCGCAGTCTCAAGGCCCAGGACCGTCTGATCGAGATGTCACTGATGCGCGGGGCCGAGGGTTACATCAACAGCATCGGCGGCCGCAAGCTCTACCAGGCGGCGCCCTTTGCGGCCAATGGCATCACGCTGTCATTCCTCGCAAGCCAGCCGAGTGACTACTGCCAGACACCGCTTGATTCGCGTCGCTCGGGGCGTAAGGCGGACTTCGTCGCCGGCCTGTCGATCATCGATATGCTGATGTGGTGCTCACCGGGCGAGGTACGCGACAGACTCGCCGAGTACCAGCTGCTGCCGGAAGACCTGGAGCTGCTGCGCGCCGCGGGCAATGTTGCGGGTGATACGGCGTCTGTGCCGGGGCCGCTGGCGCGCGATGTCTCGGCCCACCCGGTTCAGGGAGGCCTCGCCTCGTGTCACTGAGCAACAAGACCGCCATCGGCATTCTGTGGAATTTCTCCGATCAGCTATTGCGGCGTGGCATGGCCAGTCTGGTCACGCTGCTGCTGGCGCGGCTGCTGGTGCCGGAAGATTTCGGGTTGCTGGCGATGGTGCTGGTCTTTCTGACCATCGCCTCGGCCATGATGGACTCCGGTCTTCAGCAAGCCATTCTGCGCATGCCGACCCTCGGGCCGCGTGATGCCAGCACCGCCTTCTTCAGCAATATCGCCTTCGGGGTGCTGGCTTACGGCCTGCTCTATGCCAGCGCTCCCCTGATCGCCGACTTCTATGCCGAGCCACGCCTGATCGTGCTGGTGCGTATCGGCGGCATCGTGGTGCTGATCAACTCCTTCGAGGTCATTCAGGGCGCGATGCTCAACCGTGCGCTGGATTTTCGCACGCGCATGAAGGCTGGCATTCCCGGCAGCGTGGTGTCGGGCGGGGTGGCAGTGCTGCTGGGCTGGCTGGGCTTCGGGGTCTGGGCACTGGTGGGGCAGATGTTGACGGCGGCGCTGGTCACTACCGCCCTGATGTGGTGGTGGGGCAGCTGGCGGCCGCGGCTGGAATTCGACGTGGTGTCGTTCAAGGCGATGTTCCGCTTCGGCTACAAGATGTTCCTGTCACGCATGCTGGATGTGCTGTTCGTCAATCTCTATGTGCTGCTGATCGCCAAGCTGTTCTCCGCTTCGGTGGCGGGGCTGTTCTTCTTCGCCGAGCGTCTCAAGGAGCTGGTGATCAATCAGCTGGTGACGGCGGTGCAGAACGTGACCTTCCCGGCGCTGGCGAGCATCCAGGCGGATCCCGTACGCCTCAAGAGTGCCTATCGTCAGATCCTGCAGGTCATGGTCTATCTGCTGTTCCCGGCGATGCTGTTGCTGGCGGCGCTGGCCGAGCCGCTGTTCCTGACGCTATTGCCCGAGCGGTGGCTGGCGGCGGTGCCTTATCTGCAGCTGATGTGCATCGCGGCCGTCATGTATCCCCTGAGCACGCTCAATCTCAATGTGCTCAAGGTCAAGGGGCGCTCGGACCTGTTCCTCGGGCTCGAGATCGTCAAGAAGGTATTGATCTGTGCGGTGCTGGCGGTGACCTGGCGCCATGGCGTGATGGCGATCCTGATTGGGCAGATCGTGGTGGCGGTGGTGTCCTACATCCCCAATGCCTGGTTCTCGCGGGACTTGATCAACTACAGCATCCGCGAGCAGCTGGCCGACTTCCTGCCGGCTCTGCTGCTGGCCAGTGCGGTGGCGGGCACGACCTGGTGGGCCGTGCCTGCGCTGTTGGCCATCTGGCCGGCGCCGGTGGTGCTGGTGGTATCAGGCCTGCTGGCAGGGGCGGCCTATCTGTTGCTGTCCTGCTGGCTGCGCTTCGCGGCCTGGCAGTACGGCGCCGGCTGGATCCAGGAGCGTCTTTCACAACGGAAAGTGGGGAATACTGCATGTTAGAACTGAGTTATGCCCGGGCACTCGCGACGCCCCTCATGGATGGCACACCGCAGTCAGGCCCCTTGCCTGTACCGCCGGCGCCCGCCGAGGAAGCCGCCATCATGGCCGAGTGGGAGGGCGATCTCAGCGCCCCGCGCGTCTCGGTGATGTGCTTCGCCTTCAATCATGGCGACTACATTCGCATGGCGCTGGATGGCTTTCTGATGCAGCGCACGCGTTTTCCGTTCGAGATCGTCGTGCATGACGATGTCTCGACGGATGGCACGCGGGAAATCATCGAGGAATATGCGGCCCGTTATCCGAACATCGTGCGGCCGATCCTGCAGGACGTGAACCAGTACTCGCAACATATCTGGCCGATCACCTTCTGCATGCCGGTGATGCGTGGCGACATCATTGCCTATTGCGAAGGCGATGATTACTGGATCAAACCCGACAAGCTGGCCCGTCAGGTCGCCTTGTTCGACGCCTATCCCGAGGCGACGGTCTGCTTCCACCCGGCGCTGGAATTCAATGAAGCCACCGGCGAGCATTCGCTCATCTGCCGCTATGCCGATAGCGTGAAGAAGATCTCTGCCGAGGCGGTGATCGGGCTGCGCGGCGCCTCCATTCCGTCACCGGCCTTCAGCTTCCGACGCGTCGATGCCACCGTCGACGCGATGATGGCGTCCTATCGCGGCGCCCCGATCATGGACTTCTTCCTGCAGTCCTACATGGCACTGCAAGGCGAGACTCTCTATTACGAAGATGCTGCCTGTGTCTATCGCCGCAATGCCAAGGGTTCCTGGACATCGCAGCAGCAGGAAAGCGAGGCCGAACAGCGCTATCAACGCGACATGATCTCCGCCATCGACGTCTTTCATGCCAATACCCGGCATATGCCGCATTCCGACAGCCTGTATATCCCGCTCTATCACTACTTCAAGCAGTACGTGATGGCGCCCGCGAGCCCCATGCAGCGCCTGGCCAACTTCCGCCAGGGGGTCGCGCTGCTCTCGCACATGGACCGCAGTCGGCTGCTGCGCCTCGTGCGCCAGGATGTGATGACCAAATTGATAGGCACTCGTCGCCGTCGTGTGACATCCGACAGCGCAGTGCAGAAGCGTAAAAGCGCCTGAATGCCCCCGATTATCGGGGGGATGAGGGCGAGAGAAGCGTTTGATGACAGGACGTCGTCAATAACATCAAAAAAGCGCTGCAACACACAAAAGCGCGAAGGATATCGGCCTTGGGCCGTCGTGAGTCGCAAGGGGACCGCAACATGAATTATCGCAGTTACGCCGACCTGAGTTCGGATATCGCCAGACAGTTGTCGCGCCTGCAGGCCGGGAATTTCGATCTGATCGTCGGGATCCCGCGCAGTGGAATGGTGCCGGCCTACATGATCAGCGCCATGCTCAATCGGGCCTGCACGGATCTCGACACCTTCATCGCCAACGGCTCGCCCGGCAAGGGAATGACGCGCAAGGTCCGGGGGGCGGCGCAGAGCGCCTGGGAAAATCAGCGTGTGCTGCTGGTCGACGACAGTTTCAACAGTGGGGCCTCGCTCAAGGCCTCCCTGGCGCGCATTCCGCAAGAATGCCCCTGTGACATCACCACCTGCGTCATCTATGCCAACCCGGCTCCGGTGGTGGGGGTGGACATGTATCTGGTCGAGCTGGAGCACCCGCGTGCCTTCCAGTGGAATCTGTTCCATCACCCGGCGCTGGCCAATAGCTGCCTGGATATCGATGGCGTGCTGTGCCTCGATCCGACGCCTGAGCAGAACGATGACGGCCCGCGCTATCGCGACTTCCTGACCAACGCGGCGCCTCTGCATATCCCGACCTACCGAGTGCACTCGCTGGTCACCAATCGGCTGGAAAAATATCGTCCCGAGACGACCGCCTGGCTGGCCCGGCACGGTGTCGAGTATGACCACCTGATCATGCTCGACCTGCCCAGCAAGGAAGAGCGCCTGCGTCAGAATCGCCATTCGAGTCACAAGGCGGATTACTACCGTGACTCCGGCTGTCGCCTGTTCATCGAAAGCGAGGTGGGGCAGGCCACCAACATCACGCGCATGACCGGCAGGCCCGTCTATTGCGTGGACGCCCACCAGATGATGACTCCCGAGTGGGCCTCGATGTCAGCGCAGAAGAAGGGCCAGGTGCTGGTGTGCACGTTCAAGCGCATGGCGCGCCGGGTCGTGACCTGGTTGCCGGCGCCGCTGGCCCGCCAGGCGCGCAGTGTCTATCAGCGCCTGGCCTGAACGCACCGAAGGAAGTGGGGCTGACGATGACCACCATGCGCAGATGGCATGGCGGTCATCGTGAATTGACTCGATCAAGCCTGGCTCAAGGCTAACACTGGCGAAGGAGTGGCAATGAAGACGCATCGGATGGCGCTTTTGGTCGTGGCACGGCAGATGACCCTCGAGACTCGCCAGATGCTGGCGTTGGCGGCGGGGCTGACGCGCCTGGGTCACGAGGTGGACCTCATCGTGCCCCAGGCCCATGAGGAGTTGATCGAAGGTCTGGCACATGGGGTGCGGCTGGTAGAGCTGGGCGTGCACACTGAGTTGACGGGCGTGCTGGCCCTGACGCGCTATCTGGCGCGTCATCGCCCATGTGTCCTGTTGTCCAGTGGTCTGGAAGCCAACCTCAATGCGCTCAAGGCGCGCCGTCTGGATCGTTGGCGCGTGCCGGTGATTGCGCACCATGCCGTGACACCGGCCAGTGAACTGGTGGCGGCGGGCAGCAAGGCGCGGGGCCTGAGGCGCCGGATGGCGCTCAAGTATCCGCATGCGGCACTGGTGCTGGTCGAAAGCGATGAAGCCGGCTGCCAGGCACGCCACGAGGGCGGAATCGAGGCAGCGCGCGTCGTGACGTTGCCGTTGGCCCCTGATGAGGAGACGGGCGCGCTGAGCGAGCATCAATTGATGCAGTGCCTGTCGCTGATGCTGTCGGCAGCCGAGGTCGAGGGCGCGTCACCCTTCTCGTCCCGAAGCTGGCAGGTCAGCAGTGGGGGAGCTGCGGCTGGCCTCGCGCAGTCCTCGCCGTCCCTCGATACCTCTGGCGTGGTGAGTCGGCAGGCCACCAGCGCTGATACCGGCGCGTCCGCGCCCCTCATGTCATCCGCCAGTCTGCAGGCCGAACTGGCCAACAGCGGCGCACGAGAATAAGTCTTTCCATGGAACACATTCTGCTCGACCTGCCCAACCTGCTCGTCTGTCTGGTACTGGTGATGGTGGGCTTTCTGCGCGGTTGGGTGACGCGCAATGTCGCGATCATCCTGAGTCTGAGCAGTGCGGTGCCGTACCTGTTGAACAATGTGCTGTTCGATGCCGAGTACATGCCGGACCAGTTCCGCTACTGGGAGCAGGTATTGGCCATGCGCAGCATGGACTGGGGAGCGATGGACCACTCCCTGACCGTCTCGGTCTCGTCGGGATTTCTGGCGCTGTTGCCGTTGCCGCTGGCGGAAACCATCACCAGCCTGGGTTTCTTCAACAAGTTCCTCTATATCGGCGCGCTGATGGTGCTGATTCGCCGCGGCATCATCTCCCACGCGGTACTGCTGTTCGTGCTGTGCTACCCGAGCCTGGTGCTCTACAGCTCACTGAGCCTGCGCGACACCCTGGTCACCGGCTTCATGCTCGGCAGCTTCCTGCTGGCCATCGAACGTCGGCCGATGTGGGCGCTGATCTTCCTGTTGCCGTTATGGATCATCAAGTTCCAGAACGCTCTGATCATGCTGATCTTCCTCGGCATCTACCTCCTCTACGACGTCAGCCGTCAGGGCCTGTCGACCAAGCGATTCTGCTGGTTGCTGGTCGGGCTGGCCGCCAGTGTGCTGGTCATCTATCCGCTGGCGGTGGACCAGATCAACTTCTTCCGCGCGGCCATGTATCTGGAGGATGGCGGCAAGATCGAGGATGTAGAGGTCATTCAGGGCTTCGGGGACTTCGTGGTGACGGGGATCCAGGGCGCGCTCTATTTCCTGATCAAGCCATTGCCCTGGGAAGCCGCCAATGCGCTGCAGTTGATCCAGTCGGGAGAGAACCTGCTGGTGGTCGCCTTCCTTGTCTGGCTGACCCTCAAGTGCTGGCAGGTCCAGCGCGAGAAGACGCTCTTCTGGCTGCTGTATCTGATCGGCGCCTTCACCATCTATGGACTGGTCGTCTTCAACTACGGCACCGCGGTGCGCTATCGCTTCCCGTTCCTGGTCATCTATGTGGTGTGCATGGCGCATGACACAGGGCTGGTGCGGCTGTGGCAGCAGCAGCGCCGGCCTGCGTTGCTGGACTGAGCTGCTGGAACGAGTTTCTGGACTGGGTTTCTGGACTGGGTTTCTGGACTGGGTTTCTGGACCGAATTGCTGGACCGAGTTGCCGGCCCGAGCCGCGACGTCTTTCCTTTCGCGCTGGTGTCGCTTCTCGATCGTCTCTCTCGTCGATGGCTCCCCTTATTCAAGGTTTCTCTCCCGGATGCTTCCGGTCGCGCGGGCTCATGCTCGCGCATGTTCTTCTTCGCATGACACGCAAGGAATGCCCCATGCCAACACGTGACGCACAGCCCTCCACGGTGGTGCTGGTCTCCAACTCGTCGTTCTTTCTCTACAACTTCCATCGCGGCGTCATCGAAGGGCTGCGTGACTCGGGGTATCGCGTGGTGTGCCTTGCGCCCACCGATGCGCATAGCGCGTACCTGGTGGATGAGCTCAGGGTCGAGCATCGTGCGCTGGGCATGGAAGGCAAGGGCACCTCGCTGATCGGTGAGGGCAAGAGTCTGCTGGCACTGCTGGGGACATTGCTGAAACTCAAGCCACGCTATGTTCTCAACTTCACCATCAAGGCCAATGTCTATTCGGGACTGGCCTGTCGGCTGCTCAAGATTCCCTATACCAACAACGTCTCGGGGTTGGGCACCGCCTTCATACACGACAGCTGGCTGTTTCGTCGGGTACGGGCGCTGTATGGCTTCGCCAACCGTGGCGCGCGTTGCGTGTTCTTCGAGAACCGCGATGACCAACGCCTGTTCATGCGCCTCGGGCTGCAGAAGTCCACGCCGTCTGTCGTGCTGCCCGGCGCCGGTATCGACCCGCAACGCTTCGCCTTTGCGCCGCAACCGCAGACGCCACCGCTGACCTTCGTGATGGTCGCACGCCTGATCGGCGACAAGGGGGTGCGGGAATACGTGACGGCGGCCGAGCGTCTGCATGAGCGTTATCCGCAGGCACGCTTCTGGTTGATCGGCCCGTCGGGAATCAGCAATCGCACCGCGATCAGCGATGAGGAAATCGCTGCCTGGCGCGAGCGCGGCATATTGCACTACCTGGGCGAACAGCGGGATGTACGCCCCTTCCTGGCCGAGGCCAATGTGCTGGTGCTGCCGTCGTATCGGGAAGGCATGCCGCGCACGGTACTGGAGGCGGCCTCGATGGGGCGTCCGGCGATCGTCAGTGATGTGCCGGGCTGTCGCAGCTCGGTCAATCCCGGCGTCACGGGTTGGCTGTGCGAAGCGGCCAATGTCGAGTCTCTTGAGCAGCAGATGCAGGGCTGTCTGGACATGCCGCATGCGGCATTGATGGAGGCGGGGCAGGCGGCACGCGTGCGTATCGAGCGTGAATTTGATCAGCAGATCGTGGTGCGTGCCTATCTGGGCTGTCTGCAGCACACACTGGATATCGAGTTGCGTAAGTCAGTACTCGCTACCGCCTGAGGCGGGACGCTAACATATTGACACCGTTGGATTTTCGTCAGGAAGATGAAGAAAATCGTTCTCGACAGTTGGGCAAATATCAGGAACTGCTGCTGGATTTAACGCGCATAATGGCCCCGCGAGTGAGAGTGACAGGCGCCTGCCTGGAGAGCTCAATCGGTCGGGACAGTGCCTCTTCTGGCAATGACACACCGCGTGTCGCTGAACAGGCCGACTCGCTGGAACGCGATCGATCGTCATCAAAGGGAAGGATGCCCGTGAACACCATCAACAGAGAGCAGAATGTCGTCATGAGTGGATATCGTTTCTGCGCCCAATGCGGGGGCGCCAGCGTACATCGCGTAAAACGCCATTGGTGGCAGCGACTGGCCGGCAAGGCGCCGCTCTATCACTGTGAAGACTGCGGCATCATCCATCGCGTCTCGACTGAAGCCATCACTGCCAGCCGGACGAGCCAGCAGGACACTGAGTCGTCGCACCCGATGGCTGGCCGCTGATCCTGTCTTCAGGTGCCAGCATTGAGCTATTGAGCTATTGAGCTATTGAGCTGAGCATGGCGCGCCGGCATTGGATTTATCTTTTCATCACCCATGCCACGGCGCGCGTTGTACGCTCACCATGATTCAGGACAAGCGTGCTTCTTAGAAGGCGGGGGGCAAGACGCGTTTAGCTGGCATCTCGCATGATGCCTGGCAGTGTTCGTTCAGCGCTCAGGCCGCTTGCTACTCTTGCTTTTCGAACTCGCTTTTCGAACTCGCTTTCCGTACTAGCTCCCCGTGCCCGCTTACCGCACACGATCCTCTTGCCGTTCTGTCTTGCTGACGCGCTGTCTTGCTGGCGCGTTTTCTTTCTAAATGTGCTGTCTTTCTGACGTACCGTCCGTCTTTCCAAAAAATTGCCTGAGGCATTGTTCTTCATGAAGCGGTAAAGACGTGGTGGCCGCCGCTCGTCTTGCTGTCAGCCGTTTTGCGCGACCGTTCCTGCGCTAGCATTCTGCGCTAGATCGCACCGCTTCATGTCATACCCCCTATCTCCCGCCATCGACCCTCGTCGGTGGCGGGTTTTTTCTGCGCCGCAGTTGAGCATTTCGATCAAGCAAGGCGATATCTCGCCAGCGGTCGGGTGCCTCGCGGCGAGCATTTCCCTGTGGAGCGCATGAGCCAATGAAGATTCTGTTTGTCGTCGGTAATCTTTCCAGCGACGGAGGCACGGAACGTGTCACATGCGAAATCGCCAGCGGACTGGCGCGCACGGGTCATGAGGTGATGATCGCGAGTCTGTTCGGGCCAGCGACCAGCTCGTTTTCCCTGGAGGACAGCGTCACGACCTGTTGCCTGAATCTGAAGGAAGCCAGAGGCGGGGCCCGGCGTTCGCTGGGCATCAGTTCGGCGTTGCTGACCAAGGTCCGTCACCAACAGGCCGATGTGGTGGTACTGGTGGATTCGATCCTGTTTGCCTTCTGTGCGCCTTGGGCCCCATTCCAGCGCGCCCGGATCATCTGCTGGGAGCATTTCAATCTCGCCACCGATCATGGTTCACGCCTGCGTTCGGTGGGCCGCTCGACCGCCGTGCGCCTGGCCGACGCCATCGTGGTGCTCACCGAGCGGGATGCCGAGGCCTGGCGAGCGCGCTATCGCATCCGCGACAAGGTCGGCGCGATCTGGAATCCGGTGCCGCACTTCCCCAAGCCCAGCGAAGAGGACGCAGCGTCGCGTACCGTGCTTGCCGTCGGGCGCCTGACGGAGCAGAAGGGCTTCGATGTGCTGCTGAACGCCTGGCACAAGGTCGTGTCGGTCCACCCTGACTGGCGACTGCGCATCGTCGGCTGGGGCGAAGATGAAAATGACCTCAAGGCCCAGGCATGGACATTGGGCCTGAGTGACAGCGTCGTCTTCGTGGGCCGCACCTCACAGGTGGAAAAGGAGTATCAACGCGCGGCGTTGTACGTGATGAGCTCACGCTGGGAGGGACTGCCGATGACCCTGCTGGAAGCGCAATCCTTCGGCTTGCCGGTAGTCTCGACAGACTGTGAGACCGGGCCTGCCGAAATCCTGGCCGGCGGCAGCGGCGTGCTGGTGGATGTCGAGGACGATGAGGCACTGGCGCGCGAGATCCGTGACCTGATCACGGATGAAGCTCGCCGCAGCGAGATGTCCCTGCTGGCACGCGACAATGCCGCGCGCTTTGATGCGGACACCCTGTGCGGCGAGTGGCAGCAGCTGCTGGAGCGCCTGACCTCCGGTCGAACCCGCATCGCGGATGCCTCGTGAATCCTCCCAGAGTGTCAAAATCGAGCCGCAGAGCAGGGCGTGATCCACTCTGGTGAGCCTTTGGCTAAACATTCGCTGACCAGGCGCCCAGTCACGCCTGCCAGTGTCACCCCGATATGCTGATGGCCAAAGGCATGGATCACGCGTGGCTCATTGGGTGACGGGCCGATCACCGGTACGGAGTCGGGCAGGGTGGGGCGAAAGCCCAGCCAGCGCCGGGCCACCGGGGCATCAATGCCCAGCACCTTGCGCACCCGGCTTTCCAGATAGTCGAAACGGGCCGGGTTGGCCGGCCCCGCAAGCGAGCTCAGCTCCACGGTGCCGGCCACGCGCAGGCGCGCACCCTCGGCACTGTGCAGTGGCGTCATGTAGAAGGCGCTTTCCACCGGGCAGGTCGGGCGGTTGAGCGGTGATTGCTCGAGATCGAATTCGATGTGATAGCCACGCTCGGTATCCAGCGGAATCCTGTCGCCGATCTGGCGCGCCAGCTGTGCCGACCAGGCCCCGGCTGCCAGCACCACTCTGTCCGCCATGAGTCGCCGGCCATCGGCGTACTCCAGCAGCATGCCGGAGGCCTGACGGCTCAGGCGGGTGACCTCGGCGTTGACGATCCGGCCTTCTTCGCGCAGCGGGGTGGCCAGGGTGTCGATGAACACCTGCGGGTCATCGAGGTGACAGGAGGAGGGGAACAGCACGCCACCCGCGGTGTGGCCTTCCATGGCGGGTTCCAGCGCGATCAGCTCGTCCGCCGTCAGCACCTGCTGGTGGATGCCGAGCTGGTCGCGCAGTCGGATATCGCCCTGTGCGGCCTGCAGGTTCTCGGCCTTGCCGTAGGCATACAGACAGCCCTTGCGCTGAATCATCGCGGCGGCAGCGGGGGTATCGTCCAGCAGCGGCTGGTAGTCCGTGTAGGTATGGCTGAGCAGCTGGGCCAGCATCTCGCTGTTGGCGCGAAAGCGAGTGGCGTTGCACTGGCCCATGAAGCGCATCAACCAGGGCGAGAGCCTGGGCAGGCATTTCCAGTCGATGACGAAAGGCGAGTCAGGTGACAGCAGCAGCGACGGCATGCTGCGCCAGATTTCCGGACGGGCGATGGGCAGGCAGCCGTAATCCGCCAGGGTACTGGCATTGCCGAAGGAGGTGCCGCTGGCGATGCCTTCACGTTCGATCATCGTCACCTCGTGGCCGCTGCGCCGCAGCCACAGGGCGCAGGCGACTCCCACGGCGCCTGCACCGATCACCGCCACTTCCGTGTGTTCGCTATCACTCATTGATCACTCACCTTGTGGTCATCTTGTTGTTATCGAGGTGTTGTTATCGAGGTGTTGTTATCGAGGTGTTGCCATCCTGGCGTCGATATCGAAGCGTCGTCATCGAGGTATTCGCGCCGCAATGACGCACGCCCCGGGGGGAGGGCCGGGGCGCAGCAGGTGGCCTTTCGAGCATGCCTCGCGGGCGACAGCTCGGCAAGCGCGCTGTCACCGGGCGTGCGTGTCGTACTCAAGCGTTCCGGGCGTGGCGCAATCCAGGCCCTTCAAGACACGCGTTTCAAGATCGGCTCGGCTCCTCGAAGGGCAGCGGGATGTCATCACCGCGCCGGACGGCGAAGACATTCAGCGTCATCGCCACCAGGGCGTAATAGCCCAGCACCCCGATCAGCTCCACCACCACGGTTTCGCCGAACATCGCGACGGCCTCGCCGTACAGGCCATCATCGACGCGCCGCTCGGCGTAGAGGGCGCGGGTGACGCGATAGATCAGCCGCTCATCGTCTTGTTCAAACGCGGGTTCACGCTCCTCGCGCAGCGCCGTGATGACCTCTGGCGCGAGGCCGGCCTGCTCGGCAATCGGCGCGTGAATCTGCCATTCAGCCTGTGATTTCCACCACACCGCCGTGGTGAGAATCGCCAGCTCGCTGAGACGCAGCTCGAGGCCGGTGGCGTAGCGGCAGAAGGCACCGAGGCGCTGGGCATGACTGGCAAGCTCGGGGCTGTGGATCCAGGCCAGGAAAGGGCCGTCCAGATTGCCGCGCGGGCCGCTGAGAATCTCGGCCAGTACCTCGCGCTGAGCCGCGCTCATGCTGGCGTCATCCAGTTCGGTCAGGCGCGATGTGATCGCCATGAAAGTCACTCCATTCAAATCCATTCAAAGATCGTTAGGTAGGCAATGCGCCTGCAGCTGAGCCGTCACAGGCTGGCGAGGGTAGTGTCGATGGCACGCCCCAGCTTGGCGGTGATCTCGTCCAGATGCGACTCCTGCAGAATGAACGGCGGTGCCAGCAGGATGTGATCGCCCTGGCGGCCATCGAGGGTGCCGCCCATCGGATAGCACATCAGGCCTTCGGCCATGGCGGCCTTCTTGAGTCGCGCGTGCAGCTTGAGGGCCGGATCGAAGGGGCGCTTGCTGTCGCGGTCCGCCACCAGTTCCAGCCCCTGGAAGAGGCCACGACCGCGGATGTCGCCCACATGGGGATGCTGCGCGAAGCGCTCGTTCAGACGCGCCATGAGTCCCTCGCCGAGGACGTTGACACGCGTGAGCAGGTCGCGGGATTCGATGGTCCGCTGGACGGCAAGGGCCGCGGCGCAGGCAGTGGCATGGCCGATGTAGGTATGGCCGTGCTGGAAGAAACCGGAGCCATTGGCGATGGCATCACGGATGCGCTGGCTGACCAGGGTCGCGCCGATCGGCTGGTAGCCGGCGCCCAGTCCCTTGGCGATGGTGATCAGGTCCGCCGCGACACCTTCCTGTTCGGCGGCGAACAGGCTGCCGGTGCGCCCCATGCCGCACATCACCTCGTCGAGAATCAGCAGCACGCCGTAGCGGTCACAGACCTCACGGATGCGCGTGAAGTAGCCCGGCACCGCCGTGACGGCGCCCAGGGTGGCACCCACCACGGGTTCTGCCACGAAGGCCATCACGTTGTCGGCGCCCAGGCGCAGGATTTCCTCTTCAAGCTCGGCGGCGAGACGCACCCCCATCGCTTCGGGCGTCTCGCCGGGCTGCTGGTCCCGATAGGCGTAGCAGGGGCTGACGTGGCTGACGTTGATCAACAGCGGCTCGAACTGCTGACGGCGCCAGGCGTTGCCGCCGGTGGCCAGTGCGCCCAGGGTGTTGCCATGATAGCTCTGGCGCCGCGCGATCAGGTGCTTGCGCTGCGGCTGACCGATCTCGACGAAATACTGACGGGCCAGCTTGAGTGCTGCCTCGACCGCTTCCGAGCCGCCGGAGACTAAGTAGACGGAGTCGAGCCCTGCGGGGGCGCGTTCGATGAGGAAGTCGGCCAGCTGCTCCATCGGGTCGCTGGTGAAAAACGAGGTGTGCGCGTAGGCCAGTTGGCTGACCTGGTCCTTGATGGCCTGCGCCACCGCCTCGTCGCTGTGCCCCAGGCATGACACGGCTGCGCCACCGCTGGCATCCAGATAACGGCGACCCTCGCGATCGACGATGTAGGGGCCATCGCCCTTCACGGCGGTGGGATACTCCTGATTGAGGTTGCGATGCAGTACGTGGCTCATGCGGGCTCCGTGGCGGCAGGGGTGCGAAGGCGTAATGCAAATATGTAGTGCATTTTCAGTTTGTGCAATAAATAATTGCATATGGTCGCTTGTGCCTTCGGAATCGACCGGCCAGAGATGCTACCGTTGCCGCCATCTGTCCTGTCCCTTGCCAAGGAGGTATCCCATGCCCCCATCCTCCCGAGCCCCCGGGCCCGCATCCCCTGACTCGCCGCCGGAGACCCTGGAGGGGTTGAAGCAGTTGCTGGCGGCGATCGATCGTCGTGAGGTGGAGATTCGTCTCGGCGCGAGTTCCCGGCGCGTGCTGGCGGTGCTGATCGAGTCCCCGCAACGTACGGCGGTGTCTTCCATCAGCCAGCTGGCGGAGTTGACCGGCGTGAATGCCTCGACCTTCTCGCGTCTGGCCCGGCGGCTGGGCTACGAGGGCTTCAGCAGGTTTCAGGATGTCTTTCGCCAGGCGGTGACGGATGGCGAGCATTTCTACAGCCAGCAGGCCTCGCAGCTGCTGGCGCGAGACGCCGATAGCAGCGCCATGGCCCAGCTTGCGCGGCTGGGGCGTCAGGAGAGCGCCAACATCCTCAGCATGCTGGAGAGGGTGGACGCCGCGGCCTTCGAAGCCGCGACCACCTTGCTGGCCGAGGCGCCGCGCGTGCGCCTGCACGGCATGCGTCAGTTCAATTCCCTGGCACTGTTCATGGCCTATGGGCTGGGCATGCTGCGCCCGGACGTGGCACCGCTGGATGCCAGTCGTCAGGGCGTGGCCGATGCACTGGCCCAGCTGTCGGCCGGCGACGTACTGGTGGTGGCCAGTTGCTTCCCCTATACCCCAAGCGTGGTGGCCTGCGCCGAGGTGGCGGTCAAGCGTGGAGTCGAGGTGATCGCGCTGACCGATTCGGCCAGCTCTCCGCTGGAGCCGCTGGCGCGCTATAGCTTCCATGTGCCCAATCACAGCCTCTTCTACAGCAACAGCATGAGTGCCTTCATGTTTCTCGCCGAAGGCCTGCTCAGTGAGGTGGCCAGCAAGCTGGGCGATGCGGGTGTGGCTTCACTCAAGCAGCGCGAGGCGATCATCACGGAGTTGGGGGGCGCACGCGGCTGATGCCCGCGACGCACTGCACCGAGCGTGAACGCGGTCATGCACCACGGTGGTGCGGGCGCAGACCTACGTAATGCGGCTTCAAGGCGCATGCAGGACCAAAGAGGCATGGAGGGAGATTGGCGTGATTCCTGCAAAACGACTGATATGAAATGACATCCGTCAGGGCAAGGAATTTCCCATGAGCCGCGAGTACCGTTACACCCTGGGCAGTCAGGTCCATCGTTTTGCCAATCTGGCCGAGCTGATGGCCAAGGCGACGCCCGCCCGCTCCGGAGATCGTCTTGCTGGCGTGATCGCGGAAACCGCCGAGGAGCGAGTCGTCGCTCAGCTGTGTCTGGCGGAATTGCCCCTCAAGACCTTCCTCGAAGACGTGCTGATTCCCTACGAACAGGACGACATCACCCGCCTGATCATCGATGAGCATGATCCGGTGGCGTTCCTGCCGATCGCCCATCTCACCGTCGGCGACTTCCGCAACTGGCTGCTGAGTGACCTCGCGACCCCCGCGGTGCTGGCGCAGGTGCGCGCCGGCATCACCCCCGAAATGGCCGCCGCGGTCAGCAAGTTGATGCGCAATCAGGACCTGATTCTGGTCGCGAAGAAGTGCGAGGTGGTCACCGCCTTTCGCAATACCATCGGCAAGAGCGGCCATCTCTCGACCCGCCTGCAGCCCAACCATCCCACCGATGACGTCACCGGCATCGCGGCGAGCATTCTCGATGGCCTGCTCTACGGCAACGGCGACGCCGTGATCGGCATCAATCCGGCCACCGACAACGTGGCCCAGAGCATCAAGCTGATGCGTCTGATGGATGAGGTGATCCAGAAGTACGCGATCCCCACCCAGTCCTGCGTGCTGACCCACGTCACCAATACCCTCGAGTGCATCGAGCAGGGTGCCCCGGTGGATCTTGTCTTCCAGTCCATCGGCGGCACCCAGGCCACCAACGAGAGCTTCGGGGTCGAGCTTTCCGTGCTGGCGGAGGCGCAGCAGGCCGCGCTGTCGCTCAAGCGCGGCACGGTGGGCGACAACGTGATGTATTTCGAGACCGGCCAGGGCAGTGCGCTGTCCGCCGATGCCCATCACTGCCTGGACCAGCAGACCTGCGAGGCGCGCGCCTATGCGGTGGCGCGCAAGTACTCGCCGCTGCTGGTCAATACCGTGGTCGGCTTCATCGGCCCCGAGTACCTGTTCAATGGCAAGGAGATCATCCGTGCCGGCCTCGAGGACCACTTCTGCGGCAAGCTGCTGGGTCTGCCGATGGGCTGTGACATCTGCTACACCAATCATGCCGATGCCGATCAGAACGACATGGATACCCTGCTGACGCTGCTCGGGGTGGCGGGCTGCAACTTCATCATGGGCATCCCCGGGTCGGATGACATCATGCTCAATTATCAGACCACCTCCTTCCACGATGCTCTCTATGCACGGCGGGTGCTGGGCCTGGGGCCGGCACCGGAATTCGCCGCCTGGCTCGAGGAGATGCAGATCTTCACCGATGTCGCCACCCAGGCATTGCCAAGCGAAATGCCCGACCGCTTCGCCAATTCACTGCGTCAGGTGACAGGAGGTGACGCATGAACCCTGACCAGCCTTCTGCTGACGCGGTCTCGCGCAGCCTCGAACCCGATGCCATCGTCACGCCCAATCCCTGGCAGCGGCTTGGCCAGTTCACGGATGCGCGCATCGGCCTTGGCCGTGCCGGTATCAGCCTGCCGACCAATCGTTCGCTGGAATTCCAGCTGGCGCACGCCCGCGCCCAGGACGCCGTCCACCTGCCGCTGGAGATTCCTCGACTGATCGAGGACCTCAACCAGCTCGCGGCGCTCGAGCATGCTCCGCAGATCCAGCGACTGCACAGTCGCGCCGTGGATCGCACCACCTACCTGCAGCGCCCCGATTACGGCCGGCGCCTCGATGAGGATTCGCGTGAGCAGTTGTCCGCCCTCGACGCCCAGCCTGCCGATCTGGCCATCGTGGTCGTCGATGGGCTCTCGTCTCTGGCGGTGCAGAACAATGCCGCGCCCTTCATCGCGGCACTGCTGGAGACGCTTGCCGAAGACGGGCCGGATGCCTGGTCCTTGGCGCCGATCAGCGTGGTGGAGCAGGGGCGGGTCGCGATCGGCGATGAAGTCGGTGAGCTGCTCAAGGCCCGTGCAGTGCTGGTGATGGTCGGCGAGCGTCCCGGCCTCAGCTCTCCGGACAGCCTCGGGCTCTATCTGACCTGGCAGCCGCGCGTCGGCCTGAGCGATGCCAGCCGCAACTGCATCTCCAATGTGCGTCCGGCAGGGCTCGACTTCGCGATGGCCGCCCAGCGTCTGCACTACCTGCTGCGTGAGGCACGCAAGCTCGGCCTCACCGGCGTGGGTCTCAAGGACAGAAGCGGCGAGACGGCGCTGGAAGGCGGCACCGGTATCCAGAACTTTCTGCTGTCCTGATGGGACGGCAGCGCAGCAGCGGGTATCTCCCGATCCAACAATGACAAATGCCTGAGGCATACAAGGCGGCACCATGACTCGCGACACGAATCACGACACGAATGAACAGGACTATCTGGCCAGGCGCCAATTGAAGAAAGGGACGGCAGGTTGGGTCCTGCTGGCGGGCCTCGGGGTCTCCTACGTGATTTCCGGCGATTTCGCCGGCTGGAATTTCGGCATCGGCGAGGCGGGCTGGGGCGGCTTCGCGATCGCCGCTCTCTTGATGGGCATCATGTACCTGGCACTCGTGCTGTCGCTGGCGGAAATGTCAGCGGCCATTCCGGCTGCCGGCGGCGGTTACAGCTTCGCCCGCCAGGCGATGGGGCCGGCAGGCGGCTACCTCACCGGTCTTGCCGTGCTGATCGAATATGCGCTGGCCCCCGCGGCCATCGTCATCTTCATCGGCAGCGCGGTGTAATCGTTGCTGGGCATCAATGGCCCGATCATCTACGCCATCTTCTATCTGGTGTTCATCGGCATCCACTTGGCGGGGGTTGGCGAGGCGCTCAAGGTGATGATGGTGATCAGCGGCCTGGCCGTGTTCGCGATCATCGCCACCGCCGTCGCGCTGATCGGTGATTTCGACAGCAGTCGCCTGTTCGACATCGCTCCGACCGATGCCTGGGGGGCAAGCGACTTCATGCCCAATGGCTGGTATGGCATCTGGGCGGCGCTGCCCTTCGGCATGTGGCTGTTTCTGGCCGTGGAAGGGGTGCCGCTGGCGGCGGAGGAATCACGCAACCCGGCCCGTGATGTCCCGCGCGGCATCATCGGCGCCATGCTGTTTCTGATGTTCACCGCCGTGCTGGTCGTCTTCCTGCTGGCCGGCGCTGCGGGTGCCGAAGCAATCGGCAGCAGCGCCGTGCCGCTGGTGGATGCCCTCAAGGCCACCGGCAGCGAGGGGCTGGCGACACTGGTCAATGTGCTGGCTCTGGCGGGGCTGGTGGCGTCGTTCTTCTCGATCATCTATGGCTACAGCCGTCTGGTCTTCGCGCTGTCGCGGGCGGGGTATCTGCCCAAGACGCTGTCGCTGACCAGCAAGCGCAAGGCGCCGACCTGGGCGCTGGTGGTGCCGGGCATCTTCGGGTTCCTGGTCTCGCTGACCGGCGAGGGCGATCTGATCCTGGGCATGGCGGTGGTGGGGGCGACAGTCTCCTACGCGCTGATGGCGGCCAGCCATATCCTGCTGCGCCTGCGTCAACCGGCGCTGGCACGTCCCTATCGCACGCCGGGCGGCATCGTGACGTCCGCCATCGCGCTGGTGCTCTCGCTGATCGCGCTGACCGGGGTCTATGCCTTCGATCCGCGTGCCTTCAATTACACCCTGATGCTGTTCGTGGTGGGCATCGCCTACTACGCCATCTTCAGCCGTCATCGGCTGGTGGCGAAGACCGCCGAGGAGGAGTTCGCGCTGGTGGCGAATGCCGAGAGTGACCTTGCGACCAGCTGATCCGCTCAATCAGCTCAATCAGCGCAGTTAGCAAAGACGACAACGCCCGCCATGGCTGACCATGGCGGGCGTTGTCGTGACTGGCGGGCTCAGTTCAGTTCAGATCAGAAAGGATACTGCGCCAGGAATTGCTGGGCGGCCGCGGCGGGGTCTTCGGCACTGCACAGCGCCGAGACGACGGCGAGGCCGTCGGTGCCGCTGGTCATGACTTCGCCGGCATTGGCCAGCGAGATGCCGCCGATGGCGACCGTCGGCAGCGGGCTTGAGCGTACGAGTTGCGTAAGCCCCTCGATGCCCAGCGGCGCGGCATGATCCGGCTTGGTCGGGGTGGCATATACCGGGCCGAGGCCGAGGTAGTCGATGCGCTCGACATCGACGGCCTTGAGCTGCTCAAGCGTCTGTACCGACAGGCCGATCAAGGCGTCCTCGCCGAGACGGCGACGCGCCTCGACCGGGTCGCCATCGCTCTGACCGATGTGCAGGCCATCGGCGCCACTGGCCAGCGCGACCTCGATGCGGTCATTGATGATCAGCGGCACCTCGTACTCGTCCAGCAGCGCCTTGAGGCGGATGGCCTGGGCGATCATCTCCTCGTCGCTGGCATGCTTGTCGCGCAGCTGCACGACACTGACGCCGCCGCGCACGGCGGCCATCACGGTGGCTTCCAGGCCGCGCTCTGCGCACAGCGCGGGGTCGGTGACCAGGTAAAGGGATAGATCAAGTGACATCGGTCAGCTCCAGACGGGAGGCTAGCGGGGTGGAATCGGCGTCGAGAGTATACAGGGCATCCATGAAGCGTGGCACGAAGCTGCCCGGGCCTTGCGCCGACTGGCCCGCCGTCTCACCGGCCTCGGCGTAGCAGGCCAGCGCGGCGGCGGTGGCGTGCAGGGTGTCGTCATGCCCGGCGAGGGAGGCGGCGAGGAAGGCGGCGACCACACTGCTCAGCGCGCAGCCCATGGCAGTGACGCGGCCCATCAGCGCATGGCCGCCCTGAACCGTGATTTGCCGCTGGCCATCGGTGACGACATCGACACGGCCGGTCATCGCCACCACGCAGTTCTGCGTGCGCGCCAGCGCGACGGCGGCCCGACTGGCGCGCTCCAGCGCATCCTCACCGTCATCGCCGCTGTCCACGCCGCGTCCCTGATTCATCTCACCGGCCAGCGCCAGCACTTCGGAGGCATTGGCGCGAATCACGCTAGGGCGATATTCCAGCAGCGCGCGGCACGCATACTGGCGCAGGCTGGAGGCGCCGATGCCGACGGGGTCCAGCACCCAGGGTTTGCCATCGCGGTGGGCGCACATCGCGGCCAGTTGCATGGCCTCGATCCAGCTGGGTGACAGCGTGCCGATATTGATCGACAGCGCCGCACTGATGGCGGAGATCTCCTGGACTTCCTGCTGCGCATGCGCCATCAGCGGCGAGGCACCGATGGCCAGCAGGGTATTGGCGGTCGGCGTCATCGCGACATGATTGGTGATGTTGTGCACCAGCGGGGTGGTCTGGCGCAGGTGATTCAGCAGGCTGCCGGGAGAAAGGGGCGACGATGGGGTCATGGGAGCTCGTGACTGGAGAAAGGAAGCATCAGCGCTCGAGAGTAAAAGCTGGCGCTGAAAGGTCAAGTGGGAAGGTCCGGCGCTGACGGTGGCGTGACGCGCTAGCTCTCTGTCATCTATCAAGAGTCGCGCAAAGGGTAATAAATAATATCTTGGTTCTATAAACCTTGACGACAAGTCCATAAGATACAGTATCTTACGGTCTTTTGTGTACGAGTCATCAGTCAAGGGTCACGCAGTGATACGGATAGGTCAGCGCGGTAGCGTCAGCAATACGAGCAGTAGTCACCTGGATATCGCTGGCAACAGCAGCACAAGTAGCACGAGCTACAACAGCAAGCTCCCGCGCGGCCGGCAGCCATCTGGCGGTTCTCGACTTGAGCACATCGCCAGAAGGGTAGTGATGGCGCTGACAGTGCCCGTGCTGTTGGGCGCTGCGGCCAGCAGTCAGGCGGATGCGGTGATCGCCAGCTGGAATCTCAAGCATGCCGGCTGGAACAACGGCAAGCATCTCGAGCAGGTCGCGGCGGTGGCGAGCCATATGGACCTGATCGGCCTGCAGGAGGTGATGAAGGAGGAGGTCGTCAGCGAGCTCGAGCAGCAGCTTGAGGCCCTGACCGGCGATGAGTGGGACAGTCTGGTCAGCCATGCGGTCGGGCGCAGCACCTATACCGAGCGTTACGCCTATCTGTATCGCGACAAGACGATCGCCTATCAGGGCGGGGCTACCGTCTATCTCGACCCCGAGGATGTGTTCTCGCGTGAGCCGCTGCTGGCCACCTTCGTCGAGAAGGACAGCGGGCGGGCCTTCAGCGCCGCCAACGTGCATATCGTCTATGGCGACAGCAAGGCGGATCGCGCGCCGGAAATCCGTGCGCTGGCGGATATCTACGACCTGATGAAGGAAATCTCGCCCGGCACTCCGGCGATCATCATGGGCGACTTCAACATGGCACCGACCGAGCCTGCCTGGGGAGACCTGCGTACCCTCGGCCTGCGCCCGCTGATCACCGAAGGGGCGACGACGCTCTCCAAGACCGATGGCCGCTATGCCTCGCTCTACGACAATATCTGGTATGTGCCGAGCGAATGGCCCAGCGCCAGCGGCGATGTGTTCCGCTTCCCGGACTATCTGGGTATCAGTCATGAGGCGGCGCGTGCCGATGTCTCCGATCACGCCCCGATCTATCTGTCGGTGACCGGCGAGACACTGGCGTTGCTGCCGCTGGACGGCGGCCAGCCGCAGGCGGCGGGCACAGAGGTGGCCAGTCGTGTATCCAACGCCTCCAGTTCGGCGAGTCAGACCTGTATCGACCTCAATACCGCCAACGCCGATCAGCTGGATCGCCTGCCCAATATCGGGCCGGCACGCGCCGCCGATATCATTCGTCAGCGTCCGTGGAGTTCCAGCGGTCAACTGACCCGCATCAGCGGCATCGGCAAGGGCACGCTCAGCGAGATCGTCGCCAGCGGCATGCTGTGCAGCTGAGCTGTTTTTAGAGCGGGTCTGTTCAACAGGTCAGTCTGAACTGATCAGGCCTGAGCCTGAAGAGATCAGTCTCGGTCTCACTCGAAAATGACGAAGCCAGCCATCACGGGGATAGCGTGATGGCTGGCTTCGTTGCCTTGAGGCTGGCTGGCCGTCTTCCTGGTGCCGCCTGAGGTCAGCTCAGATACTTCTCGAACCAGGCAAGGGTTCTGTCCCAGGCGAGCTTGGCGGCCTCTTCGTCATAGCGCGGGGTGGAGTCGTTGTGGAAGCCGTGGTGGGTGTCCGGGTAGATGTAGGCCTCATAGACCTTGTCGTGTTCCTTCAGCGCGGCTTCATAGGCGGGCCAGCCGGCATTGACGCGCTCATCGTGCTCCGCATAGTGCAGCAACAGCGGGGCCTTGATGGCGGCGACTTCCTCGGCGCGCGGCTGGCGGCCATAGAAGGGCACGGCACAGGCAAGCTCCGGATAGGCCACGGCGGCGGCATTGGAGACGCCCCCGCCATAGCAGAAGCCGGTGATGCCGATCTTGCCGGTGGTGCGGTCCTCGCTCATCAGGTAATCGATGGCGGCGAAGAAGTCGTTCATCAGCTTTTCAGGGTCTACCTGTGCCTGCAGCTCCTTGCCCCTGGGGTCATTGCCCGGATAGCCGCCCACCGAGCTCAGCCCATCCGGGGCCAGCGCGATATAGCCGGCCTTGGCCACGCGGCGCGCCACGTCCTCGATATAGGGGTTGAGGCCACGATTCTCATGCACCACCACCACGCCCGGCAGCGGGCCGCTGGCCTTGGCGGGTTTCACCAGATAGGCGCGCACCTCGCCGTGGCCCTCGGGGGACGGGTAGGTGATGTATTCGGCGACGATGTCGGGGTCGGTGAACTCGACCTGGGAAGCCAGCGCGTAGTCGGGGCTCAGGCTTGCCAGAATCGAGGTGGCCGTCATGCCCGCAACGGCAAAGGCCGCCGCGCGATCCAGAAACTGGCGGCGAGTGATGTTGCCATGCACATATCCGTCGTACAGCTCCAGCAACTCGGGAGCAAAATCCTTTGCAGTGAGGCGGGCCATGTCAGACTCCTGGGCAAGAGAAGGGGCGAGCGAGTCTTGAACATAGCAACCCACCATGACGCTACCAAGTTTTTGCCGGCCTGTTCACCGAGTCTGTCATTTTCCGGGTATGACATTGGCTGTGTCAGGTATTTGCCGAGTCAGATATTTGCCGAAGCGTGCGTGAGCCGGACGTGAGCCGGACGTGAGCCGGACGTGAGCCGGACGTGAGCCGGATTTGAACAGGGCAGGCGTGAGCAGGGCGGGTGTGGGAAGCACTGGTGTAGGAAGGCCTGGCGGCGCCGCCTGGCTGGGTTGAATGGACGTGAGCCGGGGCGCGCCAGTCGCCAGTCGCGGCCGTGCGCATTGTGACTGCAGGCGTCAATCATTATCATCTGCGCATGATTCATGCTGATAGCCGAGCTGCCTGGCGGCTCCGGTGGGCCCTGATGCATGGAAGTTCACTTCCTCCTCCTAGTGGCAGACCTTGCTGGTGATTGAAAAAAGTCCGATGTCTCCCCCCGCGCACGCTCAGGCCTCAGCGCCTGAGTCGTCGCCTACGCTCGCCCAGCAATACCGGCGCTTCGCCTGGAAACGTGTGGTGATTCTCGCCGCGCTGGGCCTGGCTCTGCTGTTGGCCATCCTTGGCGACATCATGACCGGCCCTGCCGATCTCGCGCTGTCTGATCTGCTGGGCGAACTCATCAATCCCGGCTCGCACGGGCCGATCAATGAAGCCATCGTCTGGCAGATTCGTCTTCCGACGGCGGTGATGGCGGCGCTGGTCGGTGCAGCTCTGGGGCTTGCGGGCGCCGAGATGCAGACCGTGCTCAACAACGCCCTGGCCAGCCCCTTCACGCTGGGCGTGGGCGCCGCGGCGACGCTTGGTGCCTCGCTGGTCATCATCCTGGATGTCGCCTTGCCGGGGCTGCCGCCCAGCTACACCATCGCGCTGATGGCCTTCGTGTTCGCGGCGCTGTCGATTCTGGCCATTGATGCCGTGGCCTCGCTGTATGGCGCCAGTCGCGAGGTCATCGTGCTGTTCGGCATCGCGCTGGTCTTCGTGCTCAACGCCGTCAATGCGCTGGTGCAGTTCGTGGCCAGTCCCGATGCGCTGCAACAGCTGGTGTTCTGGACCATGGGCAGCCTGTCGGAAGCCTCATGGGAGCGAGTCGCGATCATCGCAAGCGTCTTGGTCGTCTGCCTGCCCTTCGCCATGCGGCGTGCCTGGGCGCTGACAGCGCTGCGTGCCGGGGAAGACCATGCGCGCAGCTTCGGCGTGCCGGTCACCCGCCTGCGCCGCACGGCGCTGTTGCGCGTCAGCCTGCTGGCGGCAGTGGCAGTGGCCTTTGTCGGCACCATCGGCTTCATCGGTCTGGTCGGGCCGCACATGGCGCGTCTGGCGCTGGGGGAAGACCATCGCTTCTATCTGCCCGGCAGTGCGCTGGCGGGGGCGCTGGTGCTGTCCCTGGCCGCGACGGCCAGTGAGTCGCTGGTACCCGGACTGGTGCTGCCGGTGGGGATCGTGACCTCGTTGATCGGTATCCCCTGTTTCCTCGCCTTGCTGCTCGGTCAGCGCAGGGGGCAGGGATGAGCCATCACGTCTTTGATTCGCAAGCATCCTTGAGGATCTCGCAGCTGACCACCGGCTATCAGCGGCGCATGATCTTCGATCAACTCGATCTGCCACCGCTGCCGGCGGGCTCACTGGTCGGTGTGCTCGGGCCGAATGCGGTCGGCAAGTCGACCTTCCTCAAGGCGATTGCCGGCATGCGTCCGGCCAAGGGCGACATCCACCTCGGCGAGCTGGCGCTGTCGTCGCTGCACGGGGCGAATCGCATGCGCCATGTCGGCTACCTGCCGCAGACGTTGCCGCAGCCGACCAGTCTGGTCGCCTATGAAGCCGTGGCCAGCGCCTGTCGTGCGGCGCGTGCCGAACTGAGCCGCGAGGCCACGGATTCGCTGGTCGAGCAGGTCTTCGCGCGCCTGTCGCTGCATTCGCTGGCCTTCCGGCGCATGGACACGCTCTCCGGTGGCCAGCGTCAGATGGTCGGTCTCGCCCAGGCGCTGGTGCGCCAGCCACAACTGCTGCTGCTGGATGAGCCGACCAGCGCGCTGGACCTGCGCTGGCAGCTGGCCTTGATCGAAGGCGTGCGCGGTGTGGTGCAGGAGCAGCAGGCCATCTGCCTGATCGCGCTGCATGACATCAATCTGGCGCTGCGTTTCTGTGATCAGATCATCCTGTTCGCGCCCTCCGGCCTGCTGGCCACCGGGGCCCCGCGGGAGGTGATCACTGCCGAGCATCTGCGTGAGGCCTATGGCATCGAGGCGCGTATCGAGAGCTGCTCGCTGGGCCATCCGGTGGTGCTCACCGACCGCGTCGCCGACTCGGCCCACGCCGACATTGGCCATATCACGCGCGATGTCGGAGCCAGACGATGATGGCGGTGCGCAAGACTGAGCCCAGAAGCGAGCCCAGAAGACTGGCAGGCGCTTGCCTGCTGGCACTCGCCACTGTCTTCGCTGGCGCCTTCTCGAACGCACCGGGCAACCTTGCCCATGCCGCCGAGCCGGTCGCCAAGGGGCAGACCCAGGCCAGCTTTCCGCGTCAGGTCACGGATCTCGCCGGGCGCGAGGTGACGCTTGCGGCCTCACCGCAGCGCATCTTCCTGGCCCAGCCGCGCCAGCTGTATGCGCTGCTGACGCTGCTGGATGCGCCGCTTGAGCGCATCGTCGGCTGGGCCTACCCCCTGGCGGTGTTTGATCCCGCGATGACCGAGCGTCTCGAGACGCGCTGGCCGCAACTTGCCACGCTGCCAGCGCTGAGTCGCGCCTCGACCCCGAGCCTTGAGGGCGAGGCCCTGCTGGCGCTGACGCCGGACCTGGTGCTGTTCGATCTCTCCCAGCGCTCGCGTATCGAAGGCTCGCCGCTGGCGGCGCTGCTGGACGAGGTCGGCACTCCCTATCTTTATGTCGAGTTCAATCACCATCCGCTGCAGGATGCTCCGGTCAGCGTGCGCCTGTTGGGCGAGGTGCTCGGTGTCGAGGCGCGTGCCCGCGAGGTGGATGACACCATCGCGGCGCATCTGGCGCTGATTGACGAACGTCTGGCGACGATTGCCGAGCGGCCGCGTGTGCTGATCAACATCGCACCGGGCGTGAAGGTGGATTGCTGTCGTACCAATCTGCACAACGGCGTGGCGGACCTGGTCACGCGGGCCGGCGGGCGCAATCTGGCCGCTGAACTGGCGCCGGTCAGCGGTGCCACCCTCAGCAAGGAGTGGGTGCTGGCACACCCGCCCGAGGCGATTCTCAATACCGGCGGCCAGTGGGCCAAGGGCGATGGACTGCGTGCCGGCATCGGCATCTCGGGGGAGGATATCCAGCACGACCTGGAACGCATGGTGCAGACACTGCCCGGCTGGCAGTCACTGGATGCCGTCAAGCAGGGCCGGGTGATGGCGCTGTGGCATGGCTTCCACCAGGGGCCCTATGCCATCGTCGCGCTGGAGGCCATCGCGCGCTGGTTGCACCCCGAGACCTTTGCCGATCTCGACCCCATGGCCACCTTTGGCTACCTGATGAATGACCCGACGCTGTCGCGCAGCAGCGGCCACTTCTGGGGCCAGCTGGCGCTTGAGGCGCCTGACACGCCCCAATGAGCTGATCGGGGCTGGTGCCTGCAGGTGCTCGGGGACGGAAGTCGTATTTTCTACTTGAGGCTTTCCTGAAACGATGGGGCGACGTTGTCATCGTCCCATGATGTTATCGCTCGGCTAGTCATCGTCCGACGATGGCATCGCCCGAGGGTGTCATCGCCTGATGAAGACATCGGGCCAGCGACGGGAGGCCGCATGTCAGAGCAGGATGACCGCAAGCCCACAGCGACGGTCAGTCCGGTGCGCAGTGCGCAGCTGGTGGCAATCGTCCTGGCGCTGATCGAGCTGTTCCAGGGAGATTGGCAGGGCGCCCTGCTGCTGGGCGGGATAGGTTGGGTGATCGGGCTTTTCAAGCATCCGCGCTGATAGGCGGCGCGAATGGTACGTCTTTTCCGTGACAGGAAATCAGGGGGTAATGTGGCCAAGACACGCATGGTGACCCAGTTCGGCATGGGCACCTCCATTCGCAGCCAGAGCTACACCGAGGCGGCGGCACGTGGCATCCGCGATGCCCTGTGGCACAACTCGCTCAACGTGGCGGACGCCTTCGGCTTCCCCAAGGAGGCGATGCTGATCGAGGTCGAGATCGGCGTGCAGCAGCCCGACAAGGTCGACAGTGACGCCCTGCTGGGCATCTTTCCCTACGGTCAGCCCAGTGTGCGCGTGGTCAAGGGCGGGCTGGACGTCGCCAAGCCGGATGGCAGCGGGGTCAGCGTGATCGCCAATGTCGCCATCATCGTGTCATTCGACATGGCGGCCGCCGGCGTGGCGCCCACTTCTTCCGCGTCCGGGCAGTCGGCAGGAGGTCAGGCATGAGCGAGCAACGCATCATTCTCGAGATGGGCACCGGCAATGACCTCTATGGCATGGACTACACCAAGGCCGCCTGCCGTGCGGTACATGATGCCCTGCATCATTCCTCCATCGTGATGTTCCAGTCACTCGGCATCGATCACCACCAGATGCGCGTCGAGGTCACCATCGCGGTGCAGGAGCCGGACGCCGTGGATGCAGACGCGGTGGCGCGCGAGCTTCCCCGTGGGCGCGCCGAGGTGACGGTGGTGCAGGGCGGTCTCAATGTGCATGACGAGGCCAGTGGCCAGACGCATGTCATCGCCTCGGCCGCCATCGCCGCCATGCTCGATATCGACCACGACGCCTGGCAGCTGTGTCAGTCGTAGGCGAGCGCGCTGACTGAGGTCGTGTCGGCCAACGAAGAAAGCCCCCGTGCGTCAGTGACGCACGGGGGCTTTGCGGTTCAGGCCAGGTGGCGCAGGCGCTGATTACAGCGAGCTGATGCGTAGTACCGGCTTGACGGTCAGACCTGATTTCGAATCCGCGAAGGCCTGTTCGATGTCATCGAAGTCATACATCTGGATCAGCTTGTCGAAGGGGAAGCGGCCTTCCTTGTAGTAGCCGACCAGGCGCGGGATGAAGACGCGCGGCACGGCGTCGCCTTCGATCACGCCGATCATCGACTTGCCTTCCGCCATCAGGTCGTGGTGCACGTCCAGGGTCACATCGTGGGTCAGGCCGACGATGGCAGAGGTGCCCAGCGGACGCAGCACCTGCAGGGAGCTGCGCACCAGCATCGGTACTCCGGTGGTCTCGAGGGAGAATTCGCTGCCGCCATCGGTGATGCGCTTGATCTCGCCGACCAGGTCCTCGGTCTTGCCGTTGACGCTGTGGGTCGCGCCCAGCTCATGGGCCAGCTCCAGACGGCTCTCGTGCAGGTCGACCGCGATGATGTTCTTGCAGCCGGCGATTTTGGCCGCCATCACGGCACTCAGGCCCACGGCGCCACAGCCGAACACGACGAGACTGTCACCGAAGCCCGGCTTGAGGCGATTGAGGATGGTGCCGGCGCCAGTCTGGATGCCGCAACCCAGCGGGCCCAGCAGGGCGAGATCGACATCGCTGTCGACCTTGACGGCATTGCGCTCGCTGACCACGGCGTGAGTGGCGAAGGACGACTGGCCGAAGAAGGTGGCGACGTCATGGCCGTCACAGCTCAGGCGCTTGCCGCCATCATCCATCACACCGCCGAAGTTGAGCTCACCGCCACGCTCGCAGACGGTCGGGTGTCCGGTCAGGCAGTGGCTGCAATGGCCACAGTGCGCGAAGGACAGCACCACATGGTCGCCCACTTCCATGTCGCGGACATTGTCACCGATCTGCTCGACCACACCGGCACCTTCATGGCCGAGCACGATCGGATAGGGGGCGATGCCCAGGTCGCGTGCGGCGGCATCGGTATGGCAGACCCCGGTGGCCACGACACGTACCAGAATCTCGTCACCCTTGGGGGACGCCAGTTCGACGTCCTTGAGGTCAAAGGGCTGGCCTTGGGTGGCGGTGACGGCGGCGCGAATTTTCATGGTGCTGATCCCTTTGATGATCGAGTGATGGCGTAGCGGCAACCTTCAGGGGCGTCGTTGGGCGGCGTGCCGTTCGGGGCTGCTCTCTTGACTGCTTCAGGGCTGTCGCAAGTCGTTCAGGACTGTCTAGCCTCGTTCAGGACTGTCTAGCCTCGTTCAGGACTGTCGCAAGGCGCTCAGGGCTGCTAGGTCGTGACATGGGCGATCACTGACATGCCGATGCGTACCTTGTCGAAGTCGGGCTGGTTCGGGTCGAACACGATCTTGACCGGCATGCGCTGGGTGATCTTGGTGAAGTTGCCGGTGGCGTTCTCGCTGGCCACGGCCGAGAAGGCGCTGCTGGAGGCCGGTGCGATGCTGTCGACATGGCCAGTGAAGGTCTTGCCCGGCAGGCTATCCAGCGTCATCTCGACCGGTTGGCCCGGCTCCATCTCGGCCATCTGGGTCTCGAGATAGTTGGCGACGACATAGGCTTCCTTGTGCGGCACGATGGCCAGCAGCGAATCACCCGGTTGCACGTAGGCGCCGACACGCAGTGAGCGCTGGGTGACGATGCCATCCTTCGGCGCACGAATGACGGTATAGCCGGTGTTCAGCTCCGCCTGCTCGAGCGCTGCACGTGAGCGTTCGACCTCGGCCAGGGCTTCCACGCGCTGGGCTTCAAGGACGCCGATCTGCTTTTCCGCCGAGCGCTGAGCCGCCTGGGCCTGCACGAGATTGGCTTCCCAGATGCCCTGCTGTTCATCGGCCTTTTCCTTGTCCTGCTGGGAGGCGGCGTTGGTCATGCGCAGGCTGCGGTAACGCTTGGCATCGTTGCGCGCATAACGCAGCGAGGCCTGGGTGGACTTCACTTCGGCGATGGACTGCTGCACGACGGCGTGCTGACGCTCGATGTTGGCATCCAGGTCACCGACCGCTGCCTGCTGGGCGGCGAGATCGGCCTGGGCGGAGTGCAGGGACGCCTGGTAATCGCGGTCATCCAGCGTGGCCAGGATCTGGCCTTCCTTGACCACTTCGTTGTCCTCCACCAGCACCTTGTCGATCTGGCCTGCGACGCGTGTGGTCACCATCACGCTATCGGCGCGCACATAGGCATTGTTGGTGGCTTCGCGGCCATCGTGGCCCTTCCAGTAGAGGCCCGCGTAGGTCGCGACCAGCAGGAGCGCCAGAACGCTCAACAGTAGGGTGGTACGTGTCTTGTTCATGTCGGTGTCGTATCTCGTCGTCTATGTCGAAGAAGGGGGGGAGTGGCTGAATCCTGGCTGGCGGGCAGCCGCCGGCTTTGTCTGTGTCTATGCCCCGGAGGGTTGTGCTTGAGGGAGCTGAGACTGAGGGGGCTGAGACTGAGGGGGCTGAGACTGAGAGCGCTGTGCTGGCTCTGGTTGAGGTGCCGGCGCCGGTTGGGGCGGATAGGCGCGGATCGGCAGCACCATGACCAGTATCAGCAGCGCCACCACGAAGGGGATGATGGCGAGGTAGGCATCCGCATAGCTCATCACGGAGGCCTGCTCGGAGATGCGCGTGGTGATATCGCTTGCCGCATCGACCTGGATGAGTCCGGCGGGCTGATTGCCCTGCAGGCCGAGTGCCTCGCCCAGGCGGGTGGTGTGCAGGGCTTCACGCGTGACGAGGAAGCTTCCGTAGACCGTGGAGGCCACCACCGTGAACAGGGCGCGCAGCGAGTTGACCATCGCGGTGGCGAACGGCCCTTCCAGCGGGCTGAGCGCCCCGGTGGCATTCATCAGCAGCGGTACCACCACCATCGGCTGGCCCAGGGTGTTGAGCACCTCGATGAGATAGAAGTTGTCGCGATTCCAGTCGCTGGTGAGCTGCGAGCCCAGCAGGCAGCTGATCAGGATCAACACCAGGCCCGTGGCCATCACGTAGCGGCTGTCGACGCTCTTGCGATTGATCAGCGCCGCCACCAACGGTGCCAGCAGCAGCTGCGGCAGGGCCATGGTCAACATGACCGGGAACAGCTGCATGGGGCGATAGCCTTGCACTTCCCCCAGGAAGGCGGCGGGAATGGTGCCGGCGGCCAGGGTCAGGAACATGAAGGTACACAGGGTGATGATGCCGAAGGCAAAGTTGCGGCGTGCCAGCAGCTGCAGCTTGTAGAGCGGCATCGGGTGGAACCACTCATGGATCAGGAAGGTCACGAAGACCAGCCCGCCCGTGGTCAGCAGGGCGACGATCAACGGCGAGTTGCCCCAGTCGAGTCGCTCACCCTGGGTCATGCCGGCGACCAGCGCGCACAGGGCGGTGACGCCCAGCAAGGCACCGAGCCAGTCGAACTGCTTGCAGCGTTCCAGCTTGAGCGGGTCCTGCGGCAGGCCCCAGGAGACCAGTGCGGCGGCGAGAAGGCATACCGGCGCGGTTTCCCAGAACACCAGATTCCAGTCGCCCAGGTCGCCATAGAGAGCGGCCAGCGGTGCCGACAGATAAGGGCCGAAGGTGGCCGTCATCGCATAGGCCGACAGACCATAGAGCTTGCTGTGCCACGGCAGGAAGCGCAGCGCCGACATCATCAGCAGCGGCAGGATGCTGCCGGAGGCCAGGCCCTGGGCAACGCGCAGCCCCGCCATCAGCGGGAAGCTGTCGGCCAGGGGCACCAGCAGAGAGAACAGGGCCAGTGACAGGCAGGCACCGATCGCGAAGCGGCGCAGGCTGAAGGTGACGGCCAGCCAGCCGGCGAGCAGCATCATCGAGACTTCCGCCGCGCTGTAGATCGTGGTCAGCCAGCTGCCCTCATCGTGGGAGAAACCGAAGTGTCCGACCACATCCGTCAGGACGGTCTGCGTGACACGCTCTCCCACACCGGACATCAGCGATGCGAGCAGAATGCCCACAAGACCGAGTGCGAGTCGTAGATTGAAGGGTTGAGGAGCGGCCACTGTAGAGTTCCCGTTTTGAGGTGAAGCGCTAGACACCTTGGGTGTCTCGTTATGCGGTACACTGTACCACTTGGTGGTTTCGTTAGGCAAGTAGTTAGCTTGTTAAGGAGTTGTGTCTGTGTCCACAAGAGAAGGTAGTGGCGTGCAGGTCGTGGCCAGGGTGGCGGCGATTCTCAAGAGTCTGGAAGGCAGTGAGCAGGGCATGAGCCTGGGGGAGATCGCCGCCAGGAACGATCTGCCGCGCTCGACCGTCAAGCGGCTGGTCGATGCGCTGGCCCAGGAAGACCTGCTGGAAATCCACGGCCATGGCGGGATACGGCTCGGCTCTGCGCTGATGCGGCTGGCGCGACATAGCCAGCTCGATATCACCACGCATGCCAAGTCGTTTCTGGAGGCATTGAGCGGCTCCACCGAGGAAACGGTGGTGCTCTGCAGTCTGAGCGGCAACGAGCTGCTGATACTGCACTCGGTGTTGTCGCCGCTGCCGCTGCGGGTATCACCGATGGCCGGCAACTTCCTGTCATTGCATGCGACAGCCAGCGGCAAGGTGTTGCTCTCGCATCTCGAGGATGAGCAGGTGGAGCGCTTGCTGGGCACGGAACTCACGGCCTACACGGACAACACCCTCGCGATGCCGGCGCTGCTGACGCAGCTGGCCGAGGTGCGTCGCACCGGCACCGGTCATGACTCGGATGAGCATATGCAGGGGGTTGGCGCGATCGCTATCGGCCTGGAGACCAGCCAGGGCCATTACTCCGTGTCCGTGGTCGGCCCCTCGTGGCGCATCAGCGAGCGCAAGGCGGAGATTCAGGCCGCGCTGCAGGCGACCCGTGACGAGATGCTCAAGGCCTTCCGTTCACTCAAGTGAGGGCTTCCCGCCAAGGCGGCAAGGCTGCCGTGTACGGCGGCTGATCGAACGGCGAGATGGTGGAGAGGGCGAACAGGAAGGCAGGCACAGCAACGCCGCTCACCCGAATGGGCGAGCGGCGTTTATTTACTAGGCAGCACTCAGAGACAGAGCCGAGAAACTCAGTTTGGAAAGAGAGTCTAGAAAGAGAGTCTAGAAAGAGAGTCTAGAAAGAGAGCTCAGAGGCCAGGGCTCGCTCAGGCCTCTCTGGCCGCGATCAGCTGGTCCGCCAGGGTCATCAGCTCCGCGGCGATGAAGTCCGGGGCCGGCACATTCTCGGCGGGCAGCACGGCATTGTGCGGGCGCGTCAGCAGGGCGCCCTGCATGCCGGCGGCCTGGGCGCCGATGGTGTCCCACACATGGCAGGCGATCATGCACATGTCGCCCAGTTCGACCTCGAGCTGCTCGGCGACATGCTGATAGGTGGCCGGCGCCGGCTTGAACTGCTTGACGCTGTCGACGCTGAAGTGCTGCTCGAAGGCCTCGCTGATACCGGCCTTCTCCAGCGGCGTCGGGGAGGCGCCTGCGGGGGAGTTGGTCAGCGTCACCAGACGAAAACCAGCCTGCTTGAGGCGCTCAAGCGCCGGGGCGACATCGGGATGGGCCGGCATCTCGGCCATGCGCGACTTGAGCTCCTCGATATCGTCATCCGCGAGTCTGACCTGATGGATGTCGGCGACCATCTTGAGGGCGCCCACGCCGAGCGCACCGAAGGGGGTGTAGCGTTGTGAGAGCGTCATGGTCTGCGAGTACAGCACCAGCTGTGCGAACCATTCGCGCAACACGCTTTCATCACCGAACACGCGTGAGAACAACGGCGAGAGAGTGGTGATGTCGAGCAGTGTCTCGTTGACGTCGAATACCAGTACGTCGGGAAAGGTCGTGTCAGACATGATGACTCCTGGGGTGATATTTCAGACATGCAGTGGACGCGAAGCGAGGTAGCAGGCCGAAGGGGAGCGTCAGGGGGTCAGTGCCAGCGGATCAGCGCCAAGGAATCAGCGCTGGCAAGCCCGCGTCACTTTCTTCATGACGCAAGACTACCCGTTGTTGAGCGATTGCTCAAATCATGGCCGTTGGCAGTGTGATGACGCCGGTCAGAGGTCTGGAATGGCACCGGCAGTCTCAGCGTCTGACGGCGGTCGATATTTTCATGATCAAATGTTGTACAAACATTGAATTTACGCCATATTGCGTCGCAGAAGGGCTGAAAAAACCAAGAAAACAGCAGGGGTAAGGGACAATGAGCAATATCGCTATCTGGATGGGGCTTGGCTTGGCCGTCACCTTTGTGCTGTTGGCGACTGGCGTCTTTGACAAGCTACTGACCCGTATCGAGCAGGATGATTCGGCGCGCAAGATGAAATGATCTGCTGGCGGTGACAGCCGAAGGGATTCACGTAAAACCCACCCTCCAGGGTGGGTTTTTTCATGCCCGTTTGGCGACAGAACCTGCAGGGCATGCGCGCCTTGCGGTTTCGCGAGTCTGAAGCCGGCATGTCATCGGTCAGCGAATGTAGTCTTGCGTATCGCTGTGTAATCATGGAGAAGTGATTTGCTATCGGGGTGTTCGTCGCGGTCATGGTGACTGGCGAGTCGCGATGAGATCAACGTGCTGAACACGCCAGCAAGTTACCACTGGTTAACGTTTCGAGAAATGTCGCCCACAAGTGAGAGTTGTACAGATATCACATCATGGATAGTGTGAGTTCAGCGGGTTTTACAGAGTATGAGGGATGTTCACACCCGTAATGGTTACCTGAACGCGTGTGATCATTGCCGTGAATTCAATCAGTGTGGCTCCAGGGAATCGAATCATGGATGAGAAAGCCAACGCCGTTCTGTCCTGCCCGGTATGTAACTGCCTGAGCATGGATTACCAATATCATGAGCGCTCTGATGATTACCTGGTGCACTGTGGTGAGTGTGCCGAGTTCATCGGCACCTGGTCGTTGTTGCAGCGTGAGCTTGCAGTGCAGAAGGCACGGATTGCCTTGCTCAGTCCGGAACTCGCCAGTCAGAGTCTTTACCGTCGTGTGCGCAGCATGCCCGTCATCCACTGAGGCGTGAGCGGGTGAGCTTTCGCTGAGCTCGCCCGACGAAAGTCATCGTGTGTTGCTCTCGAAATTCCTGTCGGGATGTCTCGAGCATGAATGTCAGATACAACAAGGCCCCGCCATGGCGGGGCCTTGCTGTATCTGACGTCTGTGGCCGTGTTCAGTTCTGGTAGGCACCGGCGGCGTAGGTCATTTCATAGCTGTGGCTATAGACCTCGAGGATATTGCCGAACGGGTCTTCCATGTAGACCATGCGGAACGGCTTCTCACCCGGGAAGTACTCGCGTACCGGCATGCGCTGCTTGCCGCCGGCGGCGACGATGCGCTCGGCCAGACCTTCGACGTCGGGGTCCTGGACGCAGAAGTGGAAGATGCCGGTCTTCCAGTACTCGAAGTTGTTTTCCGGCGTCTCGTGGTTCGGGAATTCGAAGATCTCGACACCGATACGGTCGCCGGTGGACAGGTGGGCGATGCGGAAGCTGCCCCAGCCCGGACCGAAGACATCGCTGCACATCACGCCGATGGCGGAGTCATCTTCGGTGATGGTGGTCGGCTCCATCACCACGTACCAGCCCAGCACTTCGGTGTAGAACTTGACCGCGGCTTCCACATCACCGACGGACAGGCCGATGTGGGAGAAGGTGCGCGGATACGGTGTGTTCTTTTCGTTGCTCATGAGTCACCTCGATATGTGAGTCGTGAAGGAAATGGCTCGGTCACTGCCTGCGTGACGTTGGAAGCCATCTTGGGCGTCATGAGCAATAATGAAAACTACGTAGCTGTTATGATAATGATAAGACTTTCTTATTGCGGTAGGGGTTCTCCGTCGCAGTCTTGCTGATGCTCCTCCTCTGACGCTGCCATCCTGATTCTGTCCACTGACTCTGCCCCCTGATTCTTCCAGCCCCCAGGAGCTTGAATGCTGCAACCCCAATGGCTACGCACCTTTCGCACCCTGGTGAGTGTCGGCAACTTCACGCGTACCGCGGAGCGGCTCGATCTGACCCAGGCCGCTGTCAGTCAGCATGTGCGCCAGCTGGAAACCCGACTTGGCACGCTGTTGATCCGTCATCCGCGCAAGATCGAACTGACGCCGGCCGGCCATGCACTGCTGGATTTCGCGCGTGAGATGGAAACCGCCGAGCAGCGCCTGACCCAGCGGCTGGCGGGCAATGAAGACAGTCATGGCGACATTCGGCTGATCACGCCGGGCAGCATTGGCCTGGCGATCTATCCGCGCTTGCTGGCGCTTCAGCAGGAGTCGCCGGGGCTCAATGTCCACCATCGCTTCGCACCGACGCGCGAGGTGGTGGAGGCCGTGCTGGAGAATCGCTTCGAGCTGGGGATCGTCACGCTCAAGCCGGATGACCCGCGCCTGAGCGTGACGGAGTGGGCGCGAGAGCCCCTTGAGCTGGTGGTGCCGGCGGGGGTCGAGATCCATGACTGGGAGGATCTCGAGACACTGGGCTTCATCGATCACCCGGATGGTCAGGACATGGCCTCGCGCCTGTTGAGTCGGCGCTTTCCGGGCAATCCGGGCATCAGCTCATTGCCGCGCAGTGGCTCTACCAACCAGATCAGCCTGATTCTGGAGCCGGTCGCCCGTGGGCTGGGCTTCAGCGTCGTGCCGCGCCATGCCCGCGAGGCCTTCCCTGATCATCAGGCCATCCGGGTGGTGCCACCGCCTGAGGGCAGCACGGAGGTGGTCGATACCCTGTGGTTGCTCACGCGAGCGGAATGGCCGCTCTCGGCGCGCGCCAGACGGGTGTTGGAGTATCTGAAGGTGTCGCTGTAGCGTGCCGAGGCCTAGACGCTCAGGCACCAGACCTCGACACTCAGGCATCAAACCTCGACACTCAGGCATCGACGCCGGGCATCAGCGCACTGATCAGCTTATGGAACAGTTCATGAAACAGTTCATGGAGCAGCTTACGGCTGGCTCAGCGCATAGACCTGTGCCGTCAGGGTGCTGCCATCTTCCAGCGTGATCGTGGCCGGCTGGCGAAGGTATTCGCTGCCTTCGAAATCATCCAGCGCCTGCCAGTGATCGGCCAGGTTGTCGGAGGAGAAGACGTGACCGCGGATGGTGTCGCCCGCCTCATCCAGTCTCAGCCCCGGAAAGCCCATCTCAGCCCCCCAGCCAGCTGCCTCCAGGCGGCCCTTGAGGGTGCCGGGTGTCCAGCTGCCGCCAATGTCGAGCATGACGTGTTCGTTGGGGCCGCCCGGGCCCAGGGTGCCGTAGATGAAAAGATGCTGCATGGGAGTCTCTGTCGTTCGTCGGGGGAGAAGCCTGTCTCGGCGGCGCGCGCCGGACGGAGCGAGGGCTTGCGGCCGTTCACGGCTGCCTTGAGGTAGGCCCTGGAATCTCGAGGCCGGAAAATTCGCGTGTCAGCCAGCGGGTGATGGGTTGGATCACGGCGCTGTTGGGATGGCGGACACTCATGCGATAGCCGTGGCGGTCCCGCGAGATATGCGGCGTCAGGGCGATCAGTGAGCCGTTGTCGAGCAGGTCCTGGATGACGTGGCTCCAGCCCAGCGCGACGCCCTGATGATTGACGGCAGCATTGAGCGTCAGCGGAAAGTTGTTGTAGGGGAAGGCCTTGTCGAGGCGCGGCACCGGCAGCCCCGCGTGGCGACACCAGGTGGCCCAGTCCAGCCAGCGGGTATCGCGCATGTCCAGATGCAGCAGGGTGATGCGCGACAGCGCTTCGGCATCCAGCCCCTTCTCGAGCCCATGACGTCGGGCGTAGTCCGGGGAGCAGACCGGGAAGGCGCGCTCCGCGACCACCAGCGTATCGCGATGATCGCCCGTCAGCGGCGGGCCGAAGCGGATCGCAATGTCGGCCTGCTGCATCTGCGGGTCTTCATCGCGATCGATCGGCAGCAGCGTGAAGTGGCAGTCGGGGAAGTCCTGCTCCAGCCGCTCCAAACGTGGGCGCAGCCAGACATGCGCAAAACCGGCGCCCGCGGCGATGGTGATGCGCGGCGTCGGCTTGTGCACCTTGCGACGTGCTTCCGTGACGGCGCTGCATACCTTGCCAAGTCCGCCTGCCAGTTCGGCATGGAAGCTCTCGCCGTAGTGGTTGAGGATCAGCCGGCCGCCCTGGCGATCGAACAGCGGATGGCCCAGGTGCTCCTCCAGCGCGCGGATGCGCTGGGAGATGGTGGGCTGGGTGGTATCCAGCTCACTGGCGGCGGCCGTCATCGACCCCAGGCGGACCGTCACGTCAAAGGCGACCAGCCCGCGCAGGGAGGGCAGGTCATCCAGAGGGCTTGCGCTTTCCAGCGGCGCTGGGGAGCTTGTCTTTCGGGCCGGCACGAGAGTCCTCACTGTGATGCGCTGTCGCGGCGCTCCTGTCGTACTGTTTTGGCCTGGATGATGGCCTGGCTGATGGCTCGGGAGATTGCCTGGATAAGACATGAGAAGGCATCAGCCAAGGATCACCGGATACAAACAGGAGTGCCGCCTTGTATAGGCGGCACTTATACGCGACGCAGCGAATGACATCAACGCTCAGCCCGGCGGATCAGGCCATGAGGTCGCAACGGATCCTGACCAGCGTCGCATCGGATCCTGATCGAGGAGTTGCTGGTCCTGATTGACGCGCCGCCGATATCAGTCGGTGTCGCGCTCGGCAATCCGCGCATGCCAGGCGGCAATGCTCTCTTCAGGATACTCGGCGTGATGAGCATCACGCGCTTCGTGCGCGACTTCCACCCAGTTGGCCTTGCTGTCGAGCATGATGTGGACATGCTCCGGCGGCACGGGCAGCGGGGTGTCGATCGCCCCTGCCTGAGGATGGATCAGCTCCGGCCAACGGGCATCGTAGAGCCACAGCGCACTGCCGCAGCGCTTGCAGAAGTGCCGTTCCGCCGGACTTTCGACCCCGTCAGTCACCGCGTGATAGATGGAGAGATTGTCCCGGCCTTCCACCTTCAGGGTGTTGGCATCGCCCGCCAGATTGATCGCGTAGCCACCGCTGCCCGCCGTCTTGCGACAGATCGAGCAATAACAGCGCTGATACGGATAGGGGTGCGGCGATTCGAGCTGGAATGTGACGGCCTTGCAGTGGCAGGAACCTTCAAGCTGCATGAGGAATCTCCCTTGTGATGCATGAATGAGGACGCTGGCGCTGACTGGCCATGCATCGCCCGAAGGGCAATGTTACTCCATCCGGGCGCAAGGCGGCGGGCCGTCATTCATCACTTGCCACGATCAATCCATCACTAGCCACGATCCATCCATCTCTTGCCACGAGCCAGCAATCGCTATCCGTGCCGCGCGTGAGTCTCACTGCGGCAGGGCGTAGACATAGGCCTCGAGTTCACGATTGTCATCGAGAATGACGGTAGTGACGGTGCGCTGATAGATGGGGCCCTCGAAGTCATCGAGAGCATCCCAATGCTCGGGCAAGTGCGCCGAGGAGAACACGTGGCCGCGTATCACCTGGCCCGTGTTGTCGACGACCAGCCCCGGGAAGTTGTGCTCATCGCCGTGATCGGTGTTTTCCAGTCGGCCGCGTAGATAGGCCGAGCTCCATTCGCCATCGATATTGGCGATGATATGTTCGTTGAGGCCGCCGGGGCCCAGTGGACCGTAGATGAAGAGATGTTCCATGCGTCTGCCTGTCGGGTTGGGGAAGGGGGGGTGATCCGCGAGGGAAAGACGGCCGTACCGGCACCGCCTTCATTGACGTTGACGTTAGCCAATGATGATGAAGGTTGAGTGGCGAGGTTCAACCCCTTGTTGACGTGAAGCACTCAACGCAACGCCCACAAACCAGATTGCCCCCACTGGGCGGGCCAGTGGGGGCAATGGTCAAGCGGGGGAGACGAGCAGGTCCGGCGCGTTTCACGCACCCGCCTTCACATACTCAGACGCGGCTGTCGAGACCGCCGGCCGGCTCTTCGCCGATCACGTCCGGATCGAAGGGCTTGCGCGCGAAGACGCGACGCAGTGCCGGTTCGAAGTGCTCCAGCGGCGGGGTCGGGTAGTCGGGATCGAAGGCCGCCTGATCATAACGCTCGCAGAAATCCACGCACTTCTGATACCAGGGGTGGTCCTTGTAGATCTCGCGCTCGTTGCGGTCCTCGCCGTAGAAGTGACCGTAGTAGAACTTCTGGAACAGGCCATGGTGATGGATGATCCAGGTCACTTCGGCACGCACGTACGGGCGAATGATGGCGGCGGCCAGCTGCGAGTGATTGTAGGGCGCCAGCTCATCGCCGAGATCATGCAGCAGGGTGGCGACGACCAGGTCGTCATCGGCGCCATCGGCCTCGGCGCGCGCCGCCGACTGCAGGGAATGCTCCAGACGGCTGACCTTGTAGCCGCTCAGGCCATCATCGAGCTTGCGCAGGGCAAGCTTGAGGCGCTCCACCAGCCCTTCATTGAACTGGTCTTCAAGACGCTCGAGCAACGCATAGTCTTCTGCGGTGCCGTCCTTCATCTGGGTGAATGAAACCTGATCCATTACGCCATTTCCTCACGGTTTTCTTGTTGTGCCTGCTGCTGACGCTGACGCATCAGGGTCGTGGCGAAGCGCTCACGCGGGCCGTCGCTATCCATGTAGCAGCCCTGCAGGTGGCGGTGCCCCTCATTGGTGTCGAACGCCGTACGGCCATGCAGCACGCGGGTGTTGTCGAACATCATCAGCTCTCCGGATTCGAGTTGGAAGCGAATCTCGTTGGCCGGGTCCTGGAACAGCTGCCCCAGACGCTGGCGGGCCTGATGGTAGCGGCGAGTGTTTTCCAGCGACATGTGCGGCAGGTGATCGAGGCGCGGGCTGTAGTTGACGCCGATGGGCTCACCATCGGAATTTTCGCGAATCACGCAGCGACGCGTGGTCAGCTCGGTACCGGCGTCCAGGAAGCGGAAGCCGACCGGCGTGGTGCGCAGCAGTTCATAGCCTTCCGGCATCTCGGCCTTGAGCTGCTTGAGCGCATTGAGGCTGTCGACCAGCGTGGACAGGCCACCGGTGGTCTCGTTGACCAGGCAATGCAGCATCTGGATGCCCGGCACCGGATCACGATACGGGTTGTCGGTGTGCGGCCCGAGCGCCACGCTGCGGTAGGCCAGGTCATTGCCCGTCGGGCGCGAGTACACCTCGAAGTAGCTGCCGAAGTTGGTGTCCTTCACGTAGCCGAAGTGACCGGCCACTTCCAGAATGCGCTCCGGATCGGTCGGTACGTTCTGCACGATGATGTAGCCAAAGCGCAGATAGGCCTTCAATGCCTTCTGGAAGTCCTCATTGTTGCCCATCTTCTCCCAGTCGACGCGCTGCGCCTGCTGATCGATGCTCGCATCCCAGCTCTCGGGCTTGGGGAACGGCGTGATGCCCTGCAGTTCATGCGCCAGCATGGTGAGGTCATACACCTCGCAATGCCCGTCACTGAAGGTGAATTCCACGTGCGTCTCATCGACCGGGCGCGCCGCGGTCAGCTCGAGGTTGACGTCGATGGCATGCGAATCGAACAGACGCTGGGTGGTCACCTCATCGAGCTGCTCCGGGTCCTGGGTGCGCTCGCGCAGCCACAGCGGGCTGACCGGCTCCAGGCCTTCGGCGGTGATCAGGTTCAGTGACAGCGGCGACTCGCTCAGGGTCAGCGGCAGCGCATCGGACAGGGCATTGGTCAGGGACATGCAGGCATCTCTCCATTAGCACGGTTGTATATCGTGGCCATTATGGGAGCGAGGCATGGGACCTAAGTAGGGGGTGAGTGTTATCGGAGGATATGCATTTTTCTTATGGGGTGACTGGTGGGGAGGGAGGTTCGCGCCCGCTACCCGAGCGCCATTGCGCGTGCCCAGGGCCTGCCCATATATGCTAAATAGATGATTTATAAATTGTTTTGTCTTTTTTGTTACCATCGTCGCGGACAAGGCGGATAGCGGTGGCGAATTGGCCCCAAACCTGCAGAGCGAAACGGTGATACCTGTCGTCAGTGAGTCAGTCGTGCTCTCGGGCGCGCGTGGCGCAAGGAGGATCACCGTTCTTGATAACTGGCATTTTGCATGCTCATTCAAATCGATAAATAACTGCTATCTCGCTTTGCTAAGCTAAGCAGGTTTCCGCTTCGGCATCTCAGCGACTTCGCTTGATGATATACCTGCCCTGACACCTGTGACGCCGGCTCAAGCCTGCCGTGCCGAACAGGACACAATAAAAGCAAGGAGATCCCGCTTGGAACTGATCCAGTATGCTCTGGACAATCTGGAGCTCTTGACCACACGCACGCTTGAGCACATCTCGCTGGTCGGGGTGGCGGTGGGAATCGCCACCCTGACGGGCGTGCCCATCGGTATCGCGATCACCAAGAACGAGCGAGCCGCCAAGACCGTGCTGTATATCGCCTCGATCATCGTGACGATCCCTTCCATCGCGCTGTTCGGCATCATGATTCCGATCCTGTCGTTGATCGGGCAGGGCATCGGCTATCTGCCGGCCGTGATCGCCGTACTGCTGTATTCGCAGCTGCCGATCATCCGTAACACCTATACCGCGATCAACAATGTCGACCCGGCGCTGCGCGAAGCCGCCAGAGGGGTGGGCATGAGCCAGAATCAGCGTCTGTGGATGGTGGAGATTCCGTTGGCCGTGCCGATCATCATGGCCGGTGTACGCACCGCCGTGGTGCTGAATATCGGGGTGATGGCGATTGCGGCCTATATCGGTGCCGGGGGGCTTGGCACCTTCATCAGTCGAGGGATTTCCCAGTCTGATCCTCGGCAATTGATTGTCGGGGCGGTGGCGGTCAGCGTGCTGGCCATCCTCGTCGACTATGCATTGTTGGCGCTGCAGAAGCGCCTGACGCCCAAGGGCATGGACCGCACCACAGCGGCCGCCGCCTGACGCGTCATTCGCGCGCCATTCTGCCAACACGACAAGGAACGCTTCATGATCGAACTCGACAACCTGACAAAAGTCTTCGATACCCCGAAGGGCGCCGTGACGGCGGCTGACAATATCAGCATGAAGGTCCCGAGCGGTGAGATCTGCATCCTGCTCGGCCCCTCCGGCTGCGGCAAGACCACCAGCCTCAAGATGATCAACCGCATCATTCGCCCGACCTCGGGGCGAGTGCTGATCAACGGGGAAGATACCACCAATCTCGATACCCAGGAGCTGCGCCGCAACATCGGCTACGTGATCCAGCAGATCGGTCTGTTCCCGAACATGACCATCGAGGAGAACATCACCGTGGTGCCCCGGCTGCTGGGCTGGGACAAAGCGCGCTATCGCGAGCGCGCCCGTGAGCTGATGCGCATGATCGCGCTCGAACCCGATGCCTTCCTCAAGCGCTATCCGAGCGAGCTGTCCGGTGGCCAGCAGCAGCGTATCGGCGTTGCGCGTGCCTTGGCGGCGGACCCGCCCGTGATGCTGATGGATGAGCCATTTGGCGCCATCGATCCCATCAACCGCGCGGTGATCCAGGATGAGTTCCTCAAGATGCAGCAGGACCTCAAGAAGACCATCATGTTCGTCAGCCACGATATCGATGAGGCGATCAAGATGGGCGATCGCATCGCTATCTTCCGCGGCGGCAAGCTGGTGCAGTATTCACCGCCCGATGAATTGCTGGCCGCGCCGAAGAACGAGTTCGTCGAATCCTTCCTGGGAGAAGACCGCGCTCTGAAGCGCCTCAATCTGGTCAAGGTGCGCGACCTGGCCAGTGAAGACATCGGCATGGTCACGCCGGATGACACCCTGACCACGGCGCTCGAGCGCATCGAGGCCTACGGCTACCAGAACAGCATCGTGATGGTGAACGACAAGCGTCAGCCGGTTGGCATCATCAGTGCCGCCATCGCTCGCACCTCCAAGGGCCATTGCCGTGATCACTTCCAGAGCGTGCCCGTCGTGGTCAGCCTGGAGGATGACCTGCGCAAGGTGGCCTCGCTGATGTTCGCCAATGACATGACCTGGATGCCGTGCGTCGATGACGAGGGGCGTATCGTCGGCCAGATCACCCAGCGCGCCATCACCCATCATCTGGGTTCGCGCTATCGGGCGCATGCGGGTGGCGGGGCTTCTGGCCAGCAGGGTGAGATGTCCGCGACCGCGCTGCACAAGGAGTAAGCCCATGCCGACACTGAAATTCACGGGCTTGCTGCGGCTGGTGGCCGTGGTCGCGATCTTCATGGCCGGGGTCTGGAGCCAGTCGAGCGGCGTGATCGAAGAGTTCCTCTTCTATATCACTGACATCCAGTTTCTGACGGTACAGCACCTGTGGTTGACGGCTCTGTCCGGCGGGCTGGCGATCCTGGTCGCGGTTCCGCTGGGTATCATCCTGTCGCGACCGAGCATGACGCGCTACGCCGAATCCGCCATGCAGGTGCTCAACGTGGGCACCACCATCCCGACGCTGGCGGTGCTGGCCCTGTCGATGAGCTTTCTGGGCATCGGCACCGTGCCGGCGGTCTTTGGGCTGTTCGTCGCGACCCTGCTGCCCATCACCCGCAATACCTACACGGGACTCAAGGGCGTGTCACCGGCCTTGAAGGAAGCGGCGGCCGGGATCGGCATGTCGCCCCTCCAGCGTCTGGTGCGGGTCGAGTTGCCCAATGCGCTGTATGTGATGTTCGCCGGGATTCGTACCGCCCTGGCGATCAATGTCGGCACGGTACCGCTGGCCTTCCTGATCGGCGCCGGTGGACTGGGGGAGCTGATCTTTACCGGGATCGACCTCTATGACCCCATCATGATGCTGTCCGGCGCCATCCCCACGGCGCTGCTGGCGATCGGGGTGGATGTGCTGGTGGCCTTCGTGGCCTTCCTCGTGGTGCCGCGAGGCGTCAACCCGGCGCGAGCATGAATGAAGACCCACGCGCCGACCCGCTCAGCGCGTGGTGACAGACTGCACGACCTGAACAACAACAACCGGCTGGACCGAAATTTCACAGGATAGGAGAACACCATGAAGACCTTGACGACTCTGCTGACCGGCGCGGCACTGGCCGCTTCACTTTCCACGGCGCAGGCTGAAGAGATTGTGGTGGGTGGCAAGAACTTCACCGAACAACAGATTCTCGCCAGCATGACGGGGCAGTATCTGGAAGGCCTGGGGTATGAGGTGGAAGAGCGCTCCGGCATGGGCTCCGCCGTTCTGCGTCAGGCGCAGGAAAACGGCCAGATCGATCTCTATTGGGAATACACCGGCACCTCACTGATCAACTACAACGATGTCAGTGAGCGCCTGAGCCCGGAAGACACCTATGCTCGCGTCAAGGAGCTGGACGCCGAGAAGGGCCTGGTGTGGCTGGAGCCGTCTGCGGCCAACAATACCTACGCACTGGCGATGCGTGAGGCGGACGCCCAGGAGCGCGGTATCGCCTCACTGTCCGACCTCTCGCAGGCGGTCAACGACGACAAGGGGCTGTCCTTCGCGCTGAACGCCGAATTCTACGCGCGTGATGATGGCTGGCGTCCGCTGCAGAAGGCCTATGACTTCCGTGTCGGGCGCGCCGACGTCAAGCGCATGGATTCCGGTCTGGTCTACCAGGCACTGCGTGATGGTCAGGTCGATGTCGGCCTGGTGTTCGCCACCGATGGCCGCATCCCGGCGTTTGATTTCACTGTGCTCGAGGACGACAAGGGCTACTTCCCGGCCTACGCCCTGACGCCGGTGGTGCGTGAGGAGTCGCTCAAGGCCAACCCGGAACTCGAGTCGCAGATGAATGCGCTGTCCGCCGAGCTCAATGACGACACCATGGCGAGCCTGAACGCGCAGGTCGATGTCGAGAAGAAGAGCATCGAGCAGGTCGCCGAGGACTTCCTGAAGGAACACGGCCTCAAGTGACCTTCAGGTACGCCTGATCCTCTGATAGCGAGGCTCAGGGGCTACGCTAGCACGACAAGGCCGCCTGCGGGCGGTCTTGTCGTCTCTGGCGGCCGCGTCTGCCTCGCTCGCATCTGCCGTCATCCCGTTGGTCATTTTCGTGTCTGCCAAATTGGAGAAGTCCCATGTCTGCTCCGGATTGTCTGCCTCACGCTATACCCACCTCTCATGCACTTGGCGAGGATCGCCTGGCGCCTGAGCCGCTGTCCCTGATCCATGAATATGACGACACCCGTCTCAGCGCAGAGCAGCTGCACCAGGCCAAGCGCTGCCTGTTGGACCTGCTGGGCGTCGCGGCAGGTGCGACGCGGACTCCCCTGGCCGCCAAGGCGGCTCGCTACGTCACGCGCCAGCACGGCGGCGACTTGCCGCTGTTGTTTGCCAGCGGCACGGCCTCTTCCAGTGGCGTCGCCCTGCAGGGTGGCTGGTTGATCGATGCGCTGGATGCCCACGATGGCCAGGTGCTGACCAAGGGGCATGCGGGGGTAGCCTTGTTGCCCGGCCTGCTGGCACTCCCGGAAACCCGGCAGCTCAGCGGGCACGCGTTTCTGGCGCTGCTGGCCTATGGCTATGAGATCGCCACGCGCGCGGGCATCGCCTTGCATGCCCAGAGCCCCGATTACCATACGTCGGGGGCCTGGAATGCGCTGGGCGTGGCCGCAGTGACTGCGCGTCTGCGCGGCTTTGATCGTGAGACGTTGCACCATGCGCTGGGCATCGCCGAGTTCTACGGGCCGCGTAGCCAGATGATGCGCTGCATCGATCACCCCACCATGCTCAAGGATGGCTCCGGCTGGGGCGCGATGACCGGCATCTCGGCGGCGCTGCTGGCGGAAGATGGCTTCACCGGAGCGCCGGCATTGACGGTCACGGCGCCGGAGGTCGCTGCGCTGTGGCAGGACCTCGGTCAGCGTCACTATCTGTTCGAGCAGTACTTCAAGGCCTATCCGGTGTGTCGCTGGGCGCAGCCGGCAGTGGAGGCGGTACTGTCATTGGCGGGCGCCGTGGCTGAGTCCGATGACATCACGCGTATCGAGATCATCACCTTCCATGAGGGCAAACGGCTGCATGTCACGCACCCCGACACCACGGAGCAGGCGCAATACAGTCTGCCGTGGTCGGTCGCCTGTGCCCTGGGGCGAGGCAGCGTGGATGTGGAGGGTGTCTGCGATGCCCTTGACGATGACGGGCTCAAGGCGCTGGCGAGCAAGGTGGTGATCGAGGAGGATGCCGCATTCAATGCCCGTTTCCCTGCCGAGCGCTGGGCTCGTGCGCGAATCGTGCTGAAAAGTGGTGAGGTGCTGGAAAGCGCAGACCATGAAGCATTGGGCAATCCGGACAAGCCGCTGACGGATGCTCAGGTGCTGGCCAAGTATCAGGCCCTGGCGGAGCCGGTGCTGGGAGATCGCGCGGCCAGGTTGCGTGATGTCGTGATGGACCTGGAGTCACGGCCGGTCTCCGAGCTGCTGGCGCTTCTGGGCGCACCGGCTTGAACATGGCGGCCGCGGCTGACATTCTGCGCGGCGCTTGATTCTCATTGGCCTGCTTGACCCTGACCCTGGCTTCTGCTGTTCGTTGCCTCCTCTTTTCATTACCGAGACTTGCCCATGCACCATCAAGATCACCTGCGCGTTGGCGCGGCCCAGATCAACGCCACCCTCGGCGATATTGAGGCCAACCTGGAACGTCATCTCGACATCATCCATCAGGCGCGGGATGTCGATCTGGACCTGCTGGTCTTCCCGGAGCTGTCGCTGACGGGCTATGGCATGGGCAGTCGGGTCATTGATCTGGCCTTTCCGCCGCATGACCCACGTTTGCTGATGCTCGCGCGTGCCGCGGGCGATATGCAGCTGGTGGTGGGCTTTGTCGAGGAGGCCAGTCCGGGGGAGTACTACAACGCCCTGGCGATTCTGCAGCACGGCGCGCTGCAGGCCGTGCATCGCAAGCTGAACCTGCCGACCTACGGCGGGCTGGAGGAGGGCAAGCTGTTCACCCACGGCAGCGACCTGACCCAGAACGATGTGCGTGAAGGCTGGTCGGCCACCTCACTGATCTGCGCGGACCTGTGGAATCCGGGCCTGGTGCACGCCGCCATGCTCGCGCGCCCCACCGTGCTGTGTGCGCCGATCAATTCGGCCTCAGGCATCGTCAGCGATGATTTCTCCAACGAGCAGAACTGGGCGATCAACCTCCAGTTCTACGCCATGACCTACGGCACGCCGGTCATCATGGCCAATCGCTTCGGGCCGGAAGGCGGCAGTCATTTCTGGGGCGGGTCGCGAATTCTTGGCCCGCGCGGGGAAACGCTGGCCCAGGCGGAAGACCGCGAGATGCTGATACATGCCGAGCTGTCGCGTACCGCGATCGCCAAGGCCCGTTTCGAGCTGCCGACGCACCGCGACGCCGATACGCCGCTGGTGCGTGACCTGATGCTGGGCTATCGCTGAGCGACAGGTGTTGATCAACAGGAGCTGAGCAAGACCAGCAGCAAGATATAAGCCTGTCGAACAACAAGACGCCCGCGCCAGAATTCTGGCGCGGGCGTCTTGTTTGCGGTCTTGTTTACGTTTTCAGCAATGCGGCTCAGGACGGGAAGCTGAACTGGGCGGCTTCCTGTGCACTGCGCTCAGGCCAGCGCTGTGACACGCTCTTGCGCCGGGTATAGAAGCGCACGGCGTCGGGGCCATAGGCGTGCAGGTCACCGAACAGCGAATCCTTCCAGCCGCCGAAGCTGTGGAAGGCTACCGGTACCGGCAAGGGCACGTTGATGCCGACCATGCCGACCTCGATCTGGTCGGCGAAGCGGCGTCCGGCCTCGCCATCGCGGGTGAAGAGGCAGGTGCCGTTGCCGTACTGGTGGTCATTGATCAGCGCGATGGCGTCTTCGAAGCTGGCCACGCGCACCACGCAGAGTACCGGGCCGAAGATCTCGTCACGATAGATGCTCATGTCCGGCGTGACGCGATCGAACAGCGTTGCGCCCATGAAGAAGCCGGGCGAGCTCTCGACCAGCGGGTGAGTGCGGCCATCCACGATCAGCTGGGCGCCAGCGCTGGCGCCTGCCTCGATATAGCCGGCGACCTTGTCGCGCTGCGAGGCATTGATCAGGGCGCCCATGTCGTGACCGGGTTCGGTACCCGGGCCGATGCTCATGGCGCGTGCCTGAGGGGCGAGACGTTCGATCAGGGCATCCGCGGTTTCATCCCCCACGCAGACGGCCACCGAGATGGCCATGCAGCGCTCGCCTGCGCTGCCGAAGGCGGCCCCGATCAAGGTGCTGGCGGCATTGTCGAGATCGGCGTCCGGCAATACCACGGCGTGATTCTTGGCGCCTCCCAGCGCCTGGATCCGCTTGCCCTGACGAGTGCCGCCTTCGTAGAGGCTCCGCGCCACGGGTGTCGAGCCGACGAAGCTCATCGCCTTGACCTCCGGGGCCGCGATCAGCGCCTCGACGGCTTCACGATCACCATGCACCACGCTGAAGAGCCCTGCGGGCAGTCCGGCTTCGTGCAGCAGGTGGGCCATCTTGTTGGCCGCCGACGGACTCTGTTCCGACGGTTTGAGGATGAAGGCATTGCCGCAGGCCAGCGCCATCGGGAACATCCAGAGCGGCACCATGGCCGGGAAGTTGAACGGCGTGACACCGGCCACGATGCCCAGCGGTTGATGGTTGGACCAGGTGTCGATGCTCGGCCCGGCATTGTGGGAATACTCGCCCTTGAGCAGCTCCGGCACGCCGCAGGCATATTCGACGTTCTCGATGCCGCGCTTGAGTTCGCCCATGGCGTCGTCGAGCACCTTGCCGTGCTCTTCACTGATCAGGGCGCAGATTTCCTGAGCATCCCGTTCCAGCAATGCCTTGAAGCGATACATGACCTGAGCGCGCTTGGCGGGCGGCATGGCGCGCCAGGCGGGCAGGGCATCCCTGGCGGTCTCTATCGCGCGTTGCACGATGGCGGCATCGGCCAGTGGCAGACGGCGCACGGCTTGCGCGGTGGCCGGATTGAGCACATCCAGGGTGCGTTCGCCAGTCACGGCGTCACCGCCAATCAGGTGAGTCAGGGTATCCATCGGTCAGTTTTCAGCCTTGTGTTCAGTCGCAGAGAATGGGGCAGGGAAAGTCGCTGTCTTGTGCTGTCTTGTGCTGAGGTTGCTTGAGCCTGGATTGACCAGTACTCAGAATTGACGCCCCAGCAGTGCCTCATCGAAGGGATAGCGCGAGATCTTCTCGATGCCGGTCTCGGTGATCAGCACCTCTTCCTCCAGCTTGACGCCATCGGCCGCACCGACTTCGCCGATATAGCTTTCCACCGACACCACCATGCCGGGTTCCAGCACGCCATCCTTGGAGAAGCGATCAAAGTCCATGTGGTGCGCGACCAGTGGCGTCTCGCCATGCATGCCGACGCCGTGGATGATCGAGGGGTAACGGCGGTCGAGGAAACGCTCGGGAATCTTCCAGGCGCTCTCGGCGATCTCGCGATAGCTGATGCCGGGCTTGAGGATCGACATGTTGTGGTGCACCTGCTCGTGCGCCATCTGGTACAGACTCTGCTGATAGGCGGTCGGTTGGCCCGGTCCGACATGGAAGGTGCGTGAGAAGTCGGAGTAGTAGCCGTGGCAGCCGATGGTGTCGGTATCCAGCGCGACCAGCTCGCCGGGGCGTATCACGCGGTCGCTGGCCTCGTTGAACCACGGATTGGTGCGCGGCCCGGACGACAGCAGGCGCGTCTCGATGAACTCACCGCCCTGGCGGATGACATCGCCGTACATGATGGCGAACAGCTCATTCTCGGTGACGCCGGGCTTGATGGCGGCTTCCACGGCGGCAACCGCAGCCTCGCTTCCGGCCATCGACTGGGCCAGACAGGCAATTTCCTCAGGCGTCTTGAGGCGACGGCAGTGCAGGGTGTCCTGCATGCAGTCGAAGACTTCCAGCCCCTGCGCTTCCAGCGAGCGCGCCAGATTCAGGGTGCAGCGATCCAGCCCGACCTTGCGATTGCCGCCACCATGTTCCTCGACCAGCTGGGCAATCTCGATGCCGAACGGGTCGCTCGAGAGGTTGTCGCGCTGGTTGACGGCGGACCACACCACCTTGGACGTGCGCGCCTCATCGATGGTTTCAAGCCAGGTCGAGACATGGGCGCTGCCGGGGTATTCGAACAGGATCACCGGCCCCTCGAGGGGCACGTAGATGTAGCGGGTGGAGTTGCGCAGGAAGTAGCCGAACATGTTGCGCGAGCCGGTGGCATAACGCTGGTTGTTGGGATCAAACAGCACCACGGCGGCGTAGCCCTGCTCCGCCATCATGGCGCGCAGGCGGGCCAGACGACCGCCGCGGAGCTGCACAGGGTCAAAGGCCGTGGGAATGCTGTCGCCATTGGCCATTGGCGCGGACGGCACGATCGGGAAGCTTGCGGGTTCACTGTCGGTCAGGCGTTCAAAGTCGACGATGCTCATGGTTGGTCTCGGCTCACGGTCTGGTGAAAAGGTCAGGAAAGGCGCTGGAAAAAGGATTGGCACAGGCGCTGGTACAAGAGCTGGTACAAGCGCTTGTACGAGACAGGGCGCGCCGGGCTCGGGCATGTCAGTCCGCCAGGTTGTCGCTGCGCTGCATGCCTTCCTTGAGCAGGCGCTCGTGGATAGGTGCCATGCGGCCGAAGATTCGCTGGGCGCGCTCAGGGCGACCGATGAAGCCGGGCTCCTTGGCGTACGCGAAGATCACGGTATGGCGTTCTCGCTCACCGCGAACCGGGGTGACGCGATGCAGGGAGTAGCGACCGAAGAAGATCTGCAGGTCGCCCGGCTTCAGATCGATGGCGGTCAGGCGCGAGCGGTCTCCGTCGAGCACCTTCTCGACACCCTCGAAGTTCTCGCCCTCGGGACTGCGGATACCGGCGGCGTATTCGAAGCGGCCACCCGCATCGGACTTGCGGGTCATCATGGTGACGATGAATTCGTTCGTGTCGTAGTGCCAGGGATGCTGGCAGCCATCGCGCAGCACGTTGACGACCAGATCCGCGAGCGGGTCGGCATATTGGTGAATGTCGTCCATGCCGACGACGCTGGCGATGAAGTGCTGGAAATCGGGATGCGAGTAGACCTGGCGAATCAAGGTGTCCGAGCCGATGCGGTCGCCCGCCACGAAACCGTTGGTGCGATCATCGAAGCGATTGCGCGGATGCGATGCGGGCAGTGAGTCATCACCGTCGCTGTTGTAGGGGTTGGTGACGGTCTGGTTGTAGTGCGCCAGCGGTGAAAGTCGCTCCGTTTCCTGCTCCAGTCGTGCCAGCGCTTCCTGCGGCACGAAGCCCTCCAGCACGACGCAGCCATCCTGCGCGAGCTGTTCGCGACATTGGCGCATCAGTTCGCGACCCCGCGCTTCTGTCAGGCGATGGATGGGGTAGTGTTCAAGATCTATCAGCCCATCGAGAGAGGTATCACTGTCCTGCTGCTGGATTGCGTTCATGCCCGGCCTCCTGTTCCCTGATCGCTAAATAACGTAGGAATAGGTTAGATGGCGTGTTTTGATAATAGAAATGAATGGTCAAGATCAAATGCATTGCGAGGGCTCATAGATCATGGATACCGACCTGCTTCGTGCCTTTGTCACGGTGGCCGAATGTGAAGGGTTCAGCGCCGCCGGCAAGGTACTGCATCGCACCCAGTCTGCCGTCAGTCTGCAGATCAAGCGGCTGGAGGATCAGATGGGCGGGGCGCTGCTGTCCCGCACCAGCCGTCGGGTAGAACTCACGGCATCGGGAGGGCGGTTGCTGCCCTATGCGCGGCACATTCTCAAGCTGCAGGATGAGGCGCGGCAGGTGCTCGGGGTCGATCGCAAGAATGAGCTCATCCGGCTGGGCACGTCGGAAGAACAGGCCAGTACCTACCTGCCCGAATTGCTGTCGCGCTTCGCCGCGGATCACCCTGAAGTGCGCCTGGAGGTGACCTGCAAGATCAGCGCGTCGCTGGTGCATGATTTTCAGGAAGGCTTGCTGGACGCCGTGCTGGTGGTGCGTCACGGGCCGACCCAGACCGGGCGGCTATTGGGGCGCGAGCGCATGGTGTGGGTGGTCGCCGAGGACCAATCGCTTGCAGACTGGGAGGTACTGCCGCTCGCGCTCAATCCGGAAGGCTGCATCTTCCGCGCGCATGCCTTCGCCGCCTTGGGGCGGGATGATCGACAATGGGATGTGCGTTACTCAAGCCAGTCGCCAACGGGCATCAATCTGCCGGTGAAGGCCGGGCTGGCATTGACCGTCAAGACACCGCGCAGCGTGCCCTCCGGCTGTCGAATCGTCGGCGATGACGAAGGCTTGCCGCCGCTTGGCCATGTGGAAATCGAGCTTCATCGCTCGCCGGGCCATGTCAGCGATGCGCTGAGTGACTTCTGCGATCACCTGGAGGCCATCGTCACCGGCAAGGGCAAGCTTGAAGAGGTTGGGGCGCTGGAGGCGAGCGCTGAGGTTGGCACTGAGGTGAGCCCTGAGGTTGGCGCCGATTCAGATGTCACGACAGCGCGTGAGGCAGCGACCGCTGGGTGAGCAGTACTACCCGTGTTGCGAGCAGGTTGAGCTGGTGAGCCTGGCGGGATAGCGATTCATGGATTAGACCCGGAGACATATCAGCCAATGGGCGGTGTAGCGCCCAGCGGGGCTTGCGGCGTGTACGGCCTACGCGCCCCCAGAATGCCCGCGCGCTGGATGATCTCGGGCACGAAGGCTTCCTGACGATGCGCCATGATATGCACGCCGCTGACGCCCTCGATCTCACGCAGCTGCTGGATCATCTCGATGCAGATGTCACGGCCCTCCGCCTTCTGATCCTGGGCTCCCTTCAAGCGCTTGAGCACGTCATCCGGGATATGTACGCCAGGAACATGGCGGCGCATCCACTCGGCGGTGCGTGCCGAGGCCAGCGGGCCGACGCCGGGGAGGATGAAGCATTTCTCCAGCAGCCCCAGATCACGGGCGCGATGCATGAAGTCCTGAAAGCGCGGCAGGTCGAAGCAGTACTGTGTCTGGATGAACTGGGCGCCGGCGGCAATCTTCTTGACCAGACGGTGAGGGCGAAACGCGAAGGGCGGGGCGAAGGGATTGGCGGCTGCGCCCAGAAATACCTGGGGCGCTGAGGTCAGTGTCCGGCCGCTGGCAAAGGCGTGCTTGTCACGCAATCCGGCGACGATTTCCAGCAGCGACAGGGAGTCGAGATCGAACACCGGCTTGGCCTCGGGGTGATCCCCGCCTGCACGCCATCCCCGGTCAGACACAGCAGGTTGCGGATGCCCAGCGCCGCAGCCCCCAGCACATCGCCCTGAATGGCGATGCGGTTTCTGTCACGACACGAGATCTGCATCACCGTCTCATGGCCTTCACGGGCCAGCAGGGCACACATCGCCACGCTCGACATATGACAGTTGGCACCCGAGCCATCGGTGGCGTTCATGGCATCCACATGGCCGGCAAACAACTGCGCGCGCGCATGCACCTCCTGTGGGTCGGCCGAGTCGGGCGGCGCCAGCTCGGCGGTGACGGCAAACTGACCGCTGCGAAGCACTCGCTCAAGGTGACCGACGTTGCCAGCGTCTTCGGCAGGTGGCAGTTGGGTGTTGTCGGAGATAGTGAGTCTGGAGGTCATTTCAGGCTCTCTCGACGCTCAGCAGCTTGCCGGGCCACGCGCAGCCAGGATGAGGTGCCTTGCAGGCGATGGTCCACCGGCAACTGCACGATCTGGATCGCGTCGCTGTCCTTCATCCGCTGGCTGCCTTCCCAGGCTTCCACCCACACGCAGCGCGTGTCCGGTTCGACTTCACAGTTGCCATTCTGCATGACACCGCCGCAGGGGCCGTTGCGCAGGTGCTTGGGGCAGTTCATTGAGCAGGACATGCCGGTCGAACTCAGAATGCACTGGCCACACATCTGGCAATCAAACAGCAAGCCCTTGCAGGCTTGCTCCAGTCTGGCGACGGGCTTCTCGGCGCGTGCGTAACCGACGGACCTCCACAACGGCTGCAGTTTGATGATCACCGGCTCGACGGCCTGATAGGTGAGCTCCAGCAGTCGCGCGTGACGTGCGGCCCACAGACGAATCGAATACACGCATGCCTCCTGTCAAAACCTGGCGAGGGTAACGCCCTGGGCGTTTCGGAGCGCTATCTTCGCATGGTCGCTACCCGGGCCGACATCCCGTGGGCGACAGCGTCACTATCGAAAGGCGCAGGATAAGCGGGGAAAGGCCTCGTTGCTTGGATTGAAGCCAAAAAAGCCCCCAAAACCCATAAAGACGCCGGAGCATTCGCTGCTCCGGCGTCTTTTTTTGCCTACGTCATGTCTTCTTTAGCTGCTGTCAGGGCGTAAGGCCCGCGGCCTGCATGAAGCGACGCAGTGCCAGAGAGACGAGTCCCAGCGCGCTGACACTGCCTCCCCAGATCACCACCAGCCAGCCGATCTTGCTGAGCCAGCTGGCCGGGCGCGCGGGTGTCTCGGATAGCTCGTCGTCGAGTGTGGCTGTGGGGGCATGCAGTGGCGCTGAATGTGTCTCGCGTGTCGGAGATGTCATGTCAGCACCTCTCAATGGTAGCCATCGGTATGACGGACCTTGCCCTTGAACACGAAGTAGCTCCACGCCGTGTACACCAGGATGATCGGCAGGATGAAGAGCGTGCCGACGAGGGCAAAGCCCTGGCTTTGGGGCGGAGAGGCCGCTTCCCAGATCGTCACATGACCGGGAATGATGTCAGGCCACATGCTGATGCCGAAACCGCTGTAGCCCAGGAAGATCAAGGCCAGCACCAGCAGGAAAGGCTGGGCATGAGATTCAAAGGCGACGGCGCGGATCAGCGCATAACCGGCCAGCACTACCAGCACTGGCACCGGCAGGAACCAGAACAGCTGCGGCAGCGTGAACCAGCGCTCGGCGATGGCGGGGTGTGCCAGCGGAGTCCACAGACTGACGGCCGCGATCATGATCAATACCCACAGCGTCAGCGGGCGCGTCAGGGCAAACATGCGCGCCTGGAGAATGCCTTCGGTCTTCATGATCAGCCAGGTGCTGCCGAGCAATGCATAGGTGAACAGCAGCGCCACACCGCAGAACAGCGGGAAGGGTGACAGCCAGTCCAGCGAACCGCCGCTGAAGTGAACCCCATCGAAGGCGATGCCCTGGATGTAGCCTCCCAGTGCGACGCCTTGACTGAAGGTGGCCAGCACCGAGCCGCCCACGAAGGCCTTGTCCCACCAGTGGCGGCTCGCGTCCGAGGCCTTGAAGCGAAATTCGAAGGCGACACCGCGGAAGATGAGGCCGATCAACATGGCGACAAGAGGAATGCTCAGGGCTTCCAGCAAGACGGCGTAGGCCAGCGGGAAGGCCGCGAACAGCCCGGCGCCGCCCAGCACCAGCCATGTCTCGTTGCCATCCCACACGGGGGCCACGGTATTCATCATCACATCGCGGTCCACCTTTTCCTCCACCCACGGGAAGAGAATGCCGATGCCCAGATCAAAGCCGTCCATGATCACGTACATCATCAGGCCGAACAGGATGATGCCCGCCCAGATGACAGAAAGGTCGATACCCATAGCGTTCATCGCTCCGGTCAGTGAGTGGTGCCGTCGAGAGATTCCTCGATGGCCGACAGTGGGCGGGAAGGTGTGCGTGGCTTGCCGGGGCCGCCGCTGGGGGCGTGGCTGTCATCACCCGCAGGCCCTGTCTTGATCAGCTTGAAGATGTAGTTGATCCCCGTGCCGAAGACGATGAAGTAGACCGTGACAAAGGCCGTTAGGCTGATGCTGAGGTGAACGGCGCTGTGGGCAGAGACGGCATCTTCCGTTCTCATCAAGCCGTAGATCACCCACGGCTGGCGGCCGACTTCGGTGGTGAACCAGCCCGCGAGTATCGCGATCAGACCGGCCGGCCCCATGGCGACGGCCAGCCTCAGCCAGCGCCGCGAGGTGAAGAGCCTGCCCTTGCGGGCCAGATAGACACCCGAGAGGCCGAGCAGAATCATCGCAAGGCCCAGGCCGACCATCAGGCGGAAGCTCCAGAACACGACGGTCGAATTGGGGCGGTCGGCGGCGGGGAAGTCCTTGAGTGCCGGTACCTGCTTGTCGATGTCATGCATCAACAGCAGGCTGCCGAGGGCCGGAATCTCGAGTGCGAAGCGCGTCTCTTCGCGCTGCATGTCGGGCACACCGAACAGGATCAACGGCGTCGGTTCCCCATTGCTGTTGTCCCAATGGCCTTCGATGGCCGCGATCTTGGCCGGCTGGTGCTTGAGCGTATTCAGGCCATGCATGTCGCCGACGAAAGCCTGCAGCGGGGCGGTCACCATCAACATCAGCACCGCCATGACCAGCATCTTGCGCACTTCCGGGGTGTCGCGTTTCTTGAGCAGCAACCAGGCGGCGGAGGCAGCGACGAACAGCGAGGTGCTCAGGAAGGAGGCCAGTGCCATGTGGGCCAGGCGATAGGGGAAGGAGGGATTGAAGACGATCGCGAACCAGTCGACCGGCACGACGATGCCATCGATGACCTCGTGTCCCTGTGGGGCCTGCATCCAGCTGTTGGACGACAGGATCCAGAACATCGAGACCAGGGTGCCGAGCGCCACCATGCAGGTCGAGAAGAAGTGCAGGCCGCGACCGACGCGATTCCAGCCAAACAGCATCACGCCGAGGAAGCCGGCTTCGAGGAAGAAGGCGGTCAGCACTTCATAGGTCAGCAGTGGTCCGGTCACGCTGCCGGCAAAGGCCGAGAAACCGCTCCAATGCGTGCCGAACTGGTAGGCCATGACCAGTCCTGACACCACACCCATCGCGAAGTTGACCGCGAATATCTTCGACCAGAAATGATAGAGGTTGCGGTAGACCTGTGTGCCCGTCTTCAACCACATGCCTTCCAGCACCGCCAGATAACTGGCGAGGCCAATGGTGATGGCCGGGAAGATGATGTGAAACGAGATGGTGAAGGCGAACTGTATCCTGGCCAGGTCGATGGCCTCGGTGCCGAACATGGCAATGTCTCCTGAGTAGGCGGCAAGGGGGACGGCCCTGCCTGAATCTTCGCCGCTACTCTAGGGAGCCGCCGGAAGCCATAACAGGCTCAGTTGTGCGAGAAAAAACCATATCAGTTGCGAGCTGAATCTTGGTCATTCGTTAAATGCCCGTGAGCCAGTCAGGTGGCCAGCGAGGTGGTATGGCGAGAAGCCAGCAAGGCGAGCCGAGCAGGGGGGCACACTCTGACTCACGTCAGCACCATGTCAGTGTCAGGTGCTTGTCGTATCGCCCTTGGCGGCAGGCCCCGCCATGGCGGGCTATGGCGCATCCTGCAGTGGCACGCGTGCGGCATCCGGGTATGCAATCAAGGTACGCAACAAGGTGCGACATCCAGGCGTGGCAAGCGGCCGGCGCGCGAGTGACATGCGCCGAAAAGGGCTGTTTTCGCCCTCGCGGATAGCGCGTGGCGACTGTGTGGCAAGGCGGCCGCAAGGGCTGCGGCATTTGCGCGCATTCGTGCACACTCGTGCGCGCACATACTCAAGTCGCTCTTCGTAACTCGTATCTCGCATCTCGCACCTCGCATATCGTCTGAGCGGTCCGCGTTTCAGGCTGCCTTGAGCAGTTCACCCAATGTCTGCATGGCGCGCTCTGACGCCGCATCCCACGGGTGGCCGTAGCTCAAGCGAATGCAATGCTTGAAGCCCTGGGTGGCCGAGAAGATGGGCCCCGGCGCCAGGCTGATGCCGTGGGCCAGCGCCTGCTGAAACAGGGCCAGCGAGTCGATGTGCTCAGGAAGCTCGCACCACAGGAAATAGCCCCCGTGGGGATGGGTCACGCGGGTGTCTGCGGGGAAGTAGCGATCAATGGCTGCCAGCATGGCCGTCTGCTGGGTCTCGAGCGCCAGGCGTAGCTTGCGCAGGTGGCGGTCGTAGCCGCCGTGCTGAAGGTAGTCGGCCAGGGCCACCTGGGCAGGCAGCGATGGCGAGATGGTCGTCATCAGCTTGAGGCGCGATATCTCCCGGGTATGCCGCCCCGCGGATATCCAGCCCACCCGATAGCCCGGCGCCAGGCACTTGGAGAACGACCCGCAGTGCATCACCAGACCCTCGACATCCAGCGCCTTGACGGGTTGCGGGGGCGACACCTCGGCACGTTGATCGAAATACAGTTCCGCGTAGACATCATCCTCCAGCATCGGCAGCTGATGACGGCAGAGCAGCGCGTACAGTTGGGCCTTGCGCGCATCGCTCAGGCTGGCCCCCAGCGGATTCTGCAGATGGCTCATGAACCAGCAGGCCTTGATGGGCAGCGTCTCCAGACGATTCTCGAGCACCTCGAGATCGATCCCGTCGCGCGGGTGTACCGGAATTTCCACCGCGCGCAGCTTGAGCCGCTCAAGCACCTGAAGCTTGGCATAGAAGGCCGGCGCCTCGATGGCGACCAGGTCCCCGGGCTGGGTGACACATTGCAGACCGAGGTTGAGCGCCTCCATGGCGCCATTGGTGATCACCAGCTCCTCCGTCGGCAGCTGCATGCCATTGACCATGTAGCGCTGAGCGATCTGTCGGCACAGGTCAGGATGGCCTGTGGTTATGTCGGAGATCACGGCATGCGATGACAGCTGGCGCAGCCCGCGCGTCATGCTGGTCGCAAGCCGCGCGAGCGGGAAGAGCTCCGGGCTCGGGAAGGCAGAGCCGAAGGGGACGGTGTCGTTGTCACGCAGTGAGCCCAGCACCGAGAACACCAGTTCACTGACGGCGACATCGGAAGGGGCTTGCTGCTGCAGGGCGACATGCGGCTCATCGAGTATCCGTGAGGCATTGTCACGTACGAAATACCCCGAGCGCGGCCGCGCACGGATCAGGCCCTGATTCTCCAGCAGGTAATACGCCTAGAAGACGGTGGAGGGGCTGATGCCATGCGCCTTGCTGGCCTGACGCACCGACGGCACGCGCTCACCCGGTGCGAGAATGCCGGTATGAATCAGGTTGGAGATCTCGGCGGCAAAGCGTTCATAACGCTTCATGGGGGATTTCCTGACGGGGAGAGAGAAAGAGAGAGGGCAAGGATACCGCAGTGTCGATAGACAGTGACGTATTGGCGTCGTAGTGGATGCACCAATGTCATTAGCTTCCATCGCTCTCGCTCGGCCTGATGGGAGGCCCTGTCAGCGGCGAGTGCCACGTCCTGCGCCACGCAAGGGTTCTTCTCACCTGTATGGTGCAAGGTGAGGCGAGGGCTGGTGATGGGCGCATCATCCTGGTGCAGCGCTGCGCTTGAACAGTGTCGCTGTGCTTCGCTCGCTCTCATCATGTCTCCAGCGTCTCTTCATCCTTTCTCGGTCTTTCCACTGTTTTTGCCCAGACTTTCTCCCTGTCTTTCCCTCTGTCTTTCTGCCTGTCTCTCTTCTATCTCACCGCTGTCGCTTTCTTGTCTGGCCGTTGGCCGGCGGCGTCAGTGTGCGGCTGGCACATCGATTGCACTACCTCAGTCGGGATAACAAGTACAACAAGACACGAGGGAATGTCGTGAACAAGAAAATCGCTGCCGCAATGCTATCCGCCTGTGTCGGTTTCTCGCTGGCCAATGTCGCCCAGGCAGAAGAGGGGCCGATCAAGGTCGGCATCCTGCATTCACTGTCCGGCACCATGGCGATCAGTGAATCGACACTGAAAGACACCATGCTGATGCTGATCGAGAAGCAGAACGAGCAGGGCGGGCTGCTGGGACGCAAGCTGGAGCCTGTCGTGGTCGACCCGGCCTCCAACTGGCCGCTGTTCGCCGAGAAGGCGCGTGAGCTGCTGGCGCAGGACAAGGTCGACGTGATCTTCGGCAACTGGACGTCCGTCTCGCGCAAGTCGGTGCTGCCGGTGGTCGAGGAGCTCAACGGCCTGCTGTTCTATCCGGTGCAGTATGAGGGCGAGGAGTCCTCGGAGAACGTCTTCTACACCGGAGCGGCGCCCAATCAGCAGGCGATTCCGGCAGTGGATTACCTGATGAACGACGTGGGCGTGGAGCGCTGGGTGCTGGCGGGCACGGATTATGTCTATCCGCGTACCACCAACAAGATCCTGGCCGCCTACCTCAAGTCGAAGGGCGTGGCGGACGCGGATGTGATGGTCAATTACACCCCCTTCGGCCATTCCAACTGGCAGTCCATCGTCTCGGACATCAAGTCCTTCGGCAGTGCCGGCAAGAAGACGGCCGTGGTGTCCACCATCAATGGCGATGCCAACGTGCCGTTCTATCGTGAGCTGGCCAACCAGGGCATCAATGCCGAGGACATCCCGGTGGTGGCCTTCTCGGTGGGCGAGCAGGAGCTCTCGGGCATCGATACCGCGCCGCTGGTCGGCCACCTGGCCGCCTGGAACTACTTCATGAGCGTGGACAGCGACACCAACTACGACTTCATCGATGAGTGGATCGATTACACCGGCAAGGAAGATGCGGTCACCAACGACCCGATGGAAGCCCACTACATCGGCTTCAACATGTGGATGGAAGCCGCGCGCAAGGCCGGCAGTGTCGAGGTCGATGCGGTCAAGGACGCCATCATCGGTGTCTCGGTGCCCAACCTGACCGGCGGCTACGCCACCATGATGCCCAACCATCACATCACCAAGCCGGTGCTGATCGGCGAGATCCAGGACAACGGCCAGTTCTCCGTCGTCTGGCAGACCCCGTCCACCGTGGCAGGCGATGCCTGGTCTGACTATCTGGAAGGTTCCAAGGACCTGATCAGTGACTGGCGCAAGCCGATGGAATGCGGCAACTACAATGTCGTGACCCATTCCTGTGGGGCTCAACAGAGCGTGGCGGCGCAATGATGCGTAGCACGTTCTGAGAGCGAGGCGGCGTGCAGGTGAGCCTGCATGCCGCCTCGTAGAGTGTCAGCTTCGAGGCCGCGATGCCCTCGGAGACTGATGACGCCTTTGCGCGTTCACCATGGATGGCCTTCTTGATGTCTATCTCCGTTGCAACGATGTTCCGCGGGTGCTGGCAGTGGATGCTGCTGGTCTGTCTTCTGTCATTCCCCCTGTTTGCCGCTGCCCAGTCCGAGTCCGCGACTGGCCAGTCTGCGCGCCTGTCCGATGGCGCCGCACAATCCCTGTTGACCCGGCTTGCCGAGGCACGCAACCCGGCCAAGCCGGCCGTGATCGATGAGATCGCCATGAGCGGCGATGCACGTGCACGTGGCTGGCTGGAAGCCTTTTCCGCCAGCAAGCTGGCTCGCCTCAAGGACGCCGAGCGCTTCTTGATCATCGACAACAATCGCGGCCGCGAATGGGCCGTCTCTGACGCCCTGTCGGGAGAATCGGCGGGCAAGGTCTCGCGCCGCGACCTCAAGACACTGCGCAGCAACAACTCGCTGCGTGGGCATATCGATGGCGTGCTGTCGATGATCGACCTGTCTTCGCCGGATGCCGAGGTCAGACTCGCGGCGGCGCGCGGCCTGCGCGGCAGCGTCGATGAGGCCATGGCCGAGCGGTTGCCGAGCCTGATCGAGCAGGAGGGTGATGACGCGATCCGCGCCACTCTCGAGGAAGCGCTCGCCATCCAGCAGCTGGAAGCCACTGGCGACCCCGCAGCGCTGGAGACGCTCTCCGGCAGCCTGAACGCCGCCGCGATCGCTGCCATCAATGGCGCCGCGGCGAGTGAGGATCCGAAGCTGGCCCAGGCCGCCAAGGTGGCGCTGGCCGGTATCGAGCAGAAGCTTCAGCTCAACAGCGGGCTCGAGACGCTCTACTTCGGCCTCTCGCTGGGCTCGGTACTGGTGCTGGCCGCCATCGGACTTGCCATCACCTTCGGTGTCATGGGCGTGATCAACATGGCGCATGGCGAACTGATCATGCTGGGCGCCTACACCACCTGGGGCATGCAGCAGCTATTGCCGGGGCAACCGGGGCTGGCGCTGTTGCTGTCGATTCCGGCGGGATTTCTGGTCGCGGCGGCGGTGGGAATCGTCATCGAGCGCAGCGTCATCCAGCACCTCAAGGGGCGTCCGCTGGAGACCTTGCTGGCCACCTTCGGCATCAGTCTGATCCTGCAGCAGCTGGTGCGTACCACCATCTCGCCCTTGAATCGCATCGTGGTCACGCCGGAGTGGATGAGTGGCTCGCTGATGATCAACGAGGCGCTGTCACTGACGCTCAATCGCCTCTACATCATCGGCTTCGCGCTGTTCGTGTTCGCCGGCCTGATGCTGATCATGCGCCGCACCCGTCTCGGCCTCGAAGTACGCGCGGTGACCCAGAACCGTGCCATGGCGCGCTCGATGGGCATCAAGGCGACCCGTGTCGACATCATGACCTTCGCGCTGGGCTCGGGCGTTGCCGGTCTTGCCGGTGTCGCGCTCTCCCAGATCACCAACGTCGGGCCGAACCTGGGTCAGAACTACATCATCGATTCCTTCATGGTCGTGGTGTTCGGCGGGGTCGGCAATCTGTGGGGCACGCTGGTGGCCGGCATGTCGCTGGGGCTGCTCAATCAGTTCCTCGAGCCCTGGGCGGGCGCGGTTCTCGCCAAGATCGTGGTGCTGGTCTTCATCATCCTGTTCATTCAAAAGCGCCCGCGGGGACTCTTCCCGCAGAAGGGCCGCGCCGCGGAGGGTTGATCCATGCCTGATTCACGTTCCTGGCTGGCGCGCCCCTTCACGGAGCGCTCCACCCAGATATTCCTCGCGGTGCTGACGCTGTCTGTGCTCGCCATCACGCTGCTGCATGTGCTGCTGCCCGAGGGGCATCCGCTGCATGTCAGCACCTTCACCGTCACCCTGCTGGGCAAGTACCTGTGCTATGCGCTGCTGGCGGTCGCGGTGGATCTCGTCTGGGGCTACCTGGGCATTCTCAGCCTGGGCCATGGCGCCTTCTTCGCGCTGGGCGGTTACGCCATGGGCATGTACCTGATGCGCGAGATCGGTGACCGCGGCGTCTATGGCAATCCGGAGCTGCCGGACTTCATGGTCTTCCTCAACTGGCAGGAGCTGCCGTGGTTCTGGCAGGGCTTCGACATGCCGGCCTTCGCCTTCCTGATGGTGCTGTTGGCGCCGGGGCTGCTGGCGCTGGTGTTCGGCTTCCTGGCCTTCCGCTCCCGCGTCACCGGCGTCTATCTCTCGATCATCACCCAGGCGCTGACCTTCGCCTTGATGCTGGCGTTCTTCCGCAACGAGATGGGCTTCGGAGGCAACAACGGCCTGACCGACTTCAAGGACATTCTCGGCTTCGATCTGCGCACGGATGCGGTGCGCATCGCGCTGTTCATCGCCAGTGGTGTGGCGCTGGGGCTCGGCTATCTGCTGTGTCGTGGCATCGTCGGCTCCAAGCTGGGGCGGCTGAGCATCGCCTGTCGCGACGCCGAGGCGCGCACGCGCTTCCTGGGCTACCGCGTCGAACGTGTCCAGCTGTTCATCTTCGTGGTCTCGGCGATGCTGGCCGGGGTCGCGGGGGCGCTGTACGTGCCGCAGGTCGGCATCATCAATCCCGGCGAGTTCTCGCCGCTGTTCTCCATCGAGGTGGTGGTGTGGGTGGCGCTCGGCGGCCGCGCGACGCTCTACGGTGCCGTGCTGGGCGCGCTGATCGTCAACTACGCCAAGACGGTATTCACCGGCATCATGCCGGATGCCTGGCTGTTCGCCCTTGGCGGTCTGTTCGTGCTTGTCACCGTGCTGTTGCCCAAGGGCATCGCCGGCCTGTTCGCCCAGCGTGGCTGGGGCAGGCGTTCGCAGTCCTCCAGCGCGAAGAGCGAACCGCCGTCCGAATCGACATCCGGTTCCCGTCCCATCGAGGAGGCCACCGCATGAGCCTGTTGAAAGAGATGGCCACGCGTGACCGCGTGTTCGACTTCCTGACCCCGCGCATCTCGCCGGTGGACGTGACCCACGGGCCGATCCTCTATCTGGAAGATGTCAGTGTCAGCTTCGATGGCTTCAAGGCGATCAATGACCTCAACCTGACCATCGACGATGGCGAACTGCGTTGCATCATCGGCCCCAACGGCGCGGGCAAGACCACGATGATGGACATCATCACCGGCAAGACGCGCCCCGACAGTGGCTCGGTGTGGTTCGGCAGCCGGCACGATCTGCTGCGCATGAGTGAGCCCGAGATCGCCACCCTGGGCATCGGGCGCAAGTTCCAGAAGCCCACCGTCTTCGAGGCGCTCAGCGTGTTCGAGAATCTCGAACTGGCCATGGCCACCGACAAGCGCATCTTTCCGACGCTGGCCGCGCGCATGAGCGGCGAGACCCGCGCCAGGATCGAGGAGGTGCTCGAGACGATTCACCTCAAGGAGTGGCATGCGCGCGAGGCGGGCATCCTGTCCCACGGCCAGAAGCAGTGGCTGGAGATCGGCATGCTGTTGATGCAGAAGCCGCGGCTGCTGCTGGTCGATGAACCGGTGGCCGGCATGACCGAGCAGGAGATGGAGCGCACCGCGGAGCTGCTGACCAGTCTGGCGGGGCGCCAGTCGGTGGTGGTGGTCGAGCATGACATGGGCTTCGTGCGCTCCATCGCGCGCAAGGTCACGGTGTTGCATCAGGGCGCGGTATTGGCGGAAGGCAGCATGGATGCGGTATCGAGCGACCCGAAAGTCGTCGAGGTCTACCTGGGAGAGAGTGACGGATGACGCAAGCGCTGAACACCAAGGCACCGATGCCGAGCGGCGAGCCGCCGCTGCTGACCATCGACACGCTCAACCAGTTCTATGGGGAAAGCCACACGCTGTGGGACCTGACGCTGGAGATTCCCGTTGGGCAATGCACCTGCGTGATGGGCCGCAACGGCGTCGGCAAGACCACGCTGATGAAATGCATCATGGGCGAGGAGAGCGTCCGTGACGGCAAGCTCCTGTACCGCGCCGATGCCAGTGGCAGCGATTCCGGTCGCGATGCCAGTAGCAATGAGCCGCTTGATCTGACGCGGCGCAAGCTCGAGGAACGCGCCCGCCTGGGGGTCGGCTACGTCCCCCAGGGGCGGCAGATCTTCCCGATGATGACGGTGGAAGAGAATCTGCGCACCGGGCTTGCCGTGCGTCGCGATGGCCTGCGCCAGATTCCCGAGCGCATCTATGAGCTGTTTCCCGTGCTCAAGGAGATGCGTCACCGGCGCGGGGGTGATCTGTCAGGCGGCCAGCAGCAACAGCTCGCCATCGGCCGCGCGCTGGTGATCGAGCCTCGTCTTCTGATCCTCGATGAGCCCGGTGAGGGCATCCAGCCCAATATCGTCGCCCAGATCGGCGAGGTCATCCGCCGCCTGATCAAGGAAGACGGCCTGACGGTACTGCTGGTCGAGCAGAAGCTGCCCTTCGCGCGCAAGTACGCCGATCGCTTCGTGATCATGGATCGCGGCCGGCGGGTGGCCGAAGGCGATATCGCAGCGCTGTCCGATGAACTCATCAAGCAGCACCTGACCGTATGACGATCCGGTGCGTGATTCCCGCTGACTGCGCGACGGATGCCGTGCGCAGTGAGGCCAATGCCTCCGGCCACCGCTTCGATGACCAGCGCCAGTGGCAGGCCGCGCTGGCGCTGCGTTTCGAGGCTGATGCGCGAGACACCAGTGATGGCGGGCGCGCCATCACCCGCCTGACGCGCAGACGCCATCACGGCCCGCTGCGCGTGCAGCGGCCGTTCTACCCCGAGGGTCGCCACGGCTGCTGCCACGTCTATCTGCTGCACCCTCCGGGTGGGCTGGTCAGCGGCGATGCGCTGCAGATCGAGGCCGAGGTGGAGGAGGGCGCGCATGTGCTGTTGACCACACCGGCGGCGGCCAAGCTCTACAAGGCGGACCGCAACGGCGTGGCCTGGGGCCAGCATACCCATCTCAAGGTCGCCGACGGGGCCACCCTGGAATGGCTGCCTCAGGAAACGCTGGCCTTCAATGGCTCGCGCGGCGAGCAGACCACCACCCTCGAGCTTGCCGGCTCTGCGCGCTGCCTGGGCTGGGAAGTGCTGGCGCTGGGGCGCCCGGTCGGCGAGCTGCCCTTCGTCAGCGGCCATCTCGAACAACGCTTTCGCCTGACCCGCGACGGCAAGCCAGTGTGGATCGAGCGCCAGTCGCTGGACCCGCTGCATCCGCGCTTCACCGGGCGCTGGGGGCAGGGCGGTTGCAGTGTGCAGGCTACGCTGTGGGCGGTCGGACTCGAGGATGAGGCGGCGGCCATCGAGGCCCTGCGTGAGGCGTTGCCGGCTTCCCCGCGCTGGGCGGTGACATGCCGCGAAGGCGTATTGCTGCTGCGCTATCTGGGCCATGAACGCAACGAGGCCTGGACGCTGTGCCAGCAGGCATGGCAGCTCCTGCGCCCCCTGATGACGGGGCTTGAGGCACAGGTGCCACGTATCTGGCTGACCTGATCTCGAAAGCCCTCACTGAATGACAACCACAAGAGCCACGACATGGAACTGACGCCAAGAGACAAGGACAAGCTGTTGCTGTTCACCGCAGCGCTGCTGGCGGAACGCCGCAAGGCCAAGGGCCTCAAGCTCAACTACCCGGAATCCATCGCCTTGATCAGCGCCGAGATTCTGGAAGGCGCCCGCGAAGGCTTGAGCGTGGCCGAGCTGATGGGGCGCGGCGCGGAGGTGCTGACCCGTGACGACGTGATGGAAGGCATCGCCGAGATGATTCCCGAAGTGCAGGTCGAGGCGACCTTCCCGGACGGCACCAAGCTGGTGACCGTTCACAACCCCATCGTGTGAGGCGAGCAATCATGATTCCCGGTGAATACCTGGTGGCGGACGGCGAGATCTCTCTTTGCGAAGACCGTCTGCGCACCACGCTCTCGGTCGGCAATACCGGCGACCGACCGATCCAGATCGGCTCGCACTATCACTTTGCCGAGGCCAATCCGGCGCTGGTGTTTGATCGCGAGGCCGCCCTCGGGCAGCGCCTGGACATCGCCGCCGGCACGGCGATTCGCTTCGAACCGGGGCAGACGCGTGATGTCACGCTGATTCCCTTCGCCGGCAGTCGTCATATCTATGGCTTCCGCGGCGAGGTGATGGGGCAACTCAAGGATGATGGCAGTGTCGAGCGCTGAGCGAGCGATGCCTCTTACGACAAGGCGTCAGGCAATGGCGCTGACAGGCATTCAGTTCGGCGCTCACTTGGCGACTGCAGTTCAGAAATTGCGGCTTAGCAACTGCAGCTCAAAAGCGTTGGCTTAGAAGCTGTGGCTCAGGGATCAAGAGGCAACCCATGAAGATAACGCGACAGGCCTATGCCGACATGTACGGCCCGACCACCGGGGACCGCGTGCGTCTGGGCGATACGGCGCTGTGGATCGAGGTGGAGAAGGATTTCACCCATTACGGGGAAGAAGTGAAGTTCGGCGGTGGCAAGGTGATCCGCGATGGCATGGGTCAGAGCCAGCGCGCCGATGACAGCGTGATGGATACCGTGATCACCAATGCGCTGATTCTGGACTGGTGGGGCATCGTCAAGGCGGATGTCGGCCTCAAGGCCGGGCGCATCGCGGCCATCGGCAAGGCGGGCAACCCCGACACCCAGCCTGATGTGGACATCGTGATCGGCCCGGGCACCGAGATCATTGCCGGTGAGGGCAAGATTCTCACCGCCGGTGGTGTAGACCCGCACATCCACTTCATCTGCCCCCAGCAGGTGGAAGAGGCGCTGATGAGCGGCATCACCACCATGCTCGGCGGCGGCACCGGGCCGGCCACCGGCACCAATGCCACCACCTGTACGCCGGGGCCGTGGCATATCGGCAAGATGCTGCAGGCGGTGGACAGCCTGCCGATGAACATCGGCTTTCTCGGCAAGGGCAATGCCTCGCTGCCACAGGGGCTGGAGCAGCAGATCGAGGCCGGCGTGATCGGCCTCAAGCTTCATGAGGACTGGGGCACGTCGCCGGCCTCCATCGACAACTGTCTGACCGTCGCCGATGCCTATGACGTGCAGGTGGCGATCCATACCGACACCCTGAACGAGTCGGGCTTCGTCGAGGACACCCTGGCGGCCTTCAAGGACCGCTGCATCCACACCTTCCACACCGAAGGTGCCGGTGGCGGCCATGCCCCGGACATCATCACCGCCTGCTCGCGGCCCAACGTGTTGCCGTCCTCCACCAACCCGACGCGCCCCTACACCATCAACACGGTGGACGAGCACCTCGACATGCTGATGGTCTGCCACCACCTGGACCCGAGCATTCCCGAGGACGTCGCCTTCGCCGATTCGCGCATTCGCCGCGAGACCATCGCCGCCGAGGACATCCTGCACGATCTGGGTGTCATCTCGATGATGTCCTCGGATTCCCAGGCGATGGGCCGCGTGGGCGAGGTGATCTGTCGCACCTGGCAGACGGCGCACAAGATGCGCGAACAGCGCGGCCTGCTGGCAGAGGACAGCGAGCGCGGCACCGACAACTTCCGTGCGCGCCGCTATATCGCCAAGTACACCATCAACTCGGCCATCACCCACGGCATCGCCCACGAGGTCGGCTCAATTGAAGTCGGCAAGCTGGCGGACCTGGTGCTGTGGTCACCGGCGTTCTTCGGCGTCAAACCGGCGTGCATCCTCAAGGGCGGCATGATCGCCGCCGCACCCATGGGCGACCCGAATGCCTCGATTCCCACGCCGCAGCCGGTGCATTACCGCCCGATGTTCGGTGCCTTCGGCAAGGCAGCCAGCGCCACGCGCCTGACATTCGTCTCCCAGGCGGCGCTCAAGGCTGGTGTCGGGGAGGCGCTCGGGCTCGACAGCCCGCTGTCCGCCTGCCGCGACGTGCGTCAGGTGCGCAAGTGCGACATGAAACTCAATGACGCCTGCCCGGAGCTCAAGGTCGACCCCGAGACCTACGAAGTCTTCGCCGACGGTGAGCTGCTGACCTGTGAGCCCGCCAGCGAGCTGCCGCTGGCCCAGCGCTATCACCTGTTCTGAAGGCCTGTTTCAAGTGCCTGTTCTGATTCCCTATTCGAGATTGACGCCATGATGGAACTGATACATCGCCTGCCAGACGCCAGTGGTTCAGGCGACCCAGCGAGCGCTCACACCGATGCCGAGCCCCTTGACACCCTGACCCTGCCGCTGGAGCTGCGCATCCGCGGGCGCCTGCGAGCCACCACCGACGGCGGGCGCGAGGTCGGCCTGTTTCTGGATCGCGGCCCGGTACTGCGTGACGGCGATCGGCTGGCCTCGCGCGAGGGTGAGGTGATCCGCATCCGCGCCGCGGATGAGCCGGTAGTGACTGCCCACATCGCCGCCGGGCGCCCGATGGCCGCGCTCTGCTATCACCTGGGCAATCGCCATGTGCAGCTCGCCATCGGCATGCAGACGCCTGACGCTGATGCTGAAGGAAAGGGCGAAGCAAGGGGCGAAGCAGCGAGCGCAATCGGCTGGGTGCGCTTCCCGCCAGATCACGTGCTGGAAGAGCTGGCCGAGCGACTGGGCGCGACCCTCACCCATCACGAGGCGCCCTTTGACCCTGAGCCGGGCGCCTATGCCCAGGCGGGGCAGGGGCATGCTCACTCACACGGTCATGGCCACGGCCACTCACATGCTCACGACCATGCCCATGCCCATGAGCACAGCCACGGCCATTCTCACAGCCACGCCCATGAGCACACGCATGAGCACTGATGCTATGGCGGGCCTGCCGGCGCAGGAGGATCTGGCGCTGCTGGGGCTGTTGCAGCTGGTGAGTCCGGCCTTGCCCATCGGCGCCTTTGCCTGGTCTCAGGGGCTGGAGAGTGCCTTCGAGCTTGGCTGGGTCACTCAGGAGCAGGAGCTTGGCGAGTGGATCGACGGCGTGCTGGAAGACGGGCTTGGCCGTTGCGAGCTGCCATTGTTGGTGCGCCTGCAGCAGGCGTGGGCCGAGGGGGATGCGGCGGCGCTCGACGAGTGGGATGGCTGGCTCAAGGCGACGCGTGAAACCGCCGAACTCAGCGATGAGGACGCGCGACTCGGGGCGGCGCTGCTGCGCCTGCTCAGAAGTCTCGAGCTCGAACCGCCAAGCGCGCTGATGCCGCAGGCGCCCGGCTACGTCACGGTGTTTGCCTGGGTGGCGCACCAGCGTGGGGTACCACCGCGTCAGACCTTGATCGGCTTTGCCTGGGCCTGGCTCGAGAATCAACTGGCAGTGGCCTGCAAGGCCATGCCGCTGGGGCACACCGCTGCCCAACGTCTGACCGAGCAGTTGCGCCCCCGCGTGGTGGAGGTCGTCTCACAGGCGCTTGCGCGTCTGGATGATGAGCTTGGCCCGATATTGCCGGGACTGGCGCTCGCCTCCGCCCAGCACGAAACCCAATATTCCCGTCTGTTCAGGAGTTGAGCCAAGGCCGCCTGTCTTGAGGCGGCGGCGCCTGAACCGACCGACATGAACGTCTGATATCTCACGAGAAAGGAAGCTGCCATGAAGCATTGTCTACGCGTAGGAGTGGGTGGGCCGGTGGGCTCCGGCAAGACGGCGCTGCTGCGCCAGCTGTGTCTGGCCCTGCGGGATCATTACGACATCGGGGTGGTCACCAATGACATCTACACCCGCGAAGATGCCGATTTCCTGCTGCGCCATGAAGCGCTGGACGCGGACCGCATCCTCGGGGTCGAGACCGGTGGCTGTCCGCATACCGCGATTCGCGAGGATGCCTCGATGAATCTGGCCGCCATCGATGATCTGCAGGCGCGACACCCGGACATGGAGCTGGTGCTGGTGGAATCCGGCGGCGACAACCTGTCCGCGACCTTCAGCCCCGAGCTTTCCGATCTCACCCTCTATGTGATCGATGTCTCTGCAGGCGACAAGATTCCGCGCAAGGGTGGGCCGGGCATCACCAAGTCGGATCTTCTGATCATCAACAAGATCGACATCGCCGAGCAGGTGCATGCCTCGCTCGAGGTGATGGATCGCGATTCGCGCAAGATGCGCGGCGAGCGTCCCTTCGTGTTCGCCAATCTGTATGACGGTGTCGGGCTGGAGGAGATCATCGCCTTCATTCTGGATCGCGGCATGCTGCCGGAGCGTCGCCCGCAAAAGCTGGCGGCACAGGACTGATGGCGCCGCGTTTTCTGCCGCTGGCTTAGGATTCATTGTCTCCCGGCATTCGTCTCACCACGGGGGGCGGGGGGATTCATCATCATCTTGTTCAGGAATGACACATGAAGCGTTCTCACTCCGCACTGCTGGCCACCTCTCTGTTGCTGGTGGCGACCTCGGCTTCTGCCCACCCCGGTCATGATGCCCAGGGACTGATGGCCGGCCTGACGCATCCCTTCACCGGGCTGGATCACCTGCTGGCCATGCTGGCCATCGGCATCTGGAGTGCGCGTCAGTCGCGAGCCTTGACGCTTGCCACGCCGCTGTTGATGGTCGTCGGCATGCTGGCGGGGGCGGGCATCGCGCTGCTCAGCGGTGGGCAGGCGCTGCATGCGCTGATCGCCGAGCAGGGCATTCTGCTCTCGATGCTGGCCTCCGGTGCGCTGGTGGCGCTGCTGCTGCGTCTGCCGACCCTGGCTGGCGCCGTGATGGTCGCCGGCTTCATGGCCTGCCACGGCTTCGCCCATGCGCTGGAAATGCCGGCGGCTGGCAGCGCCGCGGGCTACATGGCGGGCTTTGTTGTCGCGACGCTGGCTCTGGCGTTGCTGGGCCGTGCTATCGGCCAGCGCCTGATGGGGGTGCCTGCCATCGCTTCCCGTCTGGTGGGTGGGGCGGTGATGGCCTCTGCCGTCATGATGGCGGTCTGATCGTCATCTGAGAGTTGCACGCGGCCAAAAACGCACCGCTGATTACACCACTTCACGCCCCGCTGGCTTGCCAGCGGGGCGTTTTTGTCTTCTGGAAGAAGGGGGTAAGGGATTGCCTTGTAGAAATGTTATAACGTATCATTTTAGGGTCGGGTGGATGATGGCGCATTCCTCGACCGGCCGCGCAATCGTGCTTGCTGATGCAAGCCCTCTGACAAGGGCTCTGTGAGACAAGCCCTCATGGACCTCATGCAGCACCTGATTCGGCGTGATGCCCCCTCATGAATCCAAGGCAAAGACTGATGACAACTCTGCAATCGACTTCCTCTCCTGACAGGCCCGCTTCACTGCCTCCGGCCCTGCCAGTCACTGTGCTGTCCGGCTTTCTGGGCGCCGGCAAGACGACGCTGCTCAATCACATCCTTGCCAACCGCGAAGGGCGTCGAGTGGCGGTGATCGTCAATGACATGAGCGAAGTCAACATCGATGCCGCCATGGTGCGTGGCGCGCCGGGTGCGGACAACGAGGTGACGCTCAATCGTGCCGAGGAGCAGCTGGTCGAGATGAGCAATGGCTGCATCTGCTGCACGCTGCGTGAGGACCTGCTCATCGAGGTACGGCGACTGGCCGAGGAAGGGCGCTTCGATTGCCTGGTGATCGAATCCACCGGCATTTCCGAGCCGCTGCCGGTGGCGGAAACCTTCACCTTCGAGGACGAGGACGGCCAGTGCCTCTCCAGTGTCGCGCGTCTCGACACCATGGTCACCGTCGTGGATGGCGCCAACTTCCTGACCCAGTATCGCGAGGCGCAGTCACTGGCGGAAGCGGGGGAAAGTCTCGGCGAAGACGATGAGCGCAATGTCGCCGACCTGCTGGTCGATCAGATCGAATTCTGTGATGTGCTGTTGATCAGCAAGACGGACCTGCTCGATGCCTCACAGCTTGCCGAGCTGAGCGCGGTGCTGCGCTCGCTCAACCCGGAGGCCGAGATTCTGCCCATGACGAAAGGCGCCGTGCCGCTCTCCAAGGTGCTGGACACTGGCCGCTTCAGTTTCGATCGCGCGCAACAGGCACCAGGCTGGCTGAAAGAGATGCGCGGTGAGCATGTGCCGGAGACCGAGGAATATGGCATCTCGAGCTTCTCCTACCATGCGCGCGTGCCGTTCCATCCCGAGAAATTCCACCAGTTGCTCCACGGAGACTGGTTCGGTGGCAAGCTGCTGCGCTCCAAGGGCTTCTTCTGGCTGGCCACGCGGCCGCAGTTTGCCGGGCAGTGGAACCAGGCCGGCGGCATCGCGCACTACGGGTTCGGCGGCATGTTCTGGAAGGCAGTCCCGGAGGTCGAATGGCCAGAAGACCCCGAGTACCTAGAGTCGATCCGGGAAAAGTGGCAGGAGCCGTTCGGTGACATGCGCCAGGAGCTGGTATTCATCGGTCAGAACCTGGATGAAGCCCGTATCCGCCAGGCGCTGGATGAGTGCCTGCTCGATGACGCCACGCTGCTGGCGGGCAAGGAAGCCTGGCGTGACCTGCCAGACCCGTTCCCCGCCTGGGAATGAACGACGGCGCGTGAGTTCCTGATCTGCTGACACTCGCCAGACACCCCACTGATCCGCGATCAGTGGGGGGTTCTGTTTCTAAGTTCATTGCTCGATGCCCCTGCTCTACGTTCCTTGCAGGGATGGCTTGTCCGTTCAAGGCCGGCTGCCCATGCACGTTGGATTGCCCCGGTGGGTCATCGAGTCAACTCATGACGGCTTGGCTGAGCGCTACGTCGCTTGAGCGATACCCAGAGGGGGAATGTCAGGGCAGAAGCGATGCAGAAAGTGCCAAGCCATTGAAGGGGCCCGAATGACTCGCCCATCCACACAAAGCCCAGCACCGTTGCCGTCAGCGGGCTGAAGATACCCAGCAGTGATGCCGAAAAGGCGGGCAATCGCTGGATGCCGGCAAACCAGAGGCCATAGCCGAGCACTCCACCCGGCAGGATCAGGTAGCCATAGCCCAGCAGATGTTGCAGCTCGAGATTGGTCGGTATGCCTTCCGACCAGGCGGCCAGGGGCAGCAACAACAGTCCACCGAAGATCAATTGCCAACCCGTCAGGCTCAATTGACCGACGTCGGGCGGACGTTGCCAGCGCTTGCTGAGTACGATGCCGGCGGCCATCGAGACAGCACCGAGCAGCGCGATCCCGACCCCTGTCATGTCCAGCCCACCTTGGCCGGGATTGAGCAGCAGCACCACTCCGACCATGCCCAGTCCACACTGCATTGCGGCTGTCATGCTGAAGCCTGTCCCCAGCCACCAGCGGCTGAGCAGTAGAACCCACACCGACTGACTTGCCAGCAGCAAGGCGGCCATGCTGCCGGGGATGCGGTAGGCAGCGGCAAACAGGCAGGTAAAGAAGAGTCCGATATTGAGAGTGCCCAGCACCATGGCCTTCACCCACCACCCTCCCGACAAGGTCTGTCGAGTCCAGAGCAGAATCAGCAGTCCCGCGGGCAGGGCGCGAATGGTGGCTGCGGTGAATGGGGTGTCGGCAGGGAGAAGGGTCTGTGTCACAAGGTAAGTACTTCCCCATATGATCGGGGCCGTGGCGGTCATGGCGAGAACCTTCAGGCGTGGAGATGGCATATTTGTCTCTCCTTAAAGTATCTTTCTAAAAAGATAGATGTGAGAGTACTCGCAAACCCGCCGTCATCAAAGTATCTTTTTGGAAAGATAACTGGGAGGTTTCATGATGACGGATGCCGTGGATCGCATTCTTGCGCAGTGGGAGAAGGCTCGCCCCGATCTGGATTGCCGGCCGATGGGCATATTCGGGCGTATCAGTCGGGCAGGTCGCGTGTTTGGCTCGAGAATGGAGCAGGTATTCGAGAAGGAGGGCCTGTCGACTGTCGAGTTCGACATCCTGGCGACGCTGCGACGTTCACAGGCGCCATTGACCCCGACTCAGCTGTATCAGACGTTGATGCTCTCTTCCGGTGCCATGAGCACGCGGATAGATCAGCTGGTGAAGCGAGGGTTGTTGCAGCGCCAGGCCAGTGATGAGGATCGGCGCAGCAATCGCGTCGCGCTGACGGAAGCAGGGCGTCATCTGATCGACACCACTCTGGAAGCGCATGTCGAGAATCAGCACCGGATGGCGAGTGCGCTGGACAGTGATGAGCAACATCAGCTTGCCTGTCTGCTGCGCAAGCTGATGACTGATGAACAACGCTAGCTATCGTGCAGCACCCATCGGGCCTCTGTATGGGCATGCACCAGCTCACCCTCGAGCAGACGCTTCGCTGCCCCTCTGAGAGACGAGGCGTGAGATGCGTGCCGCTGCAGTGCTCAGGGCAAACAGCAGGGTGGCGAGGCACACGATGGTGGGGCCGGTGGGGGTATCCAGCCAGTAAGCCGCCTGCAGTCCGCCGGTGGTGGAGGCTCCGCCGATGATGGCGGCGGCGATCGCCATCAGCTCAGGGGTGTGACAGAAGCGGCGCGCAGTGGCGGCCGGGATGATCAGCAGCGCGGTGATCAACAGCGCACCGACCACCTTCAATGCAACCGCGACCACCACGGCCAGCGACAGTGTCAGCACCAGCTGCTCGCGTCGCGGGTTGATGCCGCTGGCACGCGCCAGGTCCTCATTCAGGGTGGCGGTGAGCAGTGCCGACCAGCGCCAGTAGATGAGGCCGATGACCAGCACGCCACCTGCGGCGATGATTGCGAGGTCTGTCTTGCTGACCGCCAGAATATCGCCGAACAGATAGGCCATCAGGTCAATGCGCACGCCGGGCAGGAAGGAGACGGCCACCAGGCCGAAGGCGAGTGCGGAGTGCGCCATCACGCCAAGCAGGGTGTCCATGGCGTAGCCGCGTCCGCTGAGCAGAGTGACCAGTGTCGCCATGATCAGCGAGACGACGAGCACGCCGGCCAGAATCGAGGTGGACATCAAGAGCGACAGCGCCACGCCCAGAATCGCGGCATGGGCCGTGGCGTCGCCGAAATAGGCCATGCGTCGCCAGACGACGAAACAACCCAGCGGCGCTGCCGCAAGCGCCACGAATATCCCGGCCAGGGCGGCGCGGAGCATGAAGTCATCCAGTATCAGTCTCTCAAACATCAGTGACACCCCTCTGCGGTCGGTGCGATGAGCTGGAGCGCTGGCTCCCGACTCTGCGTTGTCTGCTTGAGCACAGGCTTGGCTGCAGGCGCGGGTGCAGGCGCAGGTCTGGATGCGGGCCGACAGGTGGGCGCAGCGTCAGCGGGCGAGTGGGTGCGAGAGTCAGAGTGATCGTGAGAGTAAGCAGGAGAGTGAGGGTGAGCAGAAGAATGCTCATGGCGATAGAAGGCCAGGGCGTCAGCGGTATCGAGCCCGAACAGATCCTGGTAGGCCGGTGAGGCCATGACGCGCTCAGGCGTGCCCTGACAGCAGACGTGGCCATGCAGGCAGACGACACGATCGGAGGCGCGCATCACCACATGCAGCTCATGACTGACCATCAGTACCCCGCAGCCGAGGGTGTGGCGGACGCGATCGATCTGACGGTAGAAATCCGCGATGCCACGGTGATCCAGCCCCTGGGTCGCCTCATCGAGCAGCAATATATCGGGCGAATCCATCAGGGCACGGGCCAGCAGAATACGCTGGAACTGTCCCCCCGAAAGATCGGCGATCTGCTGTTGCTCGACGCCAGGGATGCCGGCCTGCGCCAAGGCATTTGCCACCGCCGCGCGCGAATGGCGATGGGGCAGATTCAGGAAACGCACCACCGTCATCGGCAGTGTCGGGTCCAGGCTCAGGCGCTGGGGCACGTAGCCAATTCTGCAGCCTTGCTGACGATGAATCCGCCCGCTCGTCGGGGACACCGCCCCGATGATGCTGCGCAGCAACGTGGACTTGCCTGAGCCATTGGGGCCTACCAGGGTAACGATTTCGCCGCGCTCAACCTCGAGATCGATCGCATCGAGGATGCGATGCCTGCCGAGCGTGACACACAGATTCTTGATCGATAACAGCGACATTGGGACCTCTTGGCGCTGAAGAGTTGACGGGTCAGTGACCATTAATGTTATGTTATAACATATTGAGGGTGGCCATTGCAGCCTTCGATCTTCCTTCCGTGATTTCGCTTCTATTGGAGAACCGCCATGCGCCATCGGTTACTGCCTTCCCTCTCTCTGCCCCTGATGCTGGCACCTGCCATGGCAGTGGCCGAGGTGCCATCGGTCGCGGTGGACATCCCCCCGGTGCACTCACTGGTGGCACGTGTCATGGGGGAGCTGGGCAGCCCCGATCTGGTCATCCAGTCAGGCGCTTCACCGCATGGCTATTCCATGCGTCCCTCCGAGGCCAGGGCACTGTCCGATGCGGATGTGATGTTCTTCGTCAGTGGTGAGCTGACGCCCTGGCTTGCCAAGGCGCGTGCAACGCTGGCCGCGGATGCCGATGCCGTCGAGTTGATGGAGGTGCCCGGCACCCTGCACCTGACCTATCGTTCGGGCCCCACCTTCGAGGCACATCATCACGCTGATGAAGCGTCTTCCGCACATGGCGAAGAGCAGGGTGAAGAGCATGGCGAAGAGCACGACGGGCATCACGATCACGAAGCCCATGCGGATGACGATGAGCATCACGATGGCGATCACGAAGCCCATGCGGATGACGATGAGCATCACGACGAGCATGGTCACGACGGCGAGAATCCCCATGGCTGGCTGGACCCGGTAAATGCTCACACCTGGCTGGACGCCATTGCGGAGTCACTGGCGGCGCAGGACCCGGAGCACGCGGCGACCTATCGCAGCAATGCCCAGGCGGGGCAGCAGGAGCTCGAGGCGCTGACCGAGTCACTGTCAGCGCGTCTGGCTCAGGTGCAGGGCACTCGCTACATCGTCTTCCATGATGCCTACCAGTACTTCGAGCACCGCTTCGACGTGCCGGCGTCTGGTGCCATCTCGCTGGGCGATGCCTCCACGCCCAGCCCGGCCCGTGTCAAGGAGATCCAGGCGCGCGTGAAGCAGGACGACATCCAGTGCGTCTTCCGAGAGCCACAGTACAACCCGGCGTTGATCGAGAGCGTCTTCGAGGGGACCGGGGTCAAGACCTCCATCGTCTTCGAGCCGCTGGGTGTCGGACTGCCGCTGGGCGAGACGCTGTATCCGCAGCTGATCGAGCGCCTTGGGCAGGGCATCCTTGGGTGTGCCGACGCCTGATCGCCCCGTGACACGACGACGGGGCGCTGTCAGCCCCCGTCTTTCCTCAAGTGCCTCATCCTCAAGGGAGAGCCACCGCATGCCCCACCCGACATCCCCACCACTGAGTGAGCGTGACGCAGAGTTCTGCATCAATGCCGCGACGCGCACGCTGGAGCGCTGGGCGATCGCCGTCACGCGCGGGGAGAAGGAGACGCTTCTCTCGCTGTATGCAGAGGACGCGATTCTGGTGCCGACGGTCGCCGATGATGTGCGTGAGAATCGCCAGCAACGCCAGGCCTACTTCGATGGCTTTCTCGCCAATGAAGCACTGGCCTGCGAGTTGGGGGAGTACTCACCCCGAGTCAGCCGCAAGCTGGGTACCGTGGTGATCGGAGGGCACTACACCTTCGAATATCGCGCCGCTGACGAGACGGTCACGATTGCGGCCCGTTTTCTGTTCACCTTCGAGGAGATTCTCGGCGAGTGGAAGATCACCGGCCATCATTCCTCGCGACTGGCGGGATGATCCTGCGCTGACGACGAGCCGTCCGCGCTCTGTTGCTTCGGTCTCTGCTTTTGCAGCGCTCTGTTCTTCTCCTCTCGCTACACTCCCCACACTTCGGCTGAGCTCAGTGCCGCCTTCCTGCATCACGAGGGAGGCGGTCACTGACGAGGGCCGCTTTGGATATCTGACGAATGACCGCAATACTCCCCGACGTTTCCCTGACCGAGCGCTCGCGCTCCTTGAGTCCCCTGGAATGGGTGGGCATGCAGGGGATCGATCTGCCTGTACTCATCGAGGAGGGCGATTATCGCCGTGAATTGCATGCCCACGTGGATGCGCAGGTCGACCTGCCGATGCCGCACACCAAGGGCATTCACATGTCGCGCCTTTACTGCCTGATGGATGGGCTGGCGGAGGGCAAGCCACTGACTCCGGGCAACCTGCAGGAGGTGCTCGCTGCGATGGTGGCAAGCCATCACGACTGCGCCTCGCGCAATGCCCGCGTCAGGCTGGAATTCGCGCTGCTGGTGAAGCGTCCGGCGCTAGTCACGCCTAAGCTCTCTGGCTGGAAGTCCTACCCCGTCACGCTGGAGGCCAGTCTGCACGAGGGCAGGTTCACGCTGCAGGCCAGTGTCACGGTGGGGTATTCCTCCACCTGTCCGTGCTCGGCGGCCCTGTCGCGCCAGCTGATCGAGCAGGCATTCCTGGCGGCTCATCGCAATGACACCACGCTGACGCCTGAGCAGGTCGCCGAGTGGCTCACCCATAACGCCACCTTGGCCACGCCCCACAGCCAGCGTAGCGAGGCGCAGGTCCAGGTCGAGCTGAAGCCCACGGCGCAGGATCTGGGGCTGATCGCACTGATCGATGCCATCGAGCAGGCCGTGGCCACGCCGGTCCAGACGGCCGTGAAACGCGCCGATGAGCAAGCCTTCGCGGCGCTCAATGGCCAGAATCTGATGTTCGTCGAAGACGCCGCACGCAGGTTGATCAATGGCCTGGCGATCTCAGACGGCGAGGCACATGTCCACGTGCGGCATATCGAAAGCCTTCATCCGCACGACGCTGTGGCCTGGGGTCGTCGTGACTGAGTGACGCCGTGGCTGAGCGACGACGTGGCTGAGTGACGCCCAGCCGTGCTCTTGCCTGGCGCTCAATTCGCGTTCTCCAGCCCCATTCGCCCGTTATGCTTTTTCGAGATGTTGACGTCTCTGGTCCGCATGCACGCCCCGCCGAGGAAATCGGCGGGGCTTTTGGTTTTGCAGGGCTGAAAAACCTCCAGACACCGCTGCTGACGACAGCAGACGGTTGATGTCGGTATGTGGTTTGCCATCCAGTCCAGATGAAGCTGTGGAAGGAGGATTGTTGCGTATTTCGCTAGACAAAGGTCTATTTCTGCGGCGCTATGATTGACCGATGCGGCAGTGGACGACTAAGTTTTGTTTCATCTGGTATGGTTTGCAGTCCACTTGAGGGAGGTGGAATTTGAACGTGACGCACGTGAGTCAGTCTCGCCAACACAGACTCAGGTCCGGAGCGATCAAGCGGCAAGCCAGACCCGATACGTCCATACCCCACAACAGAACAATCAAAGGGATTCGACAATGAAGCGAGCCATGCTTGCCGCCACGCTGTTAGCCGCCGCCCTGGGTACCACCACTGCGCATGCCGAGAAGATCGTGTTTGCCATCGGCGGTAGCCCCAACAGTCTGCAAGGTCTGACTGCACAACATTTCGCCGATAGTTTGCAGGCACGACTCGGGGATGAGCATCAGGTCGAGTACTACCACAGCGGTCAGCTGGGCGATGAGCGCCAGCTGATCCAGAAGCTGCGCCTCGGCACGGTCGATCTGGCCGCGATTTCCTCGGTGATGTCATCCGTCTCGCCAAGCTTTGCGCTGTTTGACATGCCGTTCATGGTCAAGGATCGCGAGCATCTCAAGCGCATCGATGACGAGATCGTGATGACGGACCTGGCCGAGGATGCCAAGGCCAAGGGCCTCAAGCTGGTCTCCACCTGGGAGAACGGCTTCCGCCAGATCACCAACAATGAACATCCCGTGGTGGAGCCGAAAGACCTGGACGGGCTGAAGCTGCGCACCCCGCAGAGCGAATGGCGTACCGGCATGTTCACGGCGTGGGGTGCCAATCCGACACCGATGGCCTTCTCGGAAGTCTTCGTGGCACTCCAGACCGGGGTGGTCGATGGCCAGGAGAACCCGCTGTCCAACATCGATGGCGCCAAGTTCCAGGAGGTCCAGAAGTACCTGTCACTCTCCAATCATGTCTATTCGCCCATCTGGCTAACCAGCAGTCAGGCCGGCTGGAGCAAGATGCCCGAGGACGTGAAGGCCGCGATTGACGAAGTGTCCGCCGAGACCCAGAGCTGGGCCTTCGCCAAGGGTGCAGAGCTGGATGACAAGCTGCTGGCAAGCCTCAAGGCGGGTGGCATGGCCGTCAATGAGGTGGACCGGGATGCCTTCGTCACCGCGAGCGCGCCGGTCTATCAGGCGTTCTCCGACAAGGTCGACGGTGGCCAGGCGATGGTCGACCGGGCCATGGCACTGGCCAAGGAGTAAGTCATGAGCTCGCATTCCCATGCGGCCAAGGCAACCTTCCCCACCGAGAGTGGGGAAGGACTGACGGCCACGGCTGATGTGACCCTGCTGGACAGAGTCAATCGGGTGGTGGAGCGCTGCCTGGAAGTGTTCACCGTCGGGTTGCTGCTCTCGCTGACGGTGATCGTGCTGGCGGCGGTGGCCTTGCGCACCTTCGGTGGCTCCTTGCCCTGGTATGACGAGGTCGCCTCGATCAATCTGGCCTGGCTCAGCTTCTATGGCGCTGGCCTGGCGGCTCTGAAGCGTTCCCATATGGGCTTTCCGGGCCTGATCACCAAGGCGCCCATCGCACTGCGCAGTACGCTGTTCGTTACCTCTGAGCTAATCGTGATCGGATTCTTTGCCGTGGTGGGCTGGTTCGGTTACCAGGTGCTGGACGTGCTGGCGTGGGACTCCCTCATCGCCTTGCCGACCATCGGTCTGGATGTCACCCAGTCGGTGATTCCGATCAGTGCGGCGCTCTTCATTCTGTGTGAACTGCTGAGTCTGCCTCATGCCTGGCGCAAGATGTGTGCAGGCGTCAACAGCGAAGAGGAAGAGATCGCGGAAGCCATCCGTCTCGCCGAGCAAGACCTCAAGGAGCACCGTTCATGACGCTACTGATCATTATCGCGGCGCTGTTCGCACTGGTGTTGATCAACGTGCCCATTGCGGTCGCCATCGGCACCGTCGGGGTCGTCGGAGTGGTGATCTACATGGGCGTGGATGCGCTGGTGAACGTGCCACTGACGCTCTTTAATGGCGCCACCAAGTTCCCGCTGATCGCAATTCCGCTGTTTATTCTGGCCGGCGCGCTGATGAATACCTCGGGCATCTCCATGCGACTGATCAATCTTGTCACGGCCATGGTTGGATTCGTGCGGGGTGGTCTGGCGATGGTCAATGTCGGGGTGTCACTGTTCTTTGCCGAGATTTCCGGCTCGGCTGTCGCGGACGTGGCAGCCACGGGGTCGGTGCTGATTCCCGAGATGAAGAAGCGCAAGTACACGCCAGAGTTCTCGGCGGCCATTACGTCATCCTCCGCGTCATTGGCAATCATCATTCCGCCGTCGCTGTCGATGATCCTGTATGGCGCCATCGCGGATACCTCCATCGTCAAACTGTTCGTGGCGGGAATCATTCCGGGCCTGTTGGGGGGATTCGGCCTGGCAGTACTCTGCTACTACTATGCCCGCAAGTACGACATGCCGCGTGAGGCTGCCTTCTCGCTGTCGACACTCGGCAAGGCGTTCCGCGAGGCCTTCTGGGCCCTGACGCTGCCGGTCATCATTCTGGGCGGCATCTTCGGCGGCTTCGTCACCGCTACCGAAGGCGCGGGCATCGCCGTGCTGGCGGCACTGGTCATCGGGGGCCTGGTCTACCGTGAGCTGAACCTGCAGGTGCTGTATCGCGCGGTGATCGATGGCGTGATCCAGACTTCCGTCGTGATGCTGCTGGTCGCCACATCCGCGGTGCTGGGGCTGTTCCTGACCGAGATGCAGCTGCCGCAACAGCTGGCCCAGGAGATCACCGCGATCACCACGGACCCGGTGGCGGTGCTGGCGTTGCTCAACATCCTGCTGCTCCTGCTCGGCATGTTTCTGCATGGTGCCGCTGCCATCATTCTGGTGGTACCGATCGTGATGCCATTGATCCAGCAGATCGGCATCGACCCCATCCACTTCGGTCTGATCCTGACCCTCAATCTGGCCATCGGTCAGCAGACGCCGCCCGTGGCCTCGGTACTGGCCACCTCATGCTCCATCGCCAAGACGGACATGTGGGAAACCACCAAGGTCAATCTGCCGATGATCTTCGTGCTCTTCCTGGTGCTGATGCTGGTCACCTACGTGCCGGCGATTCCCATGAGTCTTGTCGAGCACTTCTATGGTTAAGCATTATGGCTGAGAGGGTAGTGGTGGAGACTGCCCGCCAGACATGCCAAGGCCGCCCTTTGAGGCGGCCTTGGCATGTCTGAAATAGGTGAGTGAAATAGGTGAGTGAAATAAGCGAGTGAAATGTGCGGGGAATGACCATCGGCCAACCCAGACTTCATCAGGTGGGGTATTTCACTGCTCTGATCCCGTAACAGGTACGCCTTTCGCAACCTCCCGAGGGCCGGGCACACGCTGCTCGGCGCGCAGCGTCCACATCACACCGCCGAGAATCAACAGCATGCCCAGCACTTCATTGCTCTGCGGCCATTGCCATGCCAGCAGATATCCGTAGAGCAACGCACAGCAGGTCTCGAAGATAATCATCTGTCCGCCTACCGACACCGGCAGGCGCTGGGCCGAGGAATTCCACAGGGCGTTGGCGATCCAGGAGCCCCCGACCGACATGAACAGGGCTGCGGCAGCGAAGGCCAGCCAGCGTTCAGACGAGAGCTCCAGCGGCAATATCCGCGGCTGCAAGACGGCGACCAGCACAAGAATCATCACTGCCACGACCCCGGTCGCGATGCCTTGCAGGGTGGACCACTCTCGCGCGGAAAAACGACCGGCCTTGAGCTGCTGGGCATTGCGCAGCGCGAACCATGCCCAGGACATCACGCCGAGCGAGCCACACAGCACGCCGATCAGGTCTCGCCACTCTCCCGCGCCCTGCAGGAAACGAAGCAGAACAGCCACGTTCATGCAGACGATTCCCACCCCGATCAGCGTCAGGGACAGGCTCACGGACAGGCGGCTCGCCTGAATATGGCGTCTCCCGATCAACATCACCGCCACCGGCACCAGCCCGTTGATCAAGGCCGCGATGGCCACGCCGGCATATTGGACGGCCGCCGTCAGCAGGATGAAATACGCCACATTGCCTGTCAGTGCCAACTCCAGCAGCAAGCGGGTATCGCGTGTAGTGAGGCGAGCGGCCAGACGGCGAGCATGGGGCAACGCGATCGCCGCGGCAAACAGCCCATAGAGCCCGAAACGCGCGCAGCTGATGACTACTGGATGGATATCGCCAAGCAGTGAGGGCAACACGATGACGCCTCCCCAGAGGGCGCCTGCCATGCCAGCATGGACTATTGCTTTCTTCATGATGAGTCGCCCTTGTCTTGATCAAGGGGCCACTCTAATGCGTTACTTCGTGATCAAGCAGCGACTTTGCCGCATCAAGCCATTCCATCAAGGAATGTGCGGCGAGAGAGCTGCCTGGAGCCATCCGCGCGAGCGCAATGACGAAGACAGACACAATTCCAAATACAGGGAGCCACCATGGCAGGACGTTTCCGCCATCTTCCCCCACTGGAGGGACTCGCGGCCTTCGAGTCCGTGAGTCGCTTGGGAAGCTTCACCCGCGCCGCCGATGAGCTGTGCCTGACCCAGAGCGCCATCAGCAAGCAGATTCGCGCGCTGGAAGCGTCACTTGGCACGCCGCTGTTCGTGCGCAAGGCGCGCGGTGTAACGCTCTCCAAGGCGGGAATGCTCTACCAGCAGCACATTCTCCCGGCGCTGCAAGGGCTCGAGATGGCCGGACAGCGCCTGCGCGCGCTCCAGCATCCTGACACCGTCAGCGTGCTGGCAACGCATGCCGTCTCCCAGTACTGGCTGTTCCCCTGCCTGTTGCGCTTCAGCGTCGAGCACCCCGAGATCACCGTGCACATCCACGCCAGCAACGAGATGGATGCCAGCATGGTGCCGGACCATGATCTCGCGATCCTCTATGGCGACGGCGAATGGCCAGCGTTGGGTGCCACGCCGCTGATTCACGAAGATATCTATCCGGTGGCGCGCCCGGATGTGATCAAGGAGCAGGGACTTTCGCTGGAAGAGCTGGCCCAGCGTCCGCTGATTCAGCTGGACTCCTCCTGGAACTGCATGGACTGGTCTCATTGGTTCGCCCATTTCGGTATTCGCTACCGCCCGCCCAAGTCCGACATCACCTTCAATCAGCTGACGCTGACCTACGCCGCCATTCAGCGAGGCGCCGGCATCGGGCTGGCGTGGGACTTCATGGCGGCGGAGGCCATCGCCAAGGGCGAGCTGGTACATGTCACGGATCATCGCGCGATCACCGGCCTCGCGGAGCATCTCGTGTTTGATCTCGATCGTCCGCTCTCGGACTCCGCGCGACTGTTCCGGGATTGGCTGATCGCCAAGGCTGGGGAGGGTGGTGTGACAGGGCAGAATGTCTGAGCAAGAGGGCTGAGCATGAGTCCTGGGCACAGTGTCTAGACATGAGCCCTGAACGAGAAAGAGCCACCCCGTGGGGTGGCTCTTCTGGCAGGTGTGGACTGCACTACACCTTGTTCAATGGCGGGGTATCACCCCTCCCGCTCGCCATCCACCAGTCGACTGATGCCAGAGGGCGCGTCGTGCTTGAGTTCCGGTGGCAGCAGGGCATCCGGCAGGTCCTGATAGCAGACCGGACGCAGGAAGCGGTGAATCGCGGCGGTGCCCACCGAGGTGGTGCGGCTATCGGAGGTGGCGGGCCAGGGGCCACCGTGGACCATGGCGTCACAGACTTCGACCCCTGTCGGCCAGCCATTGACGAGGATGCGTCCGGCGCGGCGCTCCAGCACCGGCAGCAGCTGACGTGCGGCGTCGTGATCGGCGTCATCCAGGTGCAGAGTGGCGGTCAGCTGGCCTTCCAGCGCGCTGCAGACCTGCTTGAGCTGAGCGAGATCATCGCATTCGATGATCAACGAGCTGGAGCCGAAGACTTCCGCCTGCATGGCCTCATTGGCCAGGAAGTCACTCGCCTGGGTGCTGAACAGCTGGGTCTGGCAGGGGCTGGCGATGGGCGAGTCGCTTTCGCCACTGGCCAGGCAGGTGATGCCGGCCTGTGAGGACAGGCTCGCCACGCCCTCGGCATAGGCCTTGTGGATGCCCGGCGTCAGCATGGTCTGCACCGGACTTGTCTGGATAGCGGGAATGGCGGCTTGCTTGAAGCGTTCCAGTGCTTCGCCCTTGACGGCCAGCACCAGCCCCGGGTTGGTGCAGAACTGACCGGCGCCCATGTTGAGCGAGCCGACGAATGCGCTGCCCAGCGCTTCGGCGCTGGCTTCCAGTGCGGCCGGCATCAGGATGACCGGGTTGATGCTGCTCATCTCGGCATAGACCGGAATCGGCTGCGGGCGCGCCTGAGCGAGGGCCAGCAGGGCGGTGCCCCCGCTGCGCGAGCCGGTAAAGCCGACCGCCTGGATCTCGGGATGCTTGACCAGCGCCTGGCCGACCTCATTGCCCGGGCCAAATAGCAGCGAGAAGACACCTTCCGGCATGTCGCAACGCTTGGCGGCGCGCGCCACGGCCTGGCCGACCAGTTCCGAGGTGCCCGGGTGAGCCGAATGCCCCTTGACCACCACCGGACAGCCTGCGGCCAGCGCGGAAGCGGTATCGCCACCGGCCACCGAGAAGGCCAGCGGGAAGTTGCTGGCCCCGAAGACGGCCACCGGGCCCAGCGGGATCTGACGCTGGCGCAGGTCGGCACGCGGCAGGGGCGCACGTTCCGGCAGCGCAGGGTCGACGCGCACACCCTGCCACTCACCGCGACGCAGTACCTTGGCGAACAGCTTGAGCTGTCCGCAGGTGCGGCCGCGTTCACCGTTCAGGCGTGCCTCGGGTAGGCCTGTCTCCTGCATGGCGCGCTGGGTCAGAGTATCGCCCAGCGCATCGATTTCCTCGGCGATGGTCTCGAGGAAGACGGCTCTCGCGTCGGGCGACGTGGCGCGATAGGCATCGAAGGCCTGACTGGCCAGTTGGCAGGCCTCTTCCACCGTACTCGCGTTGGCACCCGGATAGGCGGGCTCCAGACGTTCACCCGTGGCCGGATTGATGGCGTGGATCGCCTCGCCCTGAGCGGCGAAGCTGCGTTGTCCGATAAGCTGATGACCTTTGAGTGACATCGTGTCTTCTCCTTGATAAGTGAAGCCCTGAGGCAGGTTGAGTCAGGCCGTGGGTGTCGTGTGGGTTGCAGTAGAGAACGTAATAGAAGGTGTAGTAGCGGTGGAGCTGGGGACAGCGGCAGCATCCGTGGGCGATGCGATAGTGGCAATCGGTAGGCGATACCAGTGAATGGCGTTGTCGTGCAGTACCTTGTCGAGCGTGCGCTGGCGCAGGTCGGTGCTCGCCATCTGCTCAATGGCGCTGGTCACCAGCGCTAGCCAGTCGCCATAGCTGACCTTGAGGCCGGAGACCGGGAAGTTGCTGGCGAACAGACAGCGCTGGGCACCGAAGATATCCAGTACCTCACATAGCAGCTCACGATTGGCGCCGGCATCCCAGGCATGCCAGGGAGTGCCCAATTCCGACAGCTTGACGGCGACATTCGGGTTGTCGGCAAGCGCCCGCATGCCTGCGCGCCATTGGGTAAGGCCTTGCGGCGTGCGATCCCACGGCAGCCCGCTGTGGTTGAGGATGACGCGCAAGCCGGGGAAGTCCTCCAGCGTCGCGGCCGCCTCTTCTAGATGCCAGGCGGGCACGCGCAGGTCCCAGCTCAGGTCACGCTCCTTGAGCAGCGCCAGTCCCTCGCACCAGCGCGGGTCCTGCAGACTGCCGCTGGTGCCCGCCACCGATTGGCGGGTCTGCGGCGTGGCAGCGGTGACTGGCTTGGCGCGAACGCCACGAAACAGCGCCGATTCACATTGGGTATCCAGCTGAGCGGCGCACGCATCAGTGCCGAAGGCGGCCCAGCCGACATGCGCGCTCGGTAGCGCATGAGTGGCCTGCTGTCGGGTGATCCAGCGCGTCTCTTCCAGTGCCTGCGAGCGTGCGGCCTCGGCTTCGCAGTGCACACTGCCCACCAGCCGGAAGCCCTCAGGCACCAGGCGCTTCAAGTCCGCGGCCACAAAGGGTCGGCGGATCGCGGCGTAATCGCCGAGAAAGAAGTTCTCCACCGGCGACTCTTCCAGCCAGGGGTACGCCACCTGGCCATCCAGGGCCCAGAAGTGATGGTGCGCATCGATCAGCGGCTGACTGTGTGAAGGCTCGTGCCTGTATGTGGTATCCGTCATGACTGGCTCGTGTCCTGGTTGGAAGCATCAAGTGCCGATTGACTCAGTGGTCACGCACCAGCAGGCAGGACACGTCCGGCTCGGCGCGTGTCGCGAAGCTTCTGCGTACCTGGCCGCTCTCCAGATCCAGCACCGCGATGCGATCGCCCTTGAGCGAAACGAAGGCTTGCTCGCCATCCGGGTGGAAGCTCATCGCGATGGGAATTGCCTCAAGCTGGATGGTGCCCAGCGGCGCCAGCGCCTCATCGAACAATGACAGCGAGCTTTCCCCGTAATTGGTGGTGATCAGGCGCCCCTTGGGGTCACGGTAGATACGGTTGGGATCTCGACCGGTGGTCGCCGAGGCGCGCACGGTCATCGATTCGGTATCCACCGCCACGATGCTGTCGTCATCGCGGTTGCTGATGAACAGGGTATGGCCATCGGCGGACAGACTGTTGCCCTCCGGCTTGCGGCCCGGAATCATCGCGATGGGCGTGAAGGTGGCATCGTGAGGCTTGAATTTGGTGATGGTATTGCTGAGCAGATTGATGCCGTAGGCCCAGTCGCCGGTCTTGGTGAGCGCGAACAGGTGGGTCTTGTAGCCACCGGAGGACACGGCCAGATCCGGCGTGGTCTGGGTCAGGGGCGTGTTGAACAGCAGCAGGGTGTTGTGGCCTTCGCTCATGGCGTAGAGGCGATCCTGGTCATCGATGCCCAGGCCGTGGATGCGATAGTACGGCCAGGTACTGAGCGTATTGACCAGCGTGAAGGTCTCGAGATCGACCACGAATACCGAGCAGCCGCCCTGGTCGCCGATACAGTCGGCACCGAGGATGCCGTAGTGACCCACGAAGGCGTAGCGGCCGGTGGAATCCACCACGAACTCATGCGGGTAATCCGGCAGGCGCAGGTGGTGGAGTTCCTCGCCGCTGGTGGCGTCGAACAGACTCAGGGTGTGCGCACATTTCTGGTTGAGCAGCAGAACATCTCGGGACATGACATTTCTCCAATCAGCGAGGGTGCCGTCAGGGCCTGGTTATCAAGGGCTGGCGCCCTCGCTGGGGTGACAGATAGGGAAATCGAAAAAGCGCTTGGGCGTTACTGCGTCACGGCGGCCGTGGTCTTCTGCGTGCCTTGCGGCTCGACCTTGGCATCAACACCGACATCGGCGCTGGCCTGGCTGGCGCCCTGAATGGCATTGATCCAGTCGCGACCATTGGCGGCGATATAGCTGTCCCAGGTCGGCAGCACGACCTTCTGGAAGGCGGCGGTATCGACGTCGGTCTCGATCTTCATGCCCTTGTCGGCCAGTTCAGCGAGAATCTTCTGCTCGTTCTTCGCGTTCAGTTCACGCTGATAATCGCCGGCCTCCCGCGCCGCGCTTACCAGTACCTGCTGATATTCTGGTGACAGGCTTTCGAACTTGTCGTCGTTCATCACCATCAGCAGTGAGGTGTAGGCCTGGTTGGTCAGTGACAGGTAGTCCTGGACCTCATAGAAGCCCGCCGACCAGACGATGCTGATCGGGTGGTCCTGTGCGTCGACCGTGCCGGTTTCCATCGCGGTGTAGAGCTCGCCCAGCGGCATCGGCACCGGATTCGCACCCAGCAACGAGAAGGCCTCGATCAGCGACTTGTTGGAGTTGGTGCGCATCACCAGGCCATCGACATCGGCGGGCGTCTTGATCGGGTGTTTGGAGTTGGTCATCGCGCGGAAGCCGACTTCCCAGAAGGCCAGGCCCTTGAGGTTGTCTTCCTTGAGCAGAGCCAGGGCATCGTCGCCGACCTTGCCGTCCAGCACCTGATAGGCCGTCTTGCGGTCAGGGAAAATGTAGGGCAGATCGAAGGCGCCCAGCGCCGGCTGCAGACCCGCGAAGTTGGGGTTGCCGGACATCTCGATATCGATGGTGCCGCTGCGCACACCGGCGATCATCTGCTGGTCGCCCCCGAGCACACCATTGCCGAAGATGTTGACGGTGATCTCGCCATCCGTGCCTTCCTTGACCAGCTCGGCGAAGCGCTCGGCTGCCTGCTGCTGGGTATCGGTGGTCGGGGCGGCGTGGGCCAGCTTGAGCGTCATCTGGGCATGGGCAGCACTCAGCGGGGCGATCAACAGCAGGCTGGCGAGGGTCGTCTTGATCATGGGTGTCATTGAATGGCTCTCTTGTTGTCTTTGTTGGCGGCTGTCTTAGCGGGCGACTGTCTTTGTTGGCGACTGTCTAAGCAAGTGGCGTGTCGTTGGTGTCTTGCCTTCTTTCTGTCGTCTTTTGCGGCTTCGTGGTTGTGGTTGTCACGGGGTCAGTCGGTCATCCAGTAAAGCGGCGCGGTGATGATCTGCGGGAAGGCGACGAACAGCAGTAGAATCACCACATAGGCGAGGGCGAAGGGCGCGACGCCACTGACCGCCTTCTCGAACTTGAGGTTGCCGACGCTGGTGATCACGTTGAGCACGTTGCCGACCGGCGGGGTGATCAGGCCGATGGCGCAGTTGAGAACGAACATGATCCCGAAGTAGACCGGGTCGATACCGGCCAGCTTGACGATGGGCATCAGGATCGGCGTGAGCACCAGAATGGTCGGCGTCAGGTCCATCACCATGCCGACCACCAGCACGATGCCCATGATGGCAAGCATCAGGATGCGCGGATCATCGGCGAGCGGCTGCAGCAGACCGGCTACCATCAGCGGCAGCTGGGCGATGCTGATCAGCCAGGAGGCGACCATCGCCGCGGCGACCAGGAACATCACGATGGCGGTGCTGCGGGCGGCCTGGGCGAGCACGGCGTAGAGCTGGCTGAGGTCGAGTTCGCGGTAGACCACGGTGGCGACGAAGATGGCGTAGACCGCCGCGACCACACCGGCCTCGGTCGGGGTGAAGATGCCGCTCTTGATGCCGCCGATGATGATGACCGGCAGCATGATGGCCCAGAAGCTGTCCTTGAGTGCCTTGAGGCGTTCACGCCCGCTGGCCTTCTTCGTGACCACCAGATCTTCCTTGCGGGTCATGAACAGCCACATCACCACCAGGGTCACACCCATGATCAGCCCCGGCACGATGCCGGCGAGGAACAGCTTGCCGATGGAGATGCCACCGGCGACCCCGATGATGATCAGCGGAATGGAGGGCGGAATGATCGGCGCGATGATGCCACCGGCGGCCATCAGGCCGGAGGAGCGGCCCAGCGGGTAGCCGGCCTTGCGCATCATCGGCAGCAGCATGCTGGCCAGCGCTGCGGTATCGGCGACGGCAGAACCGGACAGGCTGGCCATGACGATGGCGGCGAAGATGGCGACGAAGCCGAGCCCGCCCTTGCGGTGGCCCACCAGTGACATCGCCAGCGTGACGATGCGCTGGGAAAGCCCGCCGCGCGACATCACTTCGCCGGCGGTGAGAAAGAAGGGAATGGCCAGCAGAGTGTAACTATCGGCGCCATTGACCAGGTTCTGGGCCAGGATCTGCGAGTTGAACAGATCCAGATGCAGCATCAGCACGATGGCACTGACCAGCAGAGCGAAGGCGATGGGGAGGCTCAGGCCGATGGCGGCCAGCAGGGAGCCGAGGAAAAGCCCGATGGTCATGGCGTATCTCCTTGCGAATCAGAGGCGTGGCTCGGCGCGACGCGCAGCGTGACAGCATGCAGTGCCAGCGGCGTCAGCAGACGCCAGAGCAGAATCAGGGACATCAGCACGCCTGCCATCAGACCGGCGAGATAGAAGACGCCGACCGGAATGCCGCTGATGGGAGAGAGGTTGCTCCAGTTGAGCACTGTCTGGGCGTAGCTGCCCTTGAGCAGCATCAGACAGCAGCCGAGCATCGCCAGGGTCACCAGCCGGTCCAGCCCGGCGCGCATGGTCGCTGGCAGCTTGTCGGCGAAGGTATTGACGCTCAGGTGCTCCTGGCGGATCAGCGCCGTGACCGCGCCCATGAAGGTGACCCACACGAACAGGAAGCGGGACAGCTCGACACTGATCGAGATGCCGCTGTTGAAGCCGTAGCGCAGCACCACATTGACGAACACCAGTACGATCATCGCCACCAGCGCCAGCACCATCAGCAGGGTCAGGGTCTTCTCGAGCCCCTTGAACAGCGCCGTGATGCCGACGGCAATGCTCGAGGGGGTGGCCGTGTCCTGCGGGGCTGTCTTTTCCTGCACAGTGGTCTTGTCCTGCGGAGCTGCCGTGTCCTGCGCAGCGCCAGCGGTCTTGCGGGACTCGTCGTGCGTGGCAGAGGGCGGTTTGATCGACATGGATAACGGCATCTCTTGGGTCAGTTTGTTCATGGTGTCATCCCCGAAGGAGGCATCTCGATGACGGTGCGGCAGCGCTGTCATTGCGCCCCTCTGGTTGCAGCGAAAAGGGCACTGCCGCGTGTCGGTGGCTGGGACTGATGACACAGGCGCTGATGACCGGGGCTGATGAAAGTGTTCAGCGCGCGTCGGCCAGGGCAGTCTGGAACTGCGTCACCACGTCTGCGTCAAGTGCCTGGGTGTGCTGCTGAATCACCGGTGCCAGGGCCTCACGCATGCGCTGGCGCTCACTATCCGCGACCACGTTGACGGCCATCTTCTTCTCAAGGGCACTCAGTAATTCCTCGTTCAGGGCGCGGCTCTGTTCGCGCTGATAGAGCGTGGCTTCACGGGCGGCCTCGCGGACCAACTGGCGCTGCGCCTCATCGAGTGACTGCATGAAGTCGGCCGAGGCGACCAGCACCAGGGCGTCATAGGCATGCGCGGTGCGCGAGAGGTACTTCTGGACCTCGAAGAAGCGCTTGGCGTCGATCACGGTGTAGGGGTTTTCCTGGCCATCCACCGTGCGGGTCTCCATGGCGGTAAACAGCTCATTGACCGACATGGGCACGGCGTTGGCTCCCAGCCCATTGAAGAGGTCGATGTAGAGCGCGTTCTGCATGGTGCGAATCTTGAGGCCTTCGATGTCCTCGAGCGTCTCGATGGGGCGGCGGCTGTTGGTCATGTGACGGAAGCCGTTCTCCCAGTACTCGAGTGCCACCAGCTGCTTGTCATCGAGGCTTGCGAGCAGGGCTCGGCCGGCCTCGCCATCCAGCACCGCGTCCGCATGTGCACTGTCATCGAACTGGAAGGGCAGGCTGACGATGTTGAAGTCAGGATTGAGACTGCTGAGGGTCGCGGTGGACGGTACGGTGAAATCCAGGGTCCCGGACTGCAGCATCGAGGTCATGTTGACGTCGTTGCCCAGAATGCCGTTGGAGAACACCTTGACGGTGATCTCGCCGTCGGATCTTTCCTCGACGAGTTGTGCGAACTTCTTGGCCCCCAGCGTCTGCGGGTGGGCATCCGGCAGGCTGGTGCCCATGCGCGCGGTGATCTCGGCGTGGGCAGTGGTCGCGAAGGTCAGCATCAGACCCAGCGCGGAGACTGTCTTGAGCAGGCCTGTCTTGAGCAGGGCTTTGTTGATCAGAGCTTTATGGGAAAGGGCGTGGCGGGTAAGCATGGCGAATTCCTCGCAAGTTGTTGTTATAGAAGATGTCGTTGTGGCAATCGCTGGCGTGGCGGTCGTCGTCATTCCGGCCCGTCGGTAGCGTTCAAGCGGTAGCGGCGCACGGCGTTGTCGCAGAACAGCTTGAGACGGTGTTCGGGACTCAAGGAGCGGCTGAGGTCCTTGAAGGCCTGCAACAGCGTATCGAGCGAGGTCACCAGCCCATCGACCGGGAAGTTGCTGGCGAACATCACGCGGTGGACCCCGAAATGGCGCAGCACGATGGCAAAGACCTCACGGTTGTCTTCCAGCCGCCAGGGCTGACCCGCGATACCCAGCCCCGAGAACTTGATCATCACCTGTGGCCAGGCGGCGACCTTGGCGAGGGCCCGTGACCACTGACGCAGGGTGTCGGGATGACGATCACCGGGCACACCGGCGTGATTGATCACCACCGGCATCTCGGGGTGGCGGTCCAGCAGTGGCAGCAGTTCCTCGAGGTGCCACCAGGGCACCTGTAGCTCGAAGATCAGCCCGCGCCGCGCGACTTCACTGACGCCGTACTGATAGCGCGGGCAGCGCAGCGAGCCGGGCATGGCGTGGGTGGCAAGCCTCGGATCGTGACGTTCCAGCGCGGCCGGCTTGTGGCGAATGCCCATGACCAGGCTGCCTCTGGGGGCACGTGGCTCACACAGCGTTGCGAGTTGCTCGGCGATGTCGTCCTGATCCAGCCAGGCCTGGGCGATCATGGCGTTCGGCCAGCCGGTCTCGCGGGCAGTCTCCTCGACCCAGCGCACTTCCTTGAGCGCATCGCCCCGCGCCCATTCCGCTTCCATGTAGACGCAGCCCATCACGCGATGCGCCTTTCCCGCCGCCATGAGGTGCTCGGCGGGCAGGTAGGGGCGACGAATCGCGGCATAGTCGCCGTAGCGGAAGGCAATCATCGGCTCATCGCACAGCCAGGGGTGGTAATTGCGCGTCGGGTCCCAGACATGCATGTGGGCATCGATGATCGGCAGGTCTTCATCCTGCTGCGTGGCCAGATAGCGCTCGCGTTGCTCGCCCAGTTCGGCAAGAGACGCAGGCATCACCGGGGATTGGAGTGAGTCAGAGAGCATGGCGAGCTTCCTTCCAGTGGCGAGTCAGGCGAGCGTAATCAGTGGGCGAGAGCGGCGTCGATGCGTTCCAGCAGCTCGCTGCCGTGCTTGGCGGTGAACTCGGCGCGCACCGGCTCGGCGACCTTGGCCCGCATGCTGGCGGTATCGGGTTCGCGCACGACCTGCATGCCCTGTTCCTCGAGGAAGGCCAGATCGCCCTGTTCATTGTCATGATTGAGCTGGCGCTGATAGCGGGCCGCTTCGCGGGCTTCTTCCTTGATCAGCGTCTGCAGTTCGGGGGCGAGGCTGTCGAACGTCTGCTTGTTCATGATCAAGGGCGCGGCGGTATAGGCATGCGCGGTCAGCGACAGATGGTCCTGCACCGAATACAGGTTGGCGGAGCGAATCAGGCTGACCGGATTCTCCTGGCCATCCACGGTGCGGGTTTCCAACGCGGTATAAAGCTCCGCGAAGGGCATCGGAGTCGGGTTGGCGCCGAGGGCCTGGAAGGCGGCGATATGCGCCGGGTTCGGGGTGGTGCGCAGCGTCAGGCCGCTGATGTCATCGGCGGTCTCTACCGCGCGGCGTGAGTTGGTCAGGTTGCGAAAGCCGATTTCCCAGAAGGCGAGCCCTTCGATCTGCTGAGGCTGCATGGCAGTCAGCAGGTCCTGACCGACCTCGCCGTCCAGTACCTGATAGGCCTGCTCGCGGGTGTCGAACAGGAAGGGCAGATCCAGCACGTTGAGCTCGCTGACCAGACCACTGAAGTAGGGATTGCCGGAGAGCTCCAGATCGATGGTGCCGCTGCGGACACCGGAAATCATCGCCTGGTCATTGCCCAGCTGGCCGTTGGGGAAGATCTTGACCGTCAATTCTCCCGCGCTGCGCTCGGCGAGACGTTCGGCGAAGCGTTCGGCGGCCAGATGCTGCGAATCGGTGACCGGGTGGGCATGCGCGAAGGTCAGCGAGGTGGCGGCAGTGGCGGTGCCTGTCATCGCCAGGCTGAGCAGGGCGGCGGACAGGAGGGTGGCGGTGGTGTGGTGGCGTGAGGTTGTCATGGCGAAACCCTTTTCTCGTTATTGTCGTGATGCATTGGCGGCGTGTTGACGCTGGTGCTGCTGTTGGTGCTATTGGTACTGCTGGTGCTGCCGGAATCAGGGCCGTGTGATGGCGGGGTTCTCAAGACCCTGATCCTTGCTCTACTTGTTGTGTTGATCGGCAGTGTTCACAGCACTGCCATGGCGGATGGCTGCTCCGCTTGGTTGTCGTGGGACTCGAAGGCGACCGGGTTGCGCAGCGCGCGGCCGAAGGCCGGCAGTTCGATCTCGAAGCGGTCTCCTTCCTGCACCTTGATCTGATCGGCGAAGCTCAGCGTGGCGGTGCCGAAGAAGTGCACATGCAGGTCACCGGGCGCGCGGAACTGGGCGTACTTGAAGTGGTGGTGTTCCAGGTTGGCCAGGCTGTGGGCCATGTTGGCCTCACCGGTCAAAAAGGGCTTCTCCCACAGGGTCTGGCCTTCGCGGGTGATGCGGCTGGTGCCTTCCAGGTGTTGGGGCAGTTCGCCGATCAGCAGCTCAGGCCCGTAGCTGCAGGCGCGCAGTTTGGAGTGGGCCAGCCACAGGTAGTTGGCGCGCTCGGTGATGTGGTCGGAGAATTCGTTGCCCACGGCGTAGCCGATGCGGTGCGGCTGGCCATTGGCATCGTTGAGGTACAGGCCGACCAGTTCGGGCTCCTCGCCGGCATCCTCGGCGAAGGCCGGCACGCTGATCGCGGTTTCCGGCGCGACCACGATGCTGCCATCACCCTTGTAGAACCATTCCGGCTGCGCGCCGACCTGGCCCGCGGCGGGCTTGCCACCCTCGAGGCCCATGCGGAACATGCGCATCGAGTCGGTGACATTGGCGTCATTCTCGCTCTGTGCCTGGGCGGCGGCATGCATGGCATCGCGGGTGTCAGCACTGCCCAGGTGGGTCAGGCCGGTGCCGGTGACGGTGCAGCGCGCGCGGTCGGGGTGGGTGACCGGCGGCAGCAGTTCGCGGCGATCGATCGCCTGCTTGTAGTCGACCAGGGTGTGCGAGTAGTGCTGTTCGAGCAGCGCGCTGAGCCCGATGCCCAGCTCGATGGCGCGGGTGGCCAGCTCATAGGTGCCACCGGGGAAGTCGAGCAGGCGCAGCTGGTCGCGGCTTTCGACCACGGCGACCCGCGGGCCATTGGCGGTGCGAAGTTGGACGAGTCTCATGATGGCTTCCTCACTCGATGATGTTGAACTGATCGAAGTAGTCGCTGTTCAGCTCGAGGCCCAGCCCCGGGGTCTCTTCGTCGAGATCGATGAAGCCGTTCACCGGCTCCGGGTCGCCCTTGAAGATGTAGTAGAAGAGCTCGTTGCCGATCTCGACATCATGCACCGGGAAGTATTCGCTCATCGGGGAGGCCAGTGAGGCCATGGTCAGGTGGTAGTTGTGCATCTGGCCGGCGTGCGGGATGACCGGCACGCTGAAGGACTCGGCGAGGGCGTTGATCTTGCGCGCGGCGGTGATGCCACCGACCCGGTTGGTGTCGTACTGGATGACGGAGACGGCGCGCTTTTCCAGCAGCTGGCGGAAGCCGTAATGGGTGAATTCGTGCTCGCCACCGGAGATGGGAATGCTGGTCAGCTGATTGAGTTCGGCGTAGCCATCGATGTCATCGGCGATCACCGGCTCTTCCAGCCAGCGCGGCTGGAAACGTTCCAGCTTCGGCAACATGCGCTTGGCGTAGTCCAGGTTCCAGCCCATGTAGCACTCGAGCATCAGGTCGACATCCTCGCCGATGACTTCGCGCACGGCGGCCACGCTATCCAGGTTGGCACGCACGCCCTCGACCCCATCACGCGGGCCGTAGCCGAAGCGCATCTTCATGGCGGTGAAGCCTTGATCCAGATAGGACTGGGCCTCTTCCTGCATGCCCTTGAGGTCGGTGCGGTAGAGCTTGGAGGCGTAGCAGGGAATCTTCTCCTTGGTACGTCCGCCCAGCAGCTTGAAGACCGGCTTGCCGACCGCCTTGCCCATGATGTCCCAGATGGCGATATCGACGCCGGAGATGGCGGCCATGCCGATGCCCTTGCGGCCCCAGGCGTGGGTGGAGCGGTACATGCGCTGCCACAGGTATTCGTAGTCGAAGGGGTCCTGACCGATGATCAGCGGCGTGAGGTACTGATCGATGATCGCCTTGGCGATGCGCGGCGCCAGCGCCACGTTGCCCAGCCCGACCAGGCCGTTGTCGGTCTCGATCTCCACTACCGTCCAGCCGTGGAAGCGGAAGGTGCCCATCGAGTCGCCCTTGTCCCACAGCTCGTCCATGGCGTTGGAGCAGAAGTGGGCGGTCGGGGGGACGGTGTGGCCTTTCCATTCGAAGACGCGGGTTCTGACGTTGGTGATCTTCATCGAATTATCCTTGTTGTGGATGGCGTTGATTCAGGTTCATGAGCGAGAGGCGCAAGCGCATCAGGCAGAGGCGGTCTCGAGACGCAGTGCACGCAGGTTGGTGCCCATGCGCTTGGCGATCGCGAAGGCATTGCGGGTCGGGTTGACGTCCGCCTTGCCCTGACCGGCGATATCGAAGGCGGTGCCGTGGGCCGGCGTGGTGATGGGGATAGGCAGGCCGCCCTGGACGGTGACGCCGGACTTGAAGCCCAGCAGCTTGATCGCGATCTGCCCCTGGTCGTGGTACATGGTCACGATGGCGTCGTACTCGCCATCGCGCGCCTTGATAAATATGGTGTCGGCCGGGAAGGGGCCTTCGACCGGGTAGCCCTGTTCATTGCAGCGCGCGACGGCCGGCGCGATGACGTCGATTTCCTCGCGCCCACAGGTGCCACCTTCGCCACCATGGGGATTGAAGGCGGCGACGGCGATGCGCGGGCGCTCGAAGCCAGCCAGTTTCAGCGAGTCATGAATCAGCTGGCTGGCGGCGATGATGCGCTCCTGGGTGACGTACTCGGCGGCGTCCTTGAGCGGGATGTGCGAGGAGATGCGCGAGGTCCACAGCGTCCCCAGGGTGTTGAACTCGCAGAAATAGCCCTCGACTCCCAGTTTCTCGGCGAAGAAGTGCAGCTCGTCCTCGTGGCCGAGGCCCCCTTTCTTCATCGACAGCTTGTTGAGCGGCGCGAAGCAGATGGCGTCGACTTCCTCGTTCTGGGCCGCTTCCAGGCAGCGAGACAGCACCGCGAGGGTCGAGGCGCCACAGGCGGCGCTTTCCTCGGCCAGCGTCACCTCCTGCTGCGCCACGCTTTCCACCAGCATCAATGACAGGCCTTCATGCTCGCGGGCCTCGGCGAAGCTTGCGACGCGTGGCAGCTGGGTGAAGAGACCGGCCTGGCGTTGGCCCTGCTCCCACAGCCACTGATCGCCGACCAGCACGCTGTGGGTCTCGGCGAATTGCTCGGGTTCCGCGACCAGGCGCGCGATCAGCTCCGGGCCGATACCGGCGGGGTCACCAAGGGTGAGGGCAATGACAGGGCGTGTTGCTGACATGTGAATTCCAGCCTTGTGAGAGTTGGCGTTGTTGTTGGTTTCTTCAATCAATTCGCACTTTATGGTCTGCTGGTTGGTTTACCAGACCAGTTGAGATAAAAATTAGCCGAGCCCACGCTGATCGGTCAAGGTTTTCTCGAAAATTGCGACCATGGTCGGTTTGTGGATGCGTGATATGCGGTTGTCGGTTATGCTGGTATGAAATCTATACCAGTGGAGGCTGCATGAAGCAGACGCCTTTCGCCTTCGAGAAAGCGCTGAAGAATCAGACCAAGAAGGAAATTCTCGCCGACAAGCTCATCGAGATGATCCTGACGGGGCTGCTGCGCGATGGAGATGAGCTGCCCAGCGAGCGTGAGCTGGCGCAGTTGTTTGAAGTGAGTCGTGAGACGGTGCGCGGGGGGCTGGCGCTGTTGACGGGCTATGGCCTCTTGAATGTCTCGCACGGCAGCAAGTCACGGGTCTGCGCCAGTGAGGCCGTGATCGACAGCTTCCGCAATCATCCCGCGCGTCAGCAGGGCGATGAGCTCAACAACCTGGATATCGAGAGCGTCTTCGAGAGCCGGATCGTGGTGGAATCGGCCATCGCCCGCCGCGCCGCGCGACATATCGATGAGGTGGGGCTCAAGAAGCTGGACGCCTTGCTGGAGGCCCAGTCACAGCACTTCGACTCGCCGGTGAACTTCCAGCTCTCGGATCAGAACTTCCATCACGTCATCGCCGAATACTCGCGCAACGAGATCCTGATCCGCTATGCCGATGAGCTTTATACCTACGCGCTCAACATTCGCCGCCAGGTCATGGCCGAACACGGCTCGATCAAGCGCAGCTATGAAGAGCACGTACGTATCGTCGAGGCATTACGTGCCGGTGACCCGGACGCCGCCGAACGCGCCATGCTCTCGCATATCGACAGCGTCTATTACACCACGCGCGACAAGATGCCCCACTGAGAGGGGGTATGAAGCACGAGAGGTATGCATAAGCGGTGAATATATAAGTGAAAAAAAATAAAAGGGCACGAACAAGCGGACCCTGAGCGCGCTGCCTCAGTATTCCACGCCCGTCATCACCCAGACGATGCGGGTCTCGGTCTCGCCTGGGTTGCGAATCCAGTGGGGTTCCTCTCCGGTCAGTGAGAAGCTGTCGCCCGGGTTGAGCAGGAAGACCTGTTCGCCGAGGGTCAGCTCCAGCTGGCCACTTTCCACATAGCCCGCTTCCTCACCGCGCCGCTCACGCGGTGTCTCGCCGCCGCTGCCACCGGGCTGCAGGCGGGTCATGATCAGGATGAGCTGACCGCTCAGGCGGGGGGAGAGCAATTCTTCCCGCGCGCCGATGGCGCCGAGGTTCATGGCACGGCGCTGATCCGCGCGCACGATGGTTTCCTGCTCGAGCGCCGAATCACTGCCCCCCGGCTGGAAGAACCAGCTGACGCGCACGTCGAGGGCATCACTCAGCGTCTGCAACACCCCGATGGGCAGCGAGGAGACGCCGCGTTCCACCTGGCTGAGGTAGCCGACGGATTTGCCGACGCGTTCCGCCAGTTGGCTGAGGGTCAGCTGGCGGGACTTGCGCAGGTCGCGCAGCTGCCTGCCGATACGGCGGTCTTCCTGTTCTGCATTGCTGAGCGTGTTGCCGGTTGATGCCTGTGAGGAGTCTGAGTCCGTGGTCATCCGGTTTCCTCTTGGCAATGGGCGCTGGCGGTCAATGCGTGGCGTTTCATGTGGATGAAAAGCACGCAGCGGTTTTCATCAGCAAGATTATCAGCATGCGGCGTCGAGAGATAAGCCTGTGTCGTTATCAAATCGTCGTGTCGAGGCGGGTCTTGATAGGGGGTTGAGATCGAGACTTCTGAGATAACGCTTGAGACGCAAAAGGCCAGTCATCGCGACTGGCCTTTTGCGTCTGTGCTGCGCGTGAAAATCACGCGGCTGGCGTAAAGGCCGGTCGCTGCTTGCGGAAGGCCTGTTTGCGGGTGATCTTGCCCTTGTCGATGGTGAAGAGATCCACGCTATCGGCCTCGACACGCAGGCCATCGGGCTGGGTCGCCATGAAGGTGCATTCGGAGACGACGCGCTGATCGGCGAAGAAGAACTCGCCCTTGGCCCACTGCACATCGGGCATGGTCGTCCAGGTATTCACGAAGGCGTCGCGCACGGCGGCCTTGCCGACGATACGCGTGCCGTGCGCCTCATCGCCGGACACGGTGTCGAAGACCACATCGTCGGCGAAGTATTCCATGACCTCATCGATGGCGTGGCGATTGAAGGCATCGAACATGGCGGTCATCTGTTCACGGTTCATGGTGCGTCTCTCTGGTGCTTGCATGCCGAAGGAGGCATGTCAGTGGGAGGTGCCGCGACGGGATTCGAGAGCGCCGCGGCGTGTCAGGAAGTGATAGCGGTAAGTGATAGGGGCGATCAGTGGCGGAACTCGCGCGGCGCGTGTCTCAACTCACCTTGTCCAGCACCTGGAAATACTTGTAGAGCAGGTGCTGGCCCATGCGTCGGATAGGCCTGAGCGGATGGGCGGGCAGCGGCGAGTTGAAGATCGGCAGATGGACCTCCGGCAGCGACTGCCCGGCGATCAGCGCGGCCAGCTGCCTGGAGGCATAGGCCGAGAACGACACGCCGTTGCCGCTGTAACCCTGGGAGTAGAAGATCTGCTGCTTGGGGTCTGGCTGCACGATGCGCGGCATCATGTCGTGGGAGATATCCATCCAGCCATGCGAGAACCACGGCGTCTCGATGCCGGCCAGCGCCGGGAACTTGCGCGCGATGGCCTCATGCACCACATCCAGATGCCGGGCGTTCTGCGCATCCGCGCCACTGATGGCACTACGCGTGCCGATCTGCAGGCGCTTCTCGGGCAGCAGTCGGTAGTAGTGGCGCAGCTTGCGGGTGTCCGTGGCGAAGATGGTGGAATGCAGGCCGCAGGCCTCGATCTCCTCGTCGGTCAGGGTGCGCGTCCACACCGAATTGGCCATGATCGGCATGTTGCGATAAGCGGTCAGCGAGTGAAGGTTGGGGCTGGTATAGCCCGCCGTGGCGATGCCCACCGCGCGTGCCTTGACCGTGCCGCCCGGGGTCTGCAGATAGTGGATGCCGTTCTCGGTCGTCCAGTGCTGTACCGGGCTGCTGGTGTGGATTCTGGCGCCATGGCGGCGCGCGATACGCGCGTAGCTGTAGGCCAGCTTGAGCGGCTGCACGGCGATGCCCTCGGGCTCGAGCATCGCGCCGTGACTTTCCTGATCGCCCATGAAGTCACGGTGCACTGACGCGCGGTCCAGCGTTCGGGTCCGGTAGCCGAGGATGTTGTTGCACAGACGTGATTCGGCCTCGAGATGCTGCATGGCCTGCGGGCTGTGGGCGATCAGCAGATTGCCCAGTGGCTGAGGCTCGCATTCCACCTCCGGGTCCTGGGTCAGGGACTTGAAGACCTCGAACCCCTCCAGGCTATTGGCGTGCAGCTGGCGCGCCATGTCGACGCCCCATTTCCTGACCCACTGGCTGCGGCTCAGGCGCCCCCAGGCCAGATGCCCCTGGCCGCCATTGCGGCTGGTGCAGCCCCAGCCGATCTGATTGGCCTCCAGCACCACTGCCTTGATGCCATGCTCACGCGCCAGGAACATCGCCGTGGCAAGGCCGGTGAAGCCGGCGCCGATCAGTACCACGTCTGCCTCCATGTCGTCAGTGACCGGGCCATCATCCTCGGGCGGCGGCCCTGCGTGGTAGCGCCAGTAGCTCGGCGCATAATCCACTCCTTCGCCCGGGGAGCTGTCCTTGAGAGGGTCGTAGTGAGGGTTGTAAGGCTGCTTGACAGTCATCGTGGGTCACCATCCGTCTTGTTGTTGGCGATCGTTGTCATTGGTGATCGTTGTTGGTGATCAGTGTCATTGGCGATCAATGGCGGTGCTGGTTCGTGCGCGTTGCGCTCGGGTGGCTTGCCTGCTCGAGTCGACGTGAGCCCGTCATGCCGCTCAGGTCGCGCCCGGGATGGGTTGGCTTCCCGACCCCGGGAGGGCGGGGGGCGTAGCCGTGGTACTTGGCGATGTACTGGGCGTGCTAGCTGGCGTGGCGGGTGTCACAGCGCTGTAGGCTTCCGGCTCAACGGCTTCGGCAGGCATCGGCTTTACCTGAGGGGCCGGCTGCATGGCCGTCGCGGGCTGTTCATGGGTCGCCTTGAGCATGCGATAGACCGAGAACATGTAAGCGATGCTGACGAGGAAGAAGGGCGCGCCGACCACGATCGCCAGGCTCTTGATGGCGTTGAAGCCACCGGCAAGCTGGAAGACGATGCCGGTGACGCCGATGATCACGCCCCACAGCAGCCGCATCAGGATCTTCGGATTCTCGTTGCCATTGGAGACCTGCATGGCCGAGAAGAACGAGGCCGAATCCGAGGTGGTGACGGCGAAGACGATGATGTTGAACAGCACCGCGAGGCACAGCCACCAGCCGCCGGGCATGCTCTGCAGCAACAGGTAGATGCCGGATTCCGGATTGCCCTGCACGCTTTCCCACAGCGGTACGATCTGATTGACCTCGGCATAGCCGGCCGAGCCGCCCCAGATGCTGAACCACACGATCGACAGCAGCATCGGCACCACCACCACGCCGAACACGAATTCGCGCAGGGTGCGGCCCCGGGAGATGCGCGCGATGAAACCGCCGCAGAAAGGAATGTAGGAGATGTACCAGAGCCAGTAGAAGATCATCCACCAGCCCACCCACTCGCGCTGTTCGAAGCTGCCTGCGTCGGTCCAGAACTGGTTGACGAACACCGACCCGAAGTAGTCACCGAACTGCTGGGTGATCATGTTCAGCAGGTACTGAGCCGGGGCGTGGCCGAAGGCCAGCAGCGCCAGCAGAATGGCGCCGGCCATGATCATGTTGAGCAGGCTGAGGTACTTGATGCCGCGCTCGATGCCGGTCGCCGCTGATGCCACATAGGCGATGATGATCACCAGCATCACCATGGCCTGACCGAAGGCGCCGAACTCGAGACCGAACAGCACCTTCAAGGCATAGCTGATGGAGGTGACGCCTAGGCCGATCATGGTGGCATTGCCGCCGATGGTACCGATCACGCCAAGCCCGTTGGCAAGCTTGCCCCACAGACTGCTGTTGCAGCGCTCCCCTAGAAGACCGTAGAGGCCGGTGGCGACCGTCAGCGGCTGCCCGAGGCGATAGGCTGGGAAGGCGATGGCCCAAGCGGCCACGGCAAACAATGCCCAGCCATTCATGCCCCAGTCCATCAGGGTATTGCGGATCGCGGTCGATACCCCGGCCTGCTGGCCGACTTGATTGAGGTCCTGCACATGCGAGGAGGTATAGAGGTGCGTCAATGGCTCGGCGACGCTGAAGAACACGAAGCCGATGCCCAGCCCGCAGCTGAAGATCATCGAGATCCACGCCACATAGCTGAACTCAGGACGTGAATCATCCGGCCCCAGGCGGATGCCGCCGAAGGGGCTGAGCAACAGATAGAAGCTGAAGATCAGCGTCGCGGCGACCCCGAGCACGAAGCTCCAGCCGAAATTGAAGATCAGGAAGTCGCGTATGCCGGACAGCGCCGCGCCGGTCTGCTCCGGCGCCGCCAGGGCATAGATCATGATCAGGGTGTAGATGCTGAGGACGGGCCAGAACAGCCCTTTATCGTAGTCGCCAAGCAGACCGGATGAGCGCGGAACGCCGTTGCTGCCAGCGCGCTCAGCCGCTGCGGGATTGCGTGTTGCTGTCACTGGGGTGCCTCCAGGAAGGGGCCCTGATGCTCCACGCCAGATCTCGTCAGACACCTGACAAGCCGACAGGAATATCGAGAGCAGATTTTATTGTTGTCATGGGAGCGGGGGCTGGGACGTCGCCCTTCATCGAACCGGCTAGGTCCCCATCCATCGTCAGTGAATGCGCTGCAGCTGATACAGCACTCGATGAATCTTCTCGCGTCACAAATGAAAATAGACGGCGAGTAAAATCGCGCAAGTGAAATTTTTCAGTATTTTTTCATTTATATGTAAATTGATTGTCTTCCGACATTAACTTCTTGAAATACAGAGAAAATAACGCCACTGCGCAGCCTGGCCCGATGGTGGCAGGCCAGCGAACAGAGGCAGGAGGGGGATAGAGAGCGGAGTCGAGGTAGGAGCAGGGAGGGGGCAGGGATAAGAGTCGGGAGGTGAAAAAGGGGACAGTGCTCATGTCCTGGTGTATCTCTCCCAGCACGCTAGGCCAGCTCGGGTATCGCTTGCTCAGGCATGAAGTTCACGCCCCATCACACGCAACGCCGTGTGCCAGCGTGAGTTTCGGGGCTGGCCATTGTTTTCCGCGGCTTGGACCCAAGGTCATGTTCACTGTTTATTCGAATGAGTGAATGCATTGCTCATCCTGACCCGAAAGTTCACCGGAAAAGGAAAGCACCTCCATGGCACTAACCACATCTTCGTCAGCGTCCGTCTCCGAGATCATCGTCGACTCACTGCTTGAGGCCGGCGCCAAGCGTTGCTATGGCATCGTGGGTGACACCATCAACCACTTCACCGACGCCATTCGGCGCTCCGAGATGGAGTGGGTACATGTGCGGCACGAAGAGGTGGCCGGTTTCGCGGCAGGGGGCGAGTCCTTCATCAGTGGCGAGCTCTCCTGTTGTGCCGGTACCTGCGGGCCGGGCAGCACGCACTTTCTGAATGGTCTGATCGAATCACATCGTAATGGCGCACCGGTGGTGTTCATTGCCTCGCAAATCGATACCAGCGAGATGGGCGTCGGCTTCCCGCAGGATGTGGATCAGAAGGCGCTCTATTCCCAGTACAGCGTGTTCTGCGAGTACCTGACCAACCCCGAGAATGCCCGCCGCATGGTCGCCATCGCGGCGCAGAAGGCATTGGCCGAAGGCGGGGTCGCGGTGCTGATCGTGCCGGGGGATCTCTTCACCCAAAAGCCCAAGGGCTCGCTGCCGTGGCGTGCCCATCGCTTCGCGCCGGTGATTCGTCCCGGCGAGCAGGAGCTGGCCGCCGTCGCCGAGGCGCTGAATGCGCCGGGTAAGGTGTCGATCTATGCCGGTATCGGCTGTCAGCACGCGCAGGAGGAAGTACTGGCGCTGGCACGACGGCTCAAGGCGCCAATAGCCTGGACGTCGCGCGCCAAGGACTTCATCGAGCCGAACAATGAACTCGAAGTCGGCATGACCGGCGTGTTCGGGCTGCAGGGCGGCTACGAGGCCGTCGCGGAATGTGACACCTTGCTGTTGCTCGGTTGCAGCTTCGCCTGGACCCAGTTCTATCCGGACAAGGCGACGGTGATTCAGGTCGACCTGGACCCCGGCAAGATCGGTATCCGCCACCCGGTGGATATCGGGGTCGTCGGTAGCGTCAAGGACACCTGCGCGGCGCTGCTGACCCGCGTCGATCCGCGTGATGACAGCGCCTGGCTCGACAGCTGCCGCAAGAAGTATCTCGAGGCGCGTGACGATGCCGCTGTCACCTCCGATGACGAGCGTCTGATCCACCCGCAGGAGCTGACACTGGCGCTGGATCGCCATGCCAGCGAAGACGCCGTCTTCACCGCCGATGGCGGCAGCCCGATGGTGTGGTGCCTGCGTCATATTCGGGCCAACGGCAAGCGCCGCACGCTGCCGAGCCTGATGCATGGCACCATGGCCAATGCCTACCCTCAGGCCATCGGCATCCAGAAGGCCTACCCGCAGCGTCAGGTGATCGCCATGTGCGGCGATGGGGGCCTTGCCATGCTGATGGGGGACCTGCTGACCCTCAAGCAGGAGAAGATCCCGCTCAAGATCGTCATCTTCAACAACAGCACGCTGGGCTTCGTCGAGCTCGAGCAGAAGGTCGAGGGCATCCTGGATACCTACACCGAGCTCGAGAACCCCGACTTCTCGCTGCTGGCACAGTCGATGGGGCTGTGGGGGCGTCGCGTCGAGGAGAAGCACGAGCTGGATGAGGCGGTGCAGAGCCTGCTGGCCCAGGACGGCCCCGGGGTGCTCGAGGTCAAGGTCAACCGCATGGAGCTGGTGATGCCGCCGCATGTGGAGGCCGGCCAGGTCGCCTCCACCGCGCTCTACTCCGCCAAGGCGGTGCTCAATGGCCGTATGGATGACGTGGTCGACCTGGTGCGCAACAACTTCACCAAACGCTGAGCGCATGACATGAGCCGGTAAGCTGCTCAGTTGTCTGTGCGAAGCTGATGCGAAAGAAGGCCCCGATCCTGTGGATCGGGGCCTTCTTGTGGGTGCGGCTATCGTCCTGTGACTCAGGTCAGTTCGTTACGTAGACCAGTGCATTACGTAGACCGCCTCGCGGCAACGAACAGCTCATGGCGTCGTTCACTTCCAGACCTGGGAAGCGAAGCCGCGCCAGTAGTCATCCATGTCGCGATAGCTGGTCATGTCATACAGGCTGAACTTGCGATTGAGGCGAGCGCCACCATCGCGGGTCAGCGGGTTCCAGGCCAGGCCGACAGTGTCGCGGCTGGAATGCATGAAGAACGCATCCAGCGGCAGCACGATGTAGAGGCCCTTGTCGAAGCTACCCTCGCCGAAGTCGTCGCCGGCATCGGTGAAGGTGGCCCAGGCGCCCATGCGTGCGCCATTGGCGAAGCCGCGTGAGACATCCAGCGTCATGCCGACATCTTCTGCCAGGTAGCGGCCGAAGCTGGCCTTGGCCAACACGTCTTCATAGCCGGTATCCCAGTAGATGCTGGCATGGCCAGTGGTGGTCGAGTAATCGCGCAGGCCGAACTGTTGATCGAACTCGCGCTGCTTGACCCAGTTCACATCGACTCCGTAGGCCAGTGGCGAACCCAGCGGGCGATAGAGCACCTCCGCGCCGACACCGGCATACATCATCTCCAGAATGCCGCCGTAGGCCATGCCGTACCAATCGCGCCCGAACTGGTGAGTGCGGGTGTACTGCAGGTTGTCGATGCCGACGTCGGTCTCTTCGATATAGCGACCGATATAGGAGCGAACCCTGGGCAGCTTGGAGTCCGAGATGTAATCGAACTTGTCGAAGTTGTCGAACAGGGTCAGCTGTGCCGAACCGGAGAGCCAGCCGTGACGATCGGTACGCCAGGCAGCGGAGCCGCGCAGATAGGCCTGATACAGATAGCCATCCGGGCCGCCGATGTTCTGGTTGAGGCCAGGCGAGAAGCCGGCGCTCCAGCGATCATCAGGATTCTCGAGCAGCACCTTTTCACCGCTGTAGCGGGCCGCACCTTCGCCATCCTCATCAGTCGGCTCGGTGGCCGCCAATGCATAGACGCTGTGGGTATAGCGCAGCTGCTGGCGCGCATCGTGTCCGGCGCTGACGACATCGGCGCGCGAGTGGACATCTTCGCGCGTGTCCAGGCCGCCAGACCGCAGGCGGTAATGGAAGCTCTCGAAATAGTCATCCAGTCGGTTGTGCAGCACGCGGTTGGCGCGCCCTTCGGCCTGAGCGGTGGAGCGGAAGCGCGTGCTCTCGCCACTGACGATCAGCGCCGTTCCCTCACGTGAGAGGCTATCGACACGAATGCCCGATTGCGCCTGGATCTCGCGGGAAAGTTCAGGCCAGCTGACCTGGTTGCGCGCGGGGGCCTCGGCATTCAGGCGCTCCGGCGGGCTATCCAGCTTGGCCTGCGAGAGCCCGGCGAGATCCACCCCGAAGTTGACGCCGAACATCGCGGTATTGCCACGCTCCCAGCCGGCCTTGACGGTCAGGTTGTCGGTCACACTCAGGCGGGCGCCCAGGTTGATCGGGCTGTCCTGCTCTTGATTGTTGTCCTGCGGCTCGCTCTGATAGTCATTGCCATCCAGCTCTGCCATCAGCACCAGCGGGTCCCACGGTGTCTGCCATTCCACGCCGCCGAAGATACCGACATCGCCCTTGAACAGGCTGTTGAGGGAGAACTCACCGCCCTGATCACCGCCGGTCTCGCCACGCCCGGGGCGGTCGTTGTAGTTGTCACGCACCCAGCCGAGCGGGTTGCTGATATCACCGCGTGAACCGAGATAGCCCCAGCCCAGCCCCAGCGTGAAGTCGAGGTCATACCAGCGCTTGCTGGCGACCAGGTATTCACTGCCGAACAGGCTGGTACCGCCCATGTCGCGCAGGCCGACCGCGACTTCGGGCAGATAACGGCTCTCTTCCCACAGGCGGAACTTGGCGTCGACACCCTTATCCAGGTAGTCACGGTCACCGGCGATGGCTTCGCCATACAGGCGGTTGGTGACTTCCGTGTAGCGGAAGCCGACCTCCAGCCAATCGAGCGGCTGCAGGCTGACGTTATAGCGTCGATACGGTTCGACCTGGCTATAGGAGAAGTGAATGCTGCCCGGTTTCTGCATGCGCGCGGTCGGGGTCTGCATCAGGCCGACACCACCGAAGTCCGATTGCCCATGCCCCAGGCCGCTGAGACGCGTCTCGATCGGCTGCGGACCATCCAGCAGGCCGGCGTAGCTCATCGGGGCCAGCAGCACGCCCGCACTGAGCATGGCCAGCTGCCGGATGGCGCGCGTCAAGGGGGTGAACCGGGCACGCGCCGGTGCCATGGAAGAGAAGTGCGAATGATCCATGCTGTCTGCTGCCATCCTTTGCCTGCCTGAGCACGAGGCGTCCTGCTGTGTCATTGTCACGTCGCTCATGGAGTGTCGCCCTGAGGGAGGGAGCCACTGTCCTTGTCATCGCGGTGATCACTGTCATTACGGTCATCACTGTCAGCGTATTGCCGCGCTACCTGTAGATAGTCGCGCTGCTGCGGCTCTCCCGTGATGGCGTCCACGCTGCGGCACTCCTTGCCCGGCCATTGCAGACTCAACCACTCGGGCAGGCTGCGATTGACCCAGGCGGCGGCCGCCGAGATACGCGGCATGTTGACCACGACACGGTCGCCCGGCGCCAGCGTATAGGGCTGGTCATTCCAGGCGCTGATGCCGCGGACGATGATTCTGCCGCCCAGCGTGATGACACTGGCGTGTTCCGAGTCCGCCTGCGCGCCCGGCAGGCCAGCGATGGCGTCGTGCAGCGTCAGCCCGGGGCGCCAGTCCAGCTGGCGCACGCCAACGGCACTCCAGAGCTGAATGCGCGTCTCGGTCTGACATTGGCCTATCCAGTCACCCGTCGTGAGCGGGATGTCCAGGCGCGGAAAACGCCACAGAGCGATGGGATCGATCCGCCCGACCTGACGCCCCTCGACCGACGTGCGGCCGATGATGCGCATCCAGTGCTTGAGGCCTTCAGCCGACAGCCGATCATCAAAGACGGCCTGCGAGCTCAGTTGACGCAGCTCGAAGAACAGGCGACGCCCCAGCTCACGTGTCCTGTCGCGTGTCTGTTGGGTGGCCACGAACGCATGCGGCCACTCGATACCATTGGCATTCGTCAGCACGCCGAGCTGGCGCGATAGCGCCTCACTGATGGTCAGTGTCTGGGCGCTGGCATCCTGGTCTTGGGATGGGCCTTGCGATGCTGCCGGAGTCTCGCTGGCCAGCGCTGCGCCAGGCAGCAGGAATGCACCGCAAGCAGACGCGAGCATCGCGACGCCAAGGGCGGCCTTCAGACGTTCATGCAGATAGCTTTTCACGACACCTCGACGGGCAAGAGACACGACACCTCGATGGACAGAAGACACACTGCCGACTCGTGCAGCCGGGGCGGCATGATCATGGCGCTGAAAGAAAATTTCTTGGCATTTACCACCAGCCACGCGCGACCTCCCAGCTCCAATAATGAGAATTCGGCCAGGGTTGAACATCCGCCGCCCAGATTCTTGGTGCCGCATTGGCATCAGTCGCGGGGGGGTCATTCACAGTAGCAACCGCATAGCGATTGACGCTACGCGAGCCATCTTGCCAGAGGATGTTTTCCTCACACTGGGCAACTGTCTGATCGCCCAACGGCAAGGCCTGCACGGCGGGAGCCGCGCATTGCCAGCTTGCCTGGCCCTGCGCATAGCCCTCTATCCCATCGGCGCGCTGCCAGCGTGAGTGAATCACGTAGCTGGGCGTGGATTCGCCCCTGTCCAGCGCAGACATCAGCGTGGCCAGTGATACGTCGCGTCGCATGTCCAGCAGGTCGGTGTCGAAGCCGGCGGTACCGCTCAGCCAGCCGTTCTCCAGACGCACGAAGGCATGATCCGCGGTTTCGAAACGTGCCAGCTCTGTCGTGCTCGAAGGCTGTCTTGCCATCGATTCAACAGGCGTGGCGGAAGAGGGCAGGGCTGCCAGAGGTGTCAGCCCTGTGTGTTCTTGCTGATAGGGCGCGTCCGTTGCGTCCATGTCTTTGCGGGTCGCTGTCTCCAGAGACGCCAGCACCACCATCCCGGTGTTGCCGTCATAGCTGAAACGCAGCGTGGCATAGGGCAGGGCGCGCGCACGCTCGGCATCGAATTGATCGCTGCCGAGTATTGCGCTGGCCGTCTGCCCCAACTGCCCCTGCTCAAGCGCCGAGCAGCCCCCAAGCATCAATGCGCCGGACACAAGCAAAGGGGCCGCCAGGCGGCCCCCCATCATGATGGATGTCGGCTTCATGGTGATCAGAAGGTACCTGTGGTGCCGGTGGTGCCAGTTGTGCCGGTAGACCCTGTGGTGCCAGTCGTTCCGGTCGTACCCGTTGTGCCAGTGGTACCGGTGGTGCCTGTCGTGCCCGTTGTACCGTCGCCATCACCCGGCTCGCCGCCTTCATCCGGATCACTGCCGTCATCGGGATCGGTCGTGCCGGTAGAGCCTGTGGTACCGGTCGTGCCGGTAGTACCAGTCGTGCCGTCGCCGTCACCCGGGTCCGTGCCATCACCCGGATCAGTGCCACCGTCGCCACCATCGCCCGGATCAGTGCCACCGTCGCCACCATCGCCCGGATCAGTGCCACCGTCGCCGCCATCACCCGGATCAGTACCACCATCGCCGCCGTCACCCGGATCAGTGCCACCGTCGCCACCGTCACCCGGATCAGTGCCGCCGTCGCCACCATCACCCGGATCAGTACCGCCGTCGCCACCGTCACCCGGATCAGTGCCGCCGTCGCCGCCATCGCCCGGATCAGTGCCGCCGTCGCCACCGTCACCCGGATCAGTGCCGCCGTCGCCGCCATCACCCGGAACAGTACCGCCATCGCCACCAGTGCTACCGCCACTGCTGCCGTCACCACCGGAGGCGACGGTAGCAGCGACGCCGACCGCCGCCGCCAGGCCAGCGGCGACAGCTGCAATGGTGCCAGCGGCCATGCCACCAGCGGCGCCAGCGCCTGCTGCCGCACCGCCAGTACTGCTGCTTCCTGTGCTGGTAGATCCTGTGCTGGAAGGTGCCGAACCTGTCTGAGCCGGTGCTTCACTTTCGGCACGGGCTATCCCGGCAACCAAAGGAGATAAGGCCAGTCCCGCGATGACCAATGTTGTAGCAGTACGTTTCATGTGCGTTCCCTTGTCTTCCCGTGTAGGAAATTCTCACGCTCTCTGTGTTGGCACAGGCGCTGATATGACTTGCTGGGCGATTGATTCTTTATAAGAAACAATAGAAGGTGTTGGAGACTTGTCGTGCACAACGTTCTATCGCCTCGTGAGACAGATTTCAATACGCGAATGTTGTGGAAATTAACAGAGTTCAGGTTGTTGGTCGACTGACATCTAACCGTAAACAACCATCGAATATGATGATCGCGGCATCATGCTTGACAAGAATGGCCTCGGGCTCTCGACAATAATCGCAAGAAATGCGAGTCGGTAAAAATTGGCCAATCTCGGAAGAGAGCATACGGGCTTGAATTCTGGGTCGTGAAACTCGTTATCTTTATCGGTAAGCCCATTTCAATACTGATTGATGATGCTTTGATGGGAAGGCTAGTCATTTTGTTATTGGTTAATTGGTACTTTGTGTAAATGTTTCGTTTCTGATTGATGCTGATGCGTATCGCGGTCAGCCGTGGCCGAGCTCGGTGTCTCCTTTTGGATACGCAATGATTCATGATCTAATGCCCTGCAATGCGGCTCCTGGCGCCCAGCGGTCCACATAATACTAAAAATATCAGTCATTTAGGTGTTATCGTCTCGCTTTCATGCCTTGGTGGGCGGCAGGGGAATATGAATAAAGGGTGGAACGAGAGTCCCAGAATGCAGTATCATGCGTCCCTTATTGAAAAGGCTGTGTTTCTTTTTTGCGACACAGGAAGGATGGGTCACCGGTGGAACGTCACGCCGTGTTGACGACACGCAGGAAGGATCTTGCGCTTGCGGTGCTGGTGTCACTACCAACGCCCGATAGATTCTCTCCTCAGCAGTGTCGGTAATAGGCTGTCATGGCGTGTCAGCCATTGGATTTGTAGTGACTGGTACCATCAAGGCAGTGCGAGCCGATAGGGTTGTACAAGTCTTATTAGTTCGAAACCTGAATCCTGTACTCATTTGAACAAAAACAAGTCCTCATCTGATAGCACTGGCGATCTACAAGACGATTGCTCTGCTAGGGTTTGTTGCGTCTTGAATTTCGGGATTACCTTTCTGGTTGTTAAGTATTAGCTAATTGAAATTTGTGCTCGATATCTGTCCACGAGTTCAGTGCGCCGGGTTTTCCTCAAGGGGAATGATCTTGCCTTGAATTCGTGTTGCCACTCGTAGCAAGGCTTTCTTGCGTCAGTGAAAGATTGATGCTGGCTGGGAAACAGGTGGCCAGGCACGACACAAGCTGGAAGACATCAAGATCTTCATGCCAGGGCCTCAGGGATGCGCCGTCAACCACCCTGGGGCGGTAGCGTGCCCAAAACCAGCTCACGCTCACGAAAGGTCATGGGGGCGGAGAGGCTTATCACCGGGCTTGCGCAATGCAGGCCAACATCAGACAGCTCAGCTCTCTGGCTGTCCTCGAGATTCACCCTGCGCATCCTTTTCTACATTTTGTCTCTTCACCCTGACTCTTCACCCTGACTGGCATGTCGGGTCTGGGCTGCTGAGCCTATTTTCGGTTGACGACTTTCGATTGACTACGTCGCGGCCTGACCACGACGCCTTCTCTTCCAGGGCAGCATGAGGCTGCCCATTCTATCTTGCAGTTTTCGGGGGTTTTACATGATCAAGGTCACCATGTTTGGCAAGGGCTGTGCGCTGTCGCCGCGTCCCCGCCTGGCAATGACCACCGCGCTGTTGATTGCCATGTTGTCTACCACGGGCTGTGCTTTCGCCCCCGGTGGCGATATGGACTATCAGACAGAAACGGCCCCGCTGGATGATGCGCTTGAGGTCAAGCCGATCACCTTTGGCATGGTAGATGCCCTGAATGACAGTCGTGGCCAGGGCCAGCGTGACAATCAGCTGCTTGAGCAGCAGCTGGCCGATTACGATTACCGCATCGGCCGCGGAGATGTGCTCAACATCATCGTCTACGATCACCCCGAACTGACCATCCCTGCAGGCTCTGAACGCAGCGCCATCGAATCCGGCAACAGCGTGCACAGCGATGGCACCATCTTTTATCCCTACATCGGGCGCGTCAAAGCAGCGGGGCTGACGGTCAAGGAACTGCGTGCCGTCATTGAGCGTCGCCTTTCTGGTTATATCGCTTCACCGCAGATTGATGTGCAGGTGGCGGCATTCAAGTCCCAGAAGGTCTACGTCACCGGCCAGGTGCAAACGCCGGGAATCCTGCCGATCACCAATGTACCGCTGACCATCCTCGATGCCGTCAATCAGGCGGGCGGCCTGTCACCGCTGGCCAACTGGCACGACGTGGTACTGACGCGTGATGACAGTGATGAACACTTCTCGCTGTACGACTTGCTGCAGAATGGCGCACTGAGCAACAACCGCCTGCTGCGCGACGGTGATGTGCTGCACATCCCGGATGTGGGCAATCAGAAAGTCTACGTGATGGGTGAAGTGCAACTGCCGGGCAGCCTGGCAATGGGCAATTCGCGTATTTCGCTGACAGATGCCATTGCCCAGTCCGGTGGCATCGATGAAGGCCAGGCCGATGCCAAGGGCATCTTCGTCGTGCGGCGTGCTGATACCAGCACCGGCAAGCTGGCGACCGTCTATCAGCTAGATGCCCGCGATTCAGCAGCCTTCGTGATCGGTGCCGAATTCATGCTGCAGCCTTCTGATGTGGTCTATGTCACCGCAGCGCCGCTCAGTCGTTGGAACCGTGTCGTCAATCAGTTGATGCCGACCCTGACCGCCGTCTATCAGGTGACTCGCTCCGCCAGTGATTTCGATGATTTGCGTAGTGATGATTGATCCGCGCCAGCATCTTATTTCCCTGTTCATTACCATCTACCACTGGTTCTCACGAGAGCCGCAGCACTCGAAGGGTGTTTCATGAATCAGACCCCGCAACATACGGCCACTGGGGCGATGCCAACGGCAGCCACTCGCGACAACGCTGACGATGCGATTGATCTGGGGCGCTTGTTTGGCATCTTGGTTGATCATAAGCAATGGATCATCGCGATTACTGGCCTGTTTGCCGTCATCGGGGTGATCTACGCACTGTTGGCGACACCTATCTACAAGGTCGATGCCCTGATACAGATTGATGACGCGCCTTCGACCAACCCGCTGGCAGACGTCAACTCGATTCTGGGTAAGGAGCCGCCGTCCCAGTCCGAGATCGAGATCATTCGCTCTCGAATGGTGCTTGGTCGCGCGGTGGACCTGCTCAACCTGGATATCACCGTCACGCCGAAGCGACTGCCGCTGCTGGGGGATTTCCTTGTGCGCCGCGGGGTGGAACGTCCGAATTTTGCTCAGGGCTGGGCAAGTACCTGGGCAGGGGAGAGTATCACTGTCAGTGAAATGCCTGTCGATGACGCCATGCTGGGTAGCACCATTACCCTGCGTGTTGTTGATGATGCACATTACGAGCTGATCCAAGACGGTGAGTTGCTGGGCAAGGGGCGCATCAATCAGCTGGACAGCTTTGCCGATGGTCAGCTCAATCTGCGTGTGACCTCCTTGAATGCTGCGCAAGGCGCGGAATTCGCGCTGACCCATATCAGCCGCATGCAGGCGATTGAAGATCTGCGTAGCTCCTTCTCCGTTGCAGAGCAGGGCAAGGAAACCGGCATTCTCTCTTGGTCGATGACTGGTGAGAATCCGCGTAAGCTGCAGCGTATCCTGAATACCATCGCGGATATCTATTATTCGCAGAATGTGCAGCGTCAGAGCGAAGAAGCGCGCAATAGTCTTGAGTTTCTCGATAACCAGGTACCCAAGGTGCGGGCCCAGCTGGATGCAGCGGAATCGCGCCTGAATGAATTCAGAACCTCGCGTGACAGTGTGGATCTCTCGCTGGAAACCCAGTCGGTGCTGGAGCGCATCGTCAATCTGGAAGCCCAGGTCAATCAGCTGGAACTGACCGAGGCAGAGATCGCCAAGCGTTATACGCCCAGCCACCCGACTTACAAAGCACTGCTCGAGAAGAAGGCGCAGCTCAAGCGTGAGATGGATAAGTTGAATGCCCAGGTGAAGAACCTGCCTGAAACACAGCAGGAAGTGCTGCGCCTCACGCGCAGTGTCGAAGTGACCCAGGCCATCTATGTTCAACTGTTGAACAAAGTGCAGGAAATGGAGATTGCCAAGGCAAGTACTGTCGGCAATGTGCGTATCCTGGACGATGCCGGTATCTTGCCGCAGCCTGTCAAGCCGAAGAAAGCCATGATTGTGATCATCGCGACACTGCTGGGTGGCATGCTCTCCGTGGGTGTCATCTTGTTGCGTGCAGCCTTCCGCCGTGGTGTGGAATCGCCAGACCAGCTTGAAGCGCTGGGATTGCCAATGTATGCCACCATTCCGCTCTCGGATGAGCAGGGCAAGCTGAGTCGCAAGGTAAAGCGTGCGACGGACAAGCACTCACGTCAGATTCCCAATGGCTTGCTTGCCGCGCGCAATCCGGCTGACCTAGCTATCGAGGCGTTACGCGGCCTGCGTACCAGTTTGCACTTTGCAATGATGGAAGCCCCTACCAATACATTGATGATTACCGGCCCCAGCCCGGGCATAGGCAAGAGTTTTGTTGCTGCCAACCTGGCGGCCGTCTGTGCCCAGTCAGGGCAGCGCGTATTGGTGATTGATGCCGATATGCGCAAGGGCCATATGCATTCCATCTTCGATGAGCGCTCCGAGTGTGGTTTGAGCGATTACCTGGCAGGCAAGAAGTCGTTGGAAGATATCATCCGCTCGGTTTCCGCACTTGAGACACTCTCCTACGTAGCGCGTGGCATTGCGCCCCCTAATCCCTCTGAGTTGTTGATGAGTGCACGTTTCCAGGACTTCCTGACTGCCGTCAGCGAGCGCTTTGACCTAGTCATCATTGATTCTCCGCCGATTCTTGCTGTCACCGATGCTGCCGTCATTGGTAAGCATGTAGGGACGACACTACTGGTGACACGTTTCGAAGTGAATGCGCCCAAGGAAGTGGAAGTCTCGCTCAAGCGCCTGGCAGCCTCGGGCATTGTAGTAAAAGGCGGAATACTCAATGCGATGGAGCGCAAGGCCGCAGGTGCCTATGGCGAAAATTACGGCTATTACAACTACAGCTATAAATGATTTCACTTCATTTTGCTATCAGCTGCATTGATTTCGAAGGGAACCAGATATGAAAGAAATAAGCTCTACTATGGAGCATCAGCGCCGTTATTCGCGTCATTACGAGCGCCTGCTTGCCAGCAAGCGTCTGCAGACATTTTTTGGTGTGCTATTGGTAGTGATATTACCGGCTATGTATCGCTGGGGGGTTGACTTCTGGAATACCTCCACGCTAGCACAATGGAATGCGATTTTGGGTACTGCTGCGGCCTTTACACTGTCTCTTACTCTGATCAATCGTCTATGTCAATTGCCGGGGACACGTTCCTTCACCTATGTCATCCCGACAGTGGCAGCTTCCTATACCTTGCTGATCATTATTTGCGGGGTATTGGAAATTGAAGTGTCTCGCCTCCAGGTCGGTATCTCATTCGCACTGGCGATCATCTTTGGCGGCGCTTTCTATTATGTCGATAGCAAACTGACCACCAAGCGTATGGCAGTGGTACCTTTCGGCAAGGCGCCTGCGTTGTGTGATGATCACAGCAAGTCAGTGTATTGGTATCAGCTGGAGGCCCCGACACTTGTGGGTATGAAGCGTATCGATGCAGTAGTCGCGGATTTACGTGCGGATCTCCCGGAAGAATGGCAACGCTTCCTTGCTGACTGCACGATTCACCGTATTCCGGTCTACCACGCCACCCAGGCGCATGAAATGATTACCGGTAAAGTGCTGCTGGATCACCTCTATGCCAACGAATTTGGCTCGCTGACACCGCGTGAAGACTATGAAGTCATCAAGCGTGGCATGGATATTCTCGCTGCCTTGGTTCTGATTCCGTTGTTGGCCCCCGTCATGCTGCTGACTGCGCTAGCCATTCGCCTGGATAGCCCCGGCAAAGCATTATTTTGCCAACCTCGGATGGGGTTCCATTGCCGCCCATTTACGGTCTACAAGTTCCGCAGCATGTATACCAACATGAAAGGCACTGGTTTCACCCAGGAAGGTCATGATCCCCGTATCACACGCGTGGGACGCTTTATTCGCAAGTGTCGTCTCGATGAGCTTCCCCAATTATTCAATGTCTTGAAGGGAGACATGAGTATGATTGGTCCACGCCCGGAATCCATGTCTTTGACGGAGTGGTATGAAAGAGATGTGCCATTCTTTCACTATCGCCATGTTGTTCGTCCTGGAATTACGGGTTGGGCTCAAGTAGAGCAAGGATATGCAGCAGAAGTTGAGGGTATGATTGAAAAGCTAGAATATGATTTTTATTATATAAAAAATTTCTCTTTTTGGTTAGATTTATTAATTTTAGTGAGAACTATTAAAACGGTTGTTTTTGGTTCAGGTGCAAGATAACCATGGTTTTTTTAAAACAAAACAAGGTTTTAATAACCTCATTTATAAATACAGCATTTGCTAGAGGGGTTTCAGCAATAGGTTCAATTCTACTTGTTATAGTAGTAGGGAAAAAATTTGGCGCCTCTGGTGTTGGTTTATTTGTTTTTGTGCAAACCATTTACTTAGGTGCTGCACTTTTGGCTCGATTAGGTATAGATGCTTATCTAGTAAAAAGAATTGCACAGTCATTAACACTAAAGCAAAAGATAGATATATTCTTTTCGTCCGTAAGGAGGACTTTCTTAACTAGTTTAATATTTTCTTTTGCTATTCTTGTACTGTCAGGCAGTATATCTAAATATTATAATGGCGAAAATTTGGATGAATATTTATATGTTGCCGTAGCTTTAGTGCCTTTTACCACATTATTGTTTGTTGCCATTGGTTTTATTAGAGGGATAAATAAACCTGGCTTAGCTAGTATTTTTGAAAATGGTTCCGTTTCATTAATTTCAGTATTACTGTTTTTATTGATTGAGGAAGTTTATTCAGACGCAACTCTACTTTATTTCTTCTTTTGTGTGTTGTTCTCAACCATTTTCTCATTGCTTTTAAGCTTACTCGTTGTAAAAAAAGACATAGAAATTGGGCTGGCTGATTTTATATATAATCTCTTTATTAAAGAGACAAGTGCAGACAAAGTGGTTAATTACGACTTTTTTTTTATTAGTGCTATTCAGTTTTCGCAACAGATAATACCAGTTTTAGTAGCATCATATTTTCTGACAGAAGCAGAACTGGGTTTATTGAAAGCTAGTGAGAAAGTAGCATTAGCAATAGGTTTTGTTGCGATGATAACAAATACAGTTATGCCTGCAAGGTTAGCTAGATCATTTTCAAAAGGTCACAATGCGGAATTCTTATATAATGTAAGGTTTGGGTTTTTAATAAACGCGATACTTGCTATTCCACTAGGAATAATTGCCGTCTTATATTCAGAAAATTTAGTTGCCATGCTCGGTGATGACTTTGTGGGGAGCGGATATCTACTTTGTATATTCGCATTAGCACAAACATATAATGTTTTGTTAAATCCATCGGTGTTTATATTAAATATGACTGGTAATGAAGGAGTAACCAAGAAGCTGTCTATATTTGCACTATTCTTATCTCTTACATCCATGCCTTTTCTTATGCTCTACTTCGGACTTTTTGGAGCAGCTTTGAGTATTGTTCTATATCTCATAATACAGAATAGCTTGGCGTTTTATAAAATGCTTAAAGTACTAAAAAACCTGGCCGCTTAAATTAATTCGAATTGAGGTAGAGTTATGAAAGTATTAATTTTTACATCTGATTTGTACCAAGGTGGGGTAGCTGAGTCGACCCGTAAGCTCGCAGATTATTTATCGAAAGAGAATGATGTTACTGTTTGCACTTACGATAACCTGCCTATTAACAAAATTATGAATAGATCAGTAAAGATCTCAAAGTTAAATTTACCTCTATCCGCTGGTTTTAGAAAAAATAAGATAAGTATACTGACAACAAAATTATTACGGATTATTTTATTGCCACTGGCATTTATAAAATTTTTTTACACTGTAATGAGGGCTAGGCCAGAACTCGTTTTTTCATTAACTTATATACCGAATATAATATCAGTGCATGCATGCAGATTGTTAGGTGTTAAATGTATCGTATCAGAGAGGCAAGATCCGATTCAAGATTTAGATCAGGGGACTATTTTTTCTAAAATTCTTAAAAATACTTATAGAAAAGCAACAGGAGTACATGTTAACTCACAAGGGATGATTGTCTCCGTAAAGAAATTTTATGAAATTAGTGATGAAAAAATACTTAATTTTGATAATTTTTTTGTCAAAGATGATATTGCAAAACAGTCTATGGAAGAATTAGAGCTAAACTTTTCTTTTAAAAAAGAAAAAATTTATTTAGTGACTTCTGGACGATTGAGTAAACAGAAAGGGCAGTGGCACCTTCTGGATATTATGAAGGAGTTAATTGAAATAGATGATTCTTACCAGCTTTTAATACTGGGAGAGGGTGAGCTAAGAAATGAGTTAGAAAATAAAATAAAATCCAATAATTTAAGTGGCCATGTTTATTTGCTGGGCAATGTTAATAATCCGCATAATTTTATCAATAAGAGTGATGTGTTTATTTTTCCATCTATATGGGAGAGTTTCGGTAACTCTCTAGTAGAGGCTATGGCCTTGGGGATACCAGTGGCTTCCACTGTTTGCGATAGCGGCCCAGGTGAAATAATAAATTATGGTGAATATGGGTATAACATGGGGATATTCCCCTCCTATGAAGAGGGGGAACTGGATAAAGATAAGCTTCAAGATTTAGTGAGTAATATACATTTAATCGCGACGGAAAATAATAAGTTATACTCTGAAATGAGCTTGAATGGATATAAAAGATATGACTTGTCAATAATGAGTCAAAAAATTGATAGTATATTTAAGTTATAATAGCGCGCGAGCAGGTGAGAGATGCAAGTCTATAAATTCATTGTTATAATTATCTGTGTTCTCTTCCCTGTTTGGAGCTTTCCTTTGTTTCCGGGAACATACTCTATAGGGTTACCACTATTAGCATCTTTTTTAGGGGGGGTAGCATTAGCCACTAATCTTAACAAAAGAAAAGTTAATCCTTTTCAATTTTTATTTTTACTTTTGTTTTTGATGGTGGTTATTTCTTCGTGTGTATTTTTCTTCGATAGTGAAGTAAATGTTAAAAATTTATTTATCGGGTTGTCGAGCTGGATTCTGTTCTTTTTGTCTATTTGTGGGTATTCGCATATATTTAGGGTGGTCGGGGAAGATAGAGTCATTTCATATTTTTCGACGCTCGGGTGTATAATAATATTAGTTGGCGTTTTAGAGTTTATATTAAAGTTTGTTATTGGGCACAGTGCTATCTTTTCACCGATAACATTGTTCTTATCCGGCGAGACTTCAACAAGAATAATATTGACTACAGCGGAACCTTCTTGGGCTGTCCAATTATTAGTATTTGTTACTCCATTCCTATACTATTCTTATCAAAAAAATAAAAGCTTATATGGTAAGTTGTCTATTTGCGGGGTACCTATAATATTCCTAGGAGCATTTTCCTTAACAGGGTATATGATAGTTATAATGTCGGCACTTATATATATACTAGTCAATTCAAGTTTGAGATCAATTCTAAGATATTTTTCAGTAATAACTTCGCTTTTATTAGTATCAGTACTTGTCTACATGTATATAACATCTCAGCCCGAATATTCGAGTCTATATTTCGTAACTAGAGTTGATAAAATCATATCTTTATTCAATAGTAATACAAGTTTTTTTGAGAATATTCTATTAGTAGATAATTCTTTATACGTACGACTTGGTTATCCTTACATGGCCTTAATGATGTCTTTAGATCACCCGCTTCTAGGAGTAGGTATGAACCAGTACGGGAATTTGATAGGCGAATATATACATATACTTAATGTTCCTTATTCTCAACTAAGCGATGAAGTTGTATCTCACCTAACTAATTTGAATGCTGATCCAAGGAATTTTTTCCTAAAGGTATTGCTAGACTTGGGGATAATACCTTTTATAATATTTGTATATATACTTATAAAGCTTTTTTTATCATCAAAAAAAATATCTTGTAAGCTTAAAAGGGATTTATGTCTTTCATTGCTATCGATTAATGTAGCAATGATGATGCAATTCTCTACACCTTATTTCGCTGTGTATTGTATTACGATATCTATCGTGATCAATATAATATGTAAAGACAATTGCTACAAAAGGTATTGTCATGTCGCGTAAAAGAATTATTGTCATCACACCAAGATTTCCATACCCGGTAATTGGAGGTGATAAACTAAGGATATATAATATATGCAAATCATTGTCGAAAAAATTTGATATGGTATTGGTTTCTCTATGTGATGAAAAAAGTCAGCTTTCCTATACTCCCCCTGATGACAATGTTTTTAATGAAATACACAAAATCTATCATCCATCTTGGAAGTCAAAAATCAATACTGCTTTAAGTGTTTTTTCGTCAAAGCCTCTTCAAGTCGCATATTATAAATCTTTGGCATTAGATAAAAAACTAAAAGGGATAGTCCAAAAAGATGATATTTTACTCCCTCATTTAGTAAGAACAACTGAGTATGCTTTTAAATTTGATAACATAGTGATTGCAGAGTTAACAGACTCAATTGCTATGAACTATAGCAGAATTGCTAAAAGTAATGGAAGTAAGACTTTAAAAGAGAGAATATTCGCATACGAATATAAAAAACTAAAAAAATATGAAGCTTATGTTACTGAAAAGTCAGATGTAGTCTCATTGATTTCAAGTGTAGACTGTGAGTTTATACCGACAAAAGAAAAGGATAAAAGCAAGTTTGTAGTGGCTAATAATGGTGTAGATTTCGATAATATGCCATATATATATGAGTGGAAAAATAGAGCTGAGAAAGTGATCTGCTTTATTGGGAATATGCATACTGTACAAAATTTAGATGCCGTGCGTTGGTTTTTAGATAATGTAATGCCTAGGTTAGGACACGAGTATACTTTTAAAATCATAGGTAAGATACTAGATAAAGATAAGCTGCTATTTGAAAGATATGACAGGGTTTATGTTACAGGTATGGTCGACTCTATTGAAGATAATTTACACGATGTAGATGTTGCTGTATGCCCTATGCGTTTAGGTGCAGGAGTACAGAATAAGATTCTCGAATATATGGCATATGGAATTCCTTCAGTTGTATCTAATCTCGGTGCAGAAGGCATAGGTAATGGTAAAGAAGAGATTTTCTTGAAGGCTAATTCTGTAGACGAGTATATTCATGAAATTAACAAGATAGTAGCTGATAGAGCTTATGCAGTAGATATCTCAAAAAAAGCCCGTGATTTTATCGAATTGAATCATAATTGGTGTTCTTCGCTAAAGCCATTGCTGCATAAAATACAAGGTGTAACTAAATGAGTGTAAGTGTCAGTGCAATAAAACCAATTGTTCTAGCTGGTGGAAGTGGTAGCCGTCTTTGGCCTTATTCCCGTCAGTTACATCCTAAGCAGTTCTTGCCACTTACCGGCGAGGGTAGCATGCTGCAAGAAACACTAAAGCGGCTGGAATCAATTGATCATACCGCACCACTGCTAATCTGCAATGAAGAGCATCGTTTTCTGGTAGCTGAACAAGTTCGTCAACAGGGCATAACGAATGCAAGCATATTACTCGAGCCTGAAGGCCGCAATACGGCGCCTGCCATAGCAGTGGCAGCGCTGCATGCCTTAGCGGAAGACCCGAATGCCTTACTACTGGTATTGGCGGCTGATCACCTGATTCGTGACGTTGAGAAATTTCACGAGAGCATCGGTCACGCACAAATGCTGGCTGAGCAGAATCAATTGGTTACGTTCGGGATAGTACCGACTCACGCTGAAACCGGATATGGGTACATTCAGCGTGGCGAAGGGCTCGATGATTTCGGTTTCCGTGTCAAGCGCTTTGTCGAGAAGCCAGACATCGATACCGCTGAAGATTATCTGGCCTCAGGTGGCTATTACTGGAACAGCGGGATGTTCCTCTTTTCTGCACAGAGCTACCTGGATGAACTGGAACGCTTCCAGCCAGCGATGGTTGAGGCATGTCGCGCGGCACTGGCTGGCGCGAGTCAAGATCTCGACTTTACCCGCCTGGATGCAGAAGCCTTCAAGGCCTGTCCATCAGACTCCATCGATTATGCCGTGATGGAGCGTACTGAGCAGGCGGCTGTTGTGCCCCTTGAAGCGGGATGGAGTGATATAGGTTCCTGGTCAGCGCTTTGGGATGTCAAGGAACATGATGCACAGGGGAATGCCTGTAATGGGGATGTCATGCTTCATGATAGTCATGGCTTGATGGTGCATGCAGATCATCGCCTGGTGGCTACAGTCGGTGTTGAAGACTTGGTCGTGGTGGAGACCAAGGATGCTGTACTGGTTGCTCACAAGGACCGTGTGCAGGAAGTCAAGAAGATCGTCGAACGCCTCAAGCACGATGGCCGGCAGGAGCATATCAATCATCGTGAGGTTTACCGTCCCTGGGGTGTCTACGACAGCATTGATAAGGGCGATCGTTACCAGGTCAAATGCATTACCGTTAAGCCTGGTGCGAAACTCTCCGTCCAGATGCATCATCACCGTGCTGAGCATTGGATAGTCGTCTCTGGGACGGCAAAAGTTACCATTGGCGACAAGACTCAGCTTGTCAGTGAGAATGAGTCAACTTATATCCCTATTGGCCAAGTTCATGCACTGGAAAACCCCGGTAAGATACCCCTAGAGTTGATCGAAGTTCAGTCCGGGTCTTATTTGGGTGAAGATGATATCATTCGTTTCAATGATCGTTACGGGCGCAGTTGAGGATGATCAGTCTGTACCTGCCAAGTAAGGTAACGTAAGGTTTTGTGTTAAACAGTTGCTTTGCTTTCAATTCATTTGATTTGGATCTGCTAAATGAAAATTGCCATCGCAGGCACCGGCTATGTCGGCCTCTCCAACGCCATGCTGCTCGCGCAGCATCATAAAGTAATCGCACTGGATATCGTGCCGGAGAAGGTCGAAGGGCTGAATCGTGGTGTCGCACCTATTGAAGATACCGAGATTGACGAGTTTCTGGCGCGTGGGGACCTGAATTTCCGCGCTACCCTCGACAAGGAAGAGGCCTACCGCGGTGCCGATTTCGTGATTATCGCGACGCCGACGGATTACGATACCACCACCAACTACTTCAATACTTCCAGTGTTGAAGCGGTGATTCAGGATGTGTGCGACATCAATCCTGACGCGGTGATGGTGATCAAGTCCACTGTGCCAGTAGGCTATACGGTAGAGGCGCGTGAGCGTTTCAATACCGAGAATCTGATCTTCTCGCCGGAGTTTCTGCGCGAAGGCAAGGCGCTGTACGACAACCTGCATCCGTCTCGTATCATCGTCGGTGAGCGCTCCGAGCGTGCCGAGGTTTTCGCTGGTCTGCTCAAGGAAGGCGCGATCAAGCAGGGTATTGATGTGCTCTTCACTGACAGCACCGAGGCGGAAGCCATCAAGCTGTTCGCCAATACCTACCTGGCGATGCGCGTTGCCTACTTCAATGAGCTGGATACCTACGCCGAGGCGCATGGTCTGGACGCCAAACAGATCATCGAAGGTGTGGGGCTGGACCCGCGCATCGGGCAGCACTACCACAACCCGTCATTCGGGTATGGGGGCTACTGTCTGCCTAAGGATACCAAGCAGTTGTTGGCCAATTATCAGGAAGTGCCCAACAACATGATCCAGGCCATCGTCGATGCCAACACCACGCGCAAGGACTTCATTGCGGAATCCGTGCTCAAGCGCAACCCGCAGGTGGTGGGGGTGTATCGCCTTGTGATGAAGTCCGGCTCTGACAACTTCCGCGCCAGTGCCATGCAGGGCGTGATGAAGCGCATCAAGGCCAAGGGTATTGAAGTTATCGTTTACGAGCCAGTGCTGGAAGAAGACACCTTCTTCGGTTCACGCGTCATGCGTGATCTTGAGGCTTTCAAGCTGGAAGCGGATGTCATCCTGAGCAATCGCATGGCGGAAGAGCTCGCTGATGTGGTCGACAAGGTCTACACCCGCGATCTGTTCGGAAACGATTGATACTTGAAGATTAAAAATCCGATACTGAACTTTTTGTTCAGGTTGCATCGTTTAAATATAGCAGAAAATCTATACTAAAAACGGGCTTTCTTTACAATTAATAACAGTGAGGATAGTGTTACTACAGATATAGTTTATATTACTGCACCCTGTCTTCTAAGTGAAAGGCACGGGTGCTTCAAGAAAGAGAAATAAAAGTATCTGTTCTCTAAGTTTGGCGCCAGCTTGTTCTAACTATTTAAAAATAAAGTTAGAGGTCTAGATCCTTATATACTTTTAATGATTGCATATAATCATAGAGCGGCGTATAAATATAATACTATAGGATGCCATTCCAGCCCTTAGTTACAAATGGAATTCGAGTCATTTTTCTTGATTATGGGATATAATTGATAAGAAAAAAACAAGCAAGTTATATGTTGTCTTTAGATTTTTAAACTCGGATTAACTTTTGGCGTTTAATAACAAATATTTAGCCATAGTGTAAATAAATTACAAATAACTTACCTGGTCGGTATACTTCATGCATTTTAGAAAAGACATAAACGGTTTAAGGGCAATAGCAGTAATTGCTGTGGTGCTCTTTCATTTTAATGAAGATCTCATGACTGGCGGTTTTGCAGGGGTCGACGTGTTTTTTGTTATATCTGGTTATTTGATGACAGGTATAATTTTCACTAAGTTAGAGATTAATAAGTTTTCTCTTTTGCAGTTTTATATTTCTAGAGCTAATAGAATCATCCCTCCTTTAGCTTTCCTATGTATTGTGTTGTTGATATTCGGATGGTTTTATCTTACCCCTATTGATTATAAAGCGCTAGGTAAACACATAGTTAGCAGTATGAGTTTTTTATCCAATATTATATATTGGAGTGAGTCAGGTTATTTTGATAATAGTTCCCACGAAAAGTGGCTTTTGCATACTTGGTCTTTATCTGCAGAATGGCAATTCTACATAATATACCCTTTGGTTTTATTGGCTATTAAGAAATGTATATCCACCGAGGCTATGAAGTTTACAGTGTTAGTTGGGGCGATATCGGGAGCTATCTTTTGCGCGATAGTCTCCTATAAATGGCCTAGTTTTTCTTATTTTCTACTACCTACTAGAGCTTGGGAAATGATGGTAGGCGGGGTTGCTTATCTCTATCCTATTAAAGCGACAATTAATAGGAAAAAAGCATATGAATACTTTGGTCTGACTCTAATAGTTGTATCATATGTTTTTATTACAAAAGATAATGTATGGCCCGGTTTCCTAGCTCTACTCCCAGTGCTTGGGGCTTTTGTTTTAATTCAAGCCAATAGAAGTGATAGCCTTCTAACTGGCAATATTGTATTTCAGGCCTTAGGGAAGTGGTCCTATTCCATTTACTTGTGGCATTGGCCTTTGGTAGTTTTCTTTAATTATTATAATATACATGACTTGACTTGGTTCGGTTTGATCTTATCTGTATTTCTTGGTTACTTGAGTTTCCATTATATTGAATCTCAAAGCTTTAAATTTAGCTTTGATAGGCGTGGTGTTTTATTGCTTAAGCACATTTCAGTGATTGGCTTGGTTAGCCTCACTGGTTTATGTGTTTACTTAACAAGGGGGGCAGCCTTCCATTATCCAGAGAGCGTAAGACTAGCTTCTAATGAGGGAGAGAACTCTTCCCCTTATAGTGAATCGTGTTTTAGAAGCAAAGGTGTTTGCTATTTTATTGATGGTGAAATTGTAGATTATTTGACTGATGTGGAATATATAATTTTTGGTGATAGTCATTCTTTGGCTCAGCTAAGCGCTATTATCGATTCAATAGGTAACAAGAAGTCTTTATATATCGGTAGCTCTGCATGTTTGTTTATTCCAGACTTAGGCTCATCGGTTTATGATATTTCACAATGTCAGACTAAAACAAGGAAGCTGTATGATGAGCTGATACCTGATAACGAGAATGCTAAGTTAGTTTCAATACACAGGATGAATATTTATTTCTCAGGTTATGGAGAAAATGAATCCGAAAATAAATACAAAGATATAAGATATGTATATGGCAATGAAAAAACTGTAAAATCCCAATATGTAGATACAATGTGCGAGTTATCAAGCACTCATGATGTATTTGTAACTAAACCTACCCCTGAGTTTTCATACAATATACCGCGCGAAGTCTCAAAAAGATTGATGTCCGATACCGATAATCCGATTCAGATCACTTTAAAGGAATATCAGGATAGAAATAAAAACACAGCAGATGTTTTTGAAAAATTGCAATTGTGCGATATTAAAGTGTTAGATCCTATAAAGTATATTTGCAGTGAGGAAATTTGTTTTACAAGTAAATCCGGGCGGCCAATATATAAGGATGATGATCATCTTAGTGAATTTGGCAACAGATTGCTTATGCCTATGTTTTCTTATTACCTAAGAAAATAAGTATAAATATGTCTGGGGTTAGTTCGGCTTTCGATAACACTTTTTTAATATTTTTAGTATTAAAGGTAAGTTGCTAAAATTCGAACAACCCTGAACCTTGTTGTTTTGTGGTCATTTAAAAGTGGAGGTTATTGTTGTGCGATATTGCTTGTGTTTAACCGTGTGGTCCCCTTAAAGGGAAGTTGTGATGCTTCGTTTTTTATGCACTTTACATTTCCTATGATTTGGTGAACTTTAATTCGTATTTTAATCTAAATTCCTGATGTAAAATAAATTTAGATTAAGAGAGAGATCAGTAGTTGCAAAACCATACGCCGCATCCTTGTGATGCGGCGTTTTCGTATGGGTTCACAGGGTACGGGGTAGAGGGAGCAGGTGATGACTTTCATGCTGCGCGCCTGATGCCAAGGAGGAGGGCAGTTGTGTCAGGCTATCCCGCTCATCAAGCTCACGATGGCGCTTTGCCGTATTCGATTGAGTTGCCCGTATCACCGTTCACATCGTCATCATTGGATCAGGAAGGCCAGGTATGCCGTCATTCGCTTCTGCTGCGCGCTCGGATTCATCCGGTGTTGCTCCGTATTTTTCCCCTATGATCTCGCGCGCCGTTTCCTGCAGTGTTTTCCTGTTCGGCTTGCTTAGCCTGGTGATGCCTTCTGGCTATAGCGTGGGACCGGCGTTGCTGGTGTTGATCAGTGGCTATTGTCTGCTGCGCGAGCCGCGCAGGCTGTTGAGGGCCGCCCACAAGCAAGACCTGGCAGTGATCGGCGTGGTGGCAGGCCTCGCGGCCCTGTTGCTGGTGAGCATCTTGCTGCAGGGTGATGCGTGGCAGACGACAGGCGTGCCGATTCGTCTGTTGTTGGCTGTGCCGGTGCTGTTGCTGATGTTGTCGTGCCCACCCTCGCTCGGCGCCATGTGGGGCGGGTTGATCCTCGGCAGTGTGCTGACCGGCAGTTGGGCGATGTGGCAGAAGCTGGTGTGGGGTGTGCATCGTGCGGGTGGCTTCACCAATACCATCAACTTCGGCGATATCTGCATGTTGATGGGGCTGATGTGTCTGGCAGGCCTTGGCTGGGCGATGAGTCAGGCGGGAGCTCGGCGGCGCTATTGGTTGCTGGCGCTGCTGATTGGTGGCGCATTCGGCATCATCGGCTCCTTGATGTCGGGGACGCGCGGCGGTTGGATCGGCTTCCCGTTTGCCGCCTGGGTGCTGTATCGCAGTTATGGTGAGGTGATCTCGCGGCGCGTGCTGCGGTTGGGCGTCTTCATGTGTGCCGGGGTGATCGCCCTGATGGTGATGACGCCGGCCACCGGTATCCAGCAACGTGTCGAAGCCGGCGTCTCGGATGTCACGAAGTACATGGAAGATCGCAATGCTAGGACCTCGGCGGGCGCGCGTCTCGAGATGTGGCGGGGCGCTTTCATAATGATTGCCGAGCAGCCGTGGCTGGGCAGGGGCGAGACAGGTTACGCCGAGGCGCGTGATGCGATGATCGAACAGGGCGTGCTGAGCCGTCATATCCAACCATTTGAGCACCCCCATAACGAGTTTCTCGATGCGTGGGTCAAGCGCGGAGTGTTGGGGCTGCTTGCGTTGCTGGCCCTCTATCTAGTGCCGCTGCGCCTCTTCTATCGTCGCCTGGACAGTAACGACCTGACATTGCGCTCACTGGCTGTCGCCGGGGTACTGCTGCCGCTGACCTTCCTCGACTTCGGTATGACCTGGGTGATGTTCTCCCAGGCCAGCGGCGTGATGGTCTACGCCTACTGGCTGGCGATCGTCTGGGGTACGTTGCGCGCTCATGAGCGTCGCCTTGAGGCAGCGCCACCTACCGCTTGTGATAAAGCTCAAGCCAAGCATGACTGATCGGGATGTCTGCATGGAATGTCAGACCTGAAGAGGCGACAGCGTTCAGCGCATGGCGCTCTCGAGATTCAGCGCTTGGCGCTCTGGTGATTCGACGCTCAGGCGACCTGGCACTCTGGAGAGGCTTTGACCTGAGCACGCACGGGGTCTACAGTACGCGCAAATTTGAGCAGTCGCTCACGAATATTGACGAGCGGTGAGGCGTGTTGCCTCGTCGCTCAGGAGAATGGATATGCAAGACAAGCTTAAGATCGACATTGTCTCCGATGTGGTATGCCCGTGGTGCATCATTGGCTACAAGCGCCTCGAGAGCGCCATTAAGTCACTGGGCCTGGAAGACAAGGTCGAGATCGAATGGCAGCCCTTCGAGCTGAACCCGGACATGCCGGCACACGGCGAGAATCTGCGCGCCCATATCGAGCGCAAGTACGGCACCACGCCCAAGGGCAGTGTCGAGGCGCGCCAGAACCTGGCCAACCTGGCGGCTGAGGAAGGACTGGTCTTCAACTACTTCGACGACATGCGCATGGTCAATACCTTCGAGCTGCACGTGCTGCTCGAGTACGCCGCCGAGCAAGGCATGCAGCATGACCTGATGATGCAGTTCTTCGCGGACTTCTTCACGCTGCAGAAGGACATGTCCGACCGAGCCGTGATGGCGGACTCGCTGGCAGCGGTCGGGCTGGACGCCACGGAAGGGCTAGCGCAGCTCGATGACGCCGAGGCACGTGAGCAGGTCGTCCAGCATGAGAACCACTGGAAGCAGATGGGCATCTCCAGCGTGCCCACCTTCGTCTTCAACCGTCGCAGTGCCCTGAGCGGTGCTCAGCCCAAGGAAGTGTTCGAGCAGGTGCTGAGCGAGCTGATGGCTGAGCAGTCTTGAGCCACTGACACCTGGTTCCGGCACTTATTCCTGTCGTGATAAAAAACGCGGCCCCGCTGAAAAGCAGGGCCGCGTTTTTGGTTCTGAGGTGTGTCAGTCACTCAGGAGAGTACAGACACACCACCGTCAAGAACGCTTGGGCGGATTGTTGCCACGGCCACCGCCGGAAGGGTTGCCGGTCGTGCTAGGTCCGTTAGTCACTTTCGGAGCCGGGGTTTTGCGTGCAGGGGATTTGGATGTAGTGGCTTGAGTCTTGGTAATGTTTTTCATTGTCTTGGATCTCTTTGTATCGATTGTTTGAAATAACTTTGAGTCGGCTGCCGGTCTATTACTGACAAGCTCCAGGGCCACCGCGACAGGCGCATGCGGATGGGACGTGACACTTATGGTCGCCACCACAACGCATTGCCTGTGACTCAGCGCCGCCGCCCGGATAGGCGCCAAAGTGCTTTTCATACAGCGCTACCGTCTGTGCAAAGGCATCCGTCAATTGCTGGTAGTCGTCTTCACCGTAGATGCCGAAGTAGGGGTAGTGGTCAATGAAGCGACCGAATACCTGGTGGCAGTCTTCGCGGTAAGCACGCGTGTCCAGGATGTGCGCATGCCATAAGGCATCGACTTCCTTGCTGGGCACGAGCGAGACAGCAGGGTAGAAAGCCTTGAGTGACAGGAAGCGGCGATACTCACGCTCCGCCTTTTCCCAGGACTCAACTGACATTTCGGCTTCGCTGGAGGCCGTGTACTTGTGCTTCAGACGAGCAAAGTCGAGACGGCTGACATTCACGTCCAGTCCGTGGCGATCCACGAGGGGTTGGTTCAGAGAAACGATGGCATTCATGATCAAGACTCCTTAGAGGGATGATTGCAGAACTTGATGTCCCGCCTTCGTTTCATCTCACGATCGAAGCTCTGACGACTGATCAATGCACAGGGCTCGTAGCCATTGGCGGTCAGCTGATAGAGCAGGCGCCAGGCATGGCCGATCTTGAAGCGCAGATAGCCTTTGCGGCAGCGCAGGCGTTTGCCGCCAAGTGACCGGTAGGGCGTGCCATTGGCCATGGCTTGATCTATCTGGATGGCCTTGGACTGGTAACAGCTGCTGACCTCATGGGGGCAGCGGGCGAGGATGGTATCGATGGTTGGCATGACTGGCTCCGTCTTGGTTGACGAAACCAGTATTTATTTGTGGATTCCACAACCCGCATGCTTCACAAATCTTTTTTGCGGAAGGTGTCCAGCAGTGCGTCGAAGGAGGTCGCATCCTCGTATCGTCGGATGATCAGCTTGCGATATTTCGCCAGGACCTCGTTGTCCGTCTCGATCGGGAGCGCTTGTTGATAGGCCTTTTCGAGATCACCACTCAAGTAGGCGGCCATCATGCTGTCTCCCTGGGAGAGGGCCGCCGTCTGAGCGGCCAGCCCCTTGAGTACGTTTCCCTGTAGATGGCCCAGCCCCATCTGCGGCAATGCATCAGCGAAGGGGTTGGGCAGTTCCTCCGTCTTCAGGTCGGCATCTGGCAAACGCTCCAGCAAGTGAATCAATTCCTGGCGCAACAGGCCCAGGCCCGCCAGGGATTGCCGCTCGAAGAACAGCTCACGTGCCCACTCGACCAGCTCGCTGCGCATCTTTTCCTGCTCAAGGAGCTGAATGACAACCTTGGGCTCACCGAAGATCCCCTGTAGCAGGATGGCGTTCCAGAGCAGGGTGACATCGCCAGGGTGGATTCGCACCCGGTTTCGACTGTCACAGCCGTGACCGAGCGGTGTGTAATCCAGACGCAGGTGTTGCGTCTTGCTGCGGTCAGGCCTGCGAGAGACATCATCCTTGTGCTTGAGGGAGGGGCTCAGTGCACTGACGAGCGTCTTGATGGAGTTCAAGAGTTTGCCGTGCCGACTGAGAGGCTTGCTCAACCCCACCTTGCGGCAGAGCAAGTCCTCGTACACAGAAGATATTTCGCGCCAGTTACCCTTGTCAGCTTCGCTCACAAGAGTACTCCAGCAATTCATTGAGCGAGATGCGCTTGCTGTAATCGACTGACATGCCCGCTACCTTTTGTGCCTGCGTGAACCAGTCACTGGAATAACACCTGTCATGGCGACGGTACTCATCCAGTACGCCCATGCAGTAGCCGGCCTGCAGGGCCTCTGACACGCTTGTCGTGACGCCAGCCAGGAGATTCTTCTCGTCCCTTTTGGCATAGATTCCGACCAGCTCGTGACAACTCTGGATCAAGCGCTCCGAGTGGTCTCTGGCCTGAGCGGTTGGTGCCAGTGTGAATGCCAGCGTGACTAGTAAGGCGCAAGACGTGTATTTGCTGAATACGGACTTCACAGTGTGGGCTCCTTGAAGGTATCACTCGTGGCTGGTTCTGCTTTTTCGGGGGCGCGTGTGTCCCCTTGCGCTTGTGGCTCATTCGTTGTCATGGCGCGCCGATTTGCAGTAGGTGCTGATAGGTAGAGTGCCACCAGCAGGCTGGCATAAGTTGCCAATTTTACGAGCGGATCATCATCCAGAAGATAATTCCTTGGGAGATCTTCGTATTCTGTCTGCCAGAGAAATATTTCACACAGGCCAATCACGACCAGTTCCACAACTGTCAGAATCCCGAGGGAAATCAGCAAGCGACTGGCTCCCTTCCAGAACCCCGTCGAGAAATGCTGGCAGTAATTGACATGCCGCCACACAAGCAAGCCAAGCAGTGCCATGAACGCCCATTCGAGTAGCGAAATATCTGCCAGGCCTTCACCGTATTCAAAGATGGCAAAGGGTAGCAAAGCCAGGATCATCAGGCCGATCAGCCAGAGCATGCCAGTCTTGATGGCATTCAATACCTGACAGAGAAATCGTGAGAAACCAGTGTCGATTTTCCCTGTCAGGGAGAGACTTGTTGATTGTGACATCTTGCGTACATCCATGTAATTGCCGCGTGTATTGGTACTTCATGGAGATGAGTCGGACACTCCGTTGTCCTGGACAGTCATGTATCAACGCTGATTTGTAAGCTCTGTATAGATAATGTCGAGGAGTCATGGCAGGAGTCGTAATGATCATCTCGACCTGAATATACAGTATGTCGTAATCCGGTGCGGAATTATTTTGTTTATCTTGGACAATAGTGGCATTCATCCCAAGATTGTTCTTTGTATGAGCGAGCAACGGAATCAGTCCGTCCATGGGAGGCGAAAAAAGTTCTTGTTACTTCACCAGTCCCACATTTAGATAATGCATTAACGTTGAGGAATATCGCGGGCTCAGCAGGTTTACATGCGTATAAACGACACAGCCCCGCTGAAAAGCGGGGCTGTGTCGTCTATGGAGCATCAAATAGCTGGGGAGTTAGAGCCCCGCCTTGATATTGCTCAGCTGCTGCATGAGCGTATCGAGGACGGCGTCGACTTGCGCTTCGGTGTGCTCGCAGGAGAGGAAGAAGCGCAGTCGCGCGCTCTTCTCCGGCACGGCGGGGTGCAGGATGGGTTGGACGTTGAAGCCTGCCTCGAAAAGCTGGTTGGAGAGGCGCGCGGCCACCAGCGAACTGCCCAGAATCACCGGCACGACGGCAACGCCCAGGCTGTCGCCGACATCGAGTCCCAGTGCGCGGGCGCGCTTGAGGAAGTAGCCGGAGACATCGTGCAAACGTGCGATGCGCTGCCTGGCATCATCGCCCTGGAGCAGTTCGAGAATCTTCAGCGAGGGGGCGGCGACCTGCGCCGGCATGCCCACCGAGTAGAGGAAGCCCGGCGCGAAGTAGCGAAGCATGCTGACCAGCTCCTTGCAGCCGGCGATATAGCCGCCGCAGCCGGATAGCGTCTTGCTCATCGTGCCCATCCAGATATCGACGTCACACGCAGCGATGTCGTAATGCTCTCTCAGGCCGAGACCGCGCTCGCCGAGCACGCCGAAGGAGTGGGCTTCGTCGACCATCAGCCAGCAGCGGTACTTCTGCTTGAGGGCGATCAGGCGCGGCAGGTCCGGCACGTCGCCGTCCATGCTGTAGAGGCCTTCGGTGACGATCAGCACGCGCTCGAACTTGCCCCGCTGGGCACGCAACAGCGCTTCCAGCGCGTCCGGATCATTGTGCGCGAAGGGCATGCGGCGGGCGCCGGACAGCTGAGCGCCGACCAGCGAGCTGTTGTGGATCCACTCGTCATGCAGGATCAGGTCCTTCGGCCCGAGCAGATAGCCCAGCGTGGAGACATTGGTGGCGTGGCCACTGACGAAGACCACCGCATCTTCGACGTCGTAGGTGCGCGCGACGGCGGCTTCCAGCTGCTGGTGGATCGGGCGTTCGCCGGAAACCGCGCGAGAGGCCGACACCGAGGTGCCATAGTGTGCGGCAGCGTCCGCCGCGGCCTTGACCACTTCCGGATGGCGCGAGTAGTCGAGGTAGTTGTAGCTGGCGAAGTTGACCAGCTCACGCCCCTCGATACGCGTCGTGGCGCCGGCACAGCCGTCATGCACGCGGAAGAAGGGCTCCGGCACGCCAAAGGCGGCGCCGGCCTGCTGCATCATGCTGAGTTGCTGATAGCCCGGTTGGCGATCGAAGCGCACGAAGTCGTCACTGATCTGAAGCGGTTCAGCGCCCTTGTGGGCGAAGATATCCTCATCATTCGACTGCGTATTGGCCGGGCGAGTACGGCGCGCACGCGCCTTGTCGAGCAGTTGCTGCTTCATGTCACTGGCGGATGAACCGGGGGAATTGCGGGTTGCCAAGAGTCGAGTTCCTTACACATGTGATGCTGACCCAAAAACGGGCGCAAGAGCCTTGGCTCTCCGCCCGTCGGGTATCTTCAAGCTGATCGTGTGCGCTGACGAGGCATGGGCCTTGGCGAGAGCGGGGACTGCTGTCAGGGCCCGATCTGGCGATGTCCGCCTGCCTGTCATGGTTGCGCGAATGGGTCGACGTTACGCCAAGATGGCGCATGGCACCAGCCCACACCTGCCATCCGGCATCATGGCGTGGGCTGGGTACCGGGTGGAGGTGGCTACTTGCTGACCATCTCTCCCCGCTCTGTCAGCGTGGCCGTCTCGCCGCCATGCTGCTTCACCAGCTGCGCCATGGCCTGGTCTTCGGCGCTGCTTTCGGCTTCTTCGCCGTCGGCATTGCCCATCTTGTGCATCAGGCGTTCCGCGAGTCGCCACAGGGTGGCGGCTTCACTGATCATCATCACCGGAATGCTGATGCCCAGGCGTGCCTCGACCGCTGTCATCAGCTCGACTCCCATCAGCGAGTCGAAGCCCATGTCGTAGACGCTCTTGTTGACGTCGATGGCGCTGGCGTCGATCAACAGAATCTTGCTCAGCTCACCCTTGAGAATCTCGACGATGGTGGTCTGCAGCGCTTCGCCGCTCAAGCCCGCCAGTGCCGCGGCGATATCATCCTGCTGCGCCTGGCTGTTGTCATCCTCACCGGCGCGGCGGGCGATTTCCTCGAAGCGCGGCGTGGCGGCGGTCGGCAGGAAGCGTGCAAGCGCGCCCCAGTCCAGTTCCAGCACGCCCAGCGAGCGCCCCGGCAGGCCGAGTGCCTGGGCCTGCTGATCTGCGCTGATCATCTCGCCGAGACAGGCCAGCGCGTGGTCTGCCATCAGCGCATCGCCGCCGAGGCGATTCTTGAGCGCTTCACGGGTCTTTTCGTTGCGTGCCAGGAAGCCGGCATCCTCGATCGCGCCCCAGCGTGCGCAGGTGGCGGGCAGGCCACGCGCACGACGGTTGGCGGCGAGGCCCTCCAGCCAGTGGTTGGCCGCCACGTAGACGCTCTGTCCCGGGTTGCCGAACAGGGTGGTGGCCGAGGAGTAGAGCACGAAGAAGTCCAGCGCATGCTCGGCACTCAGGCGATCCAGCAGGCGCGCACCTTCCAGTTTCGGCGTCATCACGCGCTGGATGCGCTCGGCATCGAGATGGCGAATCAGCGCATCATCGATCACCGCGGCGGCATGGATGATGCCCTTGAGCGGTGCGATGCCATCGCCGTCAGCGGACTTGCCGAAGCGTGCGAACACCTTTGATAACGCGGCGTCATCGGCGACATCACAGGCCAGGGCATGCACGTTCACCCCTTGGGCCTCGAGACGCGCGACACCTTGCTGCGCTTCCTCACTAGTCGCGCCGGAGCGCCCGAGCAGGACCAGCTCACGCGCGCCCATCGCGGCCAGCCACTCGGCGCTGCGCAGGCCAAAGCCACCTAGACCGCCGGTGACCAGATAGCTGCCAGCCGGGTCGATCGCCAGTGTCTTTTGATTGGCCGCTAGTGCGTCGCGCTGATGGGGCATTGCACTTGCCCCCGCACTTGTCTGCTCCACGGCGTGTTCGGCTGCGCGCTGAGTGACGACGACCTTGCCGATCTGGCGGGCCTGCTGCATGTAGCGGAAGGCCTCGACCACCTGGCTGGCATCGAAGGTGGTGTAGGGCAGCGGCGCCAGGGTGCCGTCCTCGAACAGCGCCATCATCTCGCGGAATAGGCGCGTGGTCAGGCCCGGGCATTCCTTCATCAGCTGATCGGAATCGATGCCGAAGTAGCTGAGGTTGTTGCGGAACGGACGCAGCCCCATCGGGGTGTTCTCGTAGAAGTCGCGCTTGCCCAGCTCACAGAAGCGTCCGAACGGCTTGAGCACGCGCAGATTCTGGGCGATGGCTTCACCGGCCAGCGAGTTGAGCACCACATCGACACCGCGGGCATCGACAGACGGATCACGCTGCTGGCGTGCGGCGAGATCGGCCAGGATATCCTCGGCGAAGCCATGGCTGCGCGAGTCATAGACGTTGTCGATGCCCATCAGCGCCAGGAAGTCGCGCTTGGCCGGCGAGCCGACGGTGGCGAACACCTCGGCGCCCAGCCACTCGGCGATCTGCAATGCCGCGATGCCCACGCCGCCGGCGGCGCCGTGAATCAGTACCTTCTCGCCTTCTTCCAACCGTGCCAGATGCTTGAGCGCGTAGTAGACGGTGAAGAAGGTGGTCGGGATGGTCGCCGCGGCTTCCAGGCTGACGCCGTGGGGCACATGGGCCAGCGCCGTGTCGGCGATCACCAGCCGGTCGGAGAAGCTGGCCGGGCCGAAGCCGACCACGCGCTCGCCGACCTTGAATTCGGCATTGGTACCGGCCTGAGTGACGATGCCAGAGAACTCGAGTCCCAGGCTCGGGCCGGAGAAGCCGTGTTCGATGGCCTCATCCGACAGCAGGCCGAGGGTGTACATGACATCGCGGAAGTTGAGACCGGTCGCCTCGACACGTACTTCCACTTCGCCGGCTGCCACGGTGGGCAGAATGCGTGGCTGCCATTCCAGATTGCGCAATTGGCCGGGCTGGCTGAATCCGAGGCTGACGCCGTGGCGCTGAGCGCCTGGGGCTTTAGAGGCTGATGTCTGCGAGCCTGACGACTGCAAGCGGGCACTCTCGCCACCAGCGGCCTGCTGAGGCGCCGCCACCTGACGCAGGCGTGTCGCGAAGCGCGCGCCAGTGGCATCCAGAACCACTTCCTGCTCGTGATCCGGCGCTTCGAGTTCCTGCACCAGCGCGCCCATCAAGGCCGGCATGCTGACGGCGTCGTGCTCCAGCGTCGGCGTATCCAGCAGACGGATGGCCAGCGACTGGCTCTCGTTGGCCAGGCTGCGCGCAAAGCCCCAGCTGGCGGCATCCGCCGGCGGGGTCGCTGCGAGGGGGCCTTCTGTCTGCCACAGCGTCGCCACGTCATGTGTCAGCACCCACAAGGTCGGGGCCACGCGGCTGTCGTCCTGCTCCTGGGCGCTGTCAAAGGCCTGGGCGACCTGTGTCAGCAGCTGTTGGCGTGCGCACTGGAGGGCGTTGGTGCTGTCCGTATCATTCTGCTCAGCTGTCGCCGCAGCGCTTGGCAGCGCGATCAGGTGATCAACGTCGCCAAGTTGCTCGATCAATGCGGACACGTCCGCAGGCAGGCTGGCGGACAGGCGCTGATGGCTGACCTGATGACCACGCGCGGTCAGTGAGTCGCTCAAGCGCGTCAGCAGTGCCTGATCCGCCGGTGCCTGCGGGCAATCCAGCAACGCGATGGAGAGCTTGGCGGCTTGGCTTGCTACAGCTTTGCTTTCTGCGGCTAAGCTTGCCACTGCTTCGCTTTCAACTGATCCACTTGCCGCCGTCTGGTCTTCAGCGGTTTTCGCAAGAGCCGCAAGCGGTGCCTGAGCGGCAAGCGTCGCGGACAGCCACCAGGCACCTGATGTTTCAGTACCCAGATGATCGCTGGCCAGGCTATCGCCGGCAGGCGCTGGTGACTCGATGTCGAGGCCCAGCTGGGTCAAGAGACGCTGCCATTGCGCGATGCCCGGATGACTGCGCAGCTGCTCACCATCATCGAGGGCCAGAATCGGCCCGGCCCAGGCCGCCGGTTCACAGCCACACAGCAGCAGCTGCGCGCCGGGGGCCAGACGGGCGATCAGTGCTGTCAGCAGCTCGCGCGCCTGTGACGGTGCCTCGAAGTCCAGATGCACGATGGCGAGCTGAGCCTTGCGGGTCGTGGCGCTGTCCTCGTAGGCCTCGCCCGCGATCACATCGATCAGCGGCAAGTCATCCTGCAGGCGATTGGCTTCACTGAGGGCGCCGGTACTGGCGGCCACGAAGCGGTAATCCAGTGCGGCGTAGCGACCGTTGCGTGCATCCGCCTCGCGCAGTGTCGCGAGACGCTGGCCCAGCCAGGGGCCGCCGGCACCCAGCTCCAGCACATCGAGGCGCTTGCCGGCAGGCAGTGTGGCAAGCGCGCTGCTGATGCGTTGATCGAGCTGTGCGCTCAACCACTGCCAGCCGGCATTGCCGACCGCCGTCTTGAGCAGCGTCGGGATCAGCGGCTGGCGCAGATGTTCCAGTGCGGCACTGGCGTCCGTCGAGAGCAGCGCCTCGCGATCTGCCACCGCTTCATCAGCGGTGCCGTCCAGCTGAGTCCCTTCTGACTGAGCGCCGTCCAACGGGATGCCGTCCAACGGCATGCCGCGATTGAGCCATTCATCCAGATGCAGGTGCAGGCGACCGGCGGCATGCGTCAGCGGGAACTGGCCCGGGTAGTCGCGTACCAGCAGCTGCCAGATGTCATTGGCGGCGGGCAGATCCAGCGAGTTGATCTGCCAGTCGCCGTTGTCGAGTGCTTCCGTCAGGCCTTGTGATTCGGCCCAGTCGAGCAGGGCACGGCTGAACAGCGGACAGCGTCGCTGCCAGCGCGACAGTGCCTCGTGATCCAGGTGGGCCAGCTCCGGGTCGCCCGGCGCTGCGTGACGCAGCAGGGTCTCGTGGACGCTGGCGAGCATCAGGCTGTCGAGCAGCGGCTCCAGCTCATCGCGGAAGCACTGGCTGTCGGCCAGCAGCGTCTGTGCACTGGCGGCCGCGTCGCTCTCACCAACATTCGCATCACCATCCTCACCACCATCGGCAGCCTCTGACGCCTGCATGGCGTCATTCACCAGGCCTGCGAGATCCAATACCGGTGCGGACGGCTGAGTGAGCGGGTGCGGTGCGGCAGTCAGTTCGATATCCAGGTAATCCAGATGCGCCGTGCCATCACGTCCCAGGCGTACGGCGCGGAAGCGGGCCTCTTCGGCAACGGCCACGGCGCGGCCTTCGGCGTCGAACAGCTCGAAATCGGCACATAGGGAGTGCGGGCCACGCGAGCGCAGCACGACACGTGCCGTGACGATCTGCGAGGCGCGTACTTGCTCACGCACCTGCAGGCGTCCGACGCGCACCGGCACGAAGGCCATGCCATTGCTGGCCGCCATCTGGCCCTTGAGCACGCCCAGCAGAGGAATGAACAGCTGGAAGGCGCTGTCGAGCACGCCGGGGTGCAGGTGGAAGTCTGCGTCCTGGGTGGCCATTTCCTCGGTCAGCGAGAAACGGGCCAACACCTGCGGACGCACAGTGCCCGGTGCGTGATGGTCGGCGCCCGCGTCGACCCAGATCTGCTCGGCGGCGCGGAAATGCGGGCCGTAATGCAGGCCGAGTTGTGCGGCAGCGGCCACGTGCTCATCGCGCCCGAAATCGGCGGCGCGAGTGGGCATGATCGGTGCAGTGCGCTCCAGTAGGCGTCCACGGGTGGCGGTGAAGGCGCGCGCCACGGCGTGCAGATTCCACTTGTCGGCATCTTCCGCGCGTGTCTCACGACTTTCCAGACGCATTGCGCCATTGGCGCTGTCCAGCGACAGGCGGATCAGACGCAGCGTGCTGTCATCGAGCAGCAGCGGGGCGCGAATCTCGAAGTCTTCCAGATCCAGCACGTCGGGCAGGCTGTCCGCATCGGCGCTGGCGGCCTGCCATTCGTGGGCGGCGGCCAGGCACTGCTCCAGATAGCCGGCCCCCGGGAAGACGGCACTCTCGCCGACCTGGTGATCGGCCAGCCACGCGACCTTCTGGGTGTCGAGCTGGGCTTCCCAGGTCAGGCGTTGCTGGGCGAGACGATAGCCGAGCAGCGGATGTACGTAATGACGATCCAGCAGACGCTGGCTTTCGCTGGTGGTCTGGAGCCAGCACGGAATACGTTGCCACGGGTAGCTTGGCAGCTCGACGAACTGGCCGGCGACCGGGAACAGGCCGGTGATGTCGACGGCGCCGGAGAGCAGTACGCGACCGCGCAGGTGCTCCAGGGCATCTACTCCGGCATGGCGGCGGTCGAGACTGGCGAGCACCTGGCCGGCGGGCGCCTCTTCACTGCGCGCCTTGAGGATGTCGTTCAGGTAGCTGCGCAGGATCGGGTGCGCGCCGATCTCGATCAGCAGGCGATGGCGGCCGAGGACAGCGTTCTCTTCCGCCTCGGAGTGCCAGTTGACCAGTGAGGTGACGGCGGCCTCGAACATGACCGGCTGACGGATGTTCTCCCACCAGTAGCGTGCATCCAGCTGCTCGCCGGCAATGACGCTGCCGGTGACGGTGGAGATGAACGGGGTATGGGTGGCGCGGGGCGTCAGGCCGTCGAGGGATTCGAGCAGGCCTGACTTGATCGGGTCCATCGCCGGGCTGTGGAAGGCGTAATCCAGACCCAGCACCCGTGCGAAGGTGCCCTGGGCGGAGAGCTCCTTGCTCAGCGCTTCCAGCAGCTCACGCTCGCCGGCCAGGGTGGTGCCGCGCGGGCCATTGATGCCAGCCAGTGACAGCGACGCCCATTGCGGCTGCTCCAGCCACTCGCGCATCTCGCACTCGCCGAGACCGACGGCCATCATCGCGCCGGTGCCCCGGGTACGCCCCTGGTGGTAGCTGCGCTGGAAGATGACGCGGGTGGCCTGTTCGAGCGTCAGCGCACCACTGGCCCAGGCGGCAGCGACTTCGCCGACGCTGTGGCCAGTGACGGCAGCAGGGCGGATACCGCGCTCGATCAGCCACTCGGTGACCGCGACCTGCAGCGCGAACAGCGTCGGCTGGGCGATCTCGGTGGCGTCCAGGCGGTTCTCGCCTTTCTCGCTCAGGCTGCCGTCCAGCTCCTTGAGCAGCTCGAAGCCATTGAAGTCGCGGAAGGCGACATCGAGGCGTTCAAGACAGGCGCGCACGCTGGCGGATTCTTCCAGCAGGGCACGGCCCATGCCGGCCCACTGGCAGCCATTGCCGGAATACACGAACACCGGGCCGCGCTCCTGCTGCACTCCGCTGACGACTTTTGCGCCATGACGCGGCGATGCACCATTGTCGCTGGCGCTCGGCAATGCCGGCAGACGGTCTGCCAGGGTAATGCGCGGATGGTCACCGAGATCCCCTTCGCTGCCGAGGGTGTCGAGGTCCTCGAGCAGGGTGGTGAAGGTATCCGCGCTGAGCAGGGCGCCATGCACATGGTGCTCACGACGGGCGGCCAGCTGCCAGGCGAGATCGTAGAGGCCTGGCGCCATGTCGTGGGCGGCGAGCTCACGCAGGTGCTCTGCCAGCTCCAGCGCGGATTGCTTGAGCGCCTGCGGGGAACGGGCGCTCAGGCGCAGCGGCGGCGTCTGTTCACCTTCACTGCTCGGTTGCGCTACCGGCTGTTCGGGGGCACTTTCCAGCAGCACGTGGGCATTGGCGCCACCGAAGCCGAAGGAGTTGACCCCGACGACCAGGCGTCCGTCCGCCTTTAGCTTGCGCGGCTGGGTGACGATATCCAGATTCCACTCGTCGGTACGAATCTTTGGATTCAGGCGCTGGATCTTGATCGTCGCGGGCACTTCACGGTGCGCGATCACGCCCAGTGCCTTGGCCAGGCCGGCCACGCCAGAGGCGGTTTCCAGGTGGCCCATGTTGCTCTTGATCGAGCCGATCGGCAGCGGGCTTGAGCGCTTCTGGCCGATGGCGGCACCTATGGCGCGGGTTTCCAGCGGGTCACCGACCGCGGTGCCGGTGCCATGGGCCTCGAGATAGTCGATCTCGTCCGGGCTGATGCCGGCCTGCTCGCAGGCCTGTTCCATCAGCTGGATCTGCGCCGACGGGTTGGGCACGGTCAGGCCGGACTTGTAGCCGTCGGTATTGACCACGGAAGACGCCACCACGGCGAGAATGCGATCGCCATCGGCGATGGCCTGATCGAGATCCTTGAGCAGGAAAACGCCGCCGCCTTCGGAGCGCGCATAGCCGTCGCCAGCCTCATCGAATACCTGACAGCGGCCGGTCTTCGACAGCATCGTGGCCTTCGAGAAGATCAGGAAGCCGTAAGGATGCAGGTGCAGGCTGATGCCGCCGGTCAGCGCCATGTCGGTCTCGCCGCTTCTGATCGACTGGCAGGCCTGATGGAAGGCGACCATTGAAGAAGAGCAGGCGGTATCCAGCGACAGGCTCGGGCCGTGCAGATCGAAGGCATACGACAGGCGGTTGGAAGCCACGCTGGAGGTATTGCCGGTCGCGGTATTCGGGCCGATGGCGCTCAGGTCATCCGCCATGCGATAGGAGTAATCCAGGCTAGCGATGCCCATGAAGACGCCACAGCGTGAGCCGCGCATCTTCTCGGCCGGGATGCCGGCGTGCTCGATGGCTTCCCAGCTCATCTCCAGCAGCATGCGCTGTTGGGGGTCCATGCTGGCGGCTTCGCGCGGGCTGATGCCGAAGAAGGCCGGGTCAAAGCCGGTGATGTCGCCCAGTGAACCTGCGGCGAAGCTGTAGCTCATGCCCGGGGCTTTCTTGTCCGGGTGCGAGAGAGACTCCTTGCTCCAGCGGTCGTCGGCGACTTCGGTCACCATGTCCTTGCCGGCCAGGAGATCGTCCCACAGGGTGGCCTGAGTGGTGCCGGGGAAACGGCTGGCTGCGCCGATGATGGCAACGCGTCGGGTCATGACAAGCTCCTGAACTTCTGAGTCACGGCACTGTGGCGAGCATGTTTCGCGGTCGCCTTCAGCAGCGCACTTCCTAATGTATCGATATTGATGACGCGCGGGTCGCCCTTGCGGCATTGCTCGTCAGTCTTGAAGGGCCCTTCACAATCGAGGGCCCACTCCATCAGCTCCGGGTCCTTGTCGCGCACGGCCGCCATGGTCTGGCGGGCGGTGTCGTCGGACTCCGGCAGGGCGCTGGACCAGATGAAGCTGTCGGTCACGCCATTGGGCTCGCCCAGGGTCGTATAGACCTCGGGCATGATCGGCACATGGTCTCCATAGAAACACAGCAGCCCGCCGCGCGGCAGTCGCGCCAGCGCGGTGGTGAGCTGATCGATCATCGCGTCGGCATTCACCAGGTGACGCAGATAGATGCCCAGTTCCTGACAGTTCTCCGGCAGGTCTCCGTCGTACCACTCCGGCAGACGTGCGCTGTCGAAGGTTTCCAGGTGCAGCGGGCCGTGATTCTCCATGGTGATCACCTGGATGAACAACGGCGTGTCGCCGGCTTCCAGCAGGCAATCTTCGACCTTGGCCGCCACGGCGGCATCGCTGATGTACTGGCCACTCCTGTCGGCATCGCTGAAGTGGGCGATGTCAAGGAATTCATCGAAACCGAGCTGTTTCAGCACCTGATTGCGCAGATAGAAGGTGCCGGGATAGGGATGGATGCACAGCGTGCGATAGCCCATTGCCTTGTAGCTGGCGGCCAGATTCGGCACGGCGCGACGCGCCAGCTGATGGTAGGGGTTGAACTGGTGCACGCCGAGCTCCTCGGCGGTCAGGCCCGTCAGGAAGGCGGTTTCGGTGCGCACGGTATTGGCGCCCCACGCCGGCACGGCCAGGCGACCGCACGGCAGCCCTTGGGCCAGGGCGGTGAAGTGACAGCGGTCCAGGTTCGGCAGCAGGTCGTCACGTACCCGGGGATAGACGCGGCGGGCATCGAAGAAGGATTCGCTCTGCACGCTGACGACATGGGGCAGTGCCTTGGTGGCGTCCTCGTGATCGAGTTCGCGCAAGGTGGCGTCGAGCTCGCGCTGTGCCTCCTCCAGCGGATTGCGCAGTGGCGTCAGTGGGCGACGCGCCAGCCGCGCGTAGGCCAGCAGGTAGGCCACCATGCCCAGCTCGCTCAGGTCGAACTCGGGGACCAGCATCACCTTGCTGGCCAGACGGTTGCCCAGGGCGTAGACCAGGAGGCTCGCGCCGAGCAGAACGCTGATCAACGGCACCAGCCATAGAGCGGCGTTGCCTGAGTAGGCGACGGAGAAGCCCAGCGCGGGCTCGAGCCAGAGCCCCAGGCCGATCGCCAGCGCCCCGGCCGTGGTCGCGGCGATGGTCAGCCCGATGCCGAAGAAGGGGATGTACAGGCGCGGGTGCTTGATGGCGTCGGTGAAGTACTCGAAGTCCTGGCTGAGGAAGGGTTCGCGCAGCGACACGTACTTGGTGTGGCTGACCTGAAGCACCACCAGCCACAGCGCATTGACGACGATCAGCGAGAACCAGGGGCGCTGGGTGATCAAGGTGCACAGTGACCAGCTGGCGCACCAGTAGCCGACATGTGCCAGCCTGGCGCTGACGGGGCGACGCCAGAATGCGGCTGGCGGTGTTGTCATCTGTTTCAGCAGCAGATGCTCAAGCCCCAGCGTCAACCCGAGGCCGACCAGCAGTGGCCCGGCCATGAAAGACACAAACGCAATGACAAACTCCATGTAATGCCGACCTCGTTAGCCTCTGCCGTCGCAGGGCTGTGTAGTGTCCGGTCGAGTACTCGACCCTGATCAAGATCCATGGCGACGAGGGGAGTGACAAGTCGGCCCCTCGCCGCAGTATTTTCAGGCGCTCTGGTGTCCAGATCCTGATCGTTCCAGCGTGTCCAACTGCCGCTATGGCGTTCCCGCCACTGTCTTTACCATCGATTCTGCACGATGTACTCCAGTGGCAGGTGCTGGGGTATTACGCTAACTCATTGTCATGACAATGGAAAAACGCTGAGCCATCGCCTGCTGCTCATGGCGGGCCGGCTCGCGGTTCAGGCTCACGAAGACGCAAGCCCCGATCAATGAGTGTAATTGAACCACCCGAGCAGGCGCTGGGAGATTCCGGCGGGCAGGACACTCAACCACCAGCACCCGAAGTTGAGCGGGAAGGGGAAGCTGATACGCGCCCGGTTTCGCGCTGCACCCTTGAGGATGCGGCGTGCGGCCTCCTCGGGTGGCATCTCGAAGGGCTTGGGCCCCGGCATGGCCTCACACATCGGCGAGGTGACATAGCCGGGCATGACGACGGTGACACCCACGCCATGGGGTTTGAGCCAGCTGCGCAGGCCTTCGCCATACGCCTTGACCGCCGCCTTGCTGCCGCTGTAGCTGGGCGTTAATGCCAGGCCATGCCAGGCCGCCAGGGAGCTGAGCAGTACCAGCTGGCCACTGCCGCGCTGTTTCATCGCCATGGCCAGATGGTGAGCCATGCCCAGGGTGCCAATCACGTTGGTCTGCAGCAGGCGGCGTGAATCCTCCCAGCGCTCTCCGTTGCCCTGGGGGCCGATATCGGTATTCATGCCGGCGTTGGCGATGGCGATGTCCGGCACGCCGCGCGCGCAGACTTCATCCAGCCAGGTGAACAGGGTCTCTTCATCACACAGATTGAGTACCGTGCATTCCACCTCGGCGCCCAGCTTGCGGCAGTCGCTGGCGATCGCATCGAGCTTGCGCTGCTTGCGGCCGGTGAGGATCAGCGTGGTGCCCGTCTCGGCGTAGGCGCGTGCCAGGGCGCCGCCTATCTCGCCCGTGGCACCGGTGATCAGGACGCGTCGCAGGCGGCTGGCATCCTGCGCGGCTTTCGCACTGGCGTCGCTCTCTGCAGGTCGGCTATCCGCTCGGTGAGTGCCAGCGGCGCGTTCAGCGTCGGTGGGCTCTGGCTGCTGGGGGGGCATGGCCGTCATCTTTGGTCTCCTTGAATCCCGACACCGAAGGTCGGCAGTTCCCTTGCGTTTCTCGTTATGGTCGGGTGAGAGAGGCTGCCATCGTTGGCGTGTCTCACCGTTGTTGCGTGGTCCAGCAGTCTTTTTGCATGTTCAGCAGCGGCTCAACATGTTCTCCAGCGGCGAACGTTCGGCGCACAGTATCTTGGACGCGCCCAACACGGCGAGTTGCATGCCCGGCTTGCAGTAGAAGCCGCCATTGAGCTGCACGGTATGAATCACCGTATTGCGGAAATGTCGGAAGAGCGTGGTGTCGGGGCGCTGGCCCTGGGTCCAGAAATCATGCAGCGAACCCTGAAAGGTCAGGCCCGGCAAGTTGAAGATCGGGTCACCCATGCAGAAGGTCGGGCAGCGATACTGCAGCGCCACGTTGCCGGTCGTGCTGTTGACCGTGATCATGCCCTTGGCCTGCTGCAGCAGCTTCTCCAGATTGCCGCTCTCCAGATAGACGATACGCCCGATCAGGTCGTAGCGGCGCTCCAATGAGCGAATCAGCCCCGGGTAATCCACCAGACCCATGTCGAGGGGATGGTTCTTGATCACCAGGCGTGCCCCGCGTGGCGCATTGAGGGCGAAGCTCTTCATCACCCGCTGGATGACTTCCTGCATGTTGGCGAAGCGCGAATGGTGGCGTATCTGGGCATCGGTATTCAGCTGCAGCGGCAGCATGTAGTAGGGCGCGCCACTGCCCATCAGCTGATCGATACGCTTGGCGTCACGCCGCTTGTACCAGCGCATCAAGGGCAGTCGTGTCGCATAGCCCGCGTATTCCTGCACGGCGTGAATGCTGTGCGGGCGATAGCGCGGGAACAGCAGCGGATTGGCCGCGCCCGCCAGGTGGTAGGTGATGTCATGACGCGCACGTTCACTGAAAGGCGCCTTGAAACGCTGCGGCTTGGGGGCATCTTCGAGGTGTCTGCCTGCCTCACGGAACCAGTCAGGGTCGCGTGGCAGCAGGGAGTGGCCATTGACGCCTTCGCGCTCCAGCGTCACCCAGTAGGGACGGAAGTAGCCCTCCTCGAACACGTGGGTACGGATGCCGAGATATTCCGCCTTGAGCACGGCATCACGATGTACCGGGCGTCGGTCGCCGAACAATACCTGATCAGTGACGTGATGCTTGCGCCAGAGTTCGGCGATCCAGTCCCCGAGGTCCTCGAGCTTGCCGCGGTAGGCATACGCCTTGTCGTGGCGCCAGTAAAAGCTGTCGCCGCTGTTGAAGTTGACCTTGATGACCTCATGGCCATCCTGCTTGAGCTTTTTCGCCAGATGCAGGAAGAAGGGCGAGCACACCCCCTGCAGCAACATGAAGACGCGCCGGCGGCCGCCTCCCGGTCGGATGTGAGCAGAGGGTGGCTGCCCCGGAGTGTGCAATTCAGCACCATGCGAGGCATCGGGCTGAACTGGCGGTCGTGTCAGGACGGCATCATCCGACATCTTGAGCTGGCGCAGTTTTTCGATCGCGCTAGCCACGGAGGTTGCCGGTGAGAGGCCTTGTTCCCCAAGGCTCTCTTGCGCGCGAGCGTCCGCGGGCATGAGGGCCGAAGCTGAAGCGGTGAAAGGCAATGCCAGACGTCCATGTAACATGATTCAATGCTTCCCGATGAATAAGGCGCGATAGCCTCGATAAAGACGGGTTTTCCAAGGCAATGCTGGCTTCAAGGTACCTCTGCGAAGCTTGTCACGTTGTTGTTCCAGGATCGTGACGACTGTCTCGGCATTGCATAAGTGACCGTGCTCAGGGGCCACATACACGGGATACTCGATCAGAGCGCCAGCCACCAGGGCATCCACACTCAAGTGTCGAGTTCGTCCTGGACACTCGACAAGGTCATGAGTCAGCCCCCAGCCAGCATAGAAGGGCAGGCCATGGGTCGTGACGGGCACACCTCGTATCAAGGCTTCAAAGCCCGCGAGCGAGCAGAGTGTGTGTACATGATCCACCTGCTCAAATAACCGACTGATATTGCCGCTGGTCAATTCGAGATCGTACGTCCCGCCTTCAGTCGTCATCTCGCCACTACGCCCCCCTGTGACAACGTCGGGATGCGGCTTATAGATCACGTAGCTTTCAGGGTGCAATTTTCGCGCCGCCTCAAGCAAAGCCTGATTGGTGCGTATTCCGGGGCACGCATGGCGTATCGAGGCATCTGACTCCACCTGGCCGACGACCAATATCACGTCACGGCCCTTGGCCATTGCGCGAAGGTCCGGCAATGCATCACCTTCCGAATTGTACTTGCTCAGTCCCAACGTGATCAGGCGCTCCCGTAATTGGCGTGCGCGGCCTAACTCGGCATCGGTGAAATCATGATGCATCAACCACTGCTCCAGTGTGCTTGAGCGACTGGCGTCAAAATGCATGCCGAGCGGGTCGAGGATCAACGAAAGTGGCCGCGTGAGATCCACCCCCAGGCCGACTGAGCGCAAGAAACCGTCCTCGATTCGCCACAGAGCGCCCCCTTGTGCAATGACGGAGGCTTCCAGCTCTGCTGTGGTTCGGCTCGCCCAGCTCAGCACGCGGGTAGGGGGTGGGGCCTGTTGTTCGCGCTGCGACATCGCTTGCGGATCATGCGCGATGGTGACACCAGCTGTCTTTTGCAGCTTCTGCAGTGCGATGGCATCGCTTTTGACGAAGTCGCAGTGTGCCAAGGGGCCCAGGAAGCCGGGCAGGAAATTACGCTTCCAGCGCGAGTACCCCGGCGCTATCCAGTGACCTGCCAGTCTGGTAGCCATTCGCTTCTGGTCTGCAAGCAGCTGGATGATCTCTTCGAGCGTCGCGGCCTGCTGGGTATAGGGGTTGGCATAGCGGCTGTATTCGAGATAGGCCGCGGCAAACACCTGCTCAAGCGTGCGTGACTGGCCTCGGCGCGGACATTGCTGGCGATCATCCGTCAGGCCCCACCCGGCATAGAACGGCATGCCGTGGCAGGTCACCGGCAGGCCTGCCATCAGGGCCTCGAGCCCAAGCTGGCTGGTCACGACATGGACGCCATCGACCTGTTCGAACAGGCACCAGGGGTTGATGTCGTCGCTCAGCAGCGTGCAGCCAAGCTTGCGTGCCTCTTCCAGCAGATAGCCGCGCTTCTTGCCGGCGATCACATCCGGATGCACCTTGACCCATACCTCGGCTCCCTCGATGGCACAGGCCTCCCTCAGCATGGCAAGGAAAGTCTCCGGGCTGGCCATGCCGCCCACGACAGACGCATCCTCGGCGGTCTGATCCACGATGAGAAGGCGCTGCATGCCAGGCTTTCGGGCTGGCAGCTTGCGCTCTGGTGCATGGTTGTACTTGCTCAAGCGATGCATGCGCAGGCTTTCGAGAGCCGCGCGCGCGCGCGCCAGCAATGCTTCTGCCTGACGCGTCGGCGCTTCATTGATCAGTTGCTCGAGATCACTCGGTTGGCGCGCATCGTAATAGATGCCCTGATGATCGACCACCATCGCCATGCCAAGGTAACCGGCGCTTGCCAGGGTCAGAGAACGCAGGAAACCATCCTCCAATGCAACGTAGGGCAATCCATGTTCAAGCGCATATTGGCGCGCGCGCTTCGCCGTCGGTTTATGTCCCCAACCGACGACACGCATGATGTTTGTCGAGGATTTCTGGCCCACGAATTCTGGCGCAGTATTTATCCCTTTCGATGCCCCGAGCTCTGACAAAGTATCAGTCTCGCTTGCTGCTGGATGTTGTTCTTTTCCTACATTTTTTTTGCTCAGTGTACCTGTCGGGGCGCGTCGGCTGGCAGCGAAAGATAAATTCTTGAAGGTGAGCGAGTTGTCATTGTTCTGACACGAAAGGGGTGTACGCCCTCTTGTCAGTGGCAGCAACTCGGGAATGAAGCAGGCAAGAAGTGGTTGGCGATAAATCCCTGAAGAAAAACAGAGCGATGCCCCGGAGGTCGCGTCATTCGTGACATCCGCTGATCCGTGCCGAGCGTGAGAGGCGCAGGGCAGAGCACGCATGAGAAGCTCCCATCCTTGGTTCATTGCCGCCTTCAGCATGCAGGGTGTCCGTTTCAGATAAGAAAAGTGACTGCTTACTCGTGATGCTCAGCACGCCTGGTGAGACTGTCGTGTGAGACCGTTGACTCAGAGTCCGCAAATAGGGAAAGTACGCAAAGTGACGTACGAATTCAATCAAGTCTTTGCTCGCGATATTGGTAGCAGGCAAATGATTAACAGGTGCTTTATTTTGTTTGTCAGCTTTTTCACTGCATGCTTCAGCAGTAATAGCTTTACTGCTAAAGTGCCACGCTCTGCGATGCATTTTCATTAATGCTTGAGCTTCATGTGAACGTGAAGCGCAGGGCTTGATCAGAAGAAGCGGCAGGACGCCAAGGGAACGCTAGTAGATGGAAATCGCGCAGCACATGGATGCTTTTGTCACCCTGGTGGTGACGGTAGGAGTGTTGGCAGGGCTTGTCTGGAATCGTTGGCCGGCGGAGTGGCTGATGATGGCCGCTGCCGTGTCGTTGATTCTGCTGGGCGTCATTTCTCCAGCGACCTTCCTGGCCGGTTTCGCCAACCCGGGCATCATGACCATCGGCGCGCTTTTCGTGGTCGCCGCCGGCGTGCAGGAAACTGGCGCGCTGCGCTGGATGCTCGAACGTCTGCTCGGTCGCCCCAGTTCTCCTTCTTCAGCATTGGCACGCCTGATGCCGATCACCTCGCTGCTCAGCGCCTTTCTGAACAATACTCCCGTCGTCGCACTCTTCATTGGCCTGGTTCAGGGCTGGTGTGCGCGCATGAAAATCTCGCCTTCGCGTCTGCTGATGCCCATGAGCTATGCCGCCATTCTCGGCGGTACCTGCACCCTGATCGGCACCAGTACCAATCTGGTCGTCGACGGCCTGCTGCAGTCCCAGGCCAATCTGCCCGGGCTCGGCATCTTTGATATCTCTGCACTGGGCGTGCCTGTGCTGATCATCGGCACCCTGTGGATGGTACTGATCGGCTGGCGTTTCCTGCCCCAGCGCAAGGGGCTGGTCGAACAGCTCGGCAATGGTCGCGAGTATTCGGTGGCCATGCGAGTGGCGGACAAGGGGCCGCTGCACGACAAGAGCATCGAAGAGGCGGGGCTGCGCAGTCTTCAATTCGGTTATCTGGCCGAGATAGAACGTTCCGGCAAGCTGCTGTCCATGGTCGGCCCAGACACCATCCTCCAGTCCGGTGATCGCCTCATCTTCGTCGGTGTCGCGGACACGGCGCATGAAGTGCGTGTTTTCCGCGGGCTGGAAAGCGACGCCGCAGGCCTGGATCTGGATCACCACCAGCGCCGTATGGTCGAGGCCGTCATCGCCCCAAGCTCCCCCGTCGTCGGCATGAACGTGCGCGAAGCGCGCTTTCGTACTCGCTATCAATCCGTGATTCTCGCCGTGTCACGCGATGGTGAGCGCATCAACAGCAAGGTCGGTGACATCGTGCTGCGCCCCGGTGACACCCTGTTGCTGGAAGCCGCTGCCGATTTCACGCGCCTGCATCGTTATAACCGCGAATTCCTGCTGGTCAGTACGCTGGATGGCAATGGCATGCCCAATCTGACCAAGGCGCCCATCGCGCTCGCCATCATGAGTCTGATGATCATCACGCACCTGGCGGGCATGGCCGAGCTGGTCGAGGCGGCGGTGGCGGCCGCCATTCTGATGGTCTTCACCGGTTGCCTCCCGGCCTCGCAGGCGCGCGCCAGCATCGATGGCAGCGTGCTGGTCGTCATTGCCGCTGCATTGGGGCTGGGACAGGCGATGACCGACAGTGGTGCGGCCCAGATGGTGGCGGACCAGCTCATGCAGCTGGGCGGCGGCTCGCCGCAGCTGATGCTGTTACTCATCTACCTCACCACAACGCTATTCACCGAGATTATCACCAACAACGCCGCCGCCGTGTTGATGTTTCCGATCGCCATGGCAGTCAGTGAGCAGCTGGAGGTCTCACTGATGCCCTATGCAATTACCATCATGTTCGCGGCCTCGGCCAGTTTTCTTACCCCGCTGGGCTATCAGACCAACCTGATGGTGATGGGCCCCGGGGGCTACAAGATGTTCGACTACATCAGGGTTGGCCTGCCGTTGAGCTTCATTGTTGGTACGACCTCGGTCGCTCTGATCCCGTTGATCTGGCCATTCACGGGCTGATCTGGTCATTGACGGGTAGAACCAGGCCCTGCTTCGTTTGGCGGCCGCTGGCGAGCGTTACCTTTTCATCGTCAGTCTGGCTGGCGAATTCAACACTGACAGGAAGGCACATGACGGATACGACAGTGAGCATGTCCGACAGCACGACACGCGCCATGTTGAATGCGCTGGAGGCCATTGCTCGCAAGGCGGGCGCTGCCATCATGGAGATCTACGAGAGCGGTGACTTCACGGTCGACATGAAGTCGGATGATTCCCCGCTGACCACGGCAGACCGCGCAGCGCACGCCGTCATCGTCGACGGTCTGAAGGCCATGGATGTCGAGTTCGGCGCCACGCCGATCCTGTCCGAGGAAGACGCGGACATCAGTTGGGACGTGCGCAGTGACTGGACACGTTACTGGCTGGTCGATCCGCTGGATGGCACCAAGGAATTCATCAAGCGCAATGGCGAATTCACCGTCAACATCGCGCTGATCGAGCAGGGCGTGCCGACCATGGGCGTCGTCTATGCGCCGGCCATCGATACCCTCTACGTCGGTGCCCAGCAGGGGGAAGGCCAGGCCGCCATCGCCGAGAAACAGGTTGGCGAGGGTGAGCGTCAGGCCATCGCCGTCAGTGATGTGCCTGGCTCCACCGACAGCTGGCGCATCGTCGGGAGTCGCTCTCATCAGACCGAAGAATTCAAGGCGTTCGTCGCCGACTTCGCTGCCTGCGATATCGTCGCCATGGGCAGTTCACTGAAGCTGTGCCTGGTGGCGGAAGGGGCGGCAGATCTCTACCCGCGCCTCGGCCCGACCTGTGAATGGGATACCGGTGCCGCGCATGCGGTGGTCGAAGCCGCGGGTGGTCAGGTGCTGAATGCCGAGACCCGTCAGGCGCTGCGTTACAACCAGCATGACAGCGTGCTCAACCCCTATTTCATCGTCTGTGCCACGCCGGCCGCTCCTTGGGCATGAACCAGGCGCAAGTCAGAGGGTAGGCAAGCGTCACCGGACTGACGCCAGAAGATGTCAGTCTCGTGTCAAAGATACTATGTTCTCTTCGCAGTGAGTTTCGCCTGTCAGTGCGTGCGGAGAGGATAGGGACAACCAGCTAGTGATCGTAAAGGATCAGTAATGACTGCATCATCCACGGCCGAAAAGCTTGGCATCACACCGGAACGTCAGACCCACCTCAAGCAACTTGAGGCCGAATCCATTCACATCATCCGTGAAGTGGCAGCGGAATTTGCCAATCCGGTCATGCTGTACTCCATCGGCAAGGATTCCGCCGTCATGCTGCACCTGGCGCGCAAGGCCTTTGCGCCGGGCGTGCCGCCGTTCCCGCTGATGCACGTCAACACCACCTGGAAATTCCAGGAAATGATCAAGTTCCGCGACGAGATGGCCGCGGAAGTCGGCATGGAGTTGATCGAGCACATCAACCAGGAAGGCGTCGCGGCGGGCATCAACCCGTTCGATCACGGCAGTGCCAAGTACACCGACATCATGAAGACCGCCGGTCTCAAGCAGGCACTCGACAAGCACGGCTTCGATGCTGCCTTCGGTGGCGCACGTCGTGACGAGGAAGCCTCGCGGGCCAAGGAGCGCGTCTACTCCTTCCGTGACCAGTACCACCGCTGGGACCCCAAGAACCAGCGTCCGGAGCTGTGGAACATCTACAACTCCAAGATCAACAAGGGTGAGTCCATCCGCGTCTTCCCGCTCTCCAACTGGACCGAGCTGGACATCTGGCAGTACATCTACCTTAAGTCCATCAAGATCGTGCCGCTGTATTACTCCGCCGTGCGTCCGGTGGTGAAGCGTGACGGCCTCGACATCATGGTCGATGATGACCGCCTGCCGCTGGAAGAAGGCGAAGTGCCGGAAATGAAGTCCGTGCGCTTCCGTACCCTGGGTTGCTACCCGCTGACCGGCGCCGTGGAATCCACCGCCGCGACCCTGCCGGAAATCATCCAGGAAATGCTGCTGACGCGGACCAGTGAGCGCTCCGGTCGTGCCATCGATCACGACCAGGCAGGCTCGATGGAGAAGAAGAAGCGCGAAGGTTATTTCTAGGCCACGCGCCAGGTATCCGGCTCCGTCGCCAGCAACGGTGATGGCATGCTTCAAGGCAAGCAGGACTCAACGAAATTGACAGGACGAGGGATGTCCTCAGCGCTGGAAGCGTCGCGCCTCATACGCCACAAGACGCTCGCGCCGGACAGGCCCCGTTCAGGGAGAATGACAGTGTCACACCAGTCGACGATGATCGCGGAAAATATCGAAGCCTATCTCAAGGAACACGAGCAGAAAGACCTGCTGCGTTTCATCACCTGCGGCAGCGTGGATGACGGCAAGTCGACCCTGATCGGTCGTCTGCTCCACGACTCCAAGATGATCTATGAAGATCAGCTGGCCGCCATCACCCGCGATTCCAAGAAGAGCGGCACCACCGGCAAGGTCGATCTGGCGCTGCTGGTCGATGGTCTGCAGTCAGAGCGTGAGCAGGGCATCACCATTGATGTCGCCTACCGCTACTTCTCCACCGACAAGCGCAAGTTCATCATCGCCGATACCCCGGGGCACGAGCAGTACACCCGCAACATGGCGACCGGGGCGTCTACCGCGAGCCTGGCGATCATCCTGATCGATGCGCGCTACGGCGTGCAGACCCAGACCCGCCGCCACAGCTACATCTGCTCGATGCTGGGTATCCAGCACCTGGTGGTCGCGGTCAACAAGATGGATATCGTCGACTACTCCCAGGAACGCTTCGACGAGATCGTCGCGGACTACAAGGAGTTCGCTAAGGACCTGGAAGTCCCGGATATCCGCTTCGTGCCGCTGTCCGCGCTGGAAGGCGACAACGTCGTCTCCATCAGCGAGCACACCCCGTGGTACGACGATGCCGCCTACGAGGCGCGTCCGCTGATGGACATCCTCGAGACCGTCGATGTCACTGAGGACAGCAACCTGACCGACCTGCGCTTCCCGGTGCAGTACGTCAACCGCCCGAACCTCAACTTCCGTGGCTACTGCGGCACCCTGGCTGCCGGTACCGTCTCGCCGGGCCAGCAGATCAAGGTTCTGCCCTCCGGCAGCACCTCCACCGTCGAGCGTATCGTCACCTTCGACGGTGATCTCGACATCGCCTGGCCGGGTCAGGCTGTCACGCTGACGCTGACCGACGAGATCGATATCTCGCGTGGCGACATGATCGTCGCCGAAGATTCCGATCTGGAGCCGTGCACCGCCTTCACCGCGGACGTGGTGTGGATGCACGAGGACCCGCTGATCGTCGGCAAGGAATACGAGCTCAAGCTCGGCACGTCCAGTGTCATTGGCCGCGTCGGTCGCATCATCCACCAGACCGACGTCAACACCATGGCGCGCAACGAAGCGGAGAATATCCCGCTCAACGGTATCGCTCGCGTGCAGGTCGAACTGACCCAGCCGCTGGCCATGGACAGCTATCAGCGTTCACCGCATACCGGCAGCTTCGTGTTCATTGACCGCCTGTCCAACATCACCATCGGTGCGGGCATGGTCAAGGAGACCCTGAGTGCCAGCAACATCGTGTGGCACGACATGGCGGTCACCAAGCAGCGCCGCGCCGATCGCAACAAGCAGAAGCCGTGCATCATCTGGTTCACCGGCCTGTCCGGTGCCGGCAAGTCCACCGCCGCCAATGCGCTGGAGCGTCGGCTGTTCGCCATGGGCTACAACACCTACCTGCTGGACGGCGACAACGTGCGTCACGGCCTGTGTGGTGATCTGGGCTTCACTGAGGTTGATCGTACTGAAAACATCCGGCGCATCGGTGAAGTTGCAAAGCTGATGGTCGATGCCGGCATGATCACCCTGGTCAGCTTCATCTCGCCGTTCCAGGCCGATCGCCAGACCGTGCGTGACATGGTCGGTGCTGACGAATTCATCGAGGTTTTCGTCAATACGCCGATCAGCGTCTGCGAAGAGCGCGATCCCAAGGGCCTGTATCGCAAGGCGCGTGCCGGTGAGATCAGTGACTTCACCGGCATCAGTTCGCCGTATGAAGCGCCGGAGAACCCGGAAATCGAGATCAACACCGGGGAATTGAGTCTGAAGGAGACAGCCGTGACCCTGATTAATCAGCTCAAGCATTACAACGTCATCGGTTGATACTTCACGCCGATCTTCCCCTGTTATAGGGCAGGTTTCTTGCATTCACAGGATATCAATATGACTAGGTCCTTACTAAAGCAAAGTCATGCAGGCGCGTTACGGATTGTATACGCAGCAGGCATTGCTCTCATCATCACCGGTTGCGCGACCTCCTATCCGGAATCCACCGGTGCCGGCAGCACCAACCTGGCCAACCTGACCGGCGCTGCGGCGCTGCCGGTGGATGTCTCGTCATTTCTCGACAGCGCGGCCCCCGGCAGCGTGATTGCCGTGCCGACCAGCCCCTGGGGCAGCAATGTCGAAGTGGTCGCCCATGAGCGCTACTTCGCGGCCAGCGGACGTATCTGTCGTGAGCTGACGGTCTCCAATCAGCGTGATCTGCCCAGCAAGGAGCTGGCGTGCCGGACCAGCAATGACGGCAAGGCCGGTGAAGGCACTTGGGTGACCCAGCGGTTGGTGACCGGCCTGCTGGAAGAGGCTCGCTGAGGAGTTTCTCGATAACTTCTCGGCAAGTTCTCAGCAACTTTTCGGCACCTACTCGCTGAAAGGACCGCACCTGGCTTGGCGTGAAACGACGATTGCAGGAAGCAGGCTGGCATGGCCGACGCTGTCATTCCTGACCGACACTGCTCTATTTTTTGCACGATTTTCTTTGCACTATGAGGGGCCTAGCCCGATGACAATTTCCAGATTCTTGCTCCGGGCCGGGTGCCTGGTGGCGGTAGCGTGCCTGAACGCCAGCCCTGCCATGGCAGCCGGCCTGGACAGCGGTTCCATCCTGTCCAGCAATGACCAGGCCTCCAGCATCCCGCAAAAGACGGATAGTGTAGAAGACAAGGCGCGTGCCGACTGGCGCAGCGGAACCTACGGGCCGCTGACCTCCCGTGCGCAGACCGACCCTGATTCCTTGCCGCCGTTCGGCGAAAACCTCTTCACCGGTGGTTTCCGCGGCATGATGGCCGATGGCCTCAACAGCAGCTACACCATCAAGCCGGGTGATCAGATCACCCTGCGTGTCTGGGGTGGGGTCGAGATGGAGTCCGTGCTGCCTGTCGATGCGCAGGGCAACATCTTCCTGCCGGGCATCGGTCCGGTGAAGGTGCAGGGCACCACTAATGCCCAGCTGGATGGCAAGGTACGCAGCGCCATTCAAGAGGTGTATCCCGAGAACGTCAGCGTCTACACCAACCTGCAGGGCGTGCAGCCGGTGGGCGTCTTTGTCACTGGGTATGTCAAGAATCCGGGCCGCTACGCCGGGACCCCGAATGATTCCATGCTGTATTTCCTCGACCAGGCCGGCGGTATCGACCAGGCACTGGGCAGTTACCGCAAGATCAAGATCAAGCGCAATGGCCGCGTCATCAATACGGTCGATCTCTATGACTTCCTGATCAACGGCGAGATCGCTCGCCCGCAGTTCCGCGATGGCGATACCGTCGTCGTCGAGGAGCGTGGCCCGGCGATCAGCGTGGTCGGGGATGTCGAGCGTGATTATCGCTATGAGCTCACCGACTCGCGTCTGAGTGGCGAAGATGTGCTGAACCTGGCGCGCCTCAAGTCGGGCGTCTCTCACGTGCTGCTGCGTGGCTCACGTCCAGACGGTCCCATCTCGCGCTATCTGCCGGTGACGGAATTCCGTGGTGCTGATGTGCGTGCAGGGGATGAAGTGCTGTTCAGTGCCGACCAGCGTGATGAGACCATCGTCGTGCAGCTGGAAGGCAGCTTCTATGGCCCGTCGCGTTATGCACTGCCGCGCGATGCCCACCTGGGGGAATTGCTCAATGCCGTCGGGGTGCCGAAAGGACTGACCGATTACCAGAGCGTTTCCATTCGTCGTGAGAGCGTCAAGGAACAGCAGGCGCAGGCACTGCAGGACAGCCTCAAGCGTCTTCAGGCTACCTATCTTGGCGCGTCTTCCTCGACCACCGAAGAGTCCGAGCTTCGTGTCCAGGAAGCCGAGATGATCGAGAAGTTCGTCGAGCAGGCGAAGAAGGAAGAGCCGACCGGGCGACTGGTCGTGGCACGTGAAGACGGCAACATCGCGGATGTGCGTCTGCAGGATGGCGATGTCATCACCATTCCGGAAATCAGTGATTCCCTGTTGATCAGCGGCGAAGTCGTAGTGCCTCAGGCCATGGTCTACACCCAGGGCATGACGGTGATGGACTACATCAACAGCGCCGGTGGTTTCACGCAGCACGCGGATGAAGACCAGATTCTGGTGGTACGTCAGAACGGCGCCGTGCGTCGCGCCGAGGAGGTTGAGCTGCGCTCGGGTGATCAGATTCTGGTACTGCCGGAACCGCCGACCAAGAACCTGCAACTGGCCACCAGTATCACGCAGATTCTCTATCAGGTAGCCGTTGCTACCAAAGTCGCTATAGATCTCTGATCATGGCCAGTGACATGAACACTTCAACTGAACGCCCATCTGGCGACAAGAAGAGCGGGCCCAAGGCCCGCTCTTCTTGGGCCGTGACGCGCAGTGTCTGGTTCGCCATGTTCATGCGTGAAGCCATCGGACGTACCATGACTGATCGCATGGGCTGGTTCTGGATGATTGCCGAACCAATGGCCTTTACGCTTGTGATGATCACGATGCGAAGCTTTATAGGAGGCGATAGTCTTATCATCAATGCCCCCTTTATCCCCTGGATGATCGTTGGCCTTCTCGGGTTCTTCTTGGTTAGGGAGGGTCTGATGCAGGGGGCTGGGGCAATCAATGCAAACAAGGCACTTTTTGCGTATCGCCAAGTGCAGCCTGTGGATGGTGTATTGGTCAGGAACTTCCTTGATGGATTGCTGCGTACACTGATCTTCCTGATGTTCATGTTAGGGGCTTTATTGTTGGGAACTGATTTTCGCCCAGACAATGGCTTCCAGGCGATCAGTGGCTGGTTATCACTCTGGGCGCTCGGGCTCGGGTTCAGTCTCGTGGTATCGGTCGCGGGGACATTGGTACCGGAAATCGCGAAGATTGTCAGAATGCTCAGTATGCCGCTATTGATAATGTCGGGCGTCATCATGCCGCTCAATCACTTGCCACATTATCTGCTTGAGTACTTGATGCTGAACCCGATCGTGCATGGGCTCGAATATACACGCCACGGTTTCTTTGAAGGCTACAAGGTCGTTCATGGAACCAGCATGTTGTATTTCTGGAGCTGGACTTTGGGAATGCTGGCCCTGGGGCTGCTGATGCATGTTCGATTCAAGGAGCGATTGAAAGCCCAATGATCGAAATCAAACATGTCTACAAGCGTTATTACACACATCGCGCCACGGACTGGGTGTTGCACGATGTCAATCTCACCATTCCCAGCGGGGTCAGCGTCGGGCTGGTCGGAGGCAATGGCGCTGGCAAGTCCACGCTGCTGCGCTTGATTGCGGGTATGGATAGCCCCACACGGGGGGAGATCAAGCGCCACAGCAGTGTCTCATGGCCAATCGGTCTGGCAGGGGGCTTCCAGGGCAGTATGACGGGACGACAGAACGTCAAGTTTGTCGCTCGTGTACATGGCGGCCATGGTAATGAGGCCGAGATAATTCGCCGAGTAGAGGCCTTTGCAGAGATTGGCCCCGCCTTTGATCAACCGATCAAGACGTATTCGTCAGGGATGCGCTCGCGACTCAATTTCGGCCTATCCCTTGCATTCGATTTCGATATCTATCTGTCAGATGAAGCGACGTCGGTGGGGGATCGCGCTTTCAAGGCCAAGGCCTCCAAGGCGTTCAAAGACAAGGTCGGCAAGGCTAGTCTGATCATGGTGTCGCATGGTGTCGGGATCCTGCGAGAGTTATGCCAGGCGGGTATCTATCTACGGGATGGGCGAGCTCACTGGTATGACGATATCAATGACGCTATTGATGCCTACCACAATGACAGCGATGCTCATGTCCTCGAGCGCAAGCTGCATCAACTGACCAATTCGAAAACGACGTCACTCAAGCAAGCGCAGGTATTCCATCAGGAAGCCAAAGCACACTTTGACAGCTTGCAGATTGCGCTCGAACAACTTCCTCAAGATATCCAGCCACGAGAAAGGCAAGCTTCCGTCCAAGCCGTGAATGAAGCACGTGAAACGCTGCATAGCGCAAGACGTTTGGTACAGAAGCTCAAGTGATCGTTCTCAACGATAATAGTGACAAGGGTCTTACATGCTCAAATTGATAAAGCGTCAACCTCAATGGTTCGTCGCCATTTTCGCTATCATTCTGGTAGGGCTCTACTGGAGTTTATGGGCGGATGATCGTTATGTTGCCAAGGCAACCGTAGTACTGGAAAGCCCTCAGGTCAGTGCAGCCAGCGAGGTAAGTTTCGGCTCGTTGCTCACCGGGGATAAAAGTGACGGCGATCTATTGCTGTTGCGTGAATATCTGTTGAGCACTGATATGTTGAAGAAAGTTCAGCATGAACTGAACTTCCGCCAACATTATAGTGAAAATGGCGATTTCTTTGCGCGTTTGGGAGACAAGGACGCGCCAATTGAGCAACTGCACGATTACTATTTGAAGCGTGTAGCTGTCGAGATGGACGAGTATTCAGGTGTATTGAACATCAAGGTACAGGCTTGGACACCTGAATTCGCACAACAGTTTGCCGAGTTGTTGTTGCGTGAAGGCGAATCACATATGAATAGTATGGGGCAGCGCCTGGCAGAAGAGCAGGTGCAGTTCCTTGACAAGCAGGTCGCCTTGCTGGAGACGAACTTCCAGGAAACACGCCAGGCCTTGTTGGATTACCAGAATGAGAATGGCCTTGTGTCTCCGACACAGACAGTGCAGAGCCTGAATACGGTAGTATCAAGTCTGGAGGCTCAGCTAGCCTCTCTGAAAGCGCGCAAGAGTGCGATGGCCAGTTATCAGAGTGCTCGTTCGAGTGACATGGTGCGTACGGAAAGTGAAATTCGTGCATTGAGAGACCAGATCGATAAAGAGCGCAAGCGTCTCGCACAGCAGTCGGGCAACTCACTGAATGCTGTTTCAAGTCAATATGAAACACTGCAATTACGTGCTGACTTTGCCAAGCAGACGTATTCCAACGCATTGGCAGCACTAGAGAATACTCGTATCGAGGCGGCACGGAAACTGAAGCAGGTCAGTGTTCTGCAAAGTCCTCTGTTGCCTGAATATCCTGAACAACCGGAACGGCTCTATAACACCAGTATTTTCGCCATTGTAGTTATCTTCATGGCATTCATCTTCAGCATGATCATGTTGATCGTCAAAGATCATCGAGATTGATAACTAGGTTATCATTGATAATAGTAAATGTAGGGTAAGTAAATCACAGGGAATTTGAAATGCTGCCACAAATAAGTCAGAGACTGCTACGCAAGAAGCGCAAGAATGGAAGTTTGCCGACTTCACCAGAAAAAACAAGCGATATAATTTCTTCAGAAGCGTCTGCTGCAGCCAAAATTGAACTGGATACAGATTTTTATAAATCTCGATATGAAGATTTGGCATCGCTGACAGTGGAGCAGCTCAAAGAACATTGGTTGAAGTATGGATTCAAGGAAGGGCGGTTTGCTTCAGCCAGTCATGAGTCGGGCAATGCAAAGCTTGTATTGGAAGATGAGTGGACAGCTACGCACAATTCACAAGAGTTCGCTTTTGATCCTGATTTTTATGCAAGTCTGTATGCTGATCTTGCGTTAGCGGGAATTACGGAATCTATAGCTCTTGAGAAACACTATAATTCCTTTGGCAAGGAAGAAAAGCGGCATGGTTCGATAAGAGAATGGTTGAAGAAAAATAACTTTCCTTTGGACTTCATGCCAGAGGATATCAAGTTTCGTGATATTCATGAGTGCAATCTTGAAGTAGGCCTAGAAATCACTTCTCAGGATGTCTTGAATTCAATTGCCGGACTTTACATAACGCCTGTTGCCTTTTTCAGTGATGATGCCAAAAGCGCACAACATTACATGATGATGGCGAAGCATTACCTGGCTATAGGCGAGAGAGAGAAGGCAAAGAAGCAACTGGAAGCCAGTAACTGTTTTCACGCCTTATCAGGAGCGCTCGAGCTGTTGGGCAATATCTATCTTGATGAAGGGCATAATCGTATTGCGCTCGGTTATTATAACGCCGCGAAAGCGCTACCCAACCCGCCAAAGTGGCTGTTCTTCAATCGTGCAACCTGCCTGTCAAGGCTTCAACAATATGAAAAGGCATTGACTACTCTAGCGGAAGGGTTGGAAGTCTATGGTGATTTCACGTTTCAACAGGATAAGCTGGATGAGTTCGCTGAAGAAGCCTGGAATAACATTTATCCCGCCCTGCTGAGCTACGTCGGACAGGGAAATCGAGATGAGTTGATCAAGGCTTTCGACGCCTTCAGTGAGGTCGTCTATGATGCTTACTTGCGTGCCTGTGGTACCAGTAAGAACCCTGAGCGACTTCACTCACTCAATCTTGACCGAATCTTGATAGTCGGCGATTATCACGTTGCACAATGTGAACGCTATCGTATCAATCAAAAGGTAGAGCAACTCGAGGCGGTTGGGAAAGAGGTTACTGCAGTCAACTGGCTGGACCTTGATCAACAGGCCCAGGCATTGGCGACTCACGATGTCGTCATCTTCTATCGTGTGCCTGCCATGCCCAAGGTACTCAAGGCCATGGCGCAGACAAATGCAGCCGGGAAGCTCAGTATCTATGAAATCGATGATCTACTGTTCGATCCCGTCTATCCCCCGGCCTTGGCTAGCTATGGCGGTTACGTTTCACTGGATACCTACCGTGAATTGACGCGTGGTATGGCCCTCTTCCATGCGGCTGCTCGTCAATGTCGTCTTGGCCTGGCTTCGACAGAACCGCTTCGAGAGCGTTTGGCTGATTTGGTATTCGGTAGCGAATGTCTATTGCACCGCAATGGCCTCGATAGTCTCAATGAGTTCAGCCAGCCTCAGGAATCTCCCAAACAGACGCTGGATATCTTCTATGGCAGCGGTACACAGGCACATAACCAGGATTTTATCGACCTGGCACTGCCTGCGATAGAAAAATTGTTGAAGCGCCATGCTCATTTGCGTCTTGTTGTCGTAGGTTATCTAAAACTACCCAAGACATTTACAGAGCGCTTTGCCAAGCAACTTTCCATGATTCCCCCCTTGAAGAGTGTCCAGGGATATTGGTCATTGCTTCGTCGTGCAGACATCAACTTGGCTGTTCTACATGATGACGTCATCAATGAGTGCAAGTCAGAGCTGAAATGGTTTGAAGCGGCCTGTCATGGCGTACCGTCAGTCGTCAGTAGTACCCGCAACTATCGAGATGTCATTCGTGATGGAGAAGATGCCTTCCTGGCTGTCTCGGCGGATGATTGGGAGAAAGCCATTACACGCCTTGTGGAAAGCAAGGAACTACGCAAGTCAATGGGACAAGCGGCGCAAGAGCGCACGCGTAAAGAGTATTCCCTGGAAATTCTGGGCACCCAGCTCGTAACCAATCTCGAAGCTTATGCCAATGAATTGATGGACAGAGCACACTGCGAGCGTGGTGAAGAAGGGACGACAAAATTGGTAAGGGAGCGCCGCAAGATCGCACTTGTCAATGTGTTCTTCCCACCGCAATCCATCGGCGGGGCGACTCGGGTGCTGGATGATAACTTCAAGGCATTACGCAAGCATTATGATGATGACTTTGAACTGGTCGTCTTCACTGCTGACAGTGAATGTCGCACCCCGCATCAGTTGTCCATCTATCGTCATGATGGGGTACGTGTCTATCGTACGGCGACTCTCTGGCGTGAGAATATGGATTGGCATGCCAAGGATGAGCGTATGTACGAGATGTTCACTGAATTTCTCGCGTGTGAACAGCCAGATATGGTGCACTTCCACTGTGTACAACGGTTGACAGGTTCCGTTGTGGAAGCTGCCCGAGATGCGAAAGTACCCTATATCGTCACGGCGCATGATGCATGGTGGATTTCTGACTTCCAGTTCCTGGTGGATCACACTGGGACGGTATATCCGGAGGGGCACCCTGATCCTTTTGATCCAATTGAACTTCCTCCCAGTATCACCCAGGAAGCTTCCGTTGAGCGTAAGCTATACCTCAAAGGATTGTTGAATAGCGCATATAAGGTGTTGACGGTCTCGAATGCCTTCGCAGATATCTATCGCAAGAATGACATTCTGGATATAGAGGTCACCCCCAACGGCATCTCTGATGATTTGCCTTGGGCACTCAAGGATACATCTTATACGAAACGAATTGTCGGTGGGCATGTAGGCGGGATGGCTGAGCACAAAGGCTATTATTTGCTCAAGCAAGCAGTCATTAAATCTCAACCAGAGAATATGGAGTTCTTGATTGTTGATCATTCAAAGGAAGAGGGCTATGAATCTCATCAATACTGGGGGAATGTTCCAGTACGTTTTATCGGTAGAGCTAGTCAGCATAAAGTAGTAGATGTCTACAGGCAAATCGATGTTTTATTTGCACCTTCTACATGGCCAGAAAGCTTCGGTTTAGTAACACGTGAAGCATCAGCGTGTGGGTGTTGGATTGTTGCCTCAGATCTCGGTGGTATTGGAGAAGATGTAACAAGCAAGTCTGGCTTTAGAATTAGCCCTACACTTAACGCTGCTGAGGATGTTATTTTAAAGATTAATTCGTTAGGTAATAAAATAAAAAGAAATTCTACTTCTTCTGCTATTTTTAAAAGTTCTGGCCAAGTAACTAAAATCAAAGATATTTATTGGAGTATCTAAATGCCCACCTTGTCTATTGTTTCTGACTGCATTGTCATTCATGCCAATCAGAAAGAAAATTTCAAAGCAAGTATAATAAAGAAAGATCAGAGTAATCATAGTTATGATTCTAGTAATGATGAAGTTAGTAAGGTTTCAATCCTAATAAGCGATATCGATATTTATAATGATGACTTATATGTCAATGATCAAGATGTTTCAGGTTTATTGTCAAGATATAAGTTGGATACTAGTAAGCTAGACGATGAATTTTATATGACAAAGAATTTAGCTAATGCAGCAACGAGACCATATAATAATAATGAATTGTTCTTTGTTGCTTATCAGCTCTTGAATATCTTAGAGCCGAATAATCATTTTTATGCATCATGTATAAGCGTGTGCTCTTACAAATATGTAGAGCTATCTGTGCATAACTCATTCGTTAGAGATTTCTTAGTAAATAAGTGGTATGTTCTAGATAATAAAAGGGGCAAAATAACTCCTAACTATATCCGGTGGTATATATCTAGCTCCATGTCATTGTCTCTGATGTTACTTGCATCTGATGATACTGATAACGCTGCTCATGTTGTTGGCGTTGCAGCTGAAAAATCTTCTTCGTATTATGGATATAATCATCTTTCTTATTGGAACTACTGTCAGTTAGCATTTTTATATGGCGCTTTAAAAGTTTATAAAGAAGACTATAATTCAGCTTCGGTTTGGTTTATGAATTCATTTAATGCTTCGCGCGCTGGTATTGCTGACATATACAATCCTAGAAATGATTGGTTGTTGGGTCAATTAAGTGATTGTGAAGCGCTGCTTAAAGTTGGTAGTTTGAGCTTAGTGTGTGCGATGAAGGCAAATAATGGGGCATTACCTCTTGAGTCACGATCTACGCAACAAGTGCCTAAGAATAAAAAAATAGATATAAATGTGTTGTTCCTACGATTGCCTGTCTTGAAAAATAAGAGTTTACCTTTTTTCGATCTGATTAAATCACGTTTAGAGGGACTAACTTGAAAGTAGTTATTGGTCCATCTCATGTTGTAAGATGGGTAAGAGAACACAGTCTTAGACAGACTGACAATGCGCTTCAAAATATTAAAGTTATTGCTGCGGGAGGGTTGCCTCTTTGGTCTGATTACGTGTCTAAAGAACTAACTTCAATACCAAAAGGTACCCAGATTTATGTCTTAGTTGGCGATTTTAGGTTTGGTAATGAAGCCTGTGATAATCCAGATAATTTATGCCCACCGAGTATGTATGGAATCAGTAAAGCAGCAATAAGTAGTAAGTCTGATAAAATATGCTATGATAAAACTCTTAAGGCTTTAGACGATATTGTTGCACGCTTTAACGTTAAATTTATATTTTGGGATTTAGCAATTCGCGAATATAAAAATAAATTGCTTGGTAGATATATTAATGAGTCAGGTGTCTATACCCATCCTATTTGGAATTTATCTGTGGTCGAAAATAGGTATATAGAAAATATAATACCTATGCAGTTGATCATAGATGCAATACCTGATTTTCTGGAGATGGATAGCAGTAACCATCCAACATCTATAAGTTATACATTGCTAGACTCATTGTTACTTCAGCAGAAAAATGTAAGTGAAGCAATTGTTGGTACACTTAAATACTATAATATGAATTGCAAGATTGCCTTTCCCAGAAGAACAATATTTTCAGGCGTGTCTTCGTTATATAGAAATATTGCGCTCTACGAAGCAAAAAGGTGTGTACATATTGTTGATGTAGATATTCTAAGCGCTGAAGACGCAATGTTTAACAAGTTTAGATCTTGTTCCGAGTTAGTATATTTTGCTAATGATACGACTGCACATTCTTTGAGATTTTTGAGAAAGTCAAAATATGACAATATCTTAGTTGTAGTACGTCAGGGAATGGATGTCCTTACGTATAAATACTATAATGACGAAGTCATTAGCCTAGAGCGCTTTAGTTTATTGGAAAGCCATGTTGAAATCACTGGTGAAGTTTTGAACTTAACGGGTGTTATGTATTTGTTAAGAAAAATCAGGAGTTTAATGGAGTTAGTATATGAGTAAAATAACCGCTTTCTTGCCTTGCCGAAAAGGGAGCCAGCGAGTTCCTAAAAAAAACATAAAGCCATTTGGTCATTTTTCTTTTGGTTTGATAGAAGTTAAATTAAAGCAATTGATCTCAGCTAACCGCATAGATGAAATAATACTTTCGACCAATGATGAGGAGATACTATCTTACGCCGAGTCTCTATCTTCGCAGAAACTCAAGATTCATGTAAGAGATAACTCCCTATGTACTAGTGAAACAAGTACGGATGATTTAGTTGCGCATGCGGATAGCTTGGTCGATGAAGGCCATATCCTATGGACGCATGTGACTTCACCCTTCGTAAATCAGAACGTTTATGATTCCCTCGTGATCTCTTATTTAAATGCTTTAAAGACAGGTCATGATTCCTTGATGACAGCTAATGAAATTCATGGCTTTATTTGGGATCAAGATAAACCAATCTCTTATGATAGGACAAAAGAGAAGTGGCCTCGCACTCAAACAATTACACCACTCTATGAATTGAATAGTGCTGCATTCATTGCTTCAAAAGAGATTTATCAAATAAAAAAAGACCGAATAGGAGATCAGCCATATATTCACGTCTTGGACAAGATAGTAGGATTTGATATTGATTGGGTGGAAGATTTTGTTATAGCAGAATCTATCACGCAAAATAAATTAGCTCAGCTATAGGTGAAGATATGATCTATCTAGATTGCACATTGCGCGATGGTGGCTATTATAATAACTGGGATTTCCCGGAGTCTGTCGTCAAGGAATACATCCGAGCGATGGATGATTGTGGTATCACTATTGTAGAAATGGGACTAAGAAGCCTCAAGAATACTGGTTTTAAAGGTGCTTCTGCCTTTTCGACTGATGATTGGCTTGCATCCCTTGAAATTCCTGCCTCTCTTAAAGTCGGCGTCATGGTCAATGCTTCGGAGCTCCTGGTTGAGGGAGAGCTTGATTATGCCGTGCTGGAAAAACTATTCCCCAAGGTAGCTGAAGCAACGCGTCTGGACGTTGTCCGTATCGCCTGTCACTTCCATGAGTTCGAAAAATCCCTACCCGCCAGTAATTGGCTGAAGGAAAGGGGCTTCTTGGTAGGTTACAACTTGATGCAGATTGCAGACAAGTCCCAGGAAGAAGTGGAAAAAGCTGCCCAACAGGCTTCCGCATACCCACTCGATTCACTTTATTTTGCAGACTCCATGGGAAGTATGTATCCAGATGATGCTGCAAAGATCATTCGCTGGTTACGCTCGGCTTGGACAGGCGCTCTTGGTATTCATACTCACGATAATATGGGATTGGCACTTTCGAATACCAAACGTTCCATTGAAGAGGGCGTTACTTGGGTTGATTCTACTGTCACTGGTATGGGCCGTGGCCCAGGTAATGCCAGTACCGAAGAAGTCGCTATCAATCTGATCGACGGTATATCTCTTCCCAATACCATCTCCTTGCTGGAGTTGATTGATACTTACTTCAAGCCATTGCAAGCCAAGTGTGGCTGGGGCAAGAACCCTTACTATTTCTTGGCAGGTATGTATGGTATTCATCCTTCTTATGTACAAGAGATGCAGGCTGACTCTCGTTATTCTACATCCGATATCATTTCTGTCATTAATAAACTCAAGAAGATAGGGGCTAGCAAGTTCAGTAGTAACACGCTTGAAATAGCCAAGTCTTCAACTTTACATGACGTAGATGTTGAAAAGAGCCTTGACCTCAAGGGTGCATTCTCTGGAAAAAATGTACTTTTGCTTGGCACTGGGCCTTCATCCTCCAAGTACGCAAAGCAATTGCAACAATTCGCTACTATCAACGATTGTGTTGTCATTGCAATGAACACTGATAGGCATTTATCTGAAAAGGCAATCGATTATCGTATAGTTTGCCATCCGGTCCGTATGCTTGCTGACCAGAACAGCTATGATAAACTTGAGCAGCCTTTGATTGCTCCCTTGCTCAATCTTTCTTCTTCTGTTCGTGAGAATGTCGGTTCTGGCAAGTTGATCAATATGTCACTCAAGGTAGAAGATGATACTTTCGCTATCAGTGATTCCGAGTTGACTTGTCCTAAGCAACTCGTTGCCGCTTACTCGCTGGCTGTCAGTGCTGCAGCGGGCGCTAAAGCTGTTTATTTGGCAGGTTTTGATGGCTATGCACCAGGGGACAAGCGAAACCAAGAGATGCAACTAGTTCTCGACGCCTTCGCTCAAAGCGATATTGCGTTGCCGGTCACTTCCATTACGCCTTCTGTCTATGATGTTCAGAAGAAGAGCCTGTATGGGGAAGTTGCATAATGTTGGATATACGTGATTATAGCACGATAATTTTTGATTGTGATGGCGTAATTCTGGATTCCAATAAGGTCAAGACAAAGGCCTTTTATAACGCTGTCATTGATTTCGGGCATGGGCCGGCTCAAAAACTCGTTGATTTTCATGTTGCCAATGGCGGGGTATCTCGCTATATAAAATTTGAATATTTTTTTACTGATATATTGCGTTACACCAGCTATGAATCAGAGTTGAATTCAGCACTTCACCGCTATGCTCAGGAAGTACAGCTGGGATTAGCACAGTGTGCCATTACGCCAGATCTGTTGAATTTGAAAAAGCAGACATCCTCTTCCTGGATGATAGCCTCTGGCGGAGATCAGAACGAGCTACGAGAGTTGTTCAAGGCGCGTGATCTGGATAAGCTTTTCGAATTAGGGATATTTGGTAGTCCAGACAAGAAAGAAGATATTGTCAAACGTGAATTGCTTGGTGATACTATCAAAGGGCCAGTACTCTTTGTGGGCGATAGTCGGTACGATCATGTTGTCGCCAGCAGTCATCAACTTGATTTTGTTTTTGTCAATGCTTGGTCTGAATTCTCTGATTGGAATGATTATTTCAGTGATAAAGATAACGTGCACATTTGCGAGCGAGTCTCCGATCTCCTTGCATCCGATAAGTAAAGGTAAGTTATGTCCCGATTTTTAATTACTGGCGGTGCCGGCTTTATTGGCTCCGCGGTCGTCCGTGAACTGATCCGTTCTACCCAGCATACCGTCATCAACCTCGATGCGCTGACCTACGCCGGTAACCTCGAATCCTTGGCGGATGTCGCGGATTCCGAGCGCTATCACTTCGTGCAGGCCGATATCTGCGACGGCGAAAAGATGAAAGCTGTCTTTGCGGAGTTCCTGCCGGATATCGTGATGCACCTGGCGGCCGAGAGCCACGTGGATCGCTCCATCGATGGCCCGGCGGATTTCATTGAGACGAATATCGTCGGTAGCTATCAGCTGTTGGAAGCGGCGCGTCAGTATTGGAAGGGCTTGAAGGAGTCTGATGCCGAGAAGGCCGCTGGCTTCCGTTTCCACCACATCTCCACTGATGAGGTGTATGGCGATCTGGAAGGGCCGGAAGATCTCTTCACCGAGACGACGCCCTATGCACCGAGTTCACCGTACTCTGCCAGCAAGGCGAGTTCGGACCACCTCGTGCGTGCCTGGCAGCGTACCTATGGCCTGCCGACGTTGGTGACCAATTGCTCCAACAATTATGGCCCGTACCACTTCCCCGAGAAGCTCATCCCGCTGATGATCCTGAATGCTCTGGCGGGCAAGGCGCTGCCGGTGTATGGCGATGGCAAGCAGGTACGTGACTGGCTGTACGTGGAAGACCATGCCCGTGCGCTGATCAAGGTTGCCACCGAAGGGAAGATCGCCGAGACGTACAACATTGGCGGCCATAACGAGAAGCAGAACATCGAAGTCGTCAAGACACTCTGTGCACTGCTGGAAGAGCTGGTACCCGAGAAGCCAGCGGGCATTGCCAAGTACGAAGACCTGATCAGCTACGTGACGGATCGCCCTGGCCACGATGTGCGCTATGCCATCGATGCCGCCAAGATCGAACGCGAGCTGGGCTGGGTGCCGCAGGAAACCTTTGAGACAGGCCTGCGCAAGACGGTCGAGTGGTATCTGGCCAATGAGAGCTGGTGGCAGCGCGTGCAGGATGGCAGCTACCGTGGTGAACGTCTGGGTACCGGGAGCTGATGATGACGACTTCCCATCGCTTTGGACGCATTCTGATTCTGGGTGGCAATGGCCAGGTCGGGTTTGAGTTGCAACGCAGCTTCGCCCCCTTCGGTGAGGTACATGCGCCGCGCCGCAGCGACGTCGATGCCAGTGATCTTGACGCTGTCGCCGCACTGATTGACACCTGGCAGCCCCAGCTGATCCTCAATGCAGCGGCCTGGACGGCCGTCGACAAGGCAGAAGAAGAGCGCGAGGGCGCCATGCGTCTCAATGCCGAGCTGCCGTCATTGCTGGCGCAGAAGGCCAGCGCGCTGGGCGCGACACTGGTGCATTACTCCTCGGACTATGTCTATCCCGGTGATGGTGACCAGGCCTGGCGCGAAGATAGCCCGACGGCGCCGCTGTCAGTCTATGGGGAAAGCAAGCTGGCAGGCGATGAGGCGGTACTGGCCAGTGACTGCCGTCATCTGGTGTTCCGCACCAGTTGGGTCTATGCCGCACGCGGCAACAACTTCATGAAGACGATGCTCAAGCTGGGGCGCGAGCGTGACAGCCTCAATATCGTCAATGACCAGATCGGCGCACCGACACCGGCGCGTCTGATCGCGCAGCTCACCTGTGAGGCGCTGCGTCAGCAGATAGCCAGTGGCCTGTATCACCTGGCCCCGCAGGGCACCACCAGCTGGCATGGTTTCGCCCAGTCGATCTTCCGTCAGGCCATCGAGCAGGGCGAAACTCTGGCGATCGACCCCCAGACGCTGGGTGGCATCCCGACGGCAGATTACCCGACGCCTGCGACACGCCCTCTGAATTCACGGCTTGCACTCGAAAAGCTGGAGTCAGCACTCGGCATCGTGCTGCCGGACTGGCAATCTCAGCTGGCCTTGACGCTCCAGGAGCATCTGGATCGCTGAGACCGGGACGTCTGCAATACTGCAGGATCATGTTCAGTGTGTGGCAACTCGCGGCACCTGATCTTCTCTGAATAGAACGCTACACGTCGATACGACAAGGACTTTTGATATGGCGCGCAAGGGCATCATTCTCGCCGGTGGTTCCGGTACACGTCTGCATCCGATCACTCGCGGTGTTTCCAAGCAACTGCTGCCTATCTATGACAAGCCGATGATCTTCTATCCGGTCTCTGTTCTGATGCTGGCCGGTATCCGCGAGATCCTGATCATCTCCACCCCGGAAGACCTGCCGCAATATGAAAAGCTGCTGGGCAATGGTGATCAGTACGGTGTTCGTTTCGAATATGCCGTGCAGCCGAGCCCGGATGGTCTGGCGCAGGCCTTCATCATCGGTGAGGAATTCATCGGTGATGATTCGGTCTGTCTGGTGCTGGGTGACAACATCTTCCACGGTCAGCACTTCTCAGACCAGTTGAAGCGTGCGGCGGACCAGCCGAGCGGCGCGACGGTCTTCGGCTATCTGGTGCAGGACCCGGAGCGTTTCGGTGTCGTGGAGTTCGATGAGTCCGGCAAGGCGATGTCCATCGAGGAGAAGCCGCTGAAGCCCAAGTCACCCTATGCCGTGACTGGCCTCTACTTCTACGACAATGACGTGGTCGAGATCGCCAAGTCGGTGGAGCCGTCCGAGCGTGGCGAGCTGGAAATCACCAGCATCAACAATGCCTATCTGGAACGTGGTGACCTGCGTGTCGAGCGCCTGGGTCGTGGCTTCGCCTGGCTGGATACCGGCACCCATGACAGCCTGTTGGAAGCTGGCCAGTACGTGCAGACCATCGAGCACCGCCAGGGCTTGAAGGTGGCGTGTTTGGAGGAGATTTCCTGGGCCAATGGCTGGATCACTGACGAGCAGCTTGAGGAGCAGGGCACGGCACTCAAGAAGACCGGTTACGGCCAGTACCTGCTCAAGCGTCTGGATGACAAGCGCCGCGGCAATCAGTGACACAGCGATCGATGACATAGCCTGCAGTGACATGCCCTGCAATGAAAGTTCATGATGAGCTGTATCATGCCTTTGGTAAGAATTGGCTAAAGGCAATGCTAATGTAGTCAAGCTCCCGCAGTCGTCCCGACCATGACGACGACTGCGGGAATTTTTATGGCAGGTGGCCATGGCTTCCCTGGCGAGCAGTGATGTGACGGTAAGATACGTACTCTTCACGCTGTATCGTGCCAGGCAACGCCGTCAGTGATGCTGCTGTCATCGGCAAGGCCGCTTGACGAGATAAGGCCTGGCAAGAGGTGGCTTGACGAGAAGAGACGTTGAGACATGTGGCTGCCAACGCTATTTCTGTCCCCGACAAGGAGCAATTCCCGCATGAATTTTGAAAAACTCGCCATCCCGGATGTCGTGCTGCTGACCCCGAAGAAATTCGGTGATGAGCGCGGTTTCTTCATGGAAACCTTCCGTCAGAGCGAATTCGTCGAACACTGCGGTGATTACACCTTCGTGCAGGACAACCACAGCAAGTCCCGCCAAGGCATCCTGCGCGGCTTGCATTACCAGTTGAATCAGCCGCAGGGCAAGCTGGTACGTGTCACACAGGGCGAAGTCTTCGATGTGGCCGTCGATATGCGCAAGAGCAGTCCGACATTCGGTCAGTGGGTAGGTGCACACCTGAGCGAAGACAATCAACAGATGTTGTGGGTGCCGCCGGGATTCGCTCATGGTTTCTATGTCATCAGCGAATCTGCTGAATTCCAGTACAAGTGTACGGATTATTATGCACCAAGCGATGAATATTCTCTGAAATGGGATGATCCCAGCGTGGGTGTCGAGTGGCCGCTGGTCAATGGTGAAGCGCCGCAGCTGTCGGGCAAGGATGAAGACGGTGAATCTTTCGAGATGGCTGCCGCTTTTGCTTGAAGCACTGAGTACTGACTTTGTAGGTAAGTTTGATGCCTCACTCCTGCAGGGGTGAGGCGCTTTTGTTTGCAGCTGATTTCGATGAGAGTAGATATATGAAGATCAAGGTCGTAGCCATAGCGAAAGATGAAGCGGCCTATCTGCCAGAATGGTGCTTTCATCATCTATATTTCGGATTTGATGCTTGTGAAGTATGGTTGAATAATATTACTGACAATTCTCATGACATATGTAAAGAGCTTGAGTCCATCACACATGGAAAGTTTAAGTCGATATTAGCGGATGATCTACTCGAAAAATGTTTACAGGAAGGTCTGAACTTTCAGACAGAAGCTTATAATGTTGCATTTGGCCAAGCTCGCCGCCAAGGATTTAGTCATGTGCTCTTCATTGACCTTGATGAACTTTGGACTCCTCAAGATTTCATGTCTTCAGTAAGTAAGTATTTTTCTGATCATGATATGGGGCGAGCAGGCGTTGTATCTTTCAACTGGTTGATAGATACTCCACACGATTTAAGAGAAGCTTTTTCTAGACCATATACAAACCTTATGTGGATGCATGCTAATCGTCATGTGAAGAGTATTGTCAATACAAGCGCCTTAGTAGATCGTGTAAATATCCATACAGCCAAGCTTAAAAAGAATGATTATTATTGCCTAGAAGATAGTAGCTATTTTGACCTTGTTGATGATGATCAACATGCTCGCGCTCTAATTAGTAAAGATAGATTCGAGCTTATAAGGAATGAAGTCCCTAAAGCATTTATTTATCATCGAATTTATAGGTCACAGCATGAGTATTTATCATCTCTAGATAAGGGCCGTCGCCATGCTTCCAACGACCGTAGGCCTTTCAAAGTGAATCGCTTAGGATATCGTCCTGACTTTAAATCAGCTAGAGCTAATCGTTACGATATAGACCAAAATAAACTAAATGACTACGAATGGGCTTGGTGTAAATTTAGGACGAGTAACTTGCTTGAAATGCAGTTCGATGCAAGGCGCTTTATTACTGATAGATATGAACGTGTAGTCGCTAAATTACAAAGTGATAGTTTTTATTTGTTTGCTAGGTATCAGGGTTTATTTCATACTGTTACTGATAAGAAAATACAAGAGCTACGTAAGGTTTTAAATTGGGGGAATCGTCCAGAAACAGTGAATTATGTGATAATAGAATCAGCTATTATTTCTGAAAAAAAACTTAGGCTAACTGGGTACGGGTTTAATCTTCATTCAAGGAAAAAAATATTAGAAGCAAAAGCAGTGTCAACATCAGGGCAAGAGTATGACCTTTTAGTGACTGCTTGTAGGCCTAGCATATCTGCTGATCTCTTTGATAAACTACCCGAAAATTGTGGCTTCAATATGGAATCTTTGAATGAATGGGAAGGTAAGTTGATGGCTCTAAAAGTAAAAATTGGGTCTGTAGAATATGTTGTGCCTAACATATTTTACCCTTCATCTATAATGTTGCCAGGTGCCTAATGTTATTCGTACATATTCCCAAGACTGCTGGTACCAGCTTCCGAGAGAGTATTGAAGATGTAGTCGCCTCTCGGTCTCGTCGTTTCCGAAAGGTCGAGCGAGATTATGGGGCCGGTGCTGGAGTCACTACTGCTGCTGTCAAGGAAGCCACCTATGGTCTCAAGGATGTCAGCCGCCTGATCATCAAGGCACCAGATATCACCTTCATGACGGGACATTATTCTATCATGCGATACTTGCCTCATTATGGCATTGGTAGAGTTTGCACCTTTGTGCGAGACCCTGTGTCTCGCGTCGTTTCCGAATATCTACATGCCCGTCGTCACCATGGTGCCACTGATGATTTCGAGGCGTTCTATCGCCAGCCAAACATGCAAAACCGACAATGGAAACTTCTCGCAGGGCAACCTTTGGGGTGTATGGGAGCCGTTGGCATTACGGAGCGATATGAAGAGTCATTGAAAGTCATCAATGCTCGGTTTGATTTGCGGCTGGAGACGCGTACCGCCAATGCCAATTCTGCTACGCGTGATGAATATAAGGACTTGATCAATCTTCATCGTGAGTCAATTGAGAAAATAAACAAGCAAGATCTACATCTTTATCGTCAAGCGAACATGTTGCTGGATCGTCGATTGAAGGTTCTGGCGATGGGGGAAGCTCCATTGGCTTATCGCACAGACAAGCACCCGCATGCCATCAGTGGATATGCCTGGTGGCCAGATTCTGATGATATGGTAGAGCTGGAAGTCTGTCGTATTGACGCTGAAGGCAGATATGCTATGGCGGTGGATGGTATCCTGGCCAAGGAGTTTTCGGTTGAGGCGCATGGATTGAGAGCTCCCAGAAAAGGTTACGTGGGATTCAGGTTCGGAACAGGGCATCTCAAGCCGGGGCAATACTGTTTGAGAGAAGTGACAAGTCTTCAGATAGTACTTGATTTCAAGCAATGAACAAATTGGTGGTGTCTATCTTGTCATTCTTCTATTCCAGATTTGAGCGTTGTTGGGAATCATTGTTTTCCATCCGTCAGCAGCCTGATTTCGATCAATATCGTGACATCACTCCTGACCCGGATTCTGATGGTCTATTGTCCGTGTCTGATGATCCTCAAGTGATATTGCAGTCAAGAGCCTGGCTCCCTGGTTGGTACATGCTGGAAGCGACGGTGCTACATGCGACCGCTGCGAGAGAGTCAAGACTGTATCTCAATGAGGGAAACGGATACTCCATTGAAAATAGTGTCTCATTGCCTATCAAGAATGGCCGGATTTCCAAACGCATCATCCATATCGGCAAAAGTGGTACGCGGTTGAGGTTTGATCCTGTCGACGCTCCAGGAAGCTTTAGAGTGGAGCATCTGCGCCTGATCTTGCTCACCCCCGGCTTTGCTCGGGATCGTATCCGAAAGCGTGTCGTGCGGCTGCATCATGACTTCAGAGGAATGTCTCTTGAAGACATGGTGAATCAACTTGCTACGCAGTATCACGCTCATGGCTATCAGACCTCTGAAGAATGGTTGATGGCCTGTTATGCCGATACCTTCCACAATCGCCGTGGCCAAGGGGATTATCAGGCCTGGATCACAACGAATGAGGCACCTGTAGAAGAGAGGCCTTTGGCTCGTGAGCCGCTCATTTCCATCCTGGTGCCTGTCTACCGACCTGAACTCGAGAACTTCCGTGCCTGCATGGATTCCGTACTGGCACAGAGTTATCGCAACCTTGAGATTTGCCTGGTAGACGATGCCTCCGGAGATGAAGAGTTGACTCGCACTCTTGAAGAATACCGGGTGCGCGACGAACGGGTTCGAGTCGCCGCTCATGATCGCAATCAACATATCTCTCATGCCAGCAACACGGCTCTGGATATGGCGACAGGAGATTTCGTCGCGCTGCTTGACCATGATGACATCCTTGCACCTCAAGCGCTGTATTTCGTGGCACAGGCCATCAATGAGGCATCTGAGGCCTTGGTGTTCTATTCTGATGAAGACAAGCTGGATGAGCGGGGCCGACGCCATGATCCTCACTTCAAGAGCGGTTGGAACCCTGACTTGTTGCTATCTCAGAATTACTTGTCTCACCTGGGAGTGTATTCGACGCCATTTGTGCGGAAAGTCGGTGGTTTCCGGGCTGGGTATGAAGGGAGTCAGGACCATGATCTCGCATTGCGGGTAACGAATGGCCTGTCCGCAGCGCAGGTTGTTCACATCCCCAGGGTGCTTTATCACTGGCGTGCCGGTAAAGGGTCTACCGCGTTGGATAGCGGGGCGAAGGAATATACCAGTCAAGCGGGACTCAAGGCCGTGCGTGATCACTTGGCACAGTCTTCGTTACCCGCGTCTGTCACTCCCGGAAGCCTGCCTAATACCTACCGCGTCACGTGGCCTGTGAGAGGGCGGCCTCTTGTCAGCTTGATAGTGCCGACCCGCGATGGTGTGGATATCCTCAAGCCGTGCGTCGAGGCCTTGTTGGAGAGAACATCCTATACGCACTTCGAGCTTTTGATATTGGACAATGAATCCACTTGCAAGAAGACCTTGTCTTTCATGCAGGAAGTCAGTCAGCGTGACTCACGGGTGAGAGTGCTGCAGTGGAATCATCCTTTCAATTATTCTGCCATCAATAACTTTGGTGTGAGCGAGTCTCGTGGCGAGATCATCGGGCTGATCAACAACGATATCGAGCCCATCAATGCCGATTGGCTGGATGAGATGGTGGGGCAAGTACAGCGTGAAGAGATTGGCTGTGTCGGCGCCAAGCTGTATTACCCCAACAATACCGTTCAACATGCCGGAGTGATTCTTGGTATCGGCGGTGTCGCCGGCCACGCCCACAAGTATTTTCATAGATCGGAAGCCGGTTACTTCTCCCGGTTGATGCTGACGCAGAACCTGAGTGCCGTCACGGCAGCTTGTCTGTTGGTCAGGCGCGAGGTCTTCGAGGCTGTTGGCGGACTCAATGAAGAGCATCTTGCTGTTGCCTTCAATGACGTCGATTTCTGCTTGAAGGTGAGAGAGGCTGGCTACCGTAACCTCTGGACACCTTACGCGGAACTCTATCATCACGAGTCAGTCTCTCGCGGTCAGGATGACAACCCCGATAAGCAGGCACGGGCACAGCGAGAAGTCTCTTACATGCTGGACAATTGGGGCGATCAGCTGACGACGGACCCTTACTACAACCCCAACCTGACTCTCGTCCACGAAGACTTTTCGTTACGCTGAGCAGGGCACTGTCCCGTCATGCCTGTAGCTGCCTATTGAACACCGTTTCGCAAGGATCGCCATGTCCCGTTCACGATTTCTGCTCAAGGCTCCCCTGTGGGGCCTTGCGCTTTTCACCGGTGCCAAGTCCTTCATCGCCAATCCGCTGATCGGAAGTGAGCGTCTGAATCGCCGCGGACTGCACGTCTGGCGAGTGAAGGCGGCGTCTCGGATCATGCGCTGGCGCATGGCCATGCTCAGTCGCGGCGTGCCGACAGCGGAGCGTGAGGCCTATCTGCGTGATGGCTACCTGCTCAAGCAGAACTTCCTGTCGCCAGAGCTGTTCGCGCGGCTCAAGGCGGAGCTTGACACCGTGCATGATCACGGTCCCGGTGAGGTGCGTGAATGTTGTCAGGGGGATACTCGTACACATCGTGTATTGCTGGACCCGGAGACCCTGAGCGAGCTGCCGGTGGCTCGGCAAGTGCTGGCTGACCCACAGCTCAAGCGTCTGCTGCGTTTCTGCGCTGGCCATCGTCGCCTGCCCATCGTGCATCTCGAGAAGGTGTTCAATGGCGCCCGCGAGAGTGATGAGGCAGACCCGCAGAAGTCCCTGCACGTGGATACCTTCCAGCCGACCATGAAGTTCTGGCTTTACCTGGAGGAGGTGAGCGAGCGCAACGGGCCTTTCATGTTCGTGCCTCAGTCCACGCAGTTGAACAAGGGCCGACTGGATTGGGAATATCACATGAGTCTGACGGCGCGTGAGCATGCCAATCGCTATACCCAGCGAGGGTCCTTCCGGGTCGAGGAGTGCGCACTGGCTCGCTTCGGTCTCAATGCGCCTACGCTGTTCAAGGTGCCTGCCAACACGCTGCTGATCGCGGATACCTTCGGTATGCACGGCCGTGGCCCTGCCGAGGCGGGCAGTTCGCGTCTGGCGCTGTGGGGAATGAGTCGCACGACACCCTTCCTGCCGTTGCCGGGGCTGGGCGGCGAATGGCTCAATCGCCTGCAGTATCGTGTGCTCAAGGCGGAGCGGGCGCGGGATGACAAGCGTGCTGCAGCGCGTGGTGTCGAGTCTTCCTGGCATGTCGTGACACGTGACTCCTCGCGTGCGCAGGACCCGTCCTGATGTCGGCCGAAGCTTCACCCTTGGCAGGTGTGCGGTGGGTCGTGCTCAGCGATGGTGCTCGACCCACCGAAGATATCTACTTTCTTGAGTCGGCCGCACCTGCTCTTCGCCAGCAGGGGGCCATCGTCGAGCGTTTCGATACACGCCGCTACCACCTGCCTACGCGATGGGCATTGCGGCGCCTGGCGGGCGCCAATCTGCTGATCGTGCGCTCTTTGGGCGAGCGCTGGGTGCGTCTGCTCGAACGTCATCGTGAGCGCTTCGGGCGTATCGTCTATCTGATCGACGATGATCTTGGCGCCGTGACCCGTACCGCTGGATTGCCTGCCGCCTATGTCGCGCGTTTGAGCGGCTTGGCGATGCGTCAGCCCGCACTGCTTGCGCTCGCGGATGAGGTAGTGGCCTGCTGTGAGGCGCTGGTGGCCCAGCTTGGGCGAGAGCATGCCAATGTCTCGCTGCTGACACCGCCAATGCTGACGCCGGAAACTGAGCTGGCCGATTTCACTCAGTCTGACTGGACCATCGGTTACCACGGTACCCGTGCGCATCGTGATGATATCGCGCACCTGGCGCCGGCACTCACGTCAGTGATGGCATCACATCCCCAGGCACGCCTCGAGATCATGATGGGGCGGCACGTGCCTGAATCATTTTGCGGTATCGCACGGCTGGAGACCCCGGAGGCGCTGCCCTGGAAGGCCTTTCAACAGTACCAGGCGACACGCCGCATCCAGATCGGCCTCGCGCCGCTTCTGGAGACGCCGTTCAATCGTGGCAAGTCGTGGATCAAGTTTCTCGATATCGCCGCGATGGGCGGTGTCGGTATCTATAGTCGTCGGATGCCGTATGACGGAATCGTCGAGCATGGCGTCGATGGGCTGCTGGTCGGGGACGACCCCAGCGAGTGGCGGGCAGCGCTGGAGCAATTGCTGGCTGACCCAGCCGCCACGCAGGCCATGGCAGAGCGAGCATTGCAGAAAGCCCGAGATATTGGCGCTGTAGAGGCGTGTACGAACTTCTGGCGTTCGCGCTGACTTCAGCGAGATGATCCCAACCCACGAGGCCCGCAGCTTACCCTGCGGGCCTTGTCGTTTCTGGTCTTGGGGCCGTCCAATCTGCCACTGCCAGCGACGATTCAGCGCCCAACGCAGGTAACACGTTGATTACATCCGCTACACACCAGCAAAATTTGAGTGGTGTGATGCCCAGAAATCATTAAGCTCAAAGTAAGCGTCCCAGAGTCAGTGTGTGCTCTCGCTCGCGCTTGTTTGGCGGTAACGCCGAACGTGCCGGGACCATGAATGCCTCGAGTAAAGGAGACTGACATGACCGCCTTCCCGACCACTCCTCGTTGGATCGTACTCAGTGATGAAGCCCAGGCGCTGGAAGATATCTACTTCTTCCTGCCTGCCATGGCCGCGTTGCGCAAGGAAGGCACACGTGTCGAGCGTTTTGAAACCCGCTGCTGGAAGTTCTCCCCCAATCTTGCCCAGGCGCGCCTTACCGGCGCCTGCCTGCTGATCGCGCGTAGCCTGGGGCGGGAATGGATCGAGATGCTGGAAACACACCGTGAGCAGCACGGTCGTATCTGCTACCTCGTCGATCATCTGTATTCGCCTGAGCTGCTGTCAGCGGAGCAGGGCAATGCCACCCCTGAAGCAGGCTCTGAGGCTGAAGCGGCTCAGTTGCAGCAGCGATTGTTTGCGCTGGCGGATGAAATCGTCGTGGTCAGCGAGCAGCTGGAGGCCGCTCTGGCGAGTCTGTATCCCAAAGTCAGCCTGTTGACGCCGCCACTGACCGGCAAGCTGCCGGATCTTCACCATCTCGAGCAGAGCGACTGGTGCATCGGCTTTCACGGCACCCTGGCGCATCGTGAGGACATCCTCACGCTGGCCCCGGTGCTGCGCGATATCCAGACCCGGCATTCGGACAGTGAGGTGGAGTTGATGATGGGTCGTCATTTGCCGCTGGCGCTCAGCGATATTCCACGCCTCAAGACGATGGAGGCCGTCAGCTGGGAGGCCTTTCAGGATTATTGCTCGCGGCGTCGGATCGCCATCGGTCTGGCGCCCTTGATGGAAAACTCCGACAATCGCGCCGCCTCCTGGCTGCGGTTTCTCGATATTACCCGCATGGGCGGGGTGGGTATCTACAGTCGCCGGGCGCCCTATGTGGATCTGATCGAGGACGGCGTCGATGGCCTGTTGGTGGGGGATGATCCGGCAGAATGGACAGCCGCCCTCGAGCGCCTGCTGGGCGATCGTGATGCGACGCGTGCCATGGCGCACAACGCGCAACACAGGGCCCATGAAGTGGGCGACCCGCTGCGGGTGCTGGATTTCTGGCGTGCGCGTTCGACGGTGGCGCGTGCCCGCTAACGGAGTCGTCTGTAATGGCCTGCTATAGATCGCCGAAACGAGATAGTCCAGACGAGAGAGCCTGACCGAAATGCCCCGATCCAACCACTGTTTGCTCAAGCGCCGTGCCCCTCAGGGGTGCGGCGCTTTGTTATGATCTAGCCATCTTTTCGTTCTGAGTCATTTGCCCTGTTGAAAGGAGTGCTGCATGGCCGCCCCCGAGTTACCCGATGACTTGCCAAGCGCGACGTCGCAGTCGTCACAGAAGGATGCCGAGGTGGCGCACAGCCAGCGTCTCGCGAGCCCAGCGGTCGCTCGCAATCGTGACGTGATTCTCGATGTTCTGCGGGATGTGCTGGCACAGCGACGTCAGGTGCTGGAACTGGCCAGTGGCAGCGGCGAGCACGCGGTGCATTTCGCCTACGGATTGCCTCATCTGGAATGGCAGCCCAGCGATGCCAGCCCGCGTGCCTTGGAATCCATCGCGGACTGGCGCGCCGAGGCCACCTTGCCCAACCTCAAGGCGCCGCTCACGCTGGATGTGCAGGCCGAGTGGCCTGAGATAGCCTGCGATGCGCTGGTGGCGATCAATCTGATCCATATCTCGCCGTGGCGGGTCACATCCGAGCTGATGTTGCAGGCCGGTCGCCGTCTCCCGAAGGACGGTGTGTTGTATCTCTACGGTCCCTACAAGAGGTATGGTCAGCACACGGCGCCGAGCAACGAAGGCTTTGATGTGCAGCTCAAGAGCCGCAACCCGCTATGGGGCGTGCGTGATCTGGAAGCGGTCATCGAGGAAGCGGAGCGCAACGGCTTGCGGCTCGACAAGGTGATCGAGATGCCGGCGAACAATCTGAGTGTGGTCTTTCGGCGTTAGCGCTGGCGATGGCCGTCAGTAGGCCGTCAGAGGTGGTGAGTTCATCTCATGCGACCCATTCACTACGACAATGCCCCGTCCTGTCGCCAGGTCGGGGCATTGTCGTGTATTGGCGAAGGAAATGCGGCTGCACGGTAGTGCGCAAGCGCTTGAATTCCCGACTCACCTTCAATAAGGGCCGCTATCTATCTACCTATATATGTATTGATGCTTCCAACCTGACTGACATCAAACGGGGAATACCACAGCCCCTCCGCCGCGCAACGAATCTTATAAGGCATCCTGCTTGCGTAGGCTGAGTGCAACGGGGAGACGCAAGCGGAAGCGATAGCGCCGGCCTGGGAGTTGGTCCAGTGGGCAGTGCCGAGAAAGGTGGCGTTTACCGGGGCGGACGTTTCCAGGCGATCGCTTCCGAGAGGCCGAGCACGTTTGCCATACATCAGGGCAGCGCAAGGTCGGTAACTCACGCGTCTGGCGTCTCGCCGCCGTCGTCTTCCTTGAGCGAGCCTTCTGCCAGAGGGGATGAGAAAGGTTGCGGGTCGTGAGAGGCAGACCTAGCGTCACTTTCCATAGTAAAGGGCAGCAGGGCTGACAACAGGACCGCCGCGAACAGCGAGAACAAAGAATCGAAGTGTTTCATGCGCATACCCCTCTAGACCGTGAGTGTGTCTACAGAGCCTATGCCGCCCAAGGCGTGATTACCTTTCGGTAATCTCGATATGGGCTAGTGGCGCAACCGATGTCACCCCCTTCAGGCGTAGTAACCGAGGTATCAGCGAGCGTCGGGTTCTCGCTCGGTATCATTCCAGTCGATCACATGGCTGATGATCTTCCAGCCGGCCTTGCGTGCCGCTTTCTCGGCATGGATGCGCGCTTCCATTCGCGAGATGCTGTCGGTCTGCACCGTGAAGGGCACTTCCAATGCCAGTCGCTTCTGCTTGACGCCAAGCGTCACCCGCAGTCCCTTGAGGGGAGTGGTGGTCTCTCTGGCGCGTGGTGCTTCAGGACGGGCGCGAGGAGCGGTCTCTCGGGAGGTTGAACTGGCGGTTCTGTTGGTACTGCGCACGAACTTGTCGAGTTCGCGTTTCATGCTTTCTTCGAATTGGTCGACTGACATGTCACTCATCTGGGTAACCCCGTTTGATCAAAGGAATTCACATCTGAAGCAGCAGGGAATCAACACACATAGGTGGTGATGACTTGCGAGATTTCGGTAAGGCGCGTCTTGCCGGTAAATTCAAACCTCACCGTACCGAGTGCCGAGAAATAGATCGTGAGCTCTGAATCAAGATCAAAGGTGCCGGAAGTTTCGATGGAATAGGTTTCAATCTTCTTGTAAGGGAGGGAGGTGAAGTCTTTCTTGCTGCCCGTCAATCCTTGAACATTGACAGCGATAATACGCTTGTTGGTAAACACGACCCCGTCACGCATTGATTTATAGGCTGATATGATTTCTTCGCCATCGATCAGCAGGTCATTGACGCGTTCGGCATATTCATCGTTCTGTTTGAGTTTGAAAAAGCCTTTATTATTGAAATCTATCATTGTATTACCTTGTGATTCGACAGTGCTGCCATCTGGGGATACTTCGCTAGCGCATGAGCAGGGGCCATCCCTCGGCCTCTGGCGGGACATGCGGCTTTTTCAGTATCACGACTAGAATAATCCATCCCGCGTCAAGGGAGTAGCCCCGCGCCCTGACACCAGAGCTCCGAGGCAATCAAGTGTGCTGCATGGCCGTGCAAGAAGGGAGAACGTCGGAATGCACACCTGCCACTATGGTCAGCATGACGCTTGCTGTCCGATCTCGGGAGGCCACCTTCCTTCACTCGGACGGCCAGACTTCTTCGAGACTTTGCAGGGCGGCTTCGACACAGGGTTCGTGTTGCTTGTCGTGGCGCCACACCACACTCAAGGCGCAGGGCAGGCGGGTATCCGGCACGATATTGAGGCCACGTTCCTGACGCTCGGCCAGCGCCATTACATCACGGGCCAGTGTCAGCCCGACGCCGGCGCGCACCAGGTCCAGCATGCAGACTTCCTGATCCACCTGCGCGACGCGGTGGGGGCTGCACTGACTGTCACGCATGGCATGCGCCAGCAGGCGTGAGTGAACGGAATTCTCAGGCGTCACGATCCATGGCAGGGCGGCCAGGGAGGGCCAGTCAGTCTCCGTCAGGCGCGATGACCAGCCGCTGGGGGCGAGAATGAAATAGTCGAAGAATGCCAGCTCGCGATAACAGAGGGAGTCATCGCGTGGGCCTTCTCCGGGGGGAGCGAGGTAGAAGCCGATTTCCAGTTCATTCTGGCGCAGCGCCTTGAGGACGCAGCCGCTCATGCCGTGATGGAGTTCCGTCTCCAGATTGGGTGCGCGTTCCAGCAGATGGCGCAGCAAGCTGCCCAGACGAATGAATTCCGGATCGACGATGGTGCCGATGCGCAGCTTGCCGCGCACTGTGCTGTGCAGTGCCGCGGCGGCCTGCTCGAAGCCACGTGCGCTGGCCAGGGTCTTCTCGGCACTGGGCAGCAAGGCCTGGCCATCGGCCGTCAACAACAGGCCATGGGGGTGACGCTCGAACAGGCTCAACCCCAGACCTTCCTGCAATTGCTTGAGCTTGAGGCTGATCGCGGGCTGGGTGAGGTGCAATGCCTGCGCCGCTCGCGACACGCTGCCGGTGCGCGCCACGGTGACAAAGGCGTTGAGTCGGGACAGATCCTGCATCGGTGACATCCATGTGTTTGGCATTTTCTGGCCGGCGAGAGACGTGCTGCTGGCCCTGCATCACGCATTGTGGCCTGAATGCGTTCTCTGCCACCTATTGGCCATTGGTCGCGGTAAGCCGTGTTCACCCGGGACAGGCCTCGTGATCGAAGCGCCTGCCGCTGTCGGCACTCCCTCCTTCATTTTCGTTGTAACTGATTGATTATAAACGCTTGAATGTTGCTCTGGTTCTCGAGGAAAGAGGAGGAGTTTCCGAGCGAAATCGGATATCAGCAATCGTTATATCTCACCCAAGAATTACTCAATTGCACCCTGCGCGTGGCGGCGTAATTTCATGAACACCTGCTGATGGCATGTCCTCGTTCGTCATTGACCAGGCGAAGGACCTTCAGCGCCAGACATGTGCATGACACAGGCTTATTCCTATAAAACACCGCCAGCGGAGATCAGCACCATGACGATAACAGCCAACGCTATCCAGCATTTCATCAACGGCCAGGTGACCCGAGGCGATTCCAGTGCCACTCAGGATGTCTTCAATCCGGCCACCGGCAAGGTGACCGGTCAGGTCGCGCTGGCACGCAACAGTGATGTCGATGCCGCCGTGGCTGCTGCCGACGCCGCTTTCCCGGCCTGGGCCGACACGCCGCCGATTCGCCGTGCCCGAGTGATGTTCAAGTTCCTCGCACTGCTCAACGAGCACAAGGACGAGCTGGCGGAAGCGATCACCCGCGAGCACGGCAAGGTATTCACCGACGCCCAGGGCGAAGTGGCACGCGGCATCGATATCGTCGAATTCGCCTGCGGTATCCCGCAGCTGCTCAAGGGTGACTTCACCGACCAGGTCAGCACCGGTATCGACAACTGGACGATGCGCCAGCCGCTGGGCGTCGTTGCGGGCATCACGCCGTTCAACTTCCCGGTGATGGTGCCGATGTGGATGTTCCCGGTCGCCATCGCGGCAGGCAACAGCTTCGTGCTCAAGCCGAGCCCGCTGGACCCCAGCGCCTCGCTGATGATGGCGGACCTGCTCAAGCAGGCGGGCTTGCCGGATGGCGTCTTCAACGTGGTGCAGGGCGACAAGGATTCCGTCGAGGCGCTGATCGATCACCCCAAGGTGCGCGCCCTGTCCTTCGTGGGCTCGACCCCGATCGCCAACCTGATCTACGAGCGCGGCGCACGTCACGGCAAGCGCATCCAGGCACTGGGTGGCGCCAAGAACCACATGGTGGTGATGCCGGACGCCAACCTCGACAAGGCGGTGGATGCCCTGATCGGCGCGGCCTACGGCTCCGCCGGCGAGCGCTGCATGGCCATCAGTGTCGCGGTGATGGTGGGCGATGTGGCGGACACCCTGGTGCCGCGTCTGGCCGAGCGTGCCCGCGAACTCAAGATCAAGGACGGCATGAACCTGGACGCCGAGATGGGGCCGATCGTCACCCGTCAGGCGCATGAGCGTATCTGCGGTTACATCGAAAAGGGCGTCGCGGAAGGCGCCGAGATGATCGTCGACGGGCGTGAGTTCTCCGGTAACGACATCGGCGGCGACAGCACTGAAGGCTTCTGGATGGGCGGCACGCTGTTCGATCACGTCACGCCGGACATGACCATCTACAAGGAAGAGATCTTCGGCCCGGTCCTGGCCTGTGTTCGCGTGCCGGACGTCGCGACCGCCATCCAGCTGATCAACGACCACGAATTCGGCAACGGCGTGAGCTGCTTCACCGAGAGCGGCAGTGTCGCGCGTGAATTCGGGCGCCGCATTCAGGTCGGCATGGTCGGCATCAACGTGCCGATTCCGGTCCCGATGGCCTGGCACGGTTTCGGTGGCTGGAAGAGCTCCCTGTTCGGGGATACCCACGCCTACGGAGAAGAGGGTGTGCGTTTCTATACCAAGCAGAAGTCCATCATGCAGCGCTGGTCGGATTCCATCGATGCCGGTGCCGAATTCGCCATGCCGACGGCCAAGTAAGTCGCTCGCGACTGGGCCATCTGCACTGTCGCCATCTGCATCGTAGTCATCTGCATTCTGGTTACCTACCAGCATACGCCAGCTGTCTGGAGAGGGACGCGCCATGTCAGACAACAAGAACAACCCGCATCGATCCCCGGAGGGCGAGCAGGACGCTCGCCCCGCCAAACCGGGCGACGATCTCTCTGAATTCGATTACATCATCGTGGGCGCCGGTTCCGCCGGCTGCCTGATGGCCAATCGCCTCAGCGCCAACCCTGACCACCGCGTGTTGCTGGTCGAGGCGGGCGGACGTGACAACTACCACTGGATTCACATTCCGGTGGGCTATCTGTACTGCATCAACAACCCGCGCACCGACTGGATGTTCCGCACCGAGCCGGACAAGGGCCTCAACGGCCGTTCGCTGATCTATCCGCGCGGCAAGACGCTGGGCGGCTGTTCCAGCATTAACGGCATGATCTACATGCGCGGCCAGGCGCGGGATTACGATCACTGGGCCGAGGTGTCCGGCAATGACGAGTGGCGTTGGGAGCAGTGTCTTGCTGACTTCATGCGTCACGAGGATCACGCGCTACTGGATGACGGCGCCAGCAGTGACCCCGGGCAGCGTGACTTCCACGGTCACGGCGGGGAATGGCGCGTCGAGCGTCAGCGCCTCAACTGGGAAGTGCTGGATGACTTTGCCAGTGCGGCCGAGCAGGCCGGCATTCCGCGCACCAAGGATTTCAATCGCGGCAGCAATGAAGGGGTGGCCTATTTCGAGGTCAACCAGCGGGCGGGTTGGCGCTGGAACACGGCCAAGGCCTTCCTGCGCCCGGCGCTCAAGCGCAGCAACCTGACGCTGTGGCACTCCACCCAGGTCAATCGTCTGCTATTCACTGGCGGCGAGCAGGGCATGCGGGCTGAAACAGGGGCGGCGAAAGAAGCTACCGATCTGCGCTGCACGGGGCTGCAGGTCGTGCGTGATGGCAAGGTCATCAACCTCTCGGCGAAGCGTGAGGTCGTGCTGTGTGCCGGCGCCATCGGCTCGCCACATCTGCTGCAGGTTTCAGGTGTCGGGCCCAGGGCACTGCTGGAGGAACACGGCGTCGAGGTGGTGAAGGACCTGCCCGGCGTCGGCGAGAACCTGCAGGACCACCTGCAGATCCGCTCGGTCTACAAGGTCACCAATGCCAAGACCCTGAACGCCATGGCCAGCACCTTGCTGGGCAAGATGGGCATCGGCATGCAGTACCTGTTCAAGCGTTCCGGGCCGATGAGCATGGCGCCGTCACAGCTGGGGGCCTTCACGCGCAGCAGCGATGACTACGCCCATCCCAATATCCAGTACCACGTCCAGCCGCTGAGCCTCGAGGCCTTCGGGCAGCCGTTGCATCCCTTCCCGGCGATCACCGCGAGTGTCTGCAATCTCAACCCCACCAGCCGTGGCACGGTGCGTCTGCAGAGCGCCGACCCGCGTCAGGCCCCGGCCATCGCGCCCAACTACCTGAGCACGGAAGAAGACCGCAAGGTCGCGGCCGATTCCTTGCGGGTCACGCGGCGCATCGCCTCCCAGCCTGCCTTTGCGCGCTACAAGCCCGAGGAGATCAAGCCGGGGGTCGAGTACCAGACTGATGAAGAGCTCGCCAGGCTAGCCGGCGATATCGGCACCACCATCTTCCATCCGGTGGGCACCACGCGCATGGGGCGCGCGGATGACCCGATGGCGGTGGTCGACAGCCGTCTGCGTGTGCGCGGTATCCAGGGATTGCGGGTGGCGGATGCCGGCATCATGCCGACCATCGTCAGCGGGAATACCAACTCGCCGACCCTGATGATCGCGGAAAAAGCCGCGGGATGGATCCTGAACGCACAGTAATACGCCACGACTTTGGGAGTTGACCGATGGCCATCTCGACGCAGACGGAACTCAAGAAGGGGCCACTGGACGGGATCACCGTGCTGGATTTCTCACGGGTACTCGCCGGGCCTTATTGCACCATGGTGCTGGCTGACCTGGGCGCACGTGTCATCAAGGTGGAGAAGATCGGGACCGGAGACGATACCCGCGAATTCGGTCCCTTCGTGGAGGGAGAAAGCGCCTATTTCAGCTGCTTCAACCGCAACAAGGAAAGCATCGTGCTGGACATCAAGTCGCCTCGTGATCGCGAGTTGCTTGAGCGCCTGCTGGATGAGGCGGATGTGCTGGTGGAGAACTTCCGTCCCGGGGTAATGGACCGCCTGGGCTATGGCCCTGAACGCCTGGCCAGAACGCATCCTCACCTGATCTATTCCTCGATCTCGGGCTTCGGGCACACCGGCCCCTTCAGCGAACTGCCCGGCTACGACATGGTCGTGCAGGCCATGGGCGGCATCATGAGCCTGACCGGCTGGCCTGACGGTGAGCCTGCCCGCGTGGGGACCAGCTTTGGCGACCTGAGCGCGGCGCTGTTTGCGGCGGTGGGCATTCTCGCATCGCTTTATAGCCGCACTCGGGATGCCCAGGGCACGCGGGTGGATATCGGCATGCTCGACTGCCAGGCGGCGCTGATGGAAACGGCGCTGGCGCGCTTCGATATCGAGGGCAAGGTGCCGCATCGCACCGGCGATTGCCATCCTTCGCTGGCGCCGTTTGAAAGCTTCAATGCGCAGGATGGCAAGCTCGTCATCGCGGCCGGCAACGACACCTTGTTCCTGTTGATGGCCGATGCCATCGGCGCGGCGCGGTTGGCCTTCGATCCGCGTTTTCTCAGCAACGACATGCGCTGCAGGAACCGTCCGGAACTGGTGATCGAGATGGAAAAAATCCTGGTGCAGCAGCCGGTTCAGCATTGGGTGGATCTGCTCAATGAGGAGGGCGTGCCGTGCTCGCCGATCAATACCATCGACAAGCTGTTCGATCACCCTCAGCTGAAGGCCCGCAACATGATCGTTCAGGTCCAGGGCAAGGCCGGCAAGCCATTCAGGACGGCGGGCAATCCGATCAAGCTCACGGGGCGCCGGGACATCGACAGTCAGGTGCCCTGCAGTGCGCCGGGCCTTGGCCAGCATCGCGAGGCGATTCTGGACGAGCTGATGGCACGCCATGGTGCCTATCATCTTCCCGAATCTGACCGCCAGAAGCACGGCGGACAGACTGTCGAGAATGGTAGCGAACAGACAGTCGAGAATCGCAGCGAGAATGGCAGCGCACACAAGGCCAGTCCGGCTCGCAAGTCATCAGGTACCGCTGCGAAAACGCGCGGCGCAGCGCCAGACGCCTCGTCATCCAGTGACGCGTCATCGCCCAGTACCGCAACGTCCTGCGATGCGCAGCAAGTAAGCGGCTAGGCCAAATTTACGCAGAAGTTACGCCAGGGCTCACGCCAGAGTGACGCCACCCGACATCGGGAGACAAGAATGAACAAGATGGTGAAATCGCAACCCCAGGCCAAACAGCCGGCGTCTGACGCGCCGGAGCCGGAAACTCTCGAGATGATCGTCGTCGAGCGCCGCGAGCGCGTCGGGTTGATCATCCTCAATCGCCCGAAAAGCCTGAATGCGCTCAACCGCCAATTGGCCGAGGAGACGCTTGCGGTCCTCCGCGAGCTGGACGCCGACCCGGGCATCGGCGCCATCGTCATCACCGGCAATCCCCGCGCCTTTGCTGCCGGCGCGGACATCGAGGAAATGGCCGAGAAGTCTTTCACTGATTTCTACATGGATGACTTTCTCTCGCCCTGGGACGAGGTGCGCAGGATTTCCAAGCCGATCATCGCCGCCGTCAGTGGTTTCGCCCTCGGTGGCGGCTGTGAACTGGCCCTGCTGTGCGACTTCATCATCGCCTCGGAAGACGCCCAGTTTGGCCAGCCGGAAATCAAGCTGGGCATCCTGCCGGGCATCGGCGGATCACAGCGCCTGGCCCGTTCGGTCGGCAAGGCAATGACGATGGATATGGTCTTGACCGGCCGCAACATCGGCGCTCAGGAGGCCAAGGAGATTGGCCTGGTGGCGCGGGTCGTGCCCAAGGATGAGCTGATGCAGAACGCGCTCGAGGCCGCGCATACCATCGCGGGCTACAACACGCCGGCGGTCAAGATGGCCAAGTCAGCCGTCAACACGGCATTCGAGACCCCGCTCAATGAAGGGCTTCGCCAAGAGCGTCTGCTCTTTCAGGCCGCCTTCGCGACCGAGGGGCAGAAGGAGGGCATGAGCGCCTTCGTTGCCAAGCGAGCGCCGGTCTTCCGTCATCGCTAGGCCCCGGGGTCTGGCAAGTTCGATGTTCATTCACCGCACCCCTTGCCCGGGTGCCAGCGGAGGCCATGATGCCCTTTGTCACGATCAATGTTCTGAAAGGCAAGTCTGATGCTTATCGCAAGGCGATTGCCGATGAGGTCAATGCCGCCGTCATCGAGACCCTGGATTTCCCGGCAGATGATCGCTACCAGGTGATCCATGAATGTGCCGATCAGGACCTCGAATTCCAGTCACGCGATCAGGACCGCGTGATGATGCATCTGGTGATGCGCAGCGGAAAGCCGGACCAGGCCAAGAAGGCGTTCTACGCCAGAGTGGTCGAGGCGCTGGGCAGAAACCCGGGGATTGCCCCCGGCAACGTCTTGATCACGATCTCGGAAAATCACGATATCGATTGGTCATTCGAGGATGGCATTGCGCAATTCTGTCCGGATTGAGCGGGGCTGATGAGCCTCGGCATCGTTTGTGCCGTGTCTGAGACGTGACGGCAATCGATGTGACGCGTCAGAGATTTCGGCTTTAGACAGCCATACCCTTTAGCCCCTTTCAACACCATGCGTTGAGTGGTCCACCAGCGATACGCCAATCGCGGTGGGCCTCGCCTAAACACCGAACCGCATAACCACAATAACGGTGATCAACATGAGCAGTTCTGCGCCCAAGACGTCTTCCGGTAGCGGGAGCCCGACACGCGAGCCCCGCGCCTCCCACAAGGCCCGCGACGAGATCGACTGGCGGGTTTTCCTGCCCTCGGTGCTCGTCATCGCTGGCCTCATCATTCCCATCATCCTGTTTCCAGAATCCGGTGAGGCTGCCGTCAATGCGGCCTTCGCCTTCGCGACCGGCAATTTTGGCTGGCTTTACCTGCTGGCGGGCTTCTCCGTCGTCGTGTTCCTGATCGGTCTGGCGTTCAGCCGCTACGGCAACGTCCGTCTGGGCGGCCCGCAGGACACACCGGAGTTCTCGTATTTCAGTTGGGTCGCGATGATCTTCGCCGGCGGCATCGGTATCGCCATCGTCAACTGGGCGTGGGTCGAACCGATCTACTATTTCACCGGCCCGCCATTTGACGTCAAGGCCGGCAGTGATGCGGCCGCCGAGTGGGCGTTGGCCTATGGCCAGTTTCACTGGGGGCTGACGCCCTGGGCGTTCTATTGCCTGCCGGCGATTCCCATCGCCTATTCCATGTATGTGCGCAACCGCCCGGGCGTGCGTCTGTCCGTGGCCTCCAGCGGCGTGCTCGGCAAGCGTGCCGATGGCTGGTGGGGCGTGTTGCTGGATGCCGTGGTGGTGTTCGGCATCGTCGGCGGTGTCGGCACCTCGCTGGGGCTGGCGGTGCCGCTGGTATCACGCCTGCTTGGCGATCTGCTGGGCATCGAGCCGTCCTTTGCGCTCAATCTGGGAGTGCTGCTGATCTGGACGGCGATCTTCTCCGCCAGTGTGTGGTTCGGGCTGGCCAAGGGCATCAAGATTCTCTCCGACATCAACGTGATTCTGGCCATCGCCTTGCTGGCCTTCACCTTCATCGCCGGCCCATCGCTGTTCATGGTCGAAGGCTGGGTCAACAGCCTCGGTACCATGCTGTCGAGCTTCGTGACCATGAGCCTGTGGACCGACCCGGTGGGCGATTCGACCTTCTGGAAGGATTGGACCGTCTTCTACTGGGCCTGGTGGATCGCCTACGCGCCGATGATGGGGCTGTTCGTCGCCCGTATCTCGCGGGGGCGCACCATCCGTGAACTGATCATCGCCGAGCTGGTGTTCGGCTCGCTGGGCTGCTGGGTATTCTTCGCGGTCTGGGGCGGCTATGCGCTGGACCTGCAGGTGAGTGGCACCCTGGATGTCGCGGCCGCACTCAGCGACGGCGGTATCCCCGGCGCCGTGTCCGCGATTCTCGCCACGCTGCCGTTCTCCGAGCTGATCACCGCAAGCTTCATCCTGCTGTGCTTCATCTTCCTCGCCACCACCCTGGACAGCTCGGCCTATGTGCTGGCGTCGGTGACCACCCGTGAACTCTCCGGCTATCAGGAGCCCAAGCGCAGCGTGCGCCTGATCTGGGCCTTCCTGATCGCCGGTGTCGGGGTGGCATTGATCCAGCTGGGCGGCCTCAAGGCGGTGCAGACTTCCACCATCGTGGTTGCGCTGCCGATGATTCCGGTGCTGTTCATCCTGACCTGGTCGCTGGTGCGCTGGTTGCGCCAGGACTTCGCGCGCAAGGTGCTGGAACCGCATCTGGTGCTGGAGACCCCCAGCCCGCGCGATGACGCCAAGCCTCGCTGAGTGCACTTTTTCCTGTCTCTCTCAACACATGACGCTCACCGGGGCTGACGCAACCCGCATGCCCCCCCGGACAGAAGGACCGCACCGATGACAATCCACTCCGAAACCCGCCTGCCGCTGACTGACGTCAAGGTCATCGATTTCGGTCAATACATGGCGGGCCCGGCCGTCGCCATGATCCTCGCCGACCTGGGCGCCACCGTGGTTCACGTCGACCCGCCCGGCGGGCCGATGTGGCAGTCGCCGGCCAATGCCACGCTCAATCGCAACAAGCTGATCGTCTCGCTGAACCTCAAGTCAGAGGAGGGCGTCGAGCAGGCGCTGGCGCTGATCGAGGAGGCCGATATCGTGATCGAGAGCTTCCGTCCCGGGGTCATGAAGCGGCTGGGTATCGATTTCCAGGCCCTACGCGAGGAGCGCAATGAGCTGATCACGCTGTCGATTCCCGGCTTTGCCTCCAATGACACCCTGCGCCGCGACTGGCGCGCCTTTGAGAGCGTGATCGCCGCCAATTCCGGCGTCTTCACCGACATGGGCCTCAACCGGGTGCTGATGGGCATCAACCCGTCCTTCTCGCCGCTGCCGCTGGGTTCGGCCTACGGCACCATGCTGGCGGCTTCCTCGGTGGTGCTGGCGTTGCAGGCCCGCGAGCGGACCGGCATGGGCGACGAGATCGAGGTGCCGCTGGTCTGCGCGCTGATGGAAGGGCTCTGCTACAACTCGATCAAGATCGAGGGCCTGCCGGAGCGCTACAAGACCCAGCGCGAGAAGGAGATCGAACGTCGGCGTATCGAAGGCCAGCCGATGAATCTCGACTACGACGAGCTGCAAGAGCTGCTCGATCCCTTCTATCGCAGCTACAAGTGCAAGGATGGCCGCATGTTCTATGTGGTCTGTCCGAGTCATCGCGAGCACGCCAAGCGCTGCCTGAAGGTACTGGGCCTCTACGATGAGCTGGTCGCCGAAGGCATGAGTGAGGAGCCGGATACCTATCGCCCGAGCAGCGAATGGCAATCCGACATGTCGCTGGGCGTCTATCCGTTGCCCAAGTCCTGGGCGGACCATATCGCGGCGCGCATGAAGGAAGTCTTCCTCACGCGCACCTCCAAGGAATGGGAGAAGATCTTCGGCAAGGGCAAGTTCCCCGGTGCGCCGCAGCGCTGGCTGCAGGAGTGGATCCACGATGACCACGCCGAGACGGCGGGCCTGATGGTCGAGGTCGAGGACCCGGAATTCGGGCTGATGATCCAGCCCGGCCCGATGGTGTGGATGGCCGACAGCGGCCAGGAAATGCTGACGCCCAGGCCGCGGCGCTGGGTGAGCGTCACCCATGCGCTGTCGGTGTTGACCCGCATCGAGACCAAGCTGCCACGGGTGCGGGCACGCAATGCCCGCGATGGCTGGCTGGAAGGCGTCAAGATTCTGGATCTGTGCAACGTGATCGCCGGGCCGCACTCGGTGGCGTATCTGGCGCGCTTCGGTGCCGAGGTCATCAAGGTCGACCCGGCCAAGCCGTTCTATGACTGCTGGAATACCGTCATCTTCGGCCTGTCGCACATGCGTTCCAAGCGCTCGCTGCTGACCGACGTCAGACAGCCCCGCGGGCGCGCCATCCTGGATGAGCTGATTCGTCAGAGTGATGTGGTGGTCTGGAATGCCACCGACCGGCAGGTGGCCTCCATGGGACTGAGCGAGGAGGCCATGCGCGAGCTCAACCCGGATGCCGTCTTCTGTCAGCTGGACTGCTTCAGCGGCGTGCTGCCCGGGCCACGCACCAACTACCTCGGCTATGACGATCTGGTGCAGGCCACCACCGGCATCATGCTGCGCTTCGGCGGCAGCATGGATACCCCGGAAGAGCACGCCCACGTCGGCACCATCGATGTCATGTGCGGCTTTGGTGCATCGCTGGGGATTGCCACCGCGCTGTATCGCAAGCTCAAGACCGGCCGCACCTCGCGCATCAAGACCTCGCTGTCGGCGTTGAGCGGTCTGGCCCAGCTGCCGTTCTGCTATGACTATGAGCGCCGTGGCCTGTTCGACGAGCCCTCCGGTCGTGAGGCGACCGGCTACGATGACCTGGCGCGTTTCTATTCGGCCTCCGATGGCATCCTTCTGGTCAGTGCCTATGAATCGGAGCTGGAGAAATTCCGCAAGGTCGAGGGGCTGGAAGAATTGCCGGAAATCCCGCGTGAGGAGCGCGCCGCCTACCTGGCACCGCGTTTCATCAGCGCGCGAGCCAATGACTGGGTCGAGCGACTGCAGGCGGCGGATATCGCCGCGGCCGTGTGCGAGAACCTGGAGACATTGCGCTCCTACAATGTCCACCCGGCTGGCGAGCGGACCGGGATCGATGCCGGCAGTTATTCGTTCTCGGTCTACTCAGACCACCCCAGCGGTCACGAGATCACCCAGCTTGACCCCTACGCCATCCGTCCGCGGCGTGGGCGCATCTACCCGCTGTCGCCGGCCGAGAAATACGGCGCCTCGACTCGCTCGGTGCTCAAGGGGCTTGATCACAGCGATGAAGAGATCGATCAGTTGATCGAGGAGGGCGTGGTATCCGAAAGCTGGAGCGAGGAGTACCTGCCAAGCTGACCCCGCCATAAGGTGCCTGTTCACCGAGGGCCACCGACTGAAGGCAATCGATAGCGCCCTGGACGTTTAAACGCCCTATCTCGTGATTCACGAGGTGGGGCGTTTTTGTGACCCAGTACGTCAGCCAGTGCTGATCGCTCAAGGCCGGCTTGTCTGACCCTGGGCTTGCCGGGGGCAGCTTACGGCGCATGAGAAGTGCTCAAGCGCTGAGCCTCTTTTGACACGAGGTGAACGTCGAGGCTTCTGCGTGTGACGTTGGCGCATCGGCTGGCGAGACCCTCGCGAAGCAAGGGGCGGAAAGACTGTCGCGTCAGGTGCTGGCTTCTGCGTGACAGTCGCCGCTCATGAGCGCTTGAGACCTACAGGCCGCCGACATTGACGTGTCGGCGGCCTGTTCGCGTCTGGTGGAAACTTGGTCGAGGAGGGCGCGAAGGAGGCATGAGGAGAGCGCGAGGAGGGGGAGCGCGCAGCGCAGGGTTAATGAATGAAATTCATGTTTACATGAGAAAATACCGTGTCGCGATTCATGATCCCCGCGGTTGCCGGGAAAGTATAATGCGCGTGGAATAAAAAAATGTATAATACCGCGCTCTTTTCATTACGAAAAATTATTGAATACAGCGAATTGTCCGAGCAAGAGCGACGTCTCGCCCCTCTTGCTCGGGCTTTCTCACTAAGGTGGTAGTCGTGCAAGAAGCAGTTCCCCCCGCCAGTGATGGCGATCATCTGGACCCGCGTGTCTTCATCCCCGCCGTATTGGTCATCCTGGCCTTCATCGGCCCGGTCATCCTGTTCCCGGATGCCAGCACCGCGCTGATCAATGCCGCTTTCTCCTTCGCCACCGGCAAGTTCGGCTGGCTGTATCTGGTGGCCGGCCTGAGCGTCGTCGGATTCCTCATCTGGCTGGCCTTCAGCCGCTACGGCAACGTCCGCCTGGGCGGGGCAGAGGACACGCCCGATTTCTCCTACTTCAGCTGGGTGGCGATGATCTTCACCTGCGGGATGGGGATCGCGATCGTCAACTGGGCGTGGGTCGAGCCGATCTACTATTACACCTCGCCGGCCTATCACGTGGCGGCCAAGAGCCGTGAGGCCGCGGAGTGGGCGCTGGCCTTCGGTCAGTTCCACTGGGGGCTTACGCCGTGGGCCTTCTACTGCCTGCCGGGCCTGCCGATCGCCTACTCCATGTACGTCAAGAAGCGCCCGGGCGTGCGTCTGTCCGTCGCCTCGCGCGGTGTGCTGGGCCGTCATGCGGATGGCGCCTGGGGCGTGCTGCTGGATTCCATCGTCGTATTCGGGATCGTGGGCGGCGTCGGCACCTCGCTGGGGCTGGCGGTACCGCTGGTGTCACAGCTGGTCAGCGGCATCCTCGGCATGGAAGCCAATTTCGCCATGGAAGTCGCAGTACTGTGCATCTGGACGGCGATGTTCTCCGCCAGTGTCTGGTTCGGCCTGGCGAAGGGCATCAAGATTCTCTCCGACGTCAACGTGATCCTGGCGATCTTCCTGCTGGCCTTCACCTTCATCGTCGGTGACTCGCAGTTCATGGTCGAAGGCTTCGTCAACAGCCTCGGCAAGACCCTGGGCAACTTCATCCCGATGAGCCTGTGGACCGACCCGGCGGGGGATTCCACCTTCTGGAAGGACTGGACCGTCTTCTACTGGGCCTGGTGGATCGCCTACGCGCCGATGGTGGGCCTGTTCGTGGCCCGTATCTCGCGCGGCCGTACCATCCGTGAGCTGATCATCGCGGAGCTGGTGTTCGGCTCGCTGGGAACCTGGGTATTCTTCGCGGTGTGGGGCGGTTACGCGCTGGACCTGCAGATCAGCGGCGCGCTGGATATCAAGGCGCTGCTGGACAGCGGCGGTATTCCGCTGGCGGTGGAAGGCATTCTGCAGACCCTGCCGTACGCCAAGCTGGTCACGGTGGCCTTCATCCTGCTGTGCTTCATCTTCCTGGCGACCACGCTGGACAGCTCGGCCTACGTGCTGGCCTCGGTGACCTCACGCAAGCTGTCCGGGTATCAGGAGCCCAAGCGCTCGTTCCGCTTGATCTGGGCCTTCCTGATCGCGGCCGTCGGCGTTGCGCTGATCCAGTTGGGTGGCCTGCAGACGGTGCAGACCTCGACCATCGTGGTGGCGCTGCCGATGATTCCGGTGATGCTGATTCTGGCGCTCTCGATGCTGCGCTGGCTCAAGAATGACTTCCCCAAGGAAGAGCTGAATCCGGTACTGGTCATCGATGACATGCCGGCCTTCCAGCGCAAGCCGAAGAAGACGAATCGTCAGGCGTAACCGCTATGCGCTGAAAGAGACGGCGCAAGACCTAACGACAAGGGCCCCTCAACATGAGGGGCCCTTGTCGTTTCTGGCGTATGCAAACGCCTGACAGGGCGCAGGTTTGGCCTGGCTCAGGCATACCATGCCCGGTCCTTCGCTCGGCCATGTCTCTCGGTCCTTTCTCTTGGTCATCTCAGGCAGGGACGAGCAAGCCATATAGCGCTTGGCGAGAGGCGCTCAACAGTAGGCTCTCAGCAACAGGCGGCCGGCAGCGGACGACAAGGCAAAAAGGGGGAGTGGGCTGACGATGGGCCTTGATTCGTGCGTATTCGAGGTGGGCGACGGCCAGCATCGAGTATCTTGAGCCGCGCGGATTGGATGACAGGACGCAACAATCCTGGCCTGAACGGCTGGCCCTCAGGCCTTGGGTTGGCGGTCTCTCGCTGGGCGATTGATGAGGGAGGAGTTTGCATCTGACCTGAAAACCGCAGCAGCGCGACACCTGTATGCATGAACATGCAGCAAGTCGTGGCCGTCGTGGCGGACGCCACCCCGGGTTCCTCGCTGACGGGATGAATCAACTGGTGCTTATATTGCAACACGTTAGGTTTTCGCTATTCCCTGGTTAGTTATTATTTATTTTTGCTATGGGAACTTCTCGCCAATACTCCTCGCCCCGTTACTCCCTGATTTAACGAGGAATTTGCGAGATGCTGAACGTACGTTTTCCCATGAAGACCCTGACGGCCGTGATGGCGCTGGGCCTTTCTGCCAGCAGTCTGGCGCAGCAGGAAGTGATGACTCGCTCCAATGGTGCGCCGGTCGGCAACAACCAGAACTCCCTGACCGCCGGCCCGAACGGCCCGACGCTCCTGCAGGACCACCACCTGCTGGAGAAGCTGGCGCACTTCGAGCGCGAGCGCATTCCGGAGCGTGTCGTCCACGCTCGTGGTACCGGTGCCTACGGTGAGTTCCGTGCCACCGCGGACCTGACCGACCTGACCGTCGCGGCACCTTTCCAGGACAAGGGCCAGGTGACGCCGGTCTTCGTGCGCTTCTCCAGCGTGATCAACAGCAAGGGCTCGCCGGAAACCCTGCGCGACCCGCGTGGCTTCGCCGTCAAGTTCTATACCGAGCAGGGCAACTGGGACATCGTGGGCATCAACTTCCCGGTGTTCTTTATCCGCGATGCGATGAAGTTCCCGGACATGATCCATGCGCTGAAGCCGGACCCGCGTACCAACCTGCAGGACCCGAATCGCTACTTCGATTTCTTCAGCCATATCCCCGAAAGCACCAACATGCTGACCTACCTCTACTCGCCGTTGGGGATTCCGACCAGCCTGCGTGAGATGGATGGTTCTGGCGTGCATGCCTTCAAGTTCGTCAATGCCGAAGGCGACTGGAAGTACGTGAAGTTCACCTGGAAGTCGCGTCAGGGTAACCACGGCATGACGCCGCAAGAAGCCGCCAAGGTGCAGTCCACTGACTTCAACCATCTGACCGATGACCTCTATACCCATCTGGATGCCGGCGATGACCCGGTCTGGGATCTCTATATCCAGACTCTGGATCCCAGCAAGCTGAACAGCTTCGATTTCAATCCGCTCGATACCACCAAGTTGTGGCCGGAAGACCTTATCCCTGCCCGCAAGGTCGGTGAGCTGACGCTGAATCGTACGCCGGACAACTTCTTCCAGGAAACCGAGCAGGCGGCCATGTCGCCGGCCAACCTGGTGCCGGGTGTCGAGCCGTCCGAAGACCGCATGCTGCAGGGGCGTTTGTTCGCCTACGCCGATGCCCAGCGTTATCGCCTGGGGGCCAACTTCATGCAGCTGCCGGTGAATGCGCCCAAGAATGAGGTGCACAACAACCATCAGGACGGCGCGGGTTACTCCAAGCCGCGTTCCGGTTCCATCAACTATCAGCCGAGCCGCAACGCCGACTCGCTGGTGGATGACAGCCAGTACGAGTACAAGCGCTACACCCTGAATGGCACCACCCAGCAGCAGCCGATCGGCAAGCAGCAGAACTTCGCTCAGGCCGGTGAGCTGTATCGCTCCTTCTCCGAGCAGGATCAGGACGCTCTGATCCAGGCGCTGGGGACTGACCTGGGCAAGGTCAAGAACGAGGAAATCCGCGAGATCATGGTCAGCTACTTCTACCAGGCCGACCACGAATACGGTGAGCGTCTGGCCAAGGTGGCAGACGTCGACATGGACGACGTGGAAGAGCTGATCGAGGACTGAGACATCTGAGGCAGCGGCTGAAGGCAAAGCGTATGAAGAAAAGCGTGATGCGATCGAGATCAACCGCTGCCTGGAAGTCCCGGACCTGTTTGACCCGGCAGGGGAGCTTGCGCTCCTCTGCCGGCCGGCACACGAGCGAAAGACGAGAGAGGAGCGCAAGATGCATACGATGCGAGCCACAGCCCCCAGCGGGCAGCAACACGGCCTGGGCAGAAGATGGCTGGCGGTGTTGGCCAGTCTGCTGATGATGGTGATGGCGGGGCAGGCTGTCGCGGCTGGCGACATCGATATCTTTGACGCCGCACGCGATGGCGACAATGCCGCGATCCGGGAATATGTTCAGCAGGGCGGTGATCTCTCGGTCACCAATTCCCGCAGCTATACCCCTTTCATTCTCGCGGCCTACTACGGGCATACCGACACCCTGGCGCTACTGAAGTCCGCCGGAGCTGACGCCTGTGCACTCGATGAGAAGGGCAGCAATGCCTTCATGGGCGTGGCGTTTCGCGGCTTTGACGAGACAGCCAGATGGCTGATCGCCAATACCGACTGTGATGTGAATCATCGCAATTACAGTGGCCAGACGGCGCTGATGATGGCGTCTCTGTTCGGCAATGAAGACATCATCAAACTGTTGCTGCAGGCAGGGGCGGACCCCTCGATCCAGGATGCGCGTGGCAATACTGCGCAGTCATTGGCGGCGGCCCAGGGCCTGTCACGTATCGTGACGCTGGTGAAGTTCAATATGTGAGGTCAGGCGTGGCCAAGGGTGGCCAGTGAAGCCTGTTCGGGGAATCTGTTGGCTGACAACGCGCTTGGCTCACAGGCCCTTGGCGCCACCAACCTGACGTTCTATCGATTTCACGTTCTATCGATTTTACGTTCCAGCAATCTTGAGCTTTATCAATCTGACGTTCCGCAAAGCACAAGTCTTGCAGAACTGACCAACCCAACGCAAAAGACGAGAGGTGACATCATGAATGCCATGAAAGTACTGTGTGTGACAGCTGCGCTGTGTGCTGTGAGCAATGCGGCATTTGCCGACAATGGCGAAAGCGACACCCGTGTCCGTAAGGCATTGAGCGAGAGTCGTATCATGGGGCAGGCGCAGCCGGCCGAGCGCAGCACGCAAGTCTATGTGGAAAGCGGCATGAGTGTGGCGGCGGGCAGGGTGCAGCATGCCTTGAGTGAAGAAGGCAGCCGCGGACATGCTCGCAAGTGGGCCATTGAAGACAAGAATCACGCGACGGATTTCGTGAATGATGCCGGCAAGAGTGTTCCCGCCACCCGCATCGAACATGCCTTGAGCGAGAGCGCCTGACAGCCGATATCACCTCCGGGATGGAGTGTGCGTGACATCATGGTCGAGTCTTCCTGAGCGCTAGCTGCCAGCCAGCAATGATCAGCACGACACAATAACGTGAAGCCCGCCATTTGCGGAAAGACGCTGGACCATGACGATGTCATCTTGCTCCCGGAACCGGCAGGAACCCTTCAGCAAGGATTCTTGTTGAATCACGCTTTCAATCGCTGACGCCCGAATGTCTTCAATCGGGCTGACTCAGCGGATCAGAGTCCTTGCTCAAGCGCTCCTCGCGCCTATATCACTACCGACTGTGCCCCTCCCATTACCCCCAGTGTTGTGATCTGATCAGTCCTTCACGCATCTCACCGAGAACATGCCATTCTTGCCAAGTGTCGCTCGGCGGATCTCGCCCTTGTGCGGGTTCCACCAGGAGTAGGCCAGAGTTCTGGCCAACGCTTTGGTCGGCGTCGCCTCACTGCGGGTCCAGAATTCGGCATAGGCGCCCTGGGTGATATACCAGCCCTTCCACTTCACGCCCGCCGGTCTGGCAGAAAAGCCGGTGAGATTGATGCGTGCCTGATCGAAGGACGTCAACAGGGAGTCGGGCTGAGCCGCCTTGAGCGTGATGGCGATATCATCATCGCCACGCCAGCCCGTCGAGTCGATCTCCTTTTCTGCAATTCCGATGGCGCGTTCCAGCGCTTTCCAGTCCTCATCCGAGGCGACTCTCCAGCCCGCCGGGCAAAGATTGCGAGCATCACTGACATCGTGCCAGTCATACAGACGGCCATATGATAGCAGGTTGTCGGGGTCATCCTCGGGGATGAATGCCGTCCGGATGGGCGAGCCATCCTGGTAGCGAGTCGTTCTGAGGTTGTCGGCAAGCCAGGTCTGAGCGCCGATCTTCACGGTGTGATAGGTATTGCCTTCACTGTCCTGAATCGAGGTCTCCGGCTGGATGATCTCGTCATAAAGGCGGTTGGCAAACGACATGTTCGGAATCATCATCAGAAGACCTGTCACTACCAGTGATACCTTCATGGGATTCACTTCCCTGAAGATAGGCGGGAAGGTCGGTGGTCGGCTCAAGGTCAAATCGACCAGCTCAACTGCGTTGCCTTCTCCGAGACTTGCCATAGCCGGGCCATGACGCTCTTCTCCAGAACGAATGCCCCCAATTCACACTCGCCCACCGGCCCGCCGAAATTCATCAGCCCCGTCGGGCCATGGTAGGCCCGCTGCCTGAGAGTCTCCTCGGTGGCGCACATGACTTCCGGGTAAGCGCCTTTCTCGGCCGTCTGCGCCATGCCCGTCTTCACCATCACTGCCCAGCTGAGTCGAGTCGCCAGATTGGCGTTGTCACGAATCAGTGAGGTGTTGGACGCGCCCGGATGGCAGACAAAGACGTTTACCTGTCGGCCTGCGGCCTCAATCCTGTCCTGCAATTCATAGGCGAACATCATCTGTGCCAGCTTGCTGTGGCTATAGACCTTGTTAGGGTGATAGTTGTGCTCCCAGTTCATGTCATCGAACTGGATGGTTTTCAGGCCCATCTTGTGGCCTTCACTGGAGACCACGACGATCCGCCCGTTGGAGGCATCGATACGCTCGAACAGCAGCCCACACAGCAGGAAATGCCCGTAGTGATTCACGCCCAGCTGACTTTCGAAACCGTCGACGGTGAGTTGCTGTCGGGAAACCTGAGCGATGGCGCCATTGCAGATGAGGGCATCGATCTGCGGGACCTTCTCCAGCACTTCCGCGGCCGCGCTGCGCACGCAGGCCAGCTCCGCCAGATCCATGCGTATGTGACTGACATTCGCCGCGGGGCCAAACTCCTCTTGCAGCGCCGCGATGGCCGCCTCTGATCTGGTCGGGTTGCGATTCAGCATCACGACGTCGGCCCCCTTGCTCAGCAATATGCGCGTCGCCTGAAAGCCCGCGCCGCTATTGGCGCCGGTGATGAGATAGGTCTTGCCGACGAGCGAGCCGATTCTGTCCGGGGTCCAGCCCTTGGGGCCAAATGGGGTGTTGCGAGTCATGGTCAAGATCCTGATGGCAGGTGTGCGACGGTTGCGCTCGGGACACGTCAGGGGCGCGCACGACAGCTGCGTTTGGCTTTGCGTACGGTCGTATCCTGCGAGCCTTGCGAGTCTGGTGCGTGTTTGCTGTAGAGACACTATAAGTATCGAGAAGGGCGGTATATAGGCGCTATAGTCGCTAAAACTTGCCTATTCGTATCGGTTGGAGAGGGCGGCTAGCGGCATTCGCGAACGGGAGTGCTGGTGGCTGCGACAGGCAAAGCGAGTCACACCACGAGCAGCCTGTCTTGTGCGCCAGGCATGAAAAATCCCGCCTCAGGGGCGGGATTCTCGTTGCGGGATGTCATGAGACGGGGTTTCACGAGCCGAGGGGCATGGTGCGGGAACTGAGGGAGAAGGCGCGACGTCGTCTAGTACTGCGCAGCGAGCTTCTGGGAAATCTGTGCCACCAGCCTCGGCAGTTCGCGCGCGTGGTGCATGCGCAGTGCGCCACGCGGCGTTTCATGGCCGTCGTCGTGATGGGCGAAGTGGATGACCTGCATACCGGCATCCAGCCCTGCCTGTACCCCGACGATGGCATCATCGATCACCACGCAATGTGATGGCGAAAAGCCCATCTGCTCGGCTGCGAGTCGATAGATGCGCGGGTCCGGCTTCCACACGCCCAGGGTATAGGCGCTGTAGATATGGCCATCGAAGAAGCGCGCCAGGCGTGTGGTATCGAGTGCCAGACGCACCTTGCGCTCAGGCCCGTTGGACACCACGCCACAGGGGTAGCCTTCAAGCTCCATCAAGGCGGCTGCCATGCCGGGCATCGCCGTCAGGTGTGCCTTCATCAACTCTTCCAGCAAGGCCCGCATCTCGCCTTCCATGCGCCGTGTGGGCTCTTCTTCCAGAACGCCATGAGCTGCCTCCAGCGTGCGCACGATGCTCATGAAGCGCATGCCGCGAAACTCGTTCATGTAGCGGTCGCTGGTAAACGGCAGACCATAGCGGGGCAGGGTGCTGGACATGGCCTCGGCGAGGAGGATTTCGCTATCAACCAGGGTGCCATCGGAATCAAACAGCAGGCAGAGTTCAGCCATTGATGCCTCTCGTGGGCGTCAGGAATGTGTGGCCTTCGACCTTAGCAGGTTCCCGCTCGCTGTCACCATGTCACGCAGCAAGAGTTGCCGAAAGCGCGCTTGGCAGTGGAGAGAAGCGTGATAGGCATATGAGATTTTCGGCATTAAGATGAGAATGCTTCTCGATCATATTCTTGTTGACAGTATCAACCATCTGACAATATAGTTGACCTATACCAACCATATGGTGAGTGACACATGAGTCAGGCATCACTCAATGATGTGCTGCATCAGCTGATGCATGTCTATCGCAGGCAGCTTCGTCTGGGCATCCAGCGCTACCGGCTTGATCTGCCTGTCACGCACATTCGGGTGCTGAAGGGCATTGGCCGTACCTCCGAGTGCACGGCGCACAAGATCGTGCAGCATCTGGGGCAGGACAAGGCGCGCGTGACGCGGGTGCTCAATGAATTGATGACGGCGGGATTGATCGTCAAGACGGAAAATCCGCAGGACCGTCGCAGCCTGTTTCTCGCCCCTACCGAGGCGGGCCACGACATGCTCAAAGAGATTGAAGCCCTGGAAGATGAGACCGCTCGGCGGATGGCGGGAGACCTCAGCGATGAGGAGGTCGCCACCTTCCTGAAAACGGCATCTGCCATGATCCACAATACAAGCGAGTGTGAAGCACGCGATGCTGAACAACTTGAAGGCGTTTGCCAGAGGAGTGCGCAAGATGGGTAAGCCCGCAATGCGAGAGCTTGAAGTGATTCGTTCCACCCCGGTGACGGAGCATATGCTGCGCGTCACCCTGGGCGGGGAGAATATCGGCTCCATCCCCGAGGGGCAGGAGAGCGCCTATATCAAACTGGTGTTTCCGCGCGGGGAAGGCGAGCGCCCGATGATGCGCACCTATACCATTCGTCATCAGCGTGCGACCGAGATCGATGTCGACTTCGCGCTGCACGACCACGCCGGCCCGGCATCTGCCTGGGCCGTCAGCGCCCAGCCCGGGGATCGCATCACCATCGGCGGCCCGGGGCCAAAGAAGCTGATCAACATGCAAGCCGACTGGTTCCTGCTGGCGGGTGACATGACAGCCTTGCCGGCGATCAGCGTCAATCTGGCCGAGCTGCCGGCAGACGCGCGCGGCCACGCCGTCATCGAGGTGACCAGCGAAGCCGATATCCAGACGCTTGAGCATCCGGCCGGCATCGAGCTGCACTGGGTCATCAATGCGCAGCCGGACCCGAGCGGCCAGCCGCTGCTGGACAAGATCGCCTCCTTGCCGAGCCTGGAGGGCCAGGTATCTGTCTGGGCGGCCTGTGAATTCGGCAGCATGCGAGCGCTGCGTGCTCACCTCAAGCAGGTGCATGAGATCCCCAAGTCCCACTTCTATGTCTCCAGCTACTGGAAGATCGGGCAGTCAGAAGACGGCCACAAGCTGGCCAAGCAGCAGGATGCCGAGGCGGAAGGGGCGAACTGAAGCCTGAGTCAGTGACGCCATCCAGCTCCAGAGATGGCAATGCCCCACAGGCCAGGCCTGTGGGGCATTTTTTCGTCAGCTGATCGTGAGCTGATCGCGAGCTCTTCGTGAAGTCAGGGGCTGGGTCAGAAGCGGTAGCTGGCACCCAGGCGGACGTCACGGCCCGGCTCCAGCATGCTGTCACCGCTGCTGAGCAGGTAGCTGCTGTGGTCGCTGTAGCGTTTGTCGAACACGTTGTTGACCGCCAGTGTCAGGGTCAGATCCTGATATGAGGTGGGTGTCCATTGGGCGCGGATATCGTGCGTCACGTAGCCCGGCTTCTCCTCGTCGCCTTCTGCCACACGTTCCAGACGTTCCACCGCGTTCAGGGTGTAGCCCAGGGTGACGTTGTGGTTTGGCAAGCGGTACTGGTGATCCCAGGTCCACTTGTCGCCGGTGGAGGCGCCGATGTTCATCTCGTCACCCAGCGGGTCGCCGTCGTTGTTCTTCATCACCACCTTGGCATAGCCCAGACGCGTGTCGTAGCCGCCCACGCCCCAGTTCAGGCTGGCTTCATAGCCACGGCTCTCGACTTCGCCCTCCAGGTTGTAGAGCACCGCCGGATCACTGCCGCGATCATAGGCCTGATAGTTCTCGATATCGGTATGGAAGCCGGTCAGCGCGAAGCCGAGGCGATCTCCCGCCATCAGGGCATCGCGCTGATGCCAATCCAGACCGATCTCGCGCTGGCGAGCGCGTTCCGGCTCAAGCCCCTCCGCGATGGTGACATCATCGCCGATCAGGATCACTTCACGTGCCTTGGCACCGCGAATGGCCTCGCCGTAGCCGGCATGCAGGGTGAGATTGTCAGTGGCATCGACACTCAGAATCGCGTTGGGGGAGACCTCGCTGCCACTGACGCTGCCCGCCTCGCCGTAATCACTGTCGTAATCATCCAGCCGCGCACCAACGGACAGGGCCCACGGGCCCAGCGTCATGCGGTTCTGGGCGTAGACTCCCAGGTTGCGTGAGGTGTCTTCGTTGTTGGGGCCGGCGCTGCCTGCGTCATCGGAGCGACGAGTGTCCTGATCATAGAAGTCCACGCCAGTGGTTAGCGCATGTGCCACGTCACCTGTCTTGAGGCGCAAGGTGTTGCGAACATCCGCGCCGAATTCGCGGGAACGGCTGGTGCTGCCGGCCTCGACACGATCCAGTTCCTGGGTGGTGTGATAGAGGGTGGTTCTGGTGTCGATCAGGTCATTGCCCGGGTGCCAGGCATGATTGACGGTGAAGGTCTCGCGCTCCATTTCCTGATAGGTCGGCTGCTGACTGCTGAAGCTCGGCATGTGCGGACGCGTGAAATAGGTGCCGTGATCGGTGGTGCGCTCGGCGCTGATGCGCAGGTCCTGATCATTGACGTCCAGCAGTGACATCTTGAGCAGGTAGCCGCGCTGCTGGCCTGCGGTCTGTTCCTGCTCACCGCCACCGCCAACTTCATAGTCATCGCTGTTGCGGCCGCTGACATATCCCATCAGACCAAGATTCTCCCCCAGACGACCATAGAACGCCGTGGTGCCGGAGGTGGCGTCCGCCGCACTTTCGGTGCCGACGGAGACGCGTGCGCCCAGGTCCTGACCGGGCTTGAGCAGGTCCTGCGCATCCTTGGTCTCGAAGCGGAGACTGCCGCCAAGTGCGCCCGGGCCATCATCGGCGGTCGCGGGGCCTTTATCGACTTCCGCCTGCTTGAGCAGTGCCGGGTCAATGGTCAATCGACCGGTATGGTGGAAGAGGTAGCCGCCCTGACGCGCGCCATCGATGGTGACGTTCAGGTTGGTGTCTTCCAGGCCGCGTACATAGACCTTCTGGCCGATGGCGATGCCACCGCCGACACTGACGCCCGGTTCGGCGCGGAACAGGTCTTCCAGGTCGCGTGCCTGACGCTGATCGATCTCATCAGCGCTGATCACGACATTCTGTTCGAGACGGTCTTCGCTGATGACGAGGGTGGACATGTCGTCAGCCGAGGCGTGGCCCGAGAGGCTCAGGGTCAACGCACTGGCGGAGAGGACGGCTGCGGTAAGCGGATGGAGGCGGAGGTGCACGTGAGATCCCTTGCTTTGAATAGTTATATGTTGCGGATGTCAATGCTAATCGTTCTCAATAATGAATTGCAAGATTCTTGCACAATTCTTGCCTGCAAGGTCTGCTGGCGTCGTATCGGGGAGACAGGTCGCGATCGAGTTGCTCGCGCAAGGCATGCCACGTGCAAGCCGATAGGGTTGCTGGATAAGGGGTGCTAAAGAAGGGGTGCTGGATAAGGGCTGCTAGATAAGGGTTGCTGGATAAGGGCTGCCGGATATCGGTGCGCTCTGTATCGTGCTCGGTTATCGTGGCAAGCCACGCCCCCTTTTTTGACCCCCGTCACGTGAGGCACCAGAGTGGATCAAGCAGAAGCACTGTACGAAGCCGTCAATCAGCTCATTCGTGTCCATCAGTTTCGCGACAGGGAAAGCATCTGCCACCACAACGTCTCCGTCGCTCAATGCTATGCGCTGGAGACGCTGGTCAAGCGCGGACCGCTGAGACTGCAGGCGCTGGCGGACGAGATGTACCTCGACAAGAGCACGACAAGCCGGGTCGCCGACTCGCTGATCCGCAAGCATTACGTGCGCAAGATCGAGGACCCCAACGACCGGCGTGCCGTTGAGCTCTCGCTGACCCCGGAGGGCAGGGCGCTGTACCAGCAGATACACGCCGAGCTGGTCGCGGAAGAGGCCTCAATGATCGAGGGCCTGTCGCCGGAGGTCGTGGAGGGCGCAGTGGCGCTGCTCAACAAGCTGACCCTTGCCGCGCGGCAGCGCCTGGGTGACTGATTGAGCGCCTGGGAGTAGACATTAGCGTGGAGGGATACTAGGTTTGTTGTCACTGACAACATATTGCTGCGAGAGACTGCCATGAGTCGTGATATCACAAGCCTGCCGGTGGCCATCATCGGCGCCGGGCCGATAGGGCTGAGCGCCGCCGTCCATCTGCTGGAGGCAGGGTTGGAGCCGATTCTCTTCGAGTCGGGCGCGCACGCAGGCGCCAACCTGGCCAGCTGGGGACATGTGCGCATGTTCTCGCCCTGGTCATGGAATATCGACGCTTTAGCGGCCGAGTTGCTGCAGGAACAGGGTTGGCAGGCCCCGGACGCTGCTGCCTATCCCACCGGGGCCGAGTTTCTCGACCGCTATGTCGCACCGCTCGCCGCGCACCCGTCGATCAGCTCGCGCCTGCATGTCGATAGCCGCATCACCCATGTCAGTCGACAACAGCATGATGTGCTGCGCAGTGGCGGACGCGATGAGGCGCCCTTCGTGCTGCGCGTCGAGGGGCCTGACGGCCCGCGCGATGTGCTGGCCCGCGCGGTGATCGATGCCTCCGGCACCTACCAGACCCCCAACTGGATCGGGGCGCACGGCATTCCCGCCATTGGTGAGCAAGCGGCGGCCGAAGTCATCGCCTATGGCGTGCCGGACATTCGCGGCACACAAGCGGCTGAGTATGCCGGCAAGTCGGTACTCGTGATCGGCAGCGGCCACTCGGCGCTGAATGCGCTGCAGGACCTGATCGCGCTGGCAGACCACGAAGCGGGGATGCGAATCGTCTGGGGTGTGCGCTGCGCCAATATCGAGGAGGTCATCCGCCCGGCGCCCAATGATGAGCTGGAGGAGCGCAAGGCGCTCGAACTGCGTATCAAGGCGCTGCTCGAGGAAGGGCGGATCGAGGTAGTGACCGGGCTGGCCGTCGAGGCGATCGATCATCAAGCGGGGCGCTGGGTCGTACAGAGTGGCGGACACCGGCTGCCAGCGGTGGATCGCATCATCGCGGCCACCGGCTTCCGTCCCTCTCTGGGGCTGCTGTCTGAATTGCGTGTCTCGCTGGACCCCGCGACGCAGAGCCCTATCAAGCTTGCGCCGCTGATCGACCCCAACCAGCACAGCTGTGGGTCGGTGCCGGAACACGGCGCGGCCGAACTGCTGCATGCCGAGCCAGGCTTGTTCATCCTCGGCATCAAGAGTTACGGCAGAGCGCCGACCTTCCTGATGCGCACCGGCTATCAGCAGGTCAGATCCGTGGTGGCCGCGCTGGCAGATCCCGCCTCCATTCGCCCGGCGCCTACATGCAATGCCCCAGCTACCCGCAACGCCTGCTCTGCCCCTGCCTGATCGTCGCACGCCGGTTTGGAAGTGTGATGTATGGGCGTGATGTGTTGGCAGTAGTGGTGATCGGCGGCTGATACCGCGATACCTGAAACGCCCCACCCACTAAATGCGGTAGTGGGTGGGGCGTTTCGTATTTCAAGGCTTATAAGCGATCATCGTGGGGTTCGTTACAGCCCAAATAGGCGGAAAGTTTTCTGGCGAAGTTGTTCGCGGTGATAATCGTTGATCAATGGAAGGTCGTAGCAGGTCACGCCTTCAATATAGATGCCCGTCACCTTCTTGTTATGGTTGTGCGCAGAAAGCGTAATGCGTTGTGCGCAATCTGGCGCCAGTCGTGGGATAAGACTGGACTCACTCACCATGTCTTCGAATCGCCCCTGAGCAAACTTGTATTGCACTCTCTGATTACCCACGAACTGGTAGCCATCCGTGTCTGTCCATTCGAGATAACGTGCTGAGTGCCCGAGTGACCCTGCAATCACCATCATCAGAGCAGTATTGTCATCATCGGTATTCCAGGCGACAGCTTCTCTTCTGACATGTGCATTGCCCTCCGTTGATGCACTGGCGAACCCTTCACGAGAATCAGAACTGTCCTGTCCTACCAGCTTGAAGCCCTCGGGTTGATTGACCCGCTCGATGGGGTAACCCGGTGAAAGAAAAGCGTGCTGCGTCTTGTCATAACTGGGAGGTGTGGACTGCAAGGCTGCACAACCAGAGAGCAGGAAGAGGGCGGCGAGGCTGGCAAAGGACTTCATGTGACATTCCCTGTCGTTTCCATTGGCTCCGATCAGCTCAGCACTGCTGGCTCTTGAATGCTGCTATCAGAGCCTGTCAGAGGCATGATGGCCAGCGTTGCGAAGCCTAACGGAAGTGGATTCTCGCATTATTGATATATATCAACTGCGAGTATTAGATTTTTGATTGCGAATATAAAGTGCCAACATTGTGAGGTATTGGCAAGTAACACTTTTGGCACATCTGGGTGCGGCTAATGAATACGAAAAAGCCCGATACCTTTCGGTGTCGGGCCAACTAATCATCGAGATAGGGTCTGCTCAGGACTCGAGCGGTGATTGCAATCTATGACGTTGTCACTTTCCAACCTGTCCCTTCAAGGGCTGGCTCTGCGTTTTCGGGTCCGCCTGCTTCAACTGCACCGGTTTGCGAATGCCGAGGAAGTAGACGAAGACCACCGTCAGTACGACGAAGAACAGGCTGTCCGGCGTGGTGATGAAGGTCATCGGGTTGCCGTTGGAGAGCGTCAGTGCGCGACGCAGGAATTCTTCCAGGTTCGGGCCGAGAATGAAGCCGAGCAGCAGCGTGATCACCGGATAATCATGTTTGCGCATCAGGTAGGCGACGATACCCAGCACCAGCGTCATCATCATCTGGAACACGGAGTAGGTGGCCACGAAGCTGCCGACCACGGCCAGCAATGCGATGGCGCCATAGAGCACGTCCTTGCGGATGGTGACGATGCGCAGGAAGTAGGGGCCCATCAGGTAGAGCGTGAGAGGAATCAGGATCAGCGCGCTAAACAGCAGCGAGGCCAGCATCGGCGCGATCAGCCCGGATTGCGAGGCCATCAGCTGCGGCCCCGGCTGGATGCCGTTGATCACCAGCACCCCCAGCACGATGGCCGTTACCGGGTCGCCCGGAATCCCGAAGGTCAGCATCGGCACCAGGGCACCGCCGCACACGGCATTGTTGGCGCTTTCGGCGGCGGCGATGCCTTGAGGGTTGCCCTTGCCGAAGCTCTCCGGCTTCTTCGAGGTGCGCACGGTTTCCACGTAGGCGAGAAAGCCGCCCATCGATCCGCCTGCGCCGGGCAGGGTGCCGACCATGTAGCCGATCAAGGTTGATTTCAGATAGCAGCCGATGCCGATCTCGCGAATGGCGCTCAGCGGTGGAATGAAATCACGCCGCTTGAGCTGTTGGCTGGCCTTGAGCTGCTGGCGGATGGCGGCGTCCTTCTTGCGGTTGCCGACCTGGATCAACAGCTCGCTGATGGCGAAGGTGCCGATGATGACCGGCATCAGATCGATCCCGGCGGTCAGCTCACTGATACCGAAGGTGAAGCGGGCCAGCGGTTGCATGGCGTCCAGCCCGACGGTCGCGAGCATCAGGCCCAGGCAGGCGGTGATGCCGGCCTTGCGGATGTTACCGCGTTGGGCGACCACGATCACGATCAGCGCGAAGGCGATCAGCGCGCACTTGCCCGTCGTCTTGACCAGCAGTGAGGCTTCGGCGATGAAGGGGGCCAGCACGATCAACAGCAGCGCGCCGAGGCTGCCGCCGATCATCGAGCCGAAGGAGGCATGGCCCAGCGCCAGCGCGCCTTCACCACGCTGCTGCATGGGATAGCCTTCCAGCGCTGTCATCATCGAGGACGGCGCGCCGGGAATATTGATGGTGGTGGCCGTGATGCTGCCGCCACACATGCCGGCCATGTAGATGCTGGCACATGCCATCAGGGCGGTGGTGACATCGAGGCTATAGGTCAGCGGCAGCAGCAGGGCGAGTGCCAGCGTCGCGGTCAGACCCGGGATGGCCGAGAAGATGGTGCCGATCACGAAGCCGGCGACCACGTAGAACAGGATGACGGGGTCTAGCAGCAGGGCGAAGCTCGAGAATACCTGGGCAATGAATTCCATGGGTCAGCTCCCGTTGCCCAGGCCGAGCGCAGACAGATCCAGCGCAGGGAGATGGACGTTGAACAGTTGCTCGAAGAGCCCATAGCCCAGCGCGGAAATGGCGCAGGCGATCACTGCCTTGCTGACCCACTTGTCACGCCCCGCGAACAGCAGCATCACGGCGAAGACATACAGCGCTGACGACAGCAGGTAACCCAGGTGCGAGAACGCCAGGATATAGAGCGCGGTCACCAGCATCAGGCGCAGCGCCGGCGAGAAGAGAGGCGAGCTTGCGTCGCTGTCCACGCTGGAGGCGTCATCGTTGGCGGTCTCGGTGCTGGTGGACTCAGCGCTGTCGGACTTGCTACTGCGGGAGTCGCGGCTCGCCCGTTGTTGGCTCACCAGCTGCGCCACGCAGAGCACGAGCGCGATGCTGCCGATCAAAACGGGGAAGAAGGAGGCCGTCAGGCGGCCATTGTCCAATGGCGGCGCCATCTGGAAGGCACTGATCAGATAGAGGGCGCTGATGGCGGTCATGGCCAGCGTCAGCGGTGTCGCCCCGCTGAGCAGCCAGTGACGCCGGACGGGAGGAGAGGCGGAAGGAGACATGACAGAATTCCCTGGCGGCGCCCGTGGCCGGGCGCCGCTTGACGATGGAAGTGAAGGAGGACGGGTAGACGTGGGATTGCAGCGGCACTCAGAGGTGCCGCCTGCCAGCGCGTCTACAGGCCGAGTTCATCCATGGCAGTGAAGGTCTTCTGTTGGTAGTCCTCGATCCAGGCGTTGACCTCATCGGCCCCCAGCCAGCTGGGCGTGACGCCCACCCCCGTGATCCACTTCTGGAATTCTGGTGTCTCGTAGGCGCTGTGGTAGGCGCTTTCCAGGGTGCTGACCACATCCTCCGGGGTGCCCTTGGGCACGGCCAGCACGATGAAGCTGCCGGTCTCGAGATTACCGCCCAGCTCGCTCATCGGCGGCACTTCAGGGTAGGCCGGGTTCTGCTCGGAGGAGAACTCGACGAGGCCGTGGGCATCGCCGGAATCCAGAATGCCGGAGAAGTCTCCCAGGCTCGAGATGGCGCCGTCGATCTCACCGGAGAGCAGGGCCTCGGCCTCGGCGGTGGAAGAGCCCGGGTAGGTGATGACATTGAATTCGACGCCCGCTGCCGCTTCCAGGCGGCGTACCGCCAGATAAGGGCCAGAGCCCTGCGGCGCGACGCCGATCCTCACGGTGCCGGGGTTTGCGCGTGCGGCCTCGATCAGTTGCTCATAATTCTCGTAACCGGACTGCCTGGAGACCACGATGGCATCCGCTTCCTTGGTGATGCGGGCGAAGGGGATCATCCGGTCCAGCGAATAGCCGGGCACCAGGTTGCCGCGGGGCAGGGTGATGATGCTGTCGTAGGTCAGTACGCCGACGGTATGGCCATCGGGACGCGCCTTGCTGAGCTGCATCAGGCCGGTGGCGGTGATGGCGCCGCCGATGTTCTCGACGTAGATCGATTTCGGCAGGTCCTGCTCGGCGAGGTTGCTGATCTTGCGACTGATGGCGTCGGCACCACCGCCGGCCGGCCATGGCACGATCAGGCGGATGTCACGCACGGGGTAGTCGGCCTGCACACCGCTGCTGACGAAGGGCGAGGCCGCCACCATGCCGGACAGGGCCAGCGGCGCGAGCAAGGCCAGCAGCGGACGACTGCGGCGCTTGCGGTCTGCGCGGGATTGCTGACTGGCATCAGAGCTGGCGTGAGGGATGGCCTGACGGCTGTTGAGAAGGCTATTCAGATGGCTATTGAGACGGCTGTTCAGACGGGTCATGGCATGACTCCAGTGTTGTTATGGTTGTGGTCACTCGAGGCGCATTGAGACAGGAGGGATGGCGGACGGCAGGTCGGCGTGGCCTGTCGTCCGTGGCCGCCGTGGACAAGACAGCGGCTGGCGAGCCGATTACTGCTTGGCGGCCATGTAGCGTTCGAATTCTGCACGCGCTTCGTCGGTCGGCGGATACAGGCCGATCACCGGCGTGCCGTTGCGAACCTTTTCCAGCACGTAATCCTCGAAATCTTCCATCTGGCTGGCTTCCTCGGCGATCTCGTCGGCCAGTTCCAGCGGCACGACCATGACACCATCGGCATCGCCGACCAGCACATCGCCCGGGAAGACCGGCACGCCACCGCAACCGATCGGCACCTGTAGTTCCACTGCGTGATGCTTGGTCAGGTTGGTCGGCGCGCTCGGCTTGGCGCAGAAGATCGGCAGGTTCATCTCGGCGGCCGCACCTGAATCACGAATGCCGGCATCGGAGACGAAGCCCGCGCACTGACGATACTCCAGACGCGTCAGCAGAATGCTGCCGGCGCTGGCGGCCGAGGCGTCCTGGCGGCAGTCAGAGACCATCACGTGACCGGCCGGCACGGTTTCCACCGCCAGGCGCTGCGGGTGCTTGGGGTCGCGGAAAGCGGCGACGGTATCGATGTCTTCCCGCGCCGGAATGTAACGCAGCGTGAAGGCCTGGCCCACCATCTGGGTGGTCCTGTTGTTCATCTGCACCACGTTCTGGATGAAGGTGTTCCGCAGGCCGCGCTTGAACAGCAGGGTGTGCAGGGAGGCGGTGGAGGCGCGCATCAAGCGCTCGCGGGTCACGGAGGAGAGCTCGGCGTAGCTGGGATGCTCTGTGGAGGTAATGGCAGTCATATGGCGTCCGTCGTCAGTATAGGTAAGGAGTCTCGGCTCTCGGCAACGTGCCTGGCCCAAGTGATAAGTCGACACGTGCGTCTGATGTGCTTTCGAGACTCACTATAGGGGGGAAGAGATGACTGATCAAACAAATATTGACAACTTTTGATGAGCAATAAGTCTAGTGTCGTGACCCGAAAAGCGCGTCTTGGTGGCCGCCAACAGGCATGTCACCACAGAGCAGTGACAGTTATTACGCAAAAAGGGTTTATGGAGAACTATTGGGTTTTTTCTTCAATATTCTGATTTAAAAAGATTTTTAGTGAGTCGTGAGCGTGATGGGTATCTGGTTGGCTTGGCATCTCGAGACGCGATCTAGCGTTGAGTCCATCTTCAGAGGGAAATGCACCGGGAGAGCCGCTCGCCGGCAGCGACATAGGTCGCATGGCAGCACCTGACACAAGTTGTCATATTTTGTCGGCAGGTGGCATTTGCCCCCCTTTGACCGTCAAGGAGATGACATGGAAGCGACATGGCGCTGGTTCGGTCCCGCGGACCCCATCACGCTCGAGGAAATTCGCCAGACCGGCGCGACAGGTATCGTGACGGCGCTGCATGAGATTCCCAACGGCGAGGTCTGGCCGCTGGAAGCCATTCGTGAGCGCAAGGCGCAGATCGAGGCGGCCGGGCTCAGGTGGTCAGTGGTCGAGAGCATTCCGGTGCATGAGAGCATCAAGCAGGCCGCGCCCGGCAGTGATCGCCATATCGCCAACTATCAGCAGTCGCTGCGCCACCTGGCGGAATGCGGGATCGGCACCGTGTGCTACAACTTCATGCCGGTGCTGGACTGGACGCGCACCGACCTCGCCTGGCAGCTTCCGGAGGGCGGCACGGCGTTGCGTTTTGATCAGGATGCCTTCGCGGCCTTTGATCTCTATCTGCTGGAGCGCCCCGGCGCCGAGCACGAATACAGCAGCGCAGAGCAGCAGGCCGCGCGCAGGCATCTGGCGTCGCTCGATGATGCCGGGCGCGAGAAGTTGATCCGCACCATCATCGCGGGCCTGCCGGGGGCGGAAGAAGGCTACACGCTGGCCCAGTTCCGAGCGGCGCTTGCGGCCTATGACGGTATCGATGCCGCGCGACTGCGCCAGCATCTGGCTACCTTTCTCAAGGCCATCGTGCCGGTGGCGGAAGAGGTCGGCATTCGACTGGCCATTCACCCTGATGATCCGCCGCGGCCGATGTTCGGGTTGCCGCGCGTGGTCTCGAGCATGGTGGATGCCGATTGGCTGCTGGGCGTCGTGCCCAGTCCCGCCAATGGCCTGACGTTCTGCACTGGCTCCTACGGGGCCAATCCGGAGATCGACCTGAGCATCATGGCGCGGCGCTTCGCTCCTCATATCCACTTTGCCCATCTGCGGGCCACCGGTCGTGACAGCGAGGACAAGCGCTCCTTCCATGAGGCTGAACATCTCGAGGGCGACCTGGACATGGTGGACATCATCAGCGTGCTGGTCGCGGAGGAGCGTCGCCGCCTGGTATCGGGCGGCGCGCCCTTGCCGATGCGCCCGGATCACGGCCACCACATTCTGGATGATGCCAGGCGCGAGACCCGCCCGGGGTATCCACTGTATGGGCGCATGAAGGGGCTGGCGGAAATCCGGGGATTGGAGATGGCGATCACACGGCTGGCGCCCCAGAGACTGGCCTGACGGCGAGTACGCAACCCAGCCACAAACGCAAACACGAGCGGCCACCCGCGGTCTTGAGACCGGGGTGGCCGTTCGTGTTTGCTGCAGGTCGCGATGTCTGCTGATTCAGGGCTAAGAGCCAAGAGTTCAGAACTCAGAGCTCAGAGCCAAGAGTTCAGACGACCGCAGGTTTCAGTCTTCGACGATGTCGAAATCACCATTGGTGCGCACGTAGAGCAGGGTCTCGCCGTCAGCGCCGGTGGTGATGTCATGGGTGATCTCGCCCTGAGAGCCGAAGTAGCTGCCGGTCGCCAGGCTCTGGCTGTCGTCCTTGCCTTCGGTCTCGTGGGTCAGGTCGCCCTTGATGACCACGGCGCGGAATTCGTCGGCGTGGCTTTTGATCTCGCCGGAGAAGTCGGCCGGCAGTTTCACCAGGCGGCCGCTCAGCTGGCCGACGTCCGGGTTGCCCCACAGGAAGGCGGTCTTCGGGCCTTGCTCGGCGTCGTCGCTGCCCGGCAGGTTGATCCAGCGGATGTCATTGGCATCCAGCCACACCATGTTGTTCTCTGCGACATTCAGCGGCTCTTCATCGTTGTGGAAGGCCTCGGATTCCGGCTGTACCAGGTAGGGCCCTTCATTGATCTCGATGTAGGCCATGTTGACCTTGTCTCTGGCCGCGGTGATGTGCGATTCCCCTGCCGGCTGGATCCAGAACGAGCCTGCGGGCAGCCACTGCTCATCGGCGTTCTTGTCATCGTTGTGGACCTCGCCCTGGATGACCACGCCACGGTAGGTGATGTTGTGGATGTGGGGCGGTGAGGAGAAGCCTTCGTTGAACTTCACCAGGAAGCCCGAAGCGCCATCCTTGGTGCGGTCGCCCCACAGGTCGCCGGCCGCCGGGCTCTGGTCACCGCGCAGCGGGTTCAGGTAGCCCCAGTCGATGTCGGACTGCTGGACGACTTCACTGGACGGCGTGAGCGTGGAGTGGTCATCGGCGTGGGCGGTCATGCTGGCGAAGGCGACCGAGAGGCCGAGAAGAGCAAGGGAGAAGGGACGTTTCATGGTGGCTGCCTGTCTGGTCATGGGAAGAAGGGGGACAATGCCGATGCGCTGGCAATCGACGCAGTGAATCTTGGAACGGGCAGGCGGCGGGATATAGCGGCAGATGGCGTAAAGACTTTCAATCAAAACATGATAATCGGCCGTTCATCTTGGGCGTGTTATCGGCGACAGGCCTCAAGGCGATACCATGACCTGTGGCGTGGCGCTCACCTTGAGGTGAGGAGGATTTCTCGACAGATCACGACGTTGGCGCGCTTTTGGCGCGGGTTAGTGCCGCTTGTGCGGCCCGGCCCGCTGGGGTGAGGCGGGCATAAATAGGCCGCAAGAGGGAGGCAGGGAGGTGTGCGAGGACGAGAAATTGGCAGCTCCGGACATCCCTAAAACAGTTTTCGGAATGTCCGGATAATGCGCCGGTTCAGACGAAGTCAGGGGCGATCAGGCGCGGAATGGTCAGCACGAATTCCGGGAACAGGATCATCAGCAGGATCACGGCCAGCATCACGCCCAGATACAGCATGGTGGTCGCCATGGCCTTGAGCAGAGGAATGCCGCCTATCTTGGCGGATATCATCAGGCACAGGCCGTAGGGCGGCGTGATCAGGCCCAGCCCCAGCGCCATCACGCCAATGACACCGAACTGCACGGGGTGCACGCCTGCCGACATCGCCAACGGATAGAAGATGGGCGCCATGATCGCCATCGCGGGCAGGGCATCCATGAAGGTGCCGATCACCAGCAGCACGATGGTCATCACGATCAACAGCACCGTCGGGTCGGTGATGCTGACGCCCGCCATCAGCTTGGGTGGAATCTGATAGAAGCTGATCAGATAGCCGAAGATGGCCGCGCCCACCAGGCTGAACAGCGACAGCGAGCACAGCCTGACGGTGTCGGTGGAAGCATTGAGCAACTTGGTGAGATCCAGCTCGCGATAGACCACGAAGCCCAGCGCCAGCGCATAGACCACCGCGATCACCGCGGCTTCGGTGGGCGTCACGATGCCCAGGGTGATCCCACCGATGATGACGATCGGAATTCCGGCGGCCAGCAGGCCATCCTTGCCGGAGCTGGCCAGCTCCTTGAGGGTGGCGCGCTTGCGCACCGGCACATCATAGCGGCGGACATAGCGGGTATTGAGCAGCAGCTGGGCCACGCCGATCATCACGCCGGGCAGGATACCGCCCAGAAACAGGCCGGCGATCGAGGTATTGGTCAGCGCGCCCCATACGATCATGTTGATCGACGGCGGGATGATGGTGCCCATCACGGAGGAGGCCGCGGTGACCGCGACGGCGAAGCTGACCGGATAGCCTTCGCGTTTCATGGCCGGAATCAGCACCGTGCCCACGCCGGCACTGTCGGCGGTGGAGGAGCCGGACACCCCGGCAAACAGCATGCTGACCAGCACATTGACGTGGGCCAGCGCGCCACGGAAGTGGCCGACCAGACGCATGCATAGCGTGATCAGCCGGTCGGTGATCCTGGCGGCATTCATCAGGTTGCCGGCCAGCAGGAACAGCGGCACGGCCAGCAGCACGAAGGAATCCATGCCGTTGTACATGCGCTGGAACATGATCCAGTAGGTCAGGCGCGGGTCGAGCAGAATCAGCGTCGTCGCCGTCAGCACCAGCGCCATGGCGATGGGGATGCCGATCACGATCAACACGCCCAGCACGCCGAACAGCAGCCAGGGCATCAGGTACAGCCAGTCCATTGGCATCATGACAGGGGCCTCCGATCAGTCGCGCCATGCGCATGGCTGGCGATGGCGGGAGACAGAACCGCTGCCGTCTCCTCGGGTATTGCCAGTTCTTCCGCCTCATTGGGCGTATTGAGCGCCTTCTCCATGGCCTGCATGCCGTGCAGCCAGGCATGCAGCAGCCGTTGCAGGCTGAACAGCACGATGAAGATGCCGCTGACGGTGAATACCGAGTAGACGTAGATCATCGACAGTCCCGAGGCCATGGCACTGCGGCGCAGACCGGAAAGGGCGAAGTCCTTGCCGTGCACGATGAACAGCACCCCCAGCAACAGGCAGGCGAGATCACGGATCCAGCGCGTGACGAGATCGGCACGGCTGCCACGCGCAAAGGCTTCCAGCACGAAGTGATCGGCGTGCAGTACCCCGACCGCGGTGCCCAGCATCACCATCCACTGGAAGGCGAAGCGACTGAATTCCTCGGTCCAGAACAGGCGCGGCAGGAAGGCCAGATTGCGACTGGCGATCTGATAGATGATGAAGACGATGAAGCTTGCCAGCAGCGCCAGCAAGACGAGATAGAGCAGACGTTCGAGCGTCCGGTTCAGGCGCGAAAGCCCTGAGAGCACAGGATGCATGGCACTGTCCTCAAGAAGAGTGCGAGGGGGGAGGAGCTCGACGCAAGGCGGCGAGATCATTCAAGCCAACCTGAAGGCGGGGCAGCCAGACGCTGCAGGGCTGCCCCCCAGGCGTGGCTTACTTGACCGCACGCACCTTGTCGTAGATTTCCTTGAGGCCCATCTCGGCGATCACTTCCTTGAGCGGCTCGGCCACGATGTCCTGCATGCGCTCACGGTCGATCTCATGCAGCTTGGCGCCCTGCTTCTCGAGCTCGGCGAGGGCGTCCGCGTCCTGTTCCAGCTGCACCTTGCGGGCATAGGCCGCCGCGTCATGGGCCGACTCCATCAGAGTCTTCTGCTGCTGCTCATCCAGGTTGTCCCAGGACATCTTGGACATGGTCAGCAGGCGCACGGTGATGTCGTGCTCGGACAGCGCGATGTTGGGCGCGACTTCGTGGAAGCGCATGCGCAGGGTCCATTCCGGCTCGTTGAGCAGGCCGTGGATCGCGCCCAGCTGGATGGCGGTGTAGATCTCCTTCCAGGCCACCACGCTCGGTTCGACCCCGAGTGCCTGCCAGGCGACGATCAGCGGCTTGGTCGGGTTGGTACGCAGCTTGAGGCCCTTGAGGTCATCGAGTGAGGTGACCTCGCGCGAGCTGACGATATGTCGCTTGCCGCCCCCGAAGTAGGCCAGCACCTTCACATCGGTCTCGTCACTGATCTTCTGGGCAATCTCCTGGCCGACATCGCCATCCAGTACCTTCTGCCAGTGATCGACATCGCGATACAGGAAAGGAATCGTGAAGACGTTGGCGGTGGGCGAGAAGTCGGTGATCAGCCCGGGGCTGACAATGGACATGTCCAGCGCGCCGGCCATCTGTTGCTCGAACATCTCGGTCTCATGGCCCAGCACCGAGTTGCCCATGATGGTCATGGTGATGTCGCCATCGGTCTTCTCGGCGAGCAGGTCTCGCAGGCGCTCGGCGCCGAGTTGATAGGCGGTATCTTCGGTGCCGGCGTGGCCGAAGCGCAGCTCCATCGCCTGGGCGCTGGCCGAGACACCGAGCGTGGCACCCAGCAGGGTGCCGGTGGTGGCCGCAATGGCCAGGCTCTTGCCTAGCCCTTTGCCCAGCCGGGATCCCAGGCGTGATGAGCGCTGGGAGGGAGAGGTGGGAATAGAGGTAGAAGTAGAAAGAGAGGTATTGGTTGGATTGATCCAATTCAGCATGATGGCGTTTTCCTTGGCGTTGTTTGTTGTTGTGCCTTGCATCTTCTGGTCTTGCAGTCTTGCAGTCTTGCAGTCTTGCAGTCTTGCAGTCTTGCGCTTGCCAGACCGACAGTCTCCAGACTGCCGGTCCATGCTCGGGGGCTGTGCGGCTTGTCGATGCTCTCCAGGCATGACTCGCCGTTCAGCTGAAGCTTGGTGTCAGTCCTGCGGTGGCGTCGCGACGCTGGCGTCGTCGGGACTCCCGCAGGAGCGGCGAATCTTGAGTTCCGGCGGCATGATGACGCTCTCTCGCTCGCCGCCGGGATTGGCGATCCGGCGCAAGGCCAGGCGCGCCGCCTGCTCCCCGATGGCGTAGGGATGCGTGGCGATACTGGTCAGGGGCGGGTCGCCCAGTTCGGCTTCCTCGACGTCATCGGTGCCGATCACGGCGCAGTCGCGGCCGGGCTCGAGCCCCATCTGGCGCAGCCCCAGCATGGCGCCGAAGGCTACCAGGTCGTTGTGGCAGACCACCGCCGTCGGGCGCGGGCTTTCCTGCATCAGACTCTTGATCAGTTCATGACCGACGCGTCGGGTCACGCCATTGCCGCGTACCAGGCGGCGATAGGCCAGGCCGTGGCGGTCCAGCGCAGCCTGATAGCCCAGCCAGCGGTCATGGCTGACCGAGTGATCCGCGCCGCCGATGAAGGCGATGCGCTGATGGCCCAGGCCGACGAGATGATTGACGGCCATCTCGGCCACGCGCCGGAAATCGGTGCCGGCGTAATCGAAGGGCGGCGCGTCCAGATAGCGCATCACCTGGATGCAGGGCATGCCCCAGTCGGCCAGTTGATGGATCAGGTTGGGGTCTGTGTGTTCGGCGGGGCACAGCAGCAGACCATCGACGCGATGTTCACGCATGCGCTCGATGAAGCGCTGCTGACGCTCGGGGGAATCCTCGCTGTTGGCGAGAAATGACACATAGCCTTCCTGATGCAGGGCGGCATCGATACCCGCGACCATGGAGCCGAAGAAGGGGTTGGCGATGTCATAGACCACCACGCCCAGGGTGGCGGTGCGGCTGCCACGCATGGCGGCGGCGCCACGGTTGTAGACATAGCCCAGCGCCTTGATGGAGGCCTGGACCTTCTCGCGGGTGCGCTTCGCCACCAGCGGGCTTTCGCGCAGCACCAGCGAGACCGTGCTGCGCGAGACCTTGGCGTGGGCCGCGATATCCTGGAGCGTGATGCTGCTCGAGGCGCCCTGGGTTGAATGGCCCTGAGTCGAATGGCTCTGTGATGAAGAGGCCTGCGATGACGGGTCGGCATCTTCCCGAGCAGGGGGTGGCGTGATGGGCGCTTTCATGGCGTCGTTCCTGGGCATTTTCTTGTTGTCATCCCAAGCCTGGGCTGGGGCGCTGGCGTTTTGGATTGTTCCAATTCCTTGTCGTCAGCATAGAGCAATCCCTCGGCTATCCCTTCAGCACTTTGGTCTGGCAGGCGGGCCCGTGCTAGCGGCGCGTCCAGTGGGCTTCATTGACCGCGCTCAAGGGGGATTCGCCTGCCAGCGCCAGCAGCAGGTTGTCCAGCGCACGCTGCGCCATGGCGCGCCGGGTCTCATGGGTCGCCGAGCCGATATGCGGCAGCGCCACGACCTGCGGCAGGCGCGTCAGCGGCGAGCTTGCCGGCAGCGGTTCCTGCTCGAAGACATCCAGCCCCGCCCCACGAATGCCGTCGCGCTCGAGACACTCGATCAAGGCGCCTTCATCGATGACGCGCCCGCGGGCGATGTTGATCAGAAAGGCGCTGGCGGGCATCAACTCCAGTTCGCGCTTGCCGATCAGGCGTTCGGTCTGCTCGCTGAGCGGGACGGTGACGCACACGAAGTCGCTGGTCTTGAGCAGTGAGTCCAGTTCGACACGGGTCGCGCCGAGTTCGCTTTCCAGCTCAGGCTTGGGGGAGGCGTTCGAGTACTGGATGCACATGTTGAAGCCGAGCGCGCCGCGCCGCGCGATCGCCGCGCCGATGCGTCCCATGCCGATCATGCCCAGTGTCTTGCCGTGCACATCCGTGCCGAAGTGGGACGGTGTGAGGCTCTCTGTCCATTGGCCATCGCGAACCTTGCAGGCCAGCTCCACCGCGCGCCGCGCCGTGGCCATGATCAACAGGAAGCCGGTGTCCGCCGTGGACTCGGTCAGCACATCCGGGGTATTGCACAACAGGATGCCGCGCGCGTTCATCGCCTCCAGCGGGTAGTTGTCATAGCCCACCGAGACCGAGCAGATCACGCGCAGGCTGGGGGCGGCGTCCAGCAGCGCTGACGTGATCACATGGCCTGAGCTGATCAGACCGTGGGCGTCATGCAGGGCATCGCGCAGCGCGTCTTCCCGTGCCTGTGCGGACAGGCCATCCGGCAACACCACGACATCATGATGCTCGCGCAGGGTGCTCATCTGGTCATCGTCGAGTGCCTTGAGCACCACGACCTTGCGGCGGGGCAGGGGGTTGGCCGCATCGCTGGCCATCTGGCTGGCACCCTGGGGCGAGTAGTGCTGTGCGTGCATGGAGGTCTCCTTGAGTACATGAGCGTTCGACAGGAACGGATCGACAGGCGCAGATCGCGGCTCAGGACACGAGACTGGCGGCCTCTCCGTTCTCGATCGCCGTGAGTGTCTGGCGATCCGGCAGACCTTCCATGTCACCGCGCACCTGCACCGCGCGACTGCCCAGCAGGTTGGCGCGCAGCATGGCAGCTTCAGGTGACAGTCCATCGAGCAAGGCGCTGATGGCGCCCACCGCAAAGGCATCGCCGGCACCGACGGTATCGACGACCTGGTCGACGCGCTGGCCGGGAACACTGAAGGCGGCTTCCTGGCCGCCGATCAGCCCACGGTAATAGCTGCCCTCGGGGCCGAGCTTGATGATGACGGCCTTGGCACCTTGTTCGAGGTAGTGGCCCGCGATGGCCTCGGGGGTCTTGTGGCCGGTCAGACGTTCGCCTTCCGCCAGTCCCGGCAGCACCCAGTCAGCGCGGCTTGCCAGCTGATTGAGGGTGTCGCGCATCTCACGCTCGCTCGACCACAGGGTGGGGCGCAGATTGGGGTCAAAGGAGATGCTGGCGCCTGAGGCGCGGGCCTGCTCGAAGAGGTGGAAGGACAGCTCGCGGCAGCTGGGGGAGATGGCCGGCGGAATGCCGGTGGCATGCAGGTGGCGCAGGGCGCTGAAATCGATGCCATCGGCATCGCGTGCATTCATGCGGCTGGCGGCGCTGCCCTGGCGGAAGTACTCCACGTGGGGGTCTTCGCCCTGACTGGCGCGCGCCTTGAACATCAGGCCGGTGGGCGCCTCGCTGTCCCGGGTCAGATGGCGGCAGTCCAGGCCATTGTCTTGCAGGGTCTGGCGCAGAAAGCACCCGAGACTGTCGTCACCCACGCGGCTCAGCCAGCCGACATGAAAGCCCAGGCGGGCGAGGCCGATGGCGACGTTGGTGTCGGCCCCGGCGATACGGCGCTCGTAATGTGAGACGTGCGCAAGATCTCCCTCGCTCTCGGCGACCAGCATGGCCATGGCTTCGCCAAAGGCGAGGATTTCCAGTGGCGAGGAAGAAGGGGAAGAGGTGGGCGTCGCAGACGCGCTGGCTTGCTCAGACATCATGGCGTGTCCTTTGTCTTGGAGACATTCCTTGTATTTGTCAGGCATGACGGCGCGGCTGGCGAAGCCGCGCCGTCATGGTAGTGCTGCACCGATAGTGCTGCGCCGTCTTGCTGGTCGCGCGGGTCACTTGTTGCGTACTGATTGTCGCGTACCCGTTGCCGTCAGACTCAGTGATGGCGCGACTCAGTGCTGGCGCTTGCCGTCCACCAGGCGTGGCAGGACGGCGCCGTCACGCAGGGTCGGGCTCAGCAGCGCTTCGGGCAAGTCCTGGTAGCACACCGGGCGCAGGAAGCGTTCGATCGCCGCGCTGCCCACCGAGGTGGTGCGGCTGTCGGAGGTGGCAGGCCAGGGGCCGCCGTGGACCATCGCCTGACAGACCTCGACACCGGTCGGCCAGCCATTGGCGAGGATGCGACCCGCGCGACGCTCGAGGGCCGGCATCAGGCTGCGCGCGGCAGCGATATCGGCATCGTCCAGATGCAGGGTGGCGGTCAGCTGGCCTTCCAGGTGCTCGCAGACCGCACGCATCTCGTCCAGATCGCGACAGGCGATGACCAGTGAGCTGGCACCGAAGACTTCTTCCTGCAATGCGGCTTCACTCAGGAAGTCGCTGCCGGTGGTGCGGAACAGCGCGGTCTGACACGGGCTCGCGTTGTCACCATCCAGCGCACCGCGAGCGACTTCCTGTACCTGAGGCAGGGCGGAAAGCTTCTCCACGCCACCGCGGTAGGCGTCATGAATGCCCGGCGTCAGCATCGTCTGGCAGGCACTGGCCGCGACATTGTCGGCGGCGGTGTTGAGGAAGCGCTCCAGCGCTTCACCTTCGAGTGCCAGCACTAGCCCCGGATTGGTACAGAACTGGCCGGCACCCATGTTGAGCGAGGCGATGAAGGCCTGTCCCAGCGCTTCGGCGCGGGCCTCAAGCGCGGCCGGCATCAGCAGTACCGGGTTGATGCTGCTCATCTCGGCGTAGACCGGAATCGGTTGCGGGCGGGCCTGAGCCGTCTTGAGCAATGCCGTACCGCCACTGCGTGAGCCGGTGAAGCCCACGGCCTGAATGCGCGGGTCATTGACCAGTGCCTGGCCCAGGGTGTTGCCGCTGCCGTAGAGCAGCGAGAAGACGCCTTCCGGCAGGTTGTAGCGCTTCACGGCACGCTGGATGGCGCCGCCGACCAGCTCGGACGTGCCCGGGTGAGCGGAATGCGCCTTGACGATGACCGGGCAGCCCGCCGCGAGGGCCGAGGCGGTATCGCCACCGGCCACCGAGAAGGCCAGCGGGAAGTTGCTGGCCCCGAACACCGCCACAGGGCCGAGGCCGATGCGCCGCTGGCGCAGGTCGGCACGTGGCATCGGGCTGCGTTCCGGCATGGCCGGGTCGATGCGCACATCCAACCATTCCCCGGCGCGTACGACACCGGCGAATAGACGCAGCTGACCGCAGGTGCGGCCGCGTTCGCCTTCCAGACGTGCGCGTGGCAGGCCGGTTTCCTGAAGGGCGCGTTCGGTGATCTGCTCGCCGATGGCCTCGATTTCCTCGGCGATGGTCTCGAGGAAGCCGGCGCGGGTCTCGGCATCCGTCTCCCGGAAGCTGTCGAAGGCGTCATGCGCCAGCTGGCAGGCCAGCTCCACCTCGCGGGCACCACCGGCCGGATAGGCGGGGTCCAGTCGTTCGCCATTGGCAGGATTGATGGCATGAACCGGCTTGCCGTCAGCCAGCAGGCTCTGCTGGCCGATGAGCTGATGGCCGCGCAGTGTCGTCTGATCGGAAGGTGACATGAGGCGTCTCTCTTTTCGTTGGGCGTGCTGTGCGTGGGACGTACGGAGCGTGGGGCCTGGGGTGCGTGGTAGGTGCTGTGCGTAGGACGCGCGGAGGGCCAGGGGGGCAGGCGCCTCGACAGGCCAGGCCGGTCGAGGCGTCACCGCCTTGGGGATTGCGCGTCACTTCACGTCATTCCACCGCGCTGAAGGTGACAGGCGACATGCCTTACGGGCACATCTGGCCGCCGTTGATGTCGATCACCTGACCGGTGATGTAGCCACTGGTGACGTGCGAGGCGAGGAACAGGAAGGTCGGCGCGCATTCTTCGGAGGTGCCGAAACGGCCCATGGCGATGCTGCCGGCGATCTTGGTGCGCAGCTCTTCGCTCTTGTCGGCATGGAAGACGGTATCGATGGTGCCCGGCGACACGATGTTGAAGCGCACGTTGTCCTTGGTGAATTCCTTCACCCAGTTGCGATGCAGGTTGTGCAGCATGGCCTTGGTGCCGCCGTAAAGAGAGGCGCCCAGACCGCCGCCTTCGCGACCCGCGATGGAGCCGGTGCTGATGACGCTGGCGGTGGTGCCGGAGTCCTTGGCGGAGGCCTTCAGGTGCGGCATGGCGTACTTGGTGGTCATGATCGCGGAGCGCAGGTTCAGGTCCATCACCAGGTCGAAGGCGGCATCGTCCAGACTCTCGAGTCCTGCTCGCACACCCAGGCCACCGGCGTTGTTGACCAACACGTCCATGCCGCCGAAGGCCTTGGTGAAGTCTTCCACCAGTGCGGCGCAGCCTTCGCTGGTGGACAGGTCACGTGCGAAATATTCAAAGCGCGCGCCGGTCGCTTCCATCTGCTGAATGGCATCGCGCGCGGCATCGTCCTGCTGACGGCTGTTGATGCCGACCACGGCACCCTCACGGGCGAAGGCGACTGCGGCTGCCAGGCCAATGCCCTTGGTAGAGCCGGTGATGAGAACTTTCTTCTGCTTGAGATCGGTGAACATGTGGGATTCCTGACGGTGGAAAGCCGTACGCTCTTGGAGGCGGCATGGCGAATGAAAGGTGGAGGGGCCTGCGGCGAGCATCGGCTCCCTCTCGGCACGAGTCACCTTAGCCCAGACAAACAGGATCGACAAACAAATAATGACAACTAGCGAATAGTGCTTTAGTGCAGTCCCGCCTCTCGACTGACATGAGAAGGCTGTCCTGAGGCCTGGCTCGCCCGGTATTGACTGGGGCTGAAGGGGGAGGGGACTGTGCTTATCAGGCAAGAGACTGATTTGTCGTAAAATCTCTGATGAAGCTGATAAATCAATGGCTTGTGGCAATTCAGCCGATGCTGATCGGCCAACGAGCCGCAAGACGTTGCGGCCATTGGATAAGGGTCGCAGGGGCCGGGGTCGGCTATCCTAGGGGTTGATCCGGCCAGCCCGTCACGACCTGCAACCCCCGCTCCCTCCCTGCTGTCCATTTTTGGATTGGTCTAAAGTTCAAGTTGTCATAACTTGTAAAATTCGTGCATCCCGCTGACACTGATCTGCGTATTCGGGGCAGTCATCGCCAACCCCCAAAGCGGCTGCCCCACGCTGCAACGCCACAATCGACACAGCCACGCAACGCCTCCATAACAAGACAACGAGAGAGTCTTCGCCATGCGTAAATTGTCACAAGTCCTCTGTGCCTCCGTGCTGACCCTGTCCGCTTCCGCGGTGATGGCAGCCGACTATCCCTACAAGCCCATCACGCTGATCGTGCCCTGGTCTGCAGGTGGCGGTACCGATGCGGTCGGTCGTCAGCTGGCGGCGGGCCTGCAGGAAGAGCTCGGTCAGCCGGTCAATGTGGTCAACAAGACCGGCGGTTCCGGGGTGGTGGGGCACATGGCCATGAAGATGGCGCGTCCCGACGGCTATACCCTGGGGCTGGGCACGGCAGAGATCGCCACCTATCAGCACATCGGCACCGCGCAACTGTCCTATGAGGACTTCACGCCGATCGCGCTGCTCAATCTGGACTACGCCTCCTTCACGGTGAATGCCGATTCCGAATGGAAGACGCTGGATGATGCATTGTCGGCGCTGAAGGCCAACCCCAGTGACTACACTGTGTCCGGTTCTGCGCCGGGAGCGGCCTACCATCTGTCCTTCGCGGGCTTTTTGGATCAACAGGGCATCAACCCGAATGACGTGACGCTGGTACCCAGCGAAGGCGCGGCACCGGGCCTGCAGGAACTCGCCGCCGGTGGCGTGGATATCGTGTTCTCCTCGCTGCCGGAAATCGAATCCATGCGCCAGTCGGGTCGCGTCAAGGCGCTGGCGGTACTCGCCAATGAGCGTGTCGATTCCTTCGAGGACATTCCGTCTGCCAAGGAGTTGACCGGCTCCGAGTGGAGCCAGGGCTCCTGGCGTGGTCTGGTCGGCCCTGAGGGTCTGCCGGAAGAGGTCACCGCGCGTCTGTCTGAAGCCACCGAGAAGGTCTGGAAGTCCGAGCAGTTCCAGGACTTCATGGCCAGCCGCGGTTACGGCACCGTGTGGGAAGATGCCGAAGGGTTCCGTGCCTTCATGAAAGATCAGGACGAAAAGAACGCTGCCACCATCGACAAGCTGGGGCTGGCCAACTGAGCACGTCGCATCGCTTCGTGTTCGAACGTTTCCTCCTGAGTCTTCATGAGTAACCGCACATGCGTACCAACGACAAGGTAACGGGTGTGGTGACGGCAGCCTTCGGGGCTGCCGTCATATATGCCTCCCTCGACCTGAAGAACCTGCCGCGCCAGGAATATGGGGCCGGTACCTTTCCCACCGTCATCGGCGCACTGCTGATACTGTTCGGGGCCATCCTGCTCGTCCGTGGGCTGCGCAATCGTGAAGTCTGGTTTGCCTGGCAGCACCCCGTGCCGCTGATCACCTTCATTCTGACGCTGGTGGCCATCTGTGCCTCCATCATCGCCTACATCTATCTCACCCCGGTGGTCGGCTTCCCCGTGGTGTCCTTCGTATTGCTCACCTTGCTGCTCTACACCTTCCATCATCGTCGCTGGATGCCCGCTGCCGGCATCGCGGTGACGGCGACAGGGGTGATCTGGGGCGTGTTCGGCCAGTTGCTGCACGTGCCGCTCGAGCTGGGACTGCTGGAAAAGGTGATCTACTGATGAGTGACTTACTGCAAGCCGCCACGATGGTGTTCACCTGGGAAGTGATGCTGATCATCCTGGCCGCCTCCCTGTTCGGGCTGTTCATGGGCGCGATCCCGGGCCTGACCGCCACCATGGCCACGGCCCTGCTGGTGCCGGTCACCTTCTTCATGGACCCGCTGCCGGCCATCGCCGCCATCGTGTCCGCCACGGCCATGGCGATCGTGGCCGGGGACATTCCCGGGGCGCTGTTGCGAATCCCCGGTACGCCAGCCTCGGCGGTCTATACCGAGGAAGCCTATGCCATGGGCAAGCAGGGCAAGGTGGGGCTGGCGCTGGGCCTCAACGTGACCTGCTCGATGATCGGCGGCGTGATCGGGGTGCTGATCCTGGCCTTCTTCGCGCCGCGCATCGCCGAGTTCGCCATCCAGTTCACCAGCGATGAGTACTTCTGGCTGGCACTGCTGGGGCTGTCCTGCGCGATCCTCGTCTCGGGGCGTGATCCGCTCAAGGGCGGCATCTCGATGCTGGCGGGCCTGGTCATCGCGATGGTGGGCATGGACAGTGTCTCCGGCCAGATGCGTTTCACCTTCGGCAACTACGACCTGCTGGCCGGTATCTCCATCCTGCCGGTGCTGATCGGGCTGTTCGCGATCTCCGAGCTGATTCGCCGCATGCCAGAGACGCGCAATCCGGCGCCGATCGTGCCGCCGGTCATCAAGCGTCCCTTCGAGGGCGTCGGCTCGACCCTGTGGAAGTACAAGGGCGGCGTGCTGCGCGGCGGGGCACTGGGAACCGTGATCGGCTCTCTGCCCGGCGCCGGTGCCGACATCGCCTCCTGGATCAGCTATGCCGTCAGCCGCAAGTTCTCCCGAACGCCGGAGAAGTTCGGCAAGGGCCATCCCGAAGGCCTGGTGTCGGCCAGTTCCGCCAACAATGCGTCGCTCTCCGGTGCCTACATTCCGGCGCTGGTGTTCGGTATCCCGGGCGATACGGTGACGGCGATCATCATCGGCGTCCTGATGACCAAGGGCATCACGCCGGGGCCGGATGTCTTCACCGACCAGGCACCGCTGGTGAACGCCATCTTCATGGTCTTCGTGCTGGCCAACCTGCTGCTGTTGCCGCTGGGCTTCATGGCGATCCGTGGGGCGCGTCACATCCTGTCGATTCCCACTGGCATCCTGTTCCCGCTGATCCTGATGTTCTGCATCGTCGGTGCCTTCGCGGCCAACAATGCCATGTTCGATATCTGGATCATGCTCGGCATCGGCCTGATGGGCTTCTTCATGGCCGAGAACGACTTCCCGGTCGGGCCGATGATTCTGGCGGTGATTCTCGGGCCGATCGTCGAGAGCAACTTCATGCGTTCGATTCTCAAGTCCAATGGCGACCTGACCGCCTTCGTGGACCGCCCCATCGCCATGGTGCTGGCCATCGCCGCGGTGGCGGTGTGGAGCATGATCATCGTCAATGGCGTGAAGGCAGGGCGCAAGGCGCCGCAGTCAGAGGAAGCGACTCAGCCCCAGGATGCCTGAACGGGCGTCAGCCGCGCGGCCTTTCCTCAACTGGCAGGGTTTCCGGTAGAATTGCACACCATCCGACATGCCTGAAGGTGGACCAAGAGTGATGAGAAAGGGCGACATGACACGATGAGTGACGCAGCCAAGCATTCACTGGCGCTGGTGGTCTACGAGAAGATTCTGGCGGCCATCATCAGCGGTGATTACCCCGTCAACAAGAAGCTGCCTACCGAGGCGCGCCTGTGCGAGCTGTATGAGGTGTCGCGCCCGGTGCTGCGTGATGCGCTGGCGCGGCTGCGCGAGGACAATCTCGTCGTCTCGCGGCGGGGCTCGGGCAGCTTCGTCATCAATCGACCCGACAGCGCCGTGCTCGAATTCGCGCGCATCTCCAGCATCGCCGACATCCAGCGTTGCTTCGAGTTTCGCACCAATGTCGAGGCCAGTGCGGCGGGCCTTGCCGCACTGCGGCGCACCCCGGAGCAGCTGGAGCACATTCGCCAGCGCTTCGAAGCCATCAACCAGGCCAATCTCAACCATGATCGCGCCTCGGATGAAGACTTCGAGTTCCATCTGGCGATCACCGAAGCGGCCAGCAATCACTACTACGCCACCGTGCTGCGCTCGCTCAACCAGAGCATCAAGGAGGGCATGAACCTGACGCGCGGCCTGTCACTGCGCGCCTCGGAGGAACGCCTGCGCATCGTCCAGGATGAGCATCAGGCGATCATCGATGCGATTGCCGACAAGGACGCCGCGGCGGCCGAAAGCGCGATGCGGGCGCATCTCGAAGGCGCGCGCCGACGCATGTTCGAAGGCGTTCATGCGCCTTAGTCTCTCAAGAAGTAAGCCCCACAACAGGCAAGCCCCTCTACAGGTAAGCATTTCGCCAAGAAGTCATGACCCACGACAATGCCTCTGGTCGTCACCGATCAGAGGCATTGTCGTATCAGGAGGCGTGAAAACGTGGCCTGAAGGCACGTAAGCGGCCTATGAAGATAGGCAGAGCACGATGCTCGCAAGGCTAGTGTTCGCCCAGCCAGCGCATCTCCTGTGTATCAAAGGAACCTGGTGGGCGACAGGCTGCGCGCGTATTCCGGCAGGGGTTCGTGCGCCACCGTGTGTGCCACCAGATCTCCCGTCTCGGCCGAGAGTGTCAGGCCCAGGTGGCCATGCCCGTAGGCGAGCAGCAGGCCGGGGCAGCCGGGCATTTCGCCCACGACCGGCAGGCCATCGGGGGTGGAGTGGCGCACGCCCATCCAGTGGCGGGCGACGTCGAGCGGCTGACCGAAGAGTGTCTCGCCCCATTGCGTGAGGGCTTGCCAACGCTCCGGCGAGGCGGGGCGCGATGGCGCGCAGAACTCGGTGGTGCCCGCCAGGCGAATGCCTGCGGCCATGGGCGAGGCGTAGAAGTGGTGCGCCAGCCAGCCCACCGGGCGTGAGAGCGGGAGCGAGGTGGCGAGTTCGATGTGATAGCCGCGCTCGCTGACCACCGGCAGTCGCTTGCCGAGTCCTGCCAGCAGCGTATTGCTCGCGATACCGGCGCAGATCACCACATGCGAGACCTCCTGCGAGGTGGCGGCGGTGTCGATGCGCCAGCCACCGCTGGAAAGTGGCGTGAGGGCGTCGACATGTTGCGCCGTCCACTCAAGGCCGCCTTCTTCGAGCTGTGTGAAGAGCTGGCGGCTGAGTGTCAGCGGGCTGGTGAGATGGCGGGTATCAGGGAAGTAGAGGCCGCCTGCCAGTCCCTTCGAGTTGAGCGACGGTTCCAGATCCCGCAGCTGGTTCGCGCCCAGTGCTTGACATTCGACTCCGTCAAGGCGCTTCGCCTGGGCCATCTTCTCCAGCGATGCCGGGGTGATGGCGGTGTCGCGCTGGATCTGCAGGCAACCTGTCTGTCTGGCCAGTGCAGTGGGCGCTCTGGTCTGCAGGTCATCTATCAGAGCATGCTGTCGTTCGACGGCATTGGCCAGCAGGGCGATCAGGTCGGCCTTGTGGCGCTGGAAATTGGAGGGCGTTGCCGCCTTGAGGAAGCGCCAGCCGAAATCCGCGAGGGCAGGCGTGTGGCGCAGGGCGATGGCAAGGGAGGGCTGCCTGCTCAGCAGGTGGCCCGGCAGCTGACGCAGGGTATCGCCGCTGGCCATCGGTGAGGTGGCGTAGTTGGCGATGAGGCCGGCGTTGCCGAAGGAGGTGCCCTCGCCGATGGGATTCGGGTCATACAGTCGAACGTGATAGCCACGTGCCTGCAAGGCGCGGCAGGTCGCCAGACCGATGATGCCGGCGCCAATGACGGCAATGCTTTCGTGACTCGCCGCTTCGGCGGCGGAGGATTGCGGGGTCATCGCGCGTACTCTCTTTGCCGGTCATGCCGGGCGAGTTGCCCGACATGATCGGCGTGATGAAGACGGTGGCAGGGCCATGACAGAGCCTTGAAAAACTCATGGTCGAGCGGCGCAGGCCCTGCCGATGGCTCAGTTGTCGCGGTAGAACTTCCAGGAGGCGATGGCGATGCCCACGGCGGTGAGGATGCTCAGCAGGCAGATCACATACAGGGTCAGTCCGAACATGGTCAGGTCCTCAGGAGTGGGTGGGCTGGGTCGGGGCGTTATTGCCGTTGTGGTCCGGCGCCGCGTTCAAGAACTGATAGACGAGGGTGAAGACCACGATATTGGCGATGACGCCGGCGATCAGCGGCGTGATGCCGCTCAATGCCTCAAGTTCTAGGCCGCTCCATTTCCAGACGCTGGTGGTCAGTGCCCCGGCGAGCATCGCGGCGATGCCGGCACGCTTGCAGCGAATCTTGAACAGCACGGCGAAGATGAACGGCAGCAGGATGGTCGGCGCCCACAGCGCGTAGCTCAGCAGCAGCGCATCGATGATCGAGGTGGCGTATAGCGCGAAGACGATGGCGCCCAGCCCGATGGCCAGATTGACGCCGCGCTCGATCCACAGCTGCTGCTTGCCGGACATGGCGGGATTGATGAAGGGCTTGTAGATGTCGGTCACGAAGATGACCGCTGCCGAGTTCAGGTAGGAGTCCGCCGTCGACATCACCACGGCCAGCAGTGAGGCGAGCACCAGGCCGGTCAGGCCCAGTGGCAGGGCGTCACGAATCAGTTCCGGCATGGCCTGATCCGGCGAGATCTGCGGATAGAGCACCAGCGCGATCAGGCCGATGGTGGAGCTGACGGCATAGAACAGCAGACCGAAGCCGCCGGCCAGCGAGTAGCCGATCTTGGCATGACGCGAATCCGGTGCCGACAGGGCGCGCTGGGTGTAGGGCGGGACGAGGGTCTCGCCGAGCAGGAAGGCGATGAAGATGCTGATGAACATCAGCGGCGTGTAATCGCCCATGATGCTGAAGTGCTCGGTGGGCAGCGCGGCGATCAGGGCATCGGGGCCACCGATCTTGTCGAGCCCGACGATCATGGTGATGGGCAGGAAGACCGCGAGCATCACGAACTGCACCACGTCGGTCTGGATCACGGCCCACATGCCGCCGGCCGTGGAGTACACCAGTACCACTGCCATGCCGATCAGGATGCCGGTGCTGATCTCGATGCCCAGGATGGCATTGAAGACGGTGCCGATGGCCAGCGCCTGAGCGCCGAGGATGCCGACGCAGAAGATCAGCGAGAAGATGCCGGTCAGCAGGCGAGCGCTGCGACCATAGTGATGCGCCATGATGTCACCGACCGTCTGGGCGCCCGCATAGCGCTTGAGGCGCGGTGCGATGTAGAGGCCTGCGATGATGGTGGCGATGGGAAAGGCGGAGGCCGCGAACATGAAGGCGTAGCCCTCATCGAAGGCCTTGCCGGCGCGGCCCATCGAGGCACCTCCGCCGAGGAAGGAAGCGGCGAGCGTGGCGAACAGCACCGGCCAGATGATCTTGTTGCCGGCGACGGCGAAGTCGGCACTGCTGGAGGTCTTCCTGGCACTGCGGTAGCCGATGTAGAGCAGTATCGCGAAATACAGCAATAGCCCCATGAGGTCGATCATATGCATTGTCTGTGGCCCTTTGTTGTTGGTTATGAGGGTCTGGTCAGCTTCCTCCCGCAGGGGGTATAAGCACAACTAAAGGCTGTCTATTAAGTCATAAGAACAATTTAGAGTCTGCCCGAGAAAGGCTAGTCTCGAGAATCCGGACATGAGTGCCCCGCCGCGAGAGCCCTGCCATGCGAGCCCTGTCACAAGAGCCTTGCCACGCGAGCCCTGCCACGAGAGCCCTGCCATGAGATGAGAGCCCAGCCGTCATGAAACTCAGACACAACCTGCGTCAATTGCAGATCTTTCAGGAAGTGGTACGCACGGGCAGTCTCTCCCAGGCAGCGCGTCGCCTGGCCATCACCCAGCCCGCGGTAAGCACGGCGATCACCAATCTGGAAAGCGAAGTCGGCTTTCTGCTCTTTCGCCGCAACCACTACGGCACCCAGTTGACGCCGGAAGCCGTCCATCTGGCCGAGGGGGTCGACAAGGTGCTGGCGTCGGTGGGCCACCTTGATGAGCTGACCGATGGGCTGCGTGACGGCCATGCCGGCAAGCTCACCGTGGCCTCGATGCCGGGGCTGTCTCCCACGGTGATGCCCCGAGTGATGGCGCGTTATCTGGTCGATTTTCCCGACAGCCGCCTGTCGTTGCAGACGTTCAGCTCGCGCAAGATCGCCGAGTGGGTCGCCGAGGGCCAGTTCGATCTCGGCGTCATCGAGTCGGACGCCGCCATCGAGGAGCTGGTGCTCGAGGAGTATCGGCTGTGCATGGCGCTTGCGGTTCCCGAAGGCAATCCTCTCGCCGAGAAGGCATCACTGAGCCCGGCGGACCTGGCCGGGGAGACCATCATCACGCTGGATCAGCATCACCAGAGCACTCTGAAACTCGCGGGTGCCTTCCAGCAGGCCGGCATGACATTGCAGGCGAGCATCGAGACCCATCTGTTTCCCTCGGTCGCGATGCTCGTCAATGAAGGGCTGGGGATCGCCCTGATCGATCCGGTGACGGCGGAGGCGATGCTGGCGCGCCGCGATTGCCATCTGCGCATCGTGCCCTTCACACCGACCATCACTCTGGATGTCGCGCTGGTCACCTCGCGCTTTCATCCCGTCTCGCGTCAGGGGCAGCGCTTCATGCCTTATCTGGCGGCGGAGCTGGCCGCCTGGCAGCAACGCTCTCATCGTCTTCATGGCCTGCCCCTTGAGGCGGGCGCTGCCCCAACAACCAGCGGGAAAAGCGCTGTGCGGCCTGACTCATGTGGCGATGCTGAGGGGTGAGCAGCGAGAAGGTGCCGATACTGGGCAGGGCATGTGGCAATGCCTTGACCAGCCGGCCTGCAGCGATGTCCTCACCGAGCAGGCGTGACCAGCACAGGATGACGCCCTGGCCGGCGAAGGCGGCGTGTATCAGAAGTTGGTAGCTGTTGGCGCGCAGGCTGTGGGCTGGTGACTGCCAATCGAGGCCGAGCGATTGACACCAGTGCTGCCAGGTCAGCCAGTCCTTGAAGAAGTCCTCGACCACCAGCAGGGTGTGGTTGGCGAGCATGTCTTCGGCATCGTGGATGGGGCCGTAACGTTCGAGATAGGCAGGACTGCAGACGGCGATCACATCCTCTTCGTCGAAAATGGCTTCCGCGCTCAGGCCGGGCGGGTCGATCTAGTTGCTGAGGTGGTAATAGATGCCCAGGTCAAATTCGGCGAGGTCCAGACGATAGGGGTCTTCCACTGTCAGGATACGCAGCTCGATGTCGGGATGGGTCTCGCGGAAGTCGGTCAGCTTGCGGGCCAGCCAGGTGGAGGCCACCGTCGGGCTAGTGGCGAGGGTGAGCTGACGCTCATTGCCACGCCTGCGCTGGCGGGAGGTCTCATCGGCGAGCTCACGCAGCACACGGCGAATCACGCGGTAGTAGTCTTCCCCGGCAGGGGTGGTGCGCAGGCCATCAGGATCACGCTCGAACAGCGGACGGCCGAGGTCATCCTCCAGACGCTTGATCTGGCGGCTGATGGCACTCTGGGTCAGATTGAGCTCGCGTCCGGCCTGCGTGAAGCTGCCGTGACGAGCGGCGGCTTCGAAGGCGCGCAGACATTGCAGAGGGGGGAGAGCATCACGGGCCGACATGCGAGTCCTTTGAGCTGAGCGTGAAATGGCTCGGCCAAGGATAGCATGACGACCCGTGAGGCTCGTGGTGCGTTCAACTCATGGCGCAGTCCGCTTACACCGCGGTTCTCGGCACTGTGCGCTGCCAGTCACGGCGATGGACTTCCTTGTCATCTTCCCAGGCGATCTGCTCGGCTTCGAGATAGAAGTTCTCGGCGTCGCAGCGCATGCGATAGTGACTCTCGACACGGATGTCGAACTGTCCCGGGGTCGTCTCGCCCACGGCACTGTCACGCCCGTGTTGATCGCGTCCGGCGCGGTAATGCCAGACGATCTCGGCACGCGTGCGATCCGCATCTTCCGGATGCGCGGTATAGCGCTCGGTGCAGCGATGCTCGACACGCATGCCGGTATCCTCGAAGGTCATCGCCCCCATGTCGTCCTCGACGATGGTGGTGATTTCGCCGCTGGCCACGTCCTCGACCACGCTGCGGCTGGGCTTGGCGGCACGCTGCTCACTGATGTTGGCCGGTTGTGCGGACTCCGGTGCCTCGAAGGGGTTGGCCACGGCCTCGCCGGTGAAGACCGGCAGCGCGAGTGACTGCAGGCCCGGTTGCAGGGTCAGTGCCGCACGCCCGGCTGCCGGCCACACCATCGGGAAGTTGGCTGTCGCGAGAGCCACACGCAGACGGTGGCCGGCTGGAATCCGGTAGCCCGCCATGTCCAGTTCAAGCGCCACCTCGATGGGCTCGCCCGGCACCAGTGTCTGGGGATTGTCATGATCGCGCAGGTTGAGGTTGAGTACGCCGTAGGTGATGCGCGCGACCTGACCATCCGGCTGCACGTCACTCAGGCGCACTGCCAGCTGGCCGCAAGTCTGGTCACTGGCCAGTGTCAGCGTGACCCTGGGCTTGCCGAGGATATCCAGCGGCGCGTCGAGCGGTTCACTGTCAAAGCACACGGCCAGCGCATCATCGAGACGCTGATCGGCCGGCAGGTCAGGCCCGAACCAGATGGCGCAATACTCGCCCTGATGACGACCAGCGGTGAGGGGAGAATCCACCACGACCGGCCTGGACAGTGCCTGCTGGCCCTGACGTGTGTCGTCGCTCAGGCCTGATTCGCTCAGGGACATCTCGTGCATCTCGACATCGCTGGCGGGCCAGCCATCCGTCTGCACCCAGCGCCCCGGACGTTCGGCATACATCGTCTTCGGCGGCAGGGAGTCCTGCAGATAGAAGGTGGCGGACGGCTCGTCCATCACGCCGTTTTCCTCGCCTTTCAGCCAGTGGTCCCACCAGCGCAGCGCTTCCTGCAGGAAGCCGATGGCCGGATTGGGCACCGCGAAGTGCGGATACTTGTGAATCCACGGGCCGATCAGCGCCTTGCGCGGGCAGCTCAGGTTTTCCATCATCCGCCCGACGGTGTTCTTGTAGGCATCTCCCCAGCCACCGATGGCATAGACCGCCGCTTCGATATCGGCGTAATTGGTGTTGATGGAGCCCTGCTTCCAGTATTCATCGCGGTGCTGATGCGAAAGCCACGTCTCGGCCAGCAGCGGCATCTCATCGAGTCGCTCCTGCCACATGGCGCGCCACTTGTCGCCGACCAGACGCGGGTCCGGCGGGGCCGCGGAGAAGCTGAGCATGGTGGCGGCCCAGGCCAGGTTCTCGTTGAGAAGGTTGCCACCCTTGTAGTGGATGTCATCCGTGTAGCGGTCATCGGTGGAGCAGATCGTGATGATGGCCTTGAGTGGCTCGGGCCGGTGCGCGGCCAGCTGCAGCGAATTGAAGCCGCCCCAGGAGATGCCCATCATGCCGAGCTTGCCGGTGCACCAGGGCTGATTGGCGATCCAGTCGATCACCTCCAGCGCATCGGACTGCTCCAGTGGCAGATATTCATCCTCCATCAGCCCCTGGGATTCGCCGTTGCCGCGCATGTCGACGCGCACTGACGCATAGCCGTGGCCCGCGAAGTAGGGGTGGGTGAGGGCATCACGCGCGACGGTGCCGTCACTCTTGCGGTAGGGCAGGTATTCGAGGATGGCCGGCACCGGCGCCTGTTCCGCGTCTTCCGGCAGCCAGATTCTGGCGGCCAGCTGGGTGCCGTCAGAGAGCGGAATCAGCGTGTGCTCGATCTCGCGGACGCGATGGGGGAAGTCGGTCTTGACGCGCATTCACGTATCCTTGTGTCGTCGGGCCGATGGAGGGATGCCTTGTCTCGGGAGTATTGCTTGTCACGAGAGTACTGCTAGTCACGGAAGTACTGCTTGTCACTGGCCGCGACGCCGGGACTCAGAATTCGGAAATCAGAAGTCAGAAGTCGATGCTGGCGCATGCCGTCAAACGCCGCAAGGCGCCGTGGAGGGAAATCCACGGCGCCTTGCGGTGTCATGCGGGGAGGGAGCAAGGATGCATGGCATTTCAAGGCCATGCATCCCGTTGACCACTGCTTGTCTTGAGTGCTGCCCTGCTGACAGGCACACGATCACATCTGGCTACTCCAGGCTTGCCCCATAGCCGAAGCTGGCGGCGGGCTCGGCTGCCGTCTCGACCCACACGCTCTTCACTTCGCTGTATTCGCGCAGCGCATCCAGCCCTGAGGATCGGCCATAGCCGCTCTCGCCGTAGCCGCCGAAGGGCGAGCTGACGTGAATGGTCTTGTAGCCATTGACCCAGAAGGTGCCGGCACGCACCTGGCGTGCCACGCGGTGGGCGCGGCCGACGTCGCGTGTCCAGACGGCGCCGGCCAGCCCGAAGCGACTGTCGTTGGCGATGCGGATGGCGTCGGCTTCCTCCTCGAACGGTATGGCCACCACGACCGGGCCGAAGATCTCTTCCTGCGCGCAGGCCATGGCGTTGTCGCCCAGCAGTACCGTCGGCGCGACATGATAGCCGCCGGTGTCCGGTACGGGCTCTGCTGAGCCATCGGCGAGACGCGCGCCGTCCTCGATGGCGCCGGCAAGCATCGACGTCACATGCTGGTATTGCTTCGCGTTGTTGATCGGGCCGATCTGGGTCGCCGGGTCCTGCGGGTCACCGAGGGTGAATTGCGTGGTGGCCTCGGCCAGCGCAGTGGTGAACTTGTCGAAGATCGAGGCTTGCACCAGCAGGCGCGAGCCGGACACGCAGCTCTGCCCGGCGCCGGAGAAGATGGCCGCCTGGGCGCCGCGCAGGGCCACTTCGAGATCGGCATCCTCGAACACGATGTTGGCGGACTTGCCGCCCAGCTCCAGCACGCAGGGAATGCAGCGCTGCGCCGCGGCGGTGGCGATGTGGCGGCCGGTGGCGGGCGAGCCGACGAACACCACCTTGCGAATGTCGCCCTCGGCGATCAACGCCTGGCCGATGCTATGGCCGTAGCCGGCGATGACATTGACCAGCCCGCGCGGCACACCGGCGCGCTCGATCAACACGCCCAGCGCCAGCGAGGACAGCGCCGTCAGCTCCGAGGGTTTGAGAATCACCGCATTGCCGGCGGTGATGGCCGGGGCGATCTGCCAGCCGGCGGTGAAGATGGGGGCATTCCATGGCGTGATCTGCAGCACGGTACCCAGCGGCTCGTAGGTGACGTAGTTGAGGTGCGAGGTCGGGACAGGAATCACCTCGCCGTGCAGCTTGTCGGCCCAGCCCGCGTAGTACTCGAACATCTCGGCGACCTTGGCCACCTCGACCCGCGCATCGCGAATCGGCTTGTTGGCGCTCAGCGCCTCCAGTTCGGCCAGGGTGTCGGCCTGCTCTCGGACCAGGCTGCCTATGCGGTAGATGGCGCGCCCGCGGGCCTGGGCGGTCAGGGCGGCCCATTGCTGCTGGGCCTCGCGGCTGGCGGCATTGGCAAGCGCTACCTGAGAGATGTCGGCATCCGGGAAGGACAGCATCAGGCTGTCATCCTGAGCGTTGCGTACCTCGATGCGCTCACCGCTTCCTTTGATGAACTCGCCACCGATCAGGCTGCTGACGACAAGCATGTCGTCTTGAGATTGGCTGCTGTTCTGAAAACTCTGCATCAACTCGGCGATACGCTGAGTCGTCGAGAATGCCGGGGTCATGTCGTGGGTCAGCATGGCTTATGCTCCGTGGCCGAAGAGGGTCGGGTCAGTGCGTTGCACGATGGCGCAGAAATCCTCGCTGTCATCCAGCGTCGCGCGGCTCTCGTTCCATAGCTGGGCGACGGCGTTGGCGAGGGGCAGTTCCATCCCGAGCTGTTGCGCCAGATCACTGGCCAACCCGACATCCTTTCGCATCAAGCCCATGGTGAAGCCGGAATCAAAGGCCTTGTTGATCACCCAGTTGGGGAACATCACCTGGCTCGCGCCACTGCGCCCGGAACCCGCATTCACGCCTTCCAGCAACTTCTCGGGGGAGACGCCCGCTCTGGCGGCCATGGCAACGGCCTCCGCCGTGCTGATCAGATGGCAGGCCGCGAGCATGTTGTTGGCGATCTTGGCGACATTGCCCGCCCCACAGCGACCGACGTGCACTCGGCTGCCGCTCATGGCCTCCAGCACCGGCATGGCGCGTGCCAGCACCTCATCCTCGGCGCCGATCACCATCGACATGCTGCCGCTCGCGGCGCCCTTGGGGCCGCCGGACACCGGGGCGTCGATGAAGTCGATACCGCGCGTCGCCAGCGCCGCCGCCACCTTGCGGCTGGTCTCGGGAGTCGAGGTGGTGGTGTCGATCACGATCAGCCCCGCCCGGGCCAGGGCCAGCAGGCTTTCGGCCTGGTGATCTTCTGCTGCATCGCTGACTGGTGCGTCTTCGCCGCCTAGACACAGGCGTTCGACATGCTCGGCCTTGGGCAGCGAGAGGATTACCACCTCAACCTTCGCGAGCAGCTCGGTGAGGGAGTCGACCGGCGTGACGCCTGCCGCAGCCGCCTTGTCACGCGCAGCCTGAGAGAGATCGAACCCGAGGACGGGGAAGTCATGACGGGCGAGAGTCGCGGCCATGCCGCCGCCCATGTTGCCCAGTCCGATGACACCGACGGTTGTTGTCATTGTCGTGTTCCTGTCGTGGCGAGAGGGGAGTAGCACCCGGTGACTCGAGTATGGACAGCGCTTCTGTGTTCCAGCAATAATCCATAATTCACTTTAATGTTGCCTTCAAGGCAATGCTGGAGGCGTGATGAGTCTGGTGCAGGATCGACGTATCAGTCATTTCCATGAGGCTGCCAGACTCGGTAGCGTGCGCGCGGCGGCGGATTTCCTGAATGTGGCGCCTTCCGCGGTCAGTCGACAGATCACCCAGCTGGAGCATGAGCTGGGCATGCCGCTGCTTGAGCGCCATCGCCGCGGGGTCAAGCCGACGGAGGCGGGCGAGCGGGTGCTGGAGTATTACCGGCAGCGTCTGGCGCAGCAGGAGGTTCTGCTCGAGTCGTTGCAGTCATTGAAGGGGCTGCAGAGCGGCTCGCTGGTATTGGCGATCGGTGAGGGGTTTATCGAGGGGCTGGCGGGGCCATTGAGTCGTTTTTCCGCGCGCTATCCGGGCATCGAACTCAAGGTGAATCTGTGCGGGACCAATGAAGTGATCCGGCAGGTGGTCGAGGACGAAGCGCATCTGGGACTGGTGTTTCACCCGACTCGTGATCCGAAGATTCGCACGCACGTCTCGCGGCCGCAGCCGGTGTGTGCGGTGGTCAATCCGCAGCATGACTTGGCTCGACAGTTCGGGGGGCAGCCGCTCGGGGGGCAACAGGTCGGGGCTCAGGAAGGCTCCAGGCGGGCGGCAGGCAAGGCCGAGCCGCTGTCGCTGGCGGCACTGGCCAGTCACTCCCTCGCCCTGCCGGAGGTGTCATTCGGCATCCGCCAGATCGTGGCACAGGCCGAACATCAGGCCGGAGTGATGCTGAGTCCGACCTTGACCTGCAACGCCCTCGCCATGCTCAAGCAATTCGCGCTGCATGGCGGCGTGACGCTGCTGCCGGAATTCGTGGTCTCCGAGGAGGTCACCGCCGGCCGCCTGTGTCGAATTCCACTGCAGGAAGCTCAGTTCGTCACGCCGCATGTGCAGTTGATCAGCCGACTGGGCCGTCAGTTGAGCGATGGCGCCAGTCGGCTGTCGAGCCTGTTGCAACAGGACATGACGGCCTTCAGCCCGTCGGAGGGGGGCTCAGTCGGTCAATCGCGCTGACGGTGAGGGATTCAGTACAGAATTGGCGCGCAGGCGTTCGGCGGCAAAATCCAGGAAGGTGCGGACCTTGGCCACCGCGCCGCGCCCCTCACTGTGCAACAGGTGGATCGGCAGCGGCGGTGGCTCGAGCTCCTCCAGTACGGCCTGCAGGCGACCCGCGGCGAGATCCTCGCCGACCTGATAGGACAGCACGCGGGTGATGCCCCAACCACTGCGGGCCGCCTCGATGCAGGCGGCAATGCTGCTCATCGTTAGCCGGGGGCTCACTCGTATGGCGTGTTCTCCTGCGCGACCGAAGCGCCACTCCTTGCTGGCATTCATGTTGCTCGAGGCAACGATGCGCTGTCCGGCCAAGGCCTCCAGCGAGTCCGGCGTGCCCTCGCGGGCGAAATAGCTCGGTGAGCCGCACACCACGCGCCGCACGCTGCCGACTCTCAGTGCCGAAAGCCCCGAGGAGGGCAGGGAGCCGATACGCACGGCGATATCGAAGCCTTCCTCGATCATGTTGACCACGCGGTCCACCATGACCACCTCGGCGCGCATCTCGGGGTAGCGTTCGAGGTATTCCATCAGCAGTGGCATCACATGGAGACGGCCGAATTCGGTGGGACAGGTGATGCGCAATACGCCAGTGGGGCGTGTCGCGGCGCCGCTGACACCATCCTCCGCTGCCTGAAGCTCCGCCAGGATACGCCGTGCATCCGTCAGATACCGCTCACCGATCTCGGTCAGGCGCACGCGACGTGTGGTGCGTGTGAACAGACGTGCGCCCAGGCGGGCTTCCAGGGCATTGATGCCGCGTGTCACCGAGGGGGCGCTCATGCCCAGCGCTCGGCTGCCTGCCGCGAAGCTTTCGGCGTCCGCCACGGCCACGAAGACCTCCAGTGTCTGCAGTCGATCCATCTGTGGCTCCCATTGGCGTTGATTATTGTCATTATCTGGAATGATCAATTGTGTCTGCTGAGGATTCTAGCAGCCAGATGAGGAGAGTAGTGTGGGGATGTGTTTGATCACCCCAACCGCTGGAGCCTCTTTCATGTCAGCCAATCTCCCCCGCCATCCCTTGCCACCGTTCACGCCAGACACTGCGGCACGCAAGGTGCGTCTTGCCGAAGATGGCTGGAACAGCCGTGATCCCGAGAAGGTAGCGCTGGCGTATTCGCCGGACACCCGCTGGCGCAATCGCGCCGAATTCGTGACCCGCCGTGATGAGGTGGTGGCCTTCCTGACCCGCAAGTGGGCAAGCGAGCTCGACTACCGCCTGATCAAGGAGCTGTGGGCCAGCGCAGGGAATCGGATCGCCGTCCGTTACGCCTATGAATATCGCAATGACAGCGGGCAGTGGTTTCGCGCCTACGGCAATGAGAACTGGCAGTTTGATGAGCAGGGGCTGATGACCCATCGCCACGCCAGCATCAATGAGCACCCCATCGCGCAGAGCGAGCGCAAGTTCCATTGGCCATTGGGGCGCCGACCGGATGACCACCCCGGGTTGAGCGATTTCGGCTTCTGAGTCGTCATTGCCTGCCACGTTTCCTGCAGCGCACTGCGCTTTGCCGCTCTCGGCTCTTTCCTCTTTGCTTTTTCCTCACATTGTCAGGTGAATCATGAACCCACGCTTTGCTGCCGCGTCAGCGCCCATCCGTCTGTTCCGCAATCCGAAGTCCGGCCACTGTCACCGCGTCGAGCTGATGCTTGCGCTGTTGGACATTCCCTATGAGACGGTGGACCTCGACATGGCCAACGGCGCGCACAAGGCGCCCGACTTCCTCAGGATCAGTCCGTTCGGGCAGGTGCCGGCCATCGAGGACAATGGCGTCTTCCTGAGTGATTCCAACGCCATCCTCGTCTATCTGGCCCAGCGCTATGACGGCGAACGACGCTTCATGCCCGGCGACGCCCTGGCAGCGGCCCAAGTGCAACGCTGGCTCTCGGTCGCGGCCGGCGAGATTGCCGCTGGCCCCTGCACGGCCCGTCTGGTGACCGTCTTCGGTGCCCCCTTTGACCACGAGCAGGCCATCGCCCGCGCGCATGCCCTGTTCGCCGTCATGGAGTCCCATCTGGATCAGCGGCAATACCTGGTGGAGGAGCGCCTGACGTTGGCCGACATCGCGGGTTACAGCTACATCGCCCATGCACCGGAAGGGGGTGTCAGCCTGAGTCCTTATCCCGCCATTCGTGGATGGCTTGCGCGTATCGAAGCCGAGCCGGGCTTCGTGGGCATGGCGACGAGCCCGGTACTGGCCTGAGCCCCACCGTCATTCTGAGGGTTTGTCCATGAATGAGCATCGGCAGGTGTTTCATGCAGGTGAGCGACGTGTCCAGGCTCGCGCAGGCGTGTCGGAGCATTATCTCGAGCAGGTCGCCCCCTACGTGCGCGACCGCATGCCTGAGCAGCATGTCGCGTTCTTCGCGAGTCTGCCGGTGCTGTTCATGGGCGTGCCTGACAGCGACGGCTGGCCGTGGGCGGTGGTGAGCCTTGCGCCGCCCGGGCAGCTTTGCAATGCCACGCCCGCTGAGCTGCAGGTGCATGCACGACCGGCGCTGGGGAAATTGCTGGGGCTGGATTTCACTCCCGGTACCAGGATCGGCGTGCTGGGGCTGGATCTGGCCAGTCGGCGGCGCAATCGCCTGAATGGCACCCTGCTTGCCCCTGAAGCCGTGGCGGGCATGGCGCCCGATGGGCTGCGGATCGGGGTCGATCAGAGCTTCGGCAACTGTCCGCAATACATCCAGCAACGTGAGATCGACTGGGCTGCCGAGCAGGCGAAAGCGTTGGTCAGCCGCGAGGTGGCACTCAATGACGAGGCGACATGGAACGATGAAGAGGCGCGCGCCTTGCTGGCCCAGGCGGACACCTTCTTCATCGCGACCCGCGCAGGCGAGCTGGACGATGCTGCGCCCAACGGCGTGGATGTCTCGCATCGTGGCGGCAGGCCAGGCTTTCTGCACCTGAATGCCGACGGCAGCCTGTCGTTTCCCGATTTTGCCGGCAATCGCTTCTTCAACACCCTGGGCAATATCGAGCTGGATTCCCGCGTCAGCCTGTTGATTCCCGACTTCATCACGGGCGAGGCGTTGGTGCTCAAGGGGCATGCCCGGGTCGACTGGACCCCCCAGCGGGCAGCGCTGGTCGCGGGCGCCGAGCGCATCGTGGATGTGGTGCCGGAGCAGGTACTGCATGTCGAGCATGCCTTGCCGGCGCAGGGGCGTCTGATCGAACTCTCGCCGTCGCTTGAGCAGACCGGTGACTGGCCGGCCCCTGACGAGGCGCCCGTACCCTTGCGTCGTCTGAGCGTCATCGACAAGGTGCGCGAAAGTGACTCGATCACCTCCTTTTATCTGGCGCCATGGCCGCTAGCGGGGCAGGAGCGCGAACCGGCGGAAATCGACGCCTATCACCCCGGCCAGTTTCTGACCCTGCGTCTGGCCTCTACGCCACGCAAGCCCTTGTCCTGCGGCGAGATCGCGGTGATGCGTAGCTACAGCATTTCGCAGGCCTGGCGGGCGGGACAGAGTGCCTATCGCATCTCGGTACGCCGCGACCCCAAGGGACTTGCCTCACGATTGCTGCATGATGAATTCGCGGTGGGCGATGTGCTGGAAGCGACACCCCCGGCGGGGGATTTCGTGTTGCAGGACTTGCCAGCATCTTGCGTGCTGCTGTCATCCGGCGTCGGCATCACGCCGATGATCGCCATGCTGGAGGCCTTGATACAGCAGGCAGAAGCGGGGCATCCGCCGCTCGGCGAAGTGGTCTTCCTGCATGCCGCGCGTGATGGGCGTGAGCTGGCATTTCTCGACACGCTGGAGCGCTGGTCGCGCGCCCATGCGTGGCTGCATCTTCATATCGCCTTGTCGCGCCCGAGTGCGGCGGATCTCGTGGCCGGGCGGCATCAATCTGTGGGCAGATTGGAGCTGGTGAGTCTGGCGGGCAGCCTGCCGGAGCTTGCCTCCAGCCATGTCTATCTATGTGGCTCCGAGGGCTTCATGCGAGCGCAATATGCCGCCCTGCTGGCGCTGGGGTTACCGCGTGAGCAACTGCATCACGAATTCTTCGGGCGTGGTTCGCTGGAGGAGGGGGAGGCAACCGCGGTTGCGCTATCGGCAGACTTCCAGACGAGCTTGCCGGAGCGCACTCGGGTCACCTTCACGCCTCGCGTGGCACCCGGGCAGCCATCGGCCAGCGACGTGGGCATCACACGACAGTGGACACCCCAACAGGGCAGTCTGCTTGAGCTGGCCGAGCAGTCAGGCGTGAATACCCAGTCCAGTTGCCGTGCCGGGCGCTGTGGCAGCTGCGCATTGCGACTGGTCGCGGGTGAGGTCAAGTATCCCGAGCCGCCACAGGCTGGCGTGGCTCAGGGGCAGGTTTTGATGTGCTGTGCCTATCCGGCCAATGATCAGCCGCTGGTCATCCAGACGCTTTGAGCTGCGTCGTCGGGCGCGAATGGCTCGGTGTGAATGGCTAGGCATGAATGATAGGGCGCGGCTGACAAGCTTGAGGAGAATCAGTGAGATAGCGATAGGTCAGTTCATGGTCCTGACAAGTGGCTGGCGGTATAGTACGAAGGGTGTGTCATTTATCCGAGCCTGTCGCAGCTTGTTGCCCGCTCGGCATCACAGACAAGGATTTTCACGATGGCTTCATTTCGTATTCTGACGCATCCCGAGCACGGGACGCGTGCCGTCAAGATCGGCTGGTCATGGCCGGCGTTCTTCTTCGGCCTGTTCTGGGCGCTCTACAAGCGCATGTGGCTGCTGGCGGCCAGTCTGTTCGGCTTCATCGTGCTCAGCTCGGTCTTCATTCCGGCGACGCAGGGAGGGCAGCTGATCTCCAATATCCTGTTCCTGGGCCTCAACTTGACCATCAGCCTCAAGGGCAACCTGTGGTACGCGAGCCTGCTGGAAACCCAGGGCTATCAAGAGCAGGCCCAGGTCTCGGCGCGCAATCCCGATGATGCGCTGGCCGTGTACGCCAATTCGCAAAAGGCCTCTGCTGCCGATATCCGCGATCATGAACAAGGCGGCGCTGACTCACGGGATCAGGACTCATGGGGCGATCAGCGTGACGAGCGGGAGCGCAAGGATGGCAGGGGTGACAGAGTTGAAAGAGATGAAAGAGATGACGACGACAACGGCGATGGTGGCGCCAGTGGCAAGGGCGGCGGCAACGCCACAGGCACCTTCATCGGCTAAGGGCCGGACCGGGAAGAGATGAGGCGATGAACCTTCAAGGACGATTGACGCGCTGGAACGATGACAAGGGCTTTGGCTTCATTACCCCGGCGTCAGGTGGCAAGGATGTCTTTGCCCATATCAGCGCCTACCAGGGGCGCGGGCGACCCAAGGCCAGCGCGCAGGTGCACTATCAGTTGGGCATGGATGACAACAACCGCCCACGTGCCATCCGCTTTCGCACCCATGGAGCCGGAGCTTCCACCACCTCTACCGGGGTGTGGCTTGCATGGTTGGTGGCGTTAGCCGTGATGGTCGTACTCGGAGCGGGCTGGTGGCAGGAGCGTCTGCCATGGATGTTGCCTGCAGCGTATCTGGGCATGAGCCTGGTGGCGTATCTGGCCTATCGAGTCGACAAGCAGGCGGCCGCACAGGATGAGTGGCGCGTGGCCGAGAGCACCTTGCACCTGATGGAGCTTGTCTGTGGCTGGCCGGGCGCGCTGATCGCCCAACAGAGCCTGCGTCACAAGACGCGCAAGACAAGCTACCGGTTCGTATTCTGGTGTGCGGTATTGCTCAATATCGCCGCCGTGAGCTGGCTGACTCTCTCGCCGGATGCCGCGACCCTTCGTGATCTGCTCGGCTTTCCCGTCATGGCAGGCGAGGCCATGATCAGGTGGTCATGAGCGGATAATCAAGCGCCGTTATCGAGCGCATGACAACGCAAAGGGGGCCTATCAAGGGCCCCCTTTGTCGTTGTTGCTCACTAATGTTTACCAGTAGAGCACGCTGGCCATCAGAACGGTGCGAAATCATCCTGTTCGGCGCTCGAGGCAACCCAGCGGTCTCTGGCAGGTATCGCCCGGCGTTGCGCGCCCTGTGGCGGTATCTGGCCTCGCTCACCATACAGCCACAGCACCAGGTTGGAGCGCTGGCCGCTGGTGATCGGCTGCGCGGCATGCGGCACATTACCGCGATGCAACATGGCCGAGCCGGGCGTGAACGAGAAGCGCACTGCGTCTCCGCTAGCGGCGTCCAGAACGTCCAGTTCAGAGCCCTCGAAGGTCTCGTCGGGCAGGTTCATGTTGATGTTGAGGGTCACGGACGAGGCGTCGGTATGCGGCCGAATCGAGGCGTCCGTGGTGGGCTGGTAGTGGATCGAGAAGCCGAAGGACTGGCTGTCGTAGCCGATGATTTCCGGGAACAGCAGCCGCGAGATCGGGCGCATGTAGCTGTCCAGCAGTTGCTGATAGAACGCCTGGAAACTCGGTGCCGCTAGATAGCCCTCTGAGCGACGGTCGAGCATGGCGCCGCGTCGGTTGAGCACGATACCGTAGGGCGGGCGCAGCGGAATGCCGGCGTCCCATGCCTGTTCCAGCATGTTGCGCAGATCAGCAATGCGCTCGACATCGAAGAGCTGGAACTGATAGACGTCAGTGGCGACTTCTGTCATCAGCGCCTTGACGTCCGTCTCGCGCTCGGGATTCTCCCACGCCTGCTTGACGGCAGTGCGCAGCGCCTCGTCGATCAATCCACTATCGAGGATGGCGAGGTCGTCTTGCTCGACGGCTTCCCATTCACGCCAGGCGTCACTCAGCAGCTGACGATGGCTGTCCCAGAATTGCTGGACGGAGGGGGCGCGCCGCAGCATGGCTTCGCGGGAAGGAAGTTCGAGCTCGCGGGCCTGCTGCAACCGGGTCTGCTGTAGTCGGGTAGGGGGCAATACAGAATGGGTCATGGGATGTCTGCTCCAGAAACTTGCGACATGAAGGCTGCCGTTTCGGCGATGTTGGGCAATTTATTACGCCGTGCCTTGTTGATAAACAGGCCCCTGGAGTAAACACATTCAATATTATGTTGATGACCTCCACACGACAGCAGGCCCGCACACAATGCGGGCCTGCTGTCGTTTGCCAGAGTGTGACGAGGCGCTCTGTCAGCTCATCAAGCCGTCGACCACCCCCAGGCCGTGGAAGGCGATCATGCCGATAATGCCAGCGAAGATCACGTAGTAGAGTGTCGGCAGGATCGTCTTGCGAAGCGTGACGCCTTCGCGGCCCAGGAGGCCGACGGTGGCCGAGGCGGCTACCACGTTGTGGATGGCGATCATGTTGCCGGCAGCCGCGCCGACCGCCTGGAGGGCGACCATCATGGCGCTGGAGATGCCCAGAGCCTGGGCGACGTTGAACTGGAAATCGGCCAGCATCAGGTTGGAGACGGTGTTGGAGCCAGCGATGAAGGCCCCGAGGGCACCGACACTCGGCGCGAACAGCGGATAGATATCGCCCACGCTATCGGCGATGAACTGCGCCATCGCCACCGGCATCGACACCAGATCCGCCTCGTTGACGCCGGAGTTGATCAGGATGCGCACCATCGGAATCGTGAACAGCAGCACGAAGCCTGCGCCGAGGATGGTGCGGCTGGATTCGCTGACAGCAGCACTGACGTCTCGCATGCGCATGCGGTGCAGCACGATGGTCAGCAGTACCACGACCACCAGAATACCGCCGGGCAGGTACAAGGGCTGCAGACTGCCGGAGATGTCAGCCTCCCCGAGAATGCCGCTCCAGCCGAAGCTCCACGAGGTCAGCGCCTCCTTGATCGGCGCGATGACGCGCGACATCACCAGCAGCACCGCGAGCAGCACATACGGCAACCACCCCATGCCGACCGAGAGCGGCTTGCGGCCCTCGACGGGCTCAAGCGTCATGTCCAGCTTGCCGATCCACTCCGCGGGCCAGCTGTCAGCATTCGGGAAGTCCCAGGTCCGGCTGGGCAGCAGGAAGCCCTTGCGCGCCGCGGGTACCACGATGGCGAGCCCCACCATGGCGCCGATCATCGACGGGAATTCCGGCCCCAGCAGCATGCCTGCCAGTACGTAAGGCACCACGAAGCAGACACCGGCGAACAGCGCGAAGGGCGCGACTTCCAGCCCTTCACGCCAGGAGCGATTGGCGCCGAAGAAGCGCACCATCACCGCGACCATGATCAACGGCATGCAGATCCCGATGATGCCGTGGGTGATGGCGACTTCAGAGGTCACCAGCTGGAAGTAGGCGTCCCAGCTCGAGCCATTCGCGGCCAGTGTCTCGCTGACACCGGCCTTGTCGAGGCCACCGGAGACCCCGACCACGATCGGCGTGCCGACCGCACCGAAGGAGACCGGCGTCGATTGCACCATCATGCCCACCACGACCGCGGCCAATGCCGGGAAGCCCAGCGCCACCATCAAGGGGGCGGCGACGGCGGCAGGGGTGCCGAAGCCGGAGGCACCTTCGATGAAGCAGCCGAACAGCCAGGCGACGATGATGGCCTGTACGCGGCGGTCCGGGCTGATGCCGGAGAAGCCGTTGCGTATCGCGGCAATGCCGCCGGAATGCTTGAGGGTATTGAGCAGCAGCAGGGCGCCGAAGATGATCCACAGGATCGCGACCGTCAGTATCAGCCCTTGGAATGAAGAGGCCAGGACACGAGTGAAGGTCATGTCCCAGGCCAGCAGGGCGATCAGGGCAGTGACCACGAAAACGATGGGCATGGCGAGGCGGGCGGCCATGCGAAAGCCGATCAACAGCACCCCGGCTAGCAGCAATGGCACGAAGGCCAATAGTGCCAATAGCGACTGATTCATGTGCAGCACTCTCCCTATGTTGCGTGGCGCCCCATGTTGCGTGGCGAACGTCGTTTTATAAGACTTTGTTGTTGGTGGGTGCGTGGTTATGTCGCACCTGACGCTAGCTCAAGGTAAGAGAGTCCATTTGTTTCTGCTACTTGAGGTCATCTGGTATTACCAGTGATGATCACGAGGTTTATTTGCGCCAACTCATTGATAGTCAATGACTCTGTGAGGTGTCGCAGCCCACTCATCACGCGCAGCAGGTCAGTTTATTAGACTAAAAGGCGGCAGTTTACCGGGTGAGAGGCGTCTACTTCCTGAGCGTGACAGGAAGGGCATCCGGCCAATGACATCTGCATGCCACGCGCTTCACGTGCCCAAAGCGCCCCAATAGAAGGAGGAATGGCGAACAAGAAGATGGTCGGGTGGGGGTGTCTTGCGCGCCATAAGGGCGGCTCACGCCTTGCTGGCTTGCGTGAATCCCCTTTTTCTGGTGGTTGTCATTGTCTCGAGATGATGGGCGAAATGAAGCCCTGTTCAGGCAAGGATATATCCACTGATTATTCAAGAAGTCGCGCACGATTCAGTGACAAGTCACTTGTGGCCGTCATGTCTGTCATGCATTGGCGACAGGTATTCAAGTTTAACTTTCGTTGGCTGATTGAGAATAACAATTGGATACCATTTAAATAAAAGAAAGTACAAATAAGCCGGCTGTGTATATTTACAGGGTGTGGGCCTGTCTTGTTACGCTGTCTTTCCTCAATCAATCACGTCTATGGAGAGCGCATGGCACAATGGGGCACGTTATTGGTCATTCTTGCAGCCCTCCAGTGGGGGATTACCGGTGGGCTGGGAAGTCAGTTGATGTCGTGGGGCTGGCAGGCCGAAGTCATTTCGTTCTGGCGCGCCATGGTGGGGTTCATCTGCATGCTGGGCTGGATGTTTCTGCTGGGCTATCACAAGCGCCCGGCCGACTCCACGCGGGGTCTGTTGGGGTGGTCATTGTTGGCGGGGCTGGGTGTCGCCGGCAATTTCATGTTCTATTTCAAGAGCGTCAATGAAAGCAGCGTCGCGGTGGCTGCCACGCTGATGTACAGCGCGCCCATCTTTGTCTATATCGCCTCTTTCCTGGCGCGGGTCGAGAAACCGACGCCGGTCAAGTTGGGGTCGATCGTGGTGGTGATGATCGGCATCGTATTGCTGACAGGCGTGCTGCAATCCGGCTCTGCCTCTGTCACCCCATTGGGCATCGCCTTTGGCTTGTTGGCGGGCGTGTCTTATGCCGTGTTCATCTTTGCCTTCAAGTCCGCTTCGCGGCATGGCAGTGTGCCGGGCATCCTGGCCATCGCGCTGGGCTTGAGCACCTTGATCATGGTGCCGTTCACGGACATGGGACAGGCGATTGCAGTGCCCTTCGCCGATGAGTGGTGGGTCTTCATCCTGTTCGGGCTGGTGGGCGGTGGCCTGTCCTTCTATTGCTATATTGCCGGGCTGCGTCATAGCTTGCCGTCGGTCGCCTCCATCGTCGCCATGATCGAGCCGATCACTGCCACCCTGTATGGCCTGTTGATTCTGGGACAGGGGCTGGATGCTATGCAGATAGGCGGCATGGCGCTGATTCTGCTCGCGATCACGGTGCTGAGCCTGGCGCAGAATCGCCCGGATGTGTTGCTGCGCATGCCGCTAGGCTTGCGCAAGGACACCTCAAGAGATGCGCAGGCGAAGCAGACGGAACAGACAAGTCAATGACGCCTATTGAGTCCTGAACTGATGTCTTCCTTCTGCTCGCGATCGTGATGAATGCCGCGCGGTACACGATGCGCGAGTCTCGATGGCATTAGTGAAGGGATGAAGGGGCCTGAAACACGACAACGCCTCGTCAGCTTGGCTGGCGAGGCGTTGTCGTGTTTACGGTTGTCATGAGCTCGGGCGTGCTGGATCTGCCCCGCTGTCAGCTATCGCTGAGTACGGCGGCAAGTTCTGGGCTCGGGCGGCTGGCGTTGACGAAGAAGTCATTCATCGTCAGCAGCAGGTACTTCTTCATCATGTTCTGGGCCGGCAGGAAGATGCGATCACCGAAGTCGAAGTTGCCTGCCTGGTGCGGCACGGAGTCCTGAACGGCGTAATCCTTGCTGAACAGCAACTGCTCGTTCTTGTCGTAGAGACGATACTGGACATCGAAATCGGCAATGATATCGAAATCTTCATTGGCGACACCGAAGGTCAGCAGATTCTTGGTCAGGTTCTGGGCGATCAGGTAATCAAGATAGACAGGGCCACGATTCTCATGGGCCTGGATTTCCACCTGCAGGCGGTAGTCGCTGGCACGTGCATCATGGGTGATGCGCGAAGACGCGGGCAGTTGCTCACGCAGCAATTGATTGAAGTGAGTCATTGCCGGTGAACAGGCGCGCGACAGCTTGATGTTGCCCAGTGGTTGCATGGCCTGTTGGGCTGCGCCGGAAAACAGGTTGGCCTGTGGCTGGCTGTAATAGACGTCGGAATAGAACACCTTGTGCTGGTAGGCCTGCGCCTCCACCGGCGTGACCTTCGGGACATCGATCTGCGCGCGCGACACACAGCCGGCCAGCACCATGAGGGCAATGCCCGCGGTAGCGAGTTTCATCAATGGCATGGGCATTCGAGTGACGGGCATATGACGAATTCTCGGGCGTGGCGAAGTTGTCGCTCACCGTAACATGCGCATGTCACAAGGCTAAACACGGGCCAGACAACGCCTTTCAACCATTGTTAACTTTTGTTGAATATTGTTGCATTTGTATATGTGAAGAGTCGCAAGAGGCGCCAGCTCAATCGAACCAGCGCTTGAGCGTCGTCTCCGCGCGCTCGGAATGCTCCGGCTTGATATGTGCGGCGACGATGGCGACGGCGCCTGCCATCAGCGTCAGGTCATCGGTGTAGCCAAGCAGCGGCGTGAAGTCGGGCAGGCCATCGATGGGTGAGATGAAATAGCCCAGCGCCCCATAGATGGTGGTGCGCGCCCAGAGAGGCGTATCGGGGTCCTGGGCAGCGAAATACATGCGAAATGCAGGATTGAGCACGCGCTTGCCGGCCTTTCTGGCGGCGCCGCTCACCTTGCGCCAGAAGCCGGCCTCCGAGTAGTCCTCGGTATGGGCGTCGAGGGCCTCCTGGTGTGGACGGCTGTCATCGCCCGTCTGCGCTAGTGGATCCGGTGCTGGCAGCCTGAGTGTCTCAGGCGGCTCGGCGGCGATGATGGTCTCATTCGTCATGGCGCTGTCTCCGTCATCTGAAGGTGTCGGCAATGGCTGCCAGTCTCATACCCTGAGCTTTGGGCCTTACTCTATCATGTGACTTTGAGCGGGTTGCGTCGTTCCATGGTTCGCTCCGTGAGTCACTTCGGCAATCGCTCCATGTGTCATTCTGTGGAGCGCTTTGTGAGCCGCTGCGTGCTGGCAATGGCAGACAGAAAGACGCCGCCTCCTCACCCTTATCGATTGGGCAAGGAGGCGGCGTCATTTTTGGTGATCAGGCACAGATCAGCATCAAAGGTTCAGGCGGGCAGGTCGAACAGCAGGGCGTGCAGTCGCTGGGCATCGCTGAGTACGAGTCGTGATGCCTGATCCAGCGTCGCGGCGTCGCCTGCGCCCAGCGAGACACTATGCGCATCGTCCCCGCTCAAGCGCGTGGACCCCTCGATCACGTGCAGATAGTAGCGGCGCCTTGCGTCCAGCGGCAGTTCCAGTGCTGTGCGCTGCTCGTCATCTCCTTGCAGGCCGATGCGATACATCCGGGCATCTTGATTGATGGCCAGCACCCCAGGCGCGGCTTGCGCCGGTGGTGCGATCAACAGGGTTAGACCGTCGCGGGCGGCGAAGGGCTGCTGCTGATAGCGCGGCGGCAGCCCCTTGGCCTGTGGCGTGATCCAGATCTGCAGAAAGTGCAGTGGCTCGCGGGACGAGGCGTTGTACTCACTGTGCTCGATGCCCGTCCCGGCACTCATCAGCTGGACTTCGCCCACCCCCAGGGTGTGTCGTGAGCCCATGCTGTCGCGGTGCTCGATGCTGCCTGACAGCACATAGCTGATGATTTCCATATCGCTGTGCGAGTGCGGATCGAAGCCCGCGCCCGGCGCCACGCGGTCATCGTTGATCACGCGCAGTACGGAGACGCCCATGTGAGCCGGGTCGTAGTAGCTGGCGAAGGAGAAACTGTGGCGGCTCTCCAGCCAGGCGAACCTGGCATGGCCGCGCGCATTGCCGGGACGTAACGTGAGCATGGCAACCTCCTGAGACTGTGCGGGCGCGCATTGAGTGATGAATAGCCAGCCTTCAGCGGGCTTATGAATCGTGCCTGGCCGGGCTCAGCAGGCGGTCGAGTGACAGCTTGCCGCCGCCGGTGATCGCCAGGCTCGCTGCGATGGTCAGCAGTGCCAGCGCGTATTCATAGCCGTTGTTGCTCGCGAACAGTCCATTGCCGATATGCACGGTCAGGATGGCGACCAGCATGGTGAAGGCCAGCACGGCAGCCGCCGGACGTGTCAGCAGGCCGATCAGGATCGCCAGTCCGCCGAAGAACTCGCCACTGCCGGACAGCAGCGCCATCAGGTAGCCCGGCTCGATACCGATGGAGGCCATCCACTGACCGGTGCCTTCCAGACCGTAGCCGCCGAAGGCGCCGAACAGTTTCTGTGAACCGTGGGCCATGAAGATGATGCCGGTCGGGACGCGCAGCACCAGGCTTGCGAGGCTGGAATCGGTGGTCATCAGGCGAGAGAGGGCGGACTTGAACATGTGTGGCTCCATTGATCAGGGGATATGAGGTCTTTCAGATCAGTGTCTTTGATCGATGGAGCTACTATAGAATGAGGCTTATCAAAAAAATAACGGAGGATTCTGGTCTCAATGATCAGAATTTTTGAATCATGGTCTCACCCATCACACTCGACGCCCTGCGCGTGCTGGATGCCATCGAGCGGCGGGGCAGTTTCGCCGCGGCCGCCGAGACGCTGCATCGCGTGCCCTCGGCGATTTCCTATTCGGTCCAGAAGCTGGAGGAAGAGCTGGGCGTGCCGCTGTTCGATCGCTCGCGGCGCAAGGCCGAGCTGACCGATGCGGGCCACCTGGTGCTGGCGCATGGGCGGCGCATTCTGCTGGCCACCGAGGAGATGACGGCGCTGGCGCGTCAGGCGGGAGCCGGCTGGGAGGTCGAGCTGCGTATCTGCGTCGATACCATTCTTGATCCGGACGCGCTCTATCCGCTGTTGGAGGAATTCCAGGCCATCCAGCCGCGCACGCGGGTGGTGTTGAGCGAGGAGGTGATGGCGGGGGCCTGGGATGCGCTGCATGACAATCGCTGTGATCTGGTGATCGGCGCGCCCGGTGAGCCACCGGTGTCTGGGCTTGCATGCCGGCGGTTCGGCGCAATAGAACCGGTCTTCGCCGTGGCGGCAGATCATCCGCTGACCCGGCTGGCGCAGCCGATTGCCATCGAGGCGCTGCAGGAATATCCCACCGTGATCGTGGCGGACAGTTCGCGCAGCCTGCCCGGCCATTCTTCCGGCTTGCTGGATGGCCGCAGCCAGATCATCGTCAAGACCACGGCGCAGAAGATCGAGGTCCAGCGCAAGGGGCTGGGGGTCGGCTATCTGCCGCTGCATCGAATCCATCGCCAGTTGGAGGAGGGCAGTCTGGCACTGCTGCAGCTGGAGACGCAGCGCGCGCCGATCGATCTCTCGCTCGCCTGGCGCAGTGGCCGTCAGGGCAAGGCGCTCAAATGGTTCCTCGAGCGCCTTGCCGCCCCCGGCATGGGCGAAGCCTTCGGGCTGTTGCCGCGCGCGCCGGCGACTGACTTGCGCGGAGACTGAGCCGAGCAGACGCCCTCAGCCCCAGTCGAGCACCACCTTGCCCGACTGACCGGAGCCCATGATCTCGAAGCCCTGCTGGAAGTCTTCGACGCTCAGTCGATGGGTGATGATGGGCGAGAGATCCAGCCCTGACTGGATCAGGCTGGCCATCTTGTACCAGGTCTCGAACATCTCGCGGCCGTAGATGCCCTTGATGGTCAGCCCCTTGAAGATGACCTTGGTCCAGTCGATGGCCATCTCGCCGGGCGGAATGCCCAGCATGGCGATCTTGCCGCCATGATTGATGACATCGAGCATCTGCTCGACGGCGGAAGGCACGCCGGACATTTCCAGCACCACATCGAAGCCCTCATGCATGTCGAGCTCCGCCATCACCTCCTTCAGGGATTCGCGGCTGACATTGACGGTGCGGGTCGCGCCCATCCGCTCGGCCAGTGCCAGTCGATAGTCATTCACGTCGGTGACCACCACGTGGCGAGCCCCGATATGGCGGATGACCGCCGCCGCCATGATGCCGATGGGCCCGGCACCGGTGATCAATACGTCCTCGCCGACCACATCGAACGCCAGCGCCGTATGCACGGCATTGCCGAAGGGGTCGAAGATGGCCGCCAGGTCATCGCTGATCTCATCCGGCAGCTTGAAGAGGTTGTAGGCGGGCAGTGCGAGGTATTCGGCGAAGGCGCCGGGACGGTTGACGCCCACGCCCTCGGTATTGCGACACAGATGTCGACGCCCGGCGCGGCAGTTGCGGCAATGGCCGCAGGTGATGTGCCCTTCGCCCGAGACACGGTCGCCGATCTCGTAGCCACGCACCTCGCTGCCCAGCGCGACGATCTCCCCCGCATACTCATGACCGGTGACCATCGGCACCGGCACGGTCGCCTGCGACCACTCATCCCATTGATAGATGTGCATGTCCGTGCCGCAGATCGCGGTCTTGCGGATCTTGATCAGCACATCGTTGTGGCCGATTTCCGGTACGGCCGTCTCGGTCATCCAGATGCCGGGTTCGGCCTTGAGCTTGGCCAGCGCCTTCATGCATCACCTCCCGGCGTGGAGTCGATCACGCCCATCTCGCGGCCGATGCGCGTGAAGGCGGCAATGGCGGTCTCGATCTGTTCCGGAGTATGCGCCGCCGAGATCTGGGTGCGAATGCGCGCCTGTCCCTTGGGCACCACCGGGTAGGAAAACCCGATCACGTAGATGCCGGCCTCCAGCAGGCGATTGGCGAAGTCGCCCGCCAGGCGTGCATCGCCGATCATCACCGGAATGATGGCGTGACCGGCACCCGCGAGGGTGAAGCCGGCCTCCTGCATGCCACGACGAAAGCGTTCGACGTTCTCCCAAAGCTTACGGCGCGCCTCGGCGCTGTCCTCGACCTTGTCCAGTGCCTTGAGAGTCGCCGCCACGATGGGCGGTGCCAGCGAGTTGGAGAACAGATAAGGGCGCGAGCGCTGGCGCAGCCACTCGACGATGGGCCCGCGCGCGGCCGTCACGCCGCCCGAGGCCCCGCCCAGTGCCTTGCCGAAGGTGGTGGTGATGATGTCGACCTGATCCATCACGTCATGGTATTCGTGGCTGCCACGCCCGTTGGCCCCCACGAAGCCGGTGGCGTGGGAGTCATCCACCATCACCAGCGCATCGTAGCGTCTGGCGAGCTCGCAGATGCCCTTGAGGTTGGCGATCACGCCATCCATCGAGAAGACACCGTCGGTGGCGATCAACTTGAAGCGTGCACCGGCGGCATCCGCCTCCTTGAGACGGGCCTCGAGTTCGCGCATGTCATTGTTGGCATAGCGATAGCGGCTTGCCTTGCACAGACGCACGCCATCGATGATGGAGGCGTGATTGAGCGCATCGGAAATGATGGCGTCTTCAGGGCCGAAGAGTGTCTCGAACAGGCCGCCATTGGCGTCGAAACACGAGGAATAGAGGATGGCATCGTCCATGCCGAGAAAGGCCGCGAGGCGTTTTTCCAACACGCGATGCTGATGATGAGTGCCGCAGATGAAGCGCACCGAGGCCATGCCGAAACCATCACGCTCCAGCGCCTGCTGCGCGGCCGCGATCAGCTCGGGGCTATCGGCAAGGCCCAGGTAGTTATTGGCACAGAAGTTGATCACCTCCGCCCCTTGCCCCTCGTGTTCACCCCCGCCCGCGACCCGCAGGCTGGCACGCTGGGGCGAGGTGATCTCGCGCTCCTGCTTGTAGAGACCTTCTTCATGCAGCTCATTGATCTGACGGCTGAGGTGGTCGTGGAAACTGGCTGGCATGCGTCGCTCCTGTGGTCCGTCACACTGTCGGGTGTCACCGCTGGGCTCGGTCTGCTTGAGCCGTCTTGTTCGCAGAGACGGTCAACCTGTTACTGACAGCATAGTGGTCTGCCAGAGCGTATGCCGACAAGGGCGCGTGAGCGTCGGGGGAGGGAAAGGGTCTGCAGCAGACGTGACACGGCCCTGCACCTCGTTAGAGGGCAGGGCCGTTGTTTTGGACAGACTGCATTGCGTCAGTGCGCGCTACGATGCCTCTCACGCCATGGCGGTTCAGCGCTGGGTGAGTGGCGCCGGTGCCGGGATGGCGCGGGTGGCGCGATCACGGCGTACGCGGATCACGAAGGCGATTACCAGCGCGAAGATACCGAAGGCGACCGGGATGGCGGCGACCGAGATCAGGCTCAGCAGGGTCTTGTAGACATCACCGCCCAGCCAGCTGACCACGACGGCCAGTGCCGCCATGGAGACGATCCAGAAGGCGCGTGAGCGTTTGACGGTCAGCATCTCGCACACCAGTCCCGCGGAGTCGGCGCTGGTGATGAAGAACAGCAGGATGTTGAGCGTCAGGATGAGGGACAGCAGGCCGCTGCTGTCGATGGTGTCGATCAGCTTGAACACGTCATCGACGCCCAGGCTCAGACTGCCGAGCCCGAAGACCACGAACCACAGGCACGAGAACAGGGTCGGCACCAGCATCACGCCCAGCACCATGCCACGCAGGGTGCGGCCCTTGGAAATGCGGGCGATGAAGACGCCGGTGAAGATGAACCAGCCATACCAGGCCGCCTCGAAGGCATACAGCCAGTCTGCCAGCCATGTCTTGCGCTCCGGATCGCCCAGGCCGATATCGGTGGCCATCGCGGGGTACTTGAGCAGGTATTCCGGCACCAGGCGCACGAAGGTGGAGAGGATATCGCCGGGCACGGTCAGCACCAGCACGCCGAGCATCAGGATGATCGCAAACAGGGTGTTGTAGTTGCTCAGCCACTTGATGCCGCGCTTGAGGCCCGAGGTGGAGGAGATGATGGCGCACACGGCCAGCACGCAGATGATCAGGGTCGGGCTGAATTCGATGCCGACCAGCTTGACCAGCCCCTGCTGGATCGGGGTGGTCGCGTAGGTGAAGGACAGCGACAGGCCGATGACGGTGGAAACGACGAGGCTTACCAGGTTCAGCTTGCTCCACAGGCCGTTGCCCAGCAGTTCTTCGGCGGGCTTGGCCATCTTCATGTTGTACATGGCGTGGGCGAAGAGCGCGCCGATGGCCAGATAACCGGCCCAGGCGAGCAGGCCCCAGTGATTGAAGGCGTTGAGCAGCGCCATGTCGGTGCTAAGGCCGGCATCGGTGTGATATTTGGGTTCCAGCACGCCCCAGGTGAGCAGGCCGATGCCCATGCCGGTGGCGAACAGCATGCCCATCCAGCTCAGGGTATGGAATTCAGGGTCGCCTTCGCCGAAGCGCAGCTTGCCCAGCGGGGTAAAGCAGACCACGACCAGCAGCAGCGAGACGGCAAAGGCCGGCCAAGTGAACAGGAAGCCGAAGTTGCCGATCACCGAGCCCTTGATCAGGTCGAGACTGGCCAGAAATCCTTCGGGAAACAGGGCGGCGGCACCGATCAGCAGCGCGATCACGCAGACGGTCGCGACCGAGGTCAGGTACTGCTCCTTGCCACAGGCCGAGTTTCCCAGTCCGCAGATGTCGTCAGCGGAGTGCGCGTTCTGTTGTTCATGATTTGACTGTCCAGAGACGGACTGTTCAGACGCGGATTGATCAGAAGCAGGCTGTGCAGAGGGCGAGTGGTGGGTCATTGTGCGAGTCCTGATGTTGTTATTGTCGTGGCTGGCAACGTGATGCGGGGATGAGATGACGCGTTGAAGAGGCCGATGCTGAGCTCCTGTGAATGGCAAGGACCTCATAAGACTATCCGTACTGGGTAAGCAGTTTTGGATATGCACGACAACTAATTGGCTTGTTGCGACATGAGGGCCCACACCAGCGCGATATCGGCAGGCATAAGCGTGATGTGTTGCTCAACGCGACTCGCCGAGCCGCTCCTATCACGGGATGGCTCGGCGAGTGGAGGTTGGCAGGGCCTGTCTGGCAGAGCATGTCATGCCAGTGAGGCTTCATGTGGGGACTGACACAAGTCCACCAGCCTCAGCCTCAAGAGCTCAGGCCTGTCCTCTGTCCGGCTTCGGCTTGCCGAGTTTCATGAGGGCGATGCCGGATTCCTGGCATAGCGCCACCAGAAGGCCCAGCGTCATCGCCACGATCACGAAGCTCATCGGCAGGGCGGCAGCCATCAGGATGGTCTGCAGCGCCTTGAGCCCGCCCGCCATCAGCAGCGTACCGGCCACCAGCCCGATGCAGATGCCCCAGAAGATACGGTGGCGCGCCAGCGGTTCTTCATCGCCCAGCGACAGGATGGTCGTGACCACCAGGGTGCTGGAATCCGAGCTGGTCACGAACCAGCTGATCAACAGGAAGATCAGCAGAGACGACAGGATGACGCTCAGCACGCTGTTGCCCGCCAGGGCATCGGCGGTGGCGAACAGCGCTTCGGGCAGGTTCCAGTTGCGCACCAGCGTCATCAGCTCGCCGCTGCCGGCACCCATGCTGGCCGTCAGCTCCTGATACAGGCCGGTACCGCCGAACAGCGCCTGCCAGATGAAGATGATCAGCGGCGGCGCTATCAGCACGCCTAGAATGAATTCACGCAGGGTGCGACCCTTGGAGATGCGGGCGATGAACAACCCGATGAACGGCGCCCACGCCAGCCACCAGGCCCAGTAGAAGATGGTCCAGCCGACCTGCCAGCTGTTTTCTCCCGCGGTCTCGGCGACCCACAGCCCCATCGGCACCACATCGCGCAGATAGGCCAGCAGCGTTTCGCCGAACAGCGAGATCAGCCACAGCGTCGGGCCACCGATCAGGAAGCTGCCGACCACGAGGACCGACACGCCGATGTTCAGCTCGGAGATGAAGCGAATCCCGCGCTTGATGCCGGAGACCGCGGAGGCGATCGAGATCGCACTGATCGCGACGATCAGCGCCAGCTGAGTGCCGATGCCGGCATCCAGACCGGTGAGGCGATTGAGGCCCACCGCGATCTGGCTGACGCCCAGGCCCAGTGAGGTGGCGATACCGAACACGCAGCCCAGCACGCCCATGATGTCGACGGCATGGCCGATCGGGCCGTAGATGCGATCACCGATCAGCGGATAGAGCGCGGAACGCAGCGCCAGCGGCAGTTTCTTGCGATAGGCGAAGTAGGCCAGCGTCATGCCGACCATGCCGTAGATCGCCCAACCATGCAGCCCCCAGTGGAAGAAGGCCACCTTGAGCGCCTCGACGGCGCGGGCGTGATCCATGGCGGTCGCGCCGGCCAGATCCGCGTGCGGGTTGTTGGGGTAGCCGAAGCCACCGGAATTGTCGAAATAGAACATCGGCTCCGCGACACCGAAGAACAGCACGCCGATGCCGACACCTGCCGAGAGCAACATCGAGATCCAGGTGAAGCGCGAGAATTCCGGGGCGCTGTCCTTGGGACCGAGGCGCAGGCTGCCCCACGGCGAACACACCAGGACCAGCGACAGGGCGATCATCGCGACCACCAGCACCAGGTAGTAGGTGCCGAAGGTATGTTCGATCCAGCTGCGCGCGGCACCGAAGATGGCGGCCGCCCCATCGGGTGAGAGACCGGCCCCGACGACGAACGCCAGCAACAGGCCGGCCGAGGTCAGGGTCATGCCCTTGTGCATGCCCTTGAGCGGGCCGCTGGTTTCCACCTGGATATGTGCCGTGAGGGCATTGTTCTGCGAAGGGTGTGGTGCGGGATCACCGAGTGGATCATGGTCTGTCGCTGCCATGAGAAGACTCCTGAATTGTTGTAGTTGTTGAGTGAGCTGTCGTTCTAATTGCTGTTTGAGCGTCGCTTCTGCTGCGGCCTGAGTGCCTTGAGGCTGATCACATTGAGGCCTGGAGAGCGGAATCGGCACGGGCAGGCCGGTGGCTAAAGTGGGGGATGGTGTTCTCGATCAGGCCAATGCCGGGGGTAGCTAATCTCGAGAACGCCAAGAGTGTCATGCGTGCCTGGCTGGGCACTTTTGCTGTCAGTGTCCTGTCAGCAGCGCAACCGGCTGTCAGGCCGAGGGTTGCGCCTTTCCAGACTAGTCAGGTGCGGTGTGGGGACGTTGGAGGCAAGCGACACCTGCTTGCCACAACACGACGTGAAGAGCATGCAAAAGACGCCAGAAATGACAATGCCCGCTCAGGTGTTGGCCTGAGCGGGCATTGGTGATGCGTGGGTGACACGATTGTGACGCTAAGGTCACGCGATGCTGATGCTGTGATCACACACATTCTAATAAATGCGGGCCAGTAGGCCTGTGATTCCGGTGCAAGTGCCGAGAGCGCCACGCTGCCCTCTCTACGCTTGCGTCATGGAGCCTTGCATTACGAAATCACTGGAAGATCGCCTAGCCCGCGTTGGTCTGGCTGACCGCTCGCGGCGTGGCTTGCGGGCCGGTCTTCGGCTGACGACGCGACGTGATCATGCTGCGTGATTCATCGACCAGCGCGACCAGTAGGCCAAGCGTCATGGCGAGGATCACGAAGCTGACCGGCAGGGCGGCCGCCATCAATACCGTCTGCAGCGCCTTGAGCCCGCCTGCCATCAGCAGCACCGCCGCGACGGAGCCGATGCAGACACCCCAGAAGATGCGGTGACGCGGCAGCGGGTCTTCATCGCCCATCGACAGGATGGTGGTGATGACCAGGGTGCTGGAGTCGGAGCTGGTCACGAACCAGCTGATCAGCAGGAAGATCAGCAGTGACGTCAGCACGGTGCTGAGAATGTCATTGCTCACCAGCGCATCGGCGGTGGCGAACAGTGCCTCTGGCAGATTCCAGTCGCGAATCATGCCCATCAGCTGGCCGGTGCCCGGGCCCATGGCCGCGTTCAGCTCCTGATGCAGGGCGGTGCCGCCGAACAGGGTCTGCCAGATGAAGATGATCAGCGGCGGGGCGATCAGCACGCCAAGGATGAACTCACGCAGGGTGCGGCCCTTGGAGATACGCGCGATGAACAGACCGATGAACGGCGCCCATGCCAGCCACCAGGCCCAGTAGAAGATGGTCCAGGCATCCTGCCAGTCGCGCTCGACCGGCGTGCTCGCGACCCACAGCCCCATGGGAATGACGTCACGCACGTAGGAGACAACCGTCTCGCCGAACATGCTGATCAGCCACAGGGTCGGGCCACCGATCAAGAAGCTGCCGACCACGATGACGGACACGCCGACATTCAGCTCGGAAATGATGCGGATGCCGCGCTGGACGCCGGAGACCGCCGAGGCGATGGAGATGACGCTGATGACCGCGATCAGCACGACCTGGGTGCCGATACCCGAGTCGATACCGGTCAGGCGGTTGAGGCCGACGGCGATCTGACTGACGCCCAGCCCCAGTGAGGTGGCGATACCGAACACGCAGCCCAGCACGCCCATGATGTCGACGGCATGGCCGATGGGGCCATAGATGCGGTCACCGATCAGCGGATAGAGCGCGGAGCGCAGTGCCAGCGGCAGATTGCGACGATAGGCGAAGTAGGCCAGCGTCATGCCGACGATGACATAGACCGCCCAGCCGTGCAGGCCCCAGTGGAAGAAGGCTTGCTTGAGAGCGTCGACGGCACGGGCGTGATCCATCGCCATATGGCCGGCGAGGTCAGCGTGCGGATTGTTGGGGTAGCCGAAGCCGCCGGAGTTGTCGAAGTAGAACATCGGTTCGGCGACGCCGAAGAACAGGATGCCGATCCCGACGCCTGCCGAGAGCAGCATCGAGATCCAGGTGAAGCGCGAGAATTCGGGGCGGCTATCCGGCGCGCCCAGGCGCAGCTTGCCCCAGGGGGAGAAGACGAGGGCAATGCACAGGCCGATCAGACCGACGATGGTCACCAGGTAATAGGTGCCGAAAGTGGATTCGATCCAGGCGCGCGCGGCGCCGAACAGGCTGGAGGACAGCTCGGGTGCCAGGCCGGTGGCGAGAACGAAAAGCAGCAGCAGGCCGGCGGAGGTCAGGGTCATGCCCTTGTGCATGCCCTTGAGCGGGCCGGAGGTCTCGACGCGCAGGCTCAGGTCCGGCGAATGGTAGCGCTGAGAACCGACGACTGCCGCGGCGCTGTCGTCAGAGGTAGTGTTGTTATCGGTGGCGTTTTTGGTACTGGCGTTTTTGGTACTGGCGTTTTTGGTACTGGAATTGTCAGGTGAGGCGGGATCAGGCTGAGGTGGGGTCACGCAATATCTCCTGTTCGAGCTGGTCGTAGGGCCAGCGTTCCCTGTCGCGGTCACGGCGGAATGACCGTTCATCTATCGCGAAAAATTGTTGTCGATAAGGCAACGAGATGAAGGCGTGAATGCTTGTCGAGAGGCGCGGGAAGACGCTAACTTCCTCAAAGCATTACAATATATTATGAATGGAATTGATTTTGATGGCTACAGCTTCTGGAAAATTGGCTGTGTCGCAAGAGCGTGTTCGCCAGCGGGCCCATTCGGTCACGCAGACGCATTGGCAAGGGCTATCGCGCAGGGGTGTCGCGGCTGTCCGAGAAGCAGAAATCATGCAATGATATTCTTGACGTGATGCGACCATTGATTGCCTGTATGCGACAATGTTGGCCATCTGTGGGACGCTTTCGGGATAACATTCCGGCAGTGCAGGGGCGTGAGCGGATCCTGCACCTCAGGTACTTGCCCTCACGACGTCATTGACGCTGCTTGCGCTCAGCCGCCGGGCAGGGCGGATTCACCTTCTCACTCTCTGGAGCCACTGCACGATGCGACTCGATTACCTCGGCCCGCTACCGGAAACCATCGGGTTTCTCTTGCTGCCACGCTTCTCGATGATGGCGTTCTTCGCGGCCGTGGAGCCTCTGCGCATCGCCAATCGCATCAGTGGCAAGCCGCTGTTTCGCTGGCTGCTCATCAGTGAGGATGGCCAGCCGGTCACGTCTTCCAGTGGCATGACGCTGGTCGCCGACCACAGCATTCTCGATATTCGCTCCTTGCCTTCGCTGGCGGTATGCAGCGGTTTCGAGCCCGAGGCGCACCTCAATCGCGCCTTGACGGGCTGGCTGCATCGTCTCGATGGCGGAGGCTGTGTGCTGGGCGGCCTGGATACCGGCTGTTTCCTGCTGGCGGCGGCAGGACTGCTGGACGGCGAGCGCGTCACGCTGCACTGGGAAAGCCTGCCGGCGTTTCGTGAGCGCTTCCCGACCATCAGTACCTCGGATGAGCTGTTCGAGCTGGGCGCGCGGCGCTTTTCCTGTGCCGGCGGAGCAGCCGCGATGGACATGGCGCTGGATGTGATTGCCCGCCGGCACGGCACGGCGCTGGCGGTGGATGTCTCGGAGCAGCTGGTACACGACCGCATGCGCACGCGGACGGACCAGCAGCGCATGACATTGGCGCGCCGCCTGGGCACCCACAAGCGCCAGCTGGTCGATGCGGTCGCCCTGATGGAGCAGAACCTGGACACCCCCTTGTCGCTGGAGGAGCTGGCGAAGCGCTGTCGCGTCTCGCTGCGCCAGTTACAGCGCCTGTTCGAGCAGGAGCTGTCGACCTCGCCGCGGGCCTGGTACCTGCGGCTGCGCCTGGAGCGGGCGCGGCATCTGCTCAAGGAAACCGACCTCGATATTCTCTCGGTCGGGCTGTCGAGCGGCTTTACCTCCAGCTCCAGCTTCTCGCGTGCCTACCGCAACCACTTCGGGCATTCCCCGCGCCAGACGCGCTGAGGTCTGGCCAAGGACGCTGCTTTCAACACAAGGGCGCTGCTTTCAACAATTGCTGCAAGTTCGTGCGCCACCTTGCCTGCGTTCGGCTCTCACCACTGGCTTTTGTCGGTGATCCTCATGCGGCTGTCATACCCGCGTGTCAAAAACGTGATCTGATGGGAGAGGCTGCCAGAAAGCGGGTATCCACGCCTTGAGGTGCCATGCTGTCGGGCAGGGTGCGTCTTGTGCTGGAGGAAGTACGAGGTTTCAGCCGGCGTTTGCCGCGGGTGAATGACAGTTGCGTGTGGCCTGCAGAAGCATGAGAGCGACTTTCGCAATGACAAGGGGATGGGGAATGAAGCATCTGACAAGCAAGCTGCTATTGGGGAGCGCCATCGCCTTGATGGCCTCCACGACCGCCGTGGCCCACGGCACCGACATGAGCGAGCGCCTGGCAACGATCAAGTCGATGTTCGATGCCGACAGCGTCGTGGCAGGCCCCGAGGTGGTGGATTGCACGCTATCCGGCGGCACCGAGACCCAGTGCTTCAGCATCACGCTCAAGAACTCGCTGGCCGCCGATGAGATGGGCCCCTGGTGCCCGGGCAATATCTCGGACACTGCTGATGAGGGCGGTATCTGGGTGCGCGACGGCACGCAATACGACGTCGATGGTGCCTTCATCGAGAATCTGGCCACCTTCTATGATGACCCCGAGTGGCAGCTATTCGACAAGGACACCGGCAAGGTTCACGTCACCGATACCAGGACCGCGTGTGATCAGGCGGCGCGGCCGGATGTGGCCGAGGAGTACAACAACTACTGTGTGGAATGCCGCACGGAATACATGGATGAGGTCGTCGAGACCACCTATGTGCTGCCCTTGGTGCCTGTCGCCCGTCAGGGTGAGGCGGCAGGGCGCACGCTTGGCCCACGGGGTATCGCCTTCAATGGCGTCAGATTCGACGCCGCAGCGCCGCAGGATGCGATTCTCGCTGCCCATACTCTGGCCCCGTTCGACGATTGCGGGGGGCATGTGAATCTGCACGTGGGCTATCACTACCACGGTGCCAATGGCTGTAGCCCCAAGCAGGAGAAAGCGGAAGCGGATGCCCCAATGATCGGCTTCGCGATGGACGGTTACCCGATACTGGCCAAGCTGACCGGTGAGGATGCTGAAAAGGCCGAGTTGGATGCCTGCAGCGGTCACGTCGCTCAAGGGATCGGCTATCACTATCACGGCAACAGTGCCGAGAAGAACGAGATTCTGGGCTGCTTCAAGGGCGAGATCGGCTGTGCGCTCGACTCGCCGGATGCGGTCTGCAAGGCAGATGAACGCCCGGCAGGTGGGCCGCCCGAGGGCGGGCCTGAAGGGCAAAAGCCTCACGAAAAGGCGTGATGCCGAAGGCTTCTCTTGTGTGACTGGGGGAGCCCTTGTCAGTGCTGGGGTTGCCTCGGGTTGTCAGCGTGGTTGCGGCTTTCTGACATATTGCCTGCACACTCTGGCGGCACCCTGCGTTCATCCGCACGAATACACAAGGAACGAGCATGATGAAGCTTTCTGGTCTCTCTGGCGTGAGTCAGACCATCGCCCGCAGTGGCGCAATGTTTGCCATCACCGGCGCTCTGCTGGCAGTCAGTGCCGTGAGTGCGGCGCAGCAACCGCCGCGCGGCAAGCCGCCTCAGGAAGCATTGGAGGCATGTATCGCCAAGCAGGTGGGAGACCAGTGTCAGATTCAGGTGCAAGGTCAGCAGGATCTGATCCCCGGTCAGTGCATCGCTCCGCCCGAGGGCGGCCCTGGCCCGGGTGCATCAGGTGACGCGCCGGCCGATGGCGGTGAAGGCCTTGCCTGCCTGCCCGAGGGTGCCAAGCCGCCGGGTGGCCCAGCGGAACGCTGAGGCTGAAGGCGCCTGCGTCGCATGCACCGTGAATGCTTCGCCCGCCACTCTGATGATGTTGCATGGAATCAGAGGGCGGGCGTTGCTGTCTGTGGGCTGCCGGTTGTCAGTGCTGGCTTGTAGACTGTATCGCTCTCTTTTGCATGCGTTCTGGTTGATCCACCCTTTCTGTCGCGGTGGCACCTTGCGCTTGCCGCGACGTTCAAGCGTCCTGTCAGGAGTCATTGAATGACCATCACCCCTCCTCATCGTGCAACTGCCGTGCGGCACACGGCCCGCTTGCCCGCTGCTGTGCTGTCAGCCTCGGTCGCGATGCTGATGGCCGGCGCGGCTCATGCTGAAGTCGTGCCGAGCCAATTCTCCTCGGCCGCACTGGTGAAAGCCCCTGAAACGGTGAGCTGTACGCTGGAAAATGGCACGCAGACCCAGTGCACCCGTCTGGTAGTCAAGTACAAGCCGGATGGCCTGAAAACCGGCCCGTTCTGCCCGCCATCTCTGGATGACGAGGGCGGTATCTGGGACTGGGATGGCGAAAACTCGGGCCTGTATCGGCTGGATCGTGCCTTCTTCGAGATGCTCGATACGCTCGGCTTCCATTTCCATGATGATGACGAAACGCTCCACATCATGACGGACCTGAGCAAGAGGCCGGTCGAGGCCAACAACTGCCTCAATGTGGCCGAGGATGAAAGCGTCGAGATGACCGTGCTGCTGCCCCTTGAACCGGTCGAGGCTGACGAGCCCACACCGCTGGGCACCGTCGCCAAGATCGGTCTCGCCCTGGATGGTGTGCCAATCTTCGCTGATGCCCCGTCAGTGCTGGATACCGGCAACCTGCCGGCGCTGGATACCTGTGGCGGGCATGTCGATCCCGGTGGCTGGTATCACTGGCATGCAACGGCGACCGATATCGACACCCTCTATGATGAGCACGGTGTTGATGCCCACTGTCAGTTGCCACAGAGCCATACCGCCCAGTTCGCCTATGCCTTCGATGGCTATCCGATGTTCGGCACCCAGGATTCCGGCGGCAGCGTCCCGACGGACCTCGACAGCTGCAATGGTCACTTCGGCCCGACCGAGCGCCACCCCGAGGGCGAGTACCACTATCACGCTACCGACGAGTTCCCGAATCTGCCCAAGTGCCTCAAGGGCGTGGTCGCCAAGGACAACTTCGTGACCACGGCCAGCATGGGCATCGGCTCGCCGCGCATACCGGGCCAGGGCCCCGGCCCGGGTGGTCCGGGTGGGCCGGAGCAGGACACGTCTGATCGCCCGGAGTCTGATCAGCCGTCAGAGGCCCCGCCTCAGGCATCCAGCGAGCAGTAGGGGCGGATGTCCATCAGGCTGCCGAGTGGAAGCTCGGCGCGGCAGCTTGGAGGGCAGCTTGGCCCGCCACCTTGCCGACACTCGCGCGGACTGCCTGAGCACAAGCGCTGCATGAAATAGCGTGCTGTATGAAGAAGCCCTGCGGCCATGCGAAAGACCTGCATTGCCGCGGGGCTTCATGCTTTTCACCGAAGGATTGTCACCTCATGACGTTCACCCGCTTTTCGGCGCCGCGACTCTCGCGGACAGCCATCCCCCGCCTGGGCCTGTTGCTGGTCATGTTCTCCGGGGCTGCGCATGCCCATGTCGATACCGATTCGGTCGGTGGCTTTGCCGCAGGCTTCCTGCATCCTCTGACCGGGCTTGATCACTTCACGGCCATGGTGGCGGTGGGCCTGTGGGGCGTGATTCTGGGGCGGCCCGCCACCTGGCTGCTGCCGGTCGTCTTCCCGATGATCATGGCGCTGGGCAGCGTGGTCGGCATCGTGGGCCTGGCGCTGCCGAGCATCGAGATCGGTATCGCGCTTTCCGCGCTGGTGCTCGGCGCCTTCATCGTGTGGCGGGTCGCGTTGCCGCTGTGGCTCGCCTGTCTGGTGGTCTCGGTGTTCGCGATCTGTCATGGCTACGCTCACGGGGCGGAATTGCCCCTGGCCTCTGATCCCTTCGCCTTTGCGATGGGCTTCATGTTGGCTACCGGCAGTCTGCATGCCGCCGGTATCGGCGTGGGTGTAGTGGCAGAGCGCTTTCGTCAGGGCGTGTTGCTGCGGGTGTTGGGCGCAGTGACGGCGCTGTTGGGTGTCTACTTCCTGATGGAGGCCTTGGCATGATGATGTGGGATCAATGGCTGTTGGGTGTTCGCGCCGCTACCGGAAGTCCGGTGATTCTTTATCTGCTGCTGACGGCCAGTCTGGTGGGCGTTGCCTGTCAGAGCCGCTTCACGACTGGCGAGTGGCTGCGCGGTGTCCTGCGTCTGATCAATGCCATGGTGCTGGGAATCGTGGTGGCGCTGTACGCGCCGGATTCGCTGGTGATGGCAGTGGTGGGCTTTGCGATCGTCACGGCCTTGCTGGTGTCGATTCATCTACCACTGCGCACGCTGTGGGGCAGGGCGCTGATGGCGCGTGTCCCGGCAGCGTTGTCGGGGCTGGTGGTCGCCCTGCTGTTCGTCGGTCATGACGTGGCCACTACCCCTGTGGCAATACTGCTGGGCGTAATGACGGCCATACTCCTCATCGTTGTCGCCGGCTGGGGGATTCTTGCACTGGCCGGGCGTTTGCTCCCCGAGTCGGCTTTCGTCATCGCCCAACGCGTGCTGGGCGCCTGGCTGGTCGCCATCGGCGTGATGACCCTGTCCTTCATCGTGATGCAGTGGTGAGGCTGCTGTTCGAGCTGGCATCGGAGCCATCACCAGAACCACTACACGTGCAGTTCCCTAGGGTTGGGCTTTAGGCGGCCATCTGGCCGCTTTCTTCAAGGAGTCTGGATCGGATTCCATCGCCAGGACATCAAAGGAGGGGGCATGTCATCCACCGATCAAAACTCGCATGGACGAGGACGCGTCATGGGTCGTTCCATTGCGCTGGGCATGGCGGCTGCGCTTCTGGCGCCGTTGGCATTTCACGCTGCGCAGTCTATCGCCAACGACCCGGCATCACTGACAGCCATGCAGAAGACACGCTGTGATGCAGTGAAAGCCTCGGTGAAGGACGCCGGCTTTGACGATTCGGTGTCGGTCAGCTGTCACGATGGCAAGGCATTGATTGCTTCGGACACCTGGCCGGACCACGAGATGATGACCGGCATCGTCGGCACCAATGAGCAGGTACCGGTGCCGGCCAAGGGTTACGCATCGCCCGTAGTGCTGGAGCCCAAGATGCGCGGCAGTGAGGAGACACCTTATACGCGTGATGCTGCGCTGGGTGTCGCCGTCAATGGCGTGCCGATCTACGACTACACCGGCGGCGGAGAGATGTCTCAGGATGACCTCTCAAGTTATCAGGCCAAGAATGACACCCTGGCCACCAAACAGCTGGATGCCTGTGGTGGGCATTCCGGGCGTGGCGATGACTACCACTATCATGTCAAACCCACCTGCATGATCGACAAGATGAAGAATGCCGATGACAACCCCATCATCGGTTGGGCGCTGGATGGGTATCCCATCTATGGCGACGATAATCCAGATGGCAGTCATATCGCGAACGGAGCGCTGGATATCTGCAATGGCCAGCCGGACAAGGCCTTTGGCTATCGCTACCACACTTCGCAGAAGGCGCCCTATATCGTGCAGTGCCTGATGGGAAAAGTGCCTGACCAGAAGGACTTGCCACGTGTGGCGCCATTGTCAGCCGCAAACGATTCCAGCGATGCCAATAGCCGTGGGCGTCCTGCCGGGACACCTCCGCAGGGCGGCGTGGAAGACCTTGTCTTTACCCAGCAGGAAAACGGCAAGCGCAGCATGGATTACACCTATCACGGTGAAGCCTATTACATTCGCTATACGCCCACCGATACGCCCGATTGCTATGACTTTGAAACGCGTACCGTGACAGATGGTGGAGACGTCAAGGCAGGGGAGTACTGCCGATGAGTCATGCAGAGTCGTGCAAGTCATCGTGCAGTTCATCAAGCAATCTGGCGGGCAAGTTCTCAAGTGCCTTGCAGACGCGTCTCGAGCGTGGGATGGCCGCTGGGCTTTGTACGTTGGCCCTTGCCGGGCCCATGGCCACGCCTGCGCTGGCACAAGGCGACTTCACGCTCACCAGTCCTGCGTTCAGTGATGACGGCTGGTTGCCGGATGACCTGAAATGCACTCGTGACGGCGGCGTTGGCGTCACACCCCCACTGACATGGGGGGATGTGCCTGACGGCACACGGAGCCTTGCCCTCATCATGCATCACTATCCCAAAGGCACTGTCGAAGGTCGTGACGCCCCCAGCCAGTATTGGCTGCTGTGGAATCTTCCGGCAGATACCCACGACTTGCCGCGCGGCAACCCGGCGTCGTTGGGGGATGAGGGCGCCGACAAGGACAAGAAACGTATCGGGTATACGCCGCCTTGTTCACCTCCCGGGCCCGAGGGCTCATATCACGAATACATGATCACGCTGTATGCCTTGAAAGCACCGCTGGATGCGTTGCCGGATCATGACGACATGGCCGTGAACTGGGACACGATGATCGAGGCACTCAAGGGCAAGGTCATTGATTCATCCTCCATCACCTTCCGCAACTGAGCAGATGATGGACGCAAGACAGCCCCTGCAAGCCAAGAAGACCGATCACTATTCACCACGAAAGGAATCCTCATGCGCACATTACTGACCGTCGCCCTCATTCTGGCTGCCGCACCTGCCTTTGCCGATTCACACGCCAAGGATGCGCATGCAGCAAAGCCCAAGGCCGGGCCCCAGAGCGGTACCAGACTCAAGGCCGAGGTCTGGGTCGATAACTGGTTTGAAATGTACGTCAATGGCGAAAAGGCGATGCAAGACAGCGTGCCGATCACCACTGAGCGCTCTTTCAATTCAGAAACCGCCATCATCGAGACGCAATTCCCGGTGACGATTGCCATCAAGGCCAAGGACTTCAAGGAAAATGACTCAGGCCTTGAATATATCGGCACCGATCGTCAGCAGATGGGTGATGGCGGCATGATTGCCCAGTTCCGTGATGCAAAGACAGGTGACGTCATCGGTGTCACCAACAGCGACATGCATTGCCTCGTGGTACATCACGCACCGGTGAAGACTTCCTGCGAAGACGAAAATGACCCACAAGCGGGTGAGGGTGCTTGTGCCTTCGAGGAAACCACGGTTGATGGTGATTGGACCGCCCCGGATTTCGACGATAGCGACTGGCCGGCTGCCATTGAACACGCTGCCAGCGACGTCAGCCCGAAAGATGGCTATGACGATATCGACTGGGACGACAACGCCAGGTTCGTCTGGGGGGAAAGCCTCAAGCAGGACAACACACTGCTGTGCCGCATGACTCTTGAAGGCTGATCGAAAGCGCTGGCTCATTTTGCTGTGGCCCTGAAAAGCCGCCTCTGAGAGAGCTGCGGCGGCTTTTTATCGTGCTCATCCCTAGTGCAGGAAGTTACTTGCTCCAGACACCCTTGAGTGGCTTGGAGAAGTGCGCCGGCACGGCGCTCATGCAGACTTCAATCGATATGGGCCAGTAGATATGGCCGAGTGCTTCGTTCCACAGTTCATAGCCGTTGAGGTTCCAGAGCCAACCAGTCGTTTCATCGCCAAGATAGGCCGGGTTACGGAAGCCGAGTGGCTACGCGGTGTCCTGAATCTGATCAATGCCATGGTGCTGGGAATCGTGGTGGCGCTGTACGCGCCGGATTCGCTGGTGATGGCAGTGGTGGGCTTTGCGATCGTCACGGCCTTGCTGGTGTCGATTCATCTACCGCTGCGCACGCTGTGGGGCAGGGCGCTGATGGCGCGTGTTCCGGCAACGTTGTCGGGGTTGGTGGTCGCCCTGCTGTTCGTCGGTCATGACGTGGCCACTACCCCTGTGGCAATACTGCTGGGCGTATTGACGGCCATACTCCTCATCGTTGTCGCCGGGTGGGGGATTCTTGCCTTGGCCGGGCGCTTGCTCCCCGAGTCGGCTTTCGTCATCGCCCAGCGCGTGCTGGGTGCCTGGCTGGTCGCCATCGGCGTGATGACCCTGACCTTCATCGTGATGCAGTGGTGAGGCTGGCCTCTTGCATTATCGGGCTGCTCGCCCCCATTGCATGAGGATGCCCTCAGTAAGCCCCAAGGAATGGAGCGCGTATGCAGTTCATGAAATATGCCAGGCAGTTGGCGCGGAACCCGCTGGGGATCATCGCGTTGTTCATCTCGTTGATCTATGGCTTCGCGAGTCTGCTGCTGAATTCGGCGGCCGAGACGCTGACAGTGGCGGAACGTTGGCCGTTGATCGGTTTCATCGTGGTGTTTCCGCTGCTGGTGCTGGCAGTGTTCTATCGACTCGTGACCCATCATCACGGCAAGTTGTATGCGCCGGGGGATTACGACAAGGACCGCTCCTTCATGCGCACGCTGTCGCCAGCCGAGCAGGAGCAGCGTCTGACTCGCGAGGTGCAGGAGTCGCTGGGGGAGAGTGATTGGCAGCAGGGCGGAGCAGACGCCGAGGCTCAGGTATCAGCCGCCGCTGAGGATAGCGGGCAGGCCGTCGACGATGCCGATGTCGCGCAGCTGTTGAGCCCTCAGGACGGCGCCGACGAGAAGGCGCCGTTATCGCGTGCCGAGCATCTGGATCATCATCGCCAGCAGATGACCCAGCTGAAGGATGCGGTGCTGCGTCAGATGCAGGAGTCCTCCACTGCGGGTGGTGATGGCGGTGGTGCGAGCGGTGGAATGACGCGGCATGTGCGTGTCGGCGAGACCGATGCCTGCTTCGATGCGCTGCTCGAGGGAGAAAGTGCCCCCTTCACGTTCATTGAAGTGAAGGTGCTCAAGCACTACGCCAGAGCGCAGACGGTGCTGCAAAGTCTGCTCTACGAGGCGCTGCTGGCGGACCGCACCCTGGAGGCCAATTTCAGGTTGATCGTCGTGGTCGTGCTGACGGACGATTCGTCTAAGGAAATGACACGGGAGCGGCTGGAGCAGGAGTGGCATCAGCGCATCCGTCAGTGCCCGGTCGCCATCGAGCTGCGCTTCATGTCACCGGCGAGTCTGAAGACTTAGGCGACGGCTTGACGCTCGAGCGGTCATCTCCAGGCCTTTCATTCATCAGCTATATCTGCCGTCAACTATGTCGGCCACCAGCTATATCTGTCACCAGATACACAAACGCCCAGTCACGACTTTCGTGGCTGGGCGTTTGCGTACGTGAGGGGCTTGCGCTAGTCCAGGGCGCACAGGCGCCGATCGAGGGCTTCACAGAAGGCCTGCCAGGCGTGCTGCATTTCGGGGAGCGCATGATGTGCATGCAGCGCCGCATGCACCATGCCGCTTGCACTGCGATAGCCGACATCGGCACCGCGCCAGCGCCAGACATCCACCGCTGCCTCCAGCGGTTGGGTCAGCGGGTCATGTTCGGCGGCCAGCACTTCGATCTGGCGTGCCGGTGGCTGCTGGGAATGGGCCGGCGAGGGTGAGTAGCTGGCGGAGCGGTCGCCCTCGGCGACGGTCAGCCACATGCTGACAACTTCATCGCGGCCGAGCAGCGGCGCATCCGAACCCAGCGCGAACTCGTTCTCCTTGGCCAGCACGAAGACCGGGTCCATCGGCGGGTAGATCAGCCCCAGCACATAGCTTGTGGGCTTGTCGGGGGCCGGATGCTCCTGATGATGGGCCGTCTCCATTTCCGCGCCGTGAGTGCCGAGGCTTTGCATGCGCGTGCCCTGCAGGCCGATGTTGGGCATCTCGGTGTCGAGTCGGCGCGCCACATCCATCGCCAGTCGAGCGCCGGCGCTGTCACCGACGATGGCCACCGGTTCGACAGTGGCGGAGAGGTGCTCGATGGTCGCCAGACAATCCGCCAGTGCGTCCTGATAGTTGGCTTCCGGCAGCAGGCGATAATCGACACTGACCACCTCACGCCCCAGCTGGGCGGCCAGGCTGGAGGCGATGCCTTGATGGCTCTCCGGCGAGCCTATCTGCCAGGCCCCGCCGTGAAGAAACACCACCGGTGCCGGCAGGTTGCCTTCCGCCTTGCGTGCCACCTCCGGGATGAAGTGGCGCAGGCGCAGCGGCGTTGCCCGGCCGGCGATCTCGACATGATTCTCGTGGGTCGTGACGCCCTCGGCGAGCGGCGCGCCAAGTTGCTGGCACAGTTGTTCATAGCGCTTGCGGGCGTCTGCCAGGGGCATCTCTGCCATTTCATCCATGCCGCGCGCGAAGTCATCGATGAAGGCGCGACAGGTGATGGGGGAAGGCGTCATGGTCATGAATCGGCTCTCGGCGGGTGTCCCAAGACAATAACACCCCGCCAGAAGACTGGCAGGGTGTGGGTTTCGACGCTAAATCAGCGACTTGTTATCCGAAGCGGACATCGGTTGTCACACGTCTCAGGCCGTCTTGCGGCGGATGGCGATACGACGACCGGCCGCCTTGGGCCAGTCATCGTCGCCTGCCGGCTGGGGCAGGGCGGCAATGCGCTCCGCCACCGATTCCGGGCAGGGCGTCGGACGACCGCCACTGATGCTCATCGCCATCAGCATCTGCTCGCTGGTGGCGATCTCGCCGCCGTCGGCATCCGTCAGGGTGAACAGCACATGCTGGCGCTTGGCGTCATGGTCCAGCAGCAGCACCTTGACCTTGAGCGTCTGGCCTTCATGCGCTTCCGCCAGATAGCACAGATGCGTCTCCAGTGTGTAGATAGTGAGGTCGTGTTCACGACGCCCCTCGGCATCCAGCCCCACGTGCTCCATCAAGGCTTCGACCGCCATCGAGAAGGCACGCGCGTACTCGGCGTCATTCATGTGGCCGTTATAGTCGACCCACTCATGCGGCACCGTGATCTCGAGCAGGTCCATCAGATACGTCCCTCGAGGCCTTCGGCTTCCGGCCAGTACTTGCGCGTCAGGCTCAAGAGCTCGACCAGGAAGTCATCGCGACGGCGGTCCAGCTCAGCGACCGGGCGGCCCGCTGCCTGGTATTCGCAGCCTTCCACGACCTTGTCGATCAGCTCGTCGGTCAGCTCCGGCGCTTCGAGTTTGGTCCACGGCAGTTTCAGTGCCGGGCCGAACTGCTCGAGCATGTGACGCATGCCCGGCTCGCCGCCTGCCAGGTGGAAGGTCAGGAAGGTGCCCATCAGCGACCAGCGCAGGCCACAGCCATAGACGACGGCAGCGTCGATCTCTTCGGTGGTGGCGACGCCGTCGTTGACCAGGTGCAGGGCTTCACGCCACAGCGCTTCCATCAGGCGGTCAGCGATGTGACCTTCGATCTCGCGACGTACGATCAGCGGACGCATCGCCAGCTCCTGGTAGTCATCGCGGGCGCCTTCCAGCAGTGCCGGTGAGGTGTGCTCGCCACCGACCAGCTCGACCAGCGGCAGCAGATAGACCGGGTTGAAGGGGTGAGCGACGATGACGCGGCCCGGTGCCTTCTTGCAGTCCTGTTGCAGATCGGTCGGCTTGAAGCCGGAGGTGGAAGAGCCGATCACGACGTGCTCTTCGGCCGCGGCATCGATGGCGCTGAGGATTTCCTGCTTGAGCGGCAGACGCTCCGGCACGTTTTCCTGGATCAGATCGGCGCCGACCACGGCTTCCTCGAGGGTCGCGGCGAAGCGCAGACGATCGACGGAGGCACCTTCTGCCAGGCCATCCTTTTCCAGCGCATGCCAGGCATTCGCTACGAAGGCGCGAGTGCGGGCTTCGGCGTCCGGCGCCGGGTCAAAGGCGACCACATCCCAGCCATTGGCCAGTGCACGCGAGATCCAGCCATTGCCGATGACACCGGTTCCTACGACAGACAACTGGCTCATGCGACACCTCCAGCGGTTTCGAGTGCGGCGATATCGCCAGCGGTCTTGCCGGTGGACGGATCACGCAGCTTGAGGAATTCACGCGTCTCGGCCGGGGTCATCACGCTGGAACCCAGGTTCTCGATGATGCCAGAGGACTTCTCGACCAGCTGGGCATTGGTCGCCATCACGCCCTTGGACAGATAGAGGTTGTCTTCGAGACCGACGCGAGCGTGGCCGCCCAGCAGCACGGCCTGTGCGACCATCGGCATCTGCATGCGCCCGATGCCGAAGGCAGCCCAGTTGGAGTTGGTCGGCAGCTTGTTCTTCATGGTCAGCATGGTTTCGGTGTCAGCTTCCGCGCCCCACGGAATGCCCAGGCACAGCTGGAAGAGCAGGTCGTCGTCGAGCAGGCCTTCCTGCTGCAGCTGACGGGCGAACCAGACGTGGCCCAGATCGAAGCACTCGAGCTCCGGCTTGACGCCAGCGGCCTGCACCAGACGAGCGTGCTCGCGCAGCCAGTCGGCGGTATTGATGTAGACCATGTCGCCGAAGTTCAGGCTGCCGCAGTCCAGGGTGCACAGTTCCGGCAGCAGTTCCTGGATCGGCGCGTGACGCTCGGCCGGGGTCTGGATGTCGGTGCCCGGGCCACCACGAGTCGGGTCGTTGACGTCCGGAATCCAGTCGCCGCCGCCACCGGCGGTGATGTTCATGACGATGTCGGTGTCGGCGGAACGCACACGGTCCATGACTTCACGGAAGTGCTCGGTGGAGTGGCTGATGCCGCCGGTCTCCGGATCACGCACGTGAATGTGGGCCACGCTGGCACCGGCCTTGGCGGCCGCGATGCAGTCATCGGCGATCTGCTTGGGCGTCACCGGGACATTCGGGTTCTTGCTGGCGGTATCACCCGCGCCAGTGATGGCGCATGTCAGGATAGTCTTGCGATTCATCGTCGGGCCTCACGTGTCAGAACACTTGTCTGCGGTAAGTCGCAGCGGCCATGTCACCAGACGTCAACCTGCACGTCCCGGTCGCATCGCCTCTGCGCCTTTGTTGAACACAGTGTCGTGAAGTTGAGGGCAGCGAGATGATCAGAAGACGCCGGATACTTTGCGTTTTACGTCAATTTTTCGCTCTCGGCAGATTGAGGGCGGTCACTGGCTCCCATTTCAGGCTCGTCGATGTCTTCCTCCGGCGGCCATGGCAAGGGGCGCGATACTCTCAGGGCGTCGAGGAAAAGGTGAAAGAGAGCGAAGAGGGCGGGGTCATCGACAACGCAATTCCCCTTGGATTGGCAGAGATACGGCTTCTGGCAACCCAAGGGGATGAGAGGGGATACGGCATTGCTGTAGAGGATGAGTGGCAGTCCCTTGTTCGAGATCTGTGATCTCACGCGGACTTCATCACTTCAGCTTCATTTCTTCAGTTCCATTTCTTCAGCTTCAGCAGTGCAATATCACATTCGAACAACTTGTCATCACTGAACCTTGCCGCTTTCAAGCTCGGTGAAGACCACCTTGGCATAATCGCCATTGGCTTCATCCTTGGTCCATTCGCCGGTGCCTTCACAGGCATTGGAGGAGGGCTTGGTGTTGCACTGGTTGTAGGAGCCCGCCTTGAAGTACATCCAGTCACCGGCATACCCCGCTGGCAGGTCATCCTGATCCGCCTGGCCGTTGGCATCGACATTGTCTGCTAGGTTGATCTCGAAGTTGCGCGTGGGGTGGCCTTCCGCATTGAAGGTCAGATGCATGATGTCGCCCTTGACCACGACCTTGTAGCTGAAGGTCTCACCCAGTGAAATGCCTTCCTCGCCGGGGTCAGCGTTGCTGCTCCAGTCGTTGCCCCAGACCGCGTAGCTGACATCCGTGCGTCTGGGATCTTCCTTGGCGAGATTCTTCTCATAGTTCCAGAACACGGAGCCCGTGTCCTGATCCGGCAGTTTCTTGTAGAAGATCTTGAGCGGCTCATTGCCGTGACCGAAGCCCTGATCCTCTTCCATCAATGCCTTGTCCTTGCCGGCATGAATCTGCCCGACCACTACCGAATAGGCTGACTTGCGATCAGGCTTGCGGGAACGTTCCGCGACATGCTCCACCCGCAGTGTCGCTTCAAGGAAGCCGCCGACCTGAGCATATTGATCGGCATGCTTGTGGGAGGCGAGCGCGAAGTTGTTCTCAGGGTCGTGTGTGCCGATGCTGGTATCGGTTCCACGCAGCATCTGACGCAGTTCAGTCCGTGCATTGCTGGAATTTGGCGTCGTGAATGCCTTGTTGGGGGTCACGAATACCAGATGGTCTTCATCGTCGAGATAGAAGTAATCCGCGTGTCGATAGGACTGAAGGTCGCTGACTTTTATCTCGTCGACCTTGCCATCACCGTCACCATCCATGGGAAGCGTCAGTTTCCAGGTGTCTAGGTTGAAAGCTTCGGCGGGTGGCGTGTCATTGGCCAGAGATGGCGCGGAAATGGCGACTGTTCCCAGGGCGAGAATCAGTGCATTCATGAGGGGCTGGTGTGCCCGATTGTGTTGCATGGCGTCCTGCCTTTTCTTGTGCTTTTGGGAGGGGTTCCGTTGCAGCAAGCGAAGGCTAGAGCCTGACAGTTCTGACTGTCAAGATATCAGTCAAGAATAGTGAAATGTCATTTCATGTTTATTTTTATCGCTATATCAATGGGTTGCAGGTTGTCTATGCATTTCTTCAAGCCCTGTGAAGGATGTTGCAGCGATGAGTGATCGATCTGCTATCCGCTTGAATAGACTGGATAAAATTGGATTACCTGCAAGTCGTTGCTCAATGATCATTATCCATTGGTCTTGGGGTGGCAGCGTCATGGTCGTCAGCAGTTCCGTCAGAAGCGCCGGCTTGTCGCTACCCATACCCTGCCTTAAGCCACGCGAGGGAAACTGACATCCGTGTCTGTTTTCCTCCGCGTCATCAGCCATGGGCATGTTCATGAGATGGCTTCCAACCCAGGTTCGCGGAAATGTTCCGGCCGGATTCACACAGGATCTTCTTGTACTCGAGGGTGACATCCTGATGATAACGAATCGTCGGGATCGACATGCTGAGCGCCGCAATGGCCTTGCCGGTGTGATCGAGAATCGGTGTCGCGAAACAGCATACCCCGGCGTCCATTTCCTCGAGGTCTTCTGCCAGACCGGACTGACGTGCTTGTGCGAGCTGCTCATCCAGTGCCTGGCGCGAGGTCAGCGTGCGCTCGGTACGCGGCTCCAGCGGCTGCAGGGTCAACAGGTGCTCCAGCTGGGCGTCACTCATGCGTGACATCAGCGCCTTGCCCATGGCGGTGGTATGCGCGGGGCAACGGTCGCCGATGCGGGTGTTCATGCACAGGTTGAAGTGCGAGTTGTACTTGTGGACATAGACGATCTCCCCGGTGCTGGCATCGAGAGTGCCGAGATGAACCGCTTCTCGCGTCAGCTGAGACAGCGCGGCCATGTCGGGGTCTGCCATCTTGATCAGGTCCATGTTGCCCAGCGCCGAGCTGCCCAGCACGAAGGCTTTCATGGTCAGGCGATATTTCTCGCTTTCGCTGTCCTGGGCGACGTAGCCGAGGTTCTTGAGGGTCTGGAGAAACCGGTAAGCAGTGCTTTTCGACATCATGGCGCGCTGTGAGAGTTCGGCAAGACTGGACTCATGGTCGATATCCAGTCCCTCCAGCACGGCCATCACCTTCATCACCGCAGTGACGTTGTCCACCTTGGCTTCGGCAGGCTTGGTTTCTGAAGACATGAGATCCCTTATTCTGAAATTAATGAAACTCGATTTTAGAGTACTCACCTTCGCTTTTACACTCTCAGCCGCGCTACCACAACGCCTGGCGCCACTCTGGGCTTCATTCTTCGGCCATCGGCGACGAAGCGTCTTCCAAGCTTGGAACGGTCTAAAAGTCTAAGATGGAATGAAATGCTGTTTCAAAAACAAAAATCCCTTGCTACGTTTTCAAAACGCCATTTCAGATTGATGTCTCAATCGACGGTGTCCCTTCTGGCTTTGCTGTCTTTGTGCCTCTATCGCCAACTGAGGCCATCGCGGTAACAAAGGCAAAGCAGGCAGAGCAGGGTCAAGGGAGCGTCTCAAGGATGGGGCATGTACCGGTGACACAACGGGTACCCAGCAGGGAGTCATAGCGATGAACGCAGGCAGTTTCTTCATCAACGACGAACATGATTGGCAGGATGTCGAACCCGGCATCCAGCGCAAGATCGTCGCCCACACCCCGGACTTGATGGCGGTATGCGTCAAGTTCGATCGCGGTGCCGTCGGCACCCCACACCAGCATGAACGTCATGACCAGATCGGCTATGTCGTGCAGGGCGCTTTCGAGGTCGAGCTTGAGGGTGAAAAACGCAGGCTCTCGCCAGGCGATGCCTTCGTCGCTCCGCATCACACCTCGCATGGCGCCGTGGCGCTCGAGCCCGACAGTCTAGTGATCGACCTGTTCTCGCCCCGCCGCGATGACATGCTGACCCCATGATGTCATGCCGCTTCCAGGCTCAGGCCTGGGCAGCATTTTGACGCGCTAAATGATGCGAAATATCTAAAAAAGAAGTTGCTTATTTGTTAGTGGCGGTCGCGTCAGCGAGGCGCCTGATCACAAGAGTTCACCCGTTTCAGGAGTAGTCGTGATGTTTGATGATCTTCAAGGCAAGCGTGTACTGGTGACCGGTTCGACCGCGGGCATCGGTCTGGATGTGGCGCGCTCCCTGCTCAAGGCCGGAGCCAAGGTGGTCTTGCATGGAAGTCGCGGCCCTGCCGAGGCTGAGGCATTGCTTGCCGAGCTGGATGCACCGGGACGTTCCTTCTATCTGCAGGCAGACGTGCGTGATACCGCGCAGTGCGAGTCACTGGTGGCGCGTGCGGTAGATCAACTGGGTGGTCTGGATGTGTTGATCAACAATGCCGGTGGCCTGGGCGGGCGTCAGGGGCTGGAGAGCATCGATGATGCGTTCTTCGACAACGTCATCGATCTCAATATTCGCTCCGTGGTGATGGTAACGCGTTTCGCGATTGCTCATCTGCGTGAGTCTGCCCGGCAGAGTCAACAGACCAGCAGCGTGATCACCACCGGCTCCATCGCGGGGCGTGAGGGCGGCGGTATGGGCGCTAGCCTGTATGGCGGCAGCAAGGCGATGGTTCACAACCTGCATCGCAACTGGGTGAAGGAATTCACCAAGGACAACATCCGCTTCAACACCGTCGCTCCGGGCACCATCGATACGGCCTTCCATGAAGACAAGAGTGATGATCTCAAGCAGACCATCGCCGGCAGCATCGCCATGGGCCGCTTCGGGCAATGCCACGAGCTGGCACCGACCTACCTGTATCTGGCATCGCATGCGCTGAGCGGCTACATCACCGGGCAGGTGATCGACGTCAATGGCGGCCAGATGTGCCCCTGAATCGGGCGCCCGTCAGGGCGCCCAACCGAAAACGCCACAGGTCATCACACAGCGAGCGGTCACGTCATGGAACAGACATTGCTATTGGATCGTGCGGCCCTTGCCGGACTACGCGCTGCCCACGAGGCACCGGATTCCTCGCGCGTATTGTCAGAGCGGCTCGCGCTTGCGGAGCAGGACATGCGCTCGGTGCTGGCCGAGCCCCTGAGCATTCCCGGGCAAGGTGAGGCGGGCGGAGAAGAGCACGCGCGCCACAAGCTCAACTATCAGCATGTCAGCCTGGCCTCTCAGCTGTGGCTGGTGACGCATGATGAGCGCTATCTCGATTTCGTGCGTGGCCTGTTGCTGGGTTACTCGCAGATGTATGAAGCACTGCCGGCGCATGTCTCCAGGGACAGCAATCCTCCCGGCAAGCTGTTTCACCAATGCCTGAACGAAGGCATGTGGCTGTTATATGCCGCGGACGCCTACGGCAACATCAAGGCACAGCTGCCGGCAAATGAGCGCGAGCAGATCGAACAGCACCTGTTGCGGCCGATGATCGACCTGCTGGTGGTACAGAACGCGCATGACTTCGATGTGGTGCATAACCATGGCATCTGGTCCGTGGCCGCAGCCGGCATTGCGGGGCTGGTGCTGGAAGATGAGGCACTGGTGGAGCAGGCACTGCTGGGCAATGCTCGCGATGGCGTCAGTGGGGGATTTCTCGCGCAGCTGGACCAGCTGTTCTCGCCGGACGGCTATTACCTGGAAGGCCCGTACTACCATCGCTTCGCGCTGCGCCCGATGGTGCTGTTTGCCGATGCGCTGATTAACAGCGGCGTGCGGCCGCGGATTCATGAACATCGTGACCAGATCATCCGCAAGGCCATTCTTTGTCTCCAGCAGATGGCCTTCCCTGATGGGCGTTTTCTGGCCCTGAATGACAGCTCGAAGACGATGGGGCTTGTCGATGAGGGCGCGATGCTGGGAGCGGCGTTCTTGCTGCGGCAGTATCGGGATACTCGCTTGAACCCGGCGGTAGCGGGGTTGATTCGCGACAAGGTACAGCGCTTGCCACTGTGCACGGGCTCTCTTGCATTGGCCGAGTTCGTAGAGCAGGCGAGTCAATCAAGTGAGGCACGAGACAGTCGCTTCATCAGTGATGGCAGTGAAGGGGATGCCGGTGGAATCGCCATTCTGCGTGCGCCGACCTCACGCGGTAGCGAGAGCATGCTCTACATGAGCTTCGGTCAGCATGGCAGCGATCCGACACTGCATTCCGCGCTGGATCACGGACATTTCGATGGCCTGCATTTCGGATACCACAATGGCCAGCATGAGGTGCTCACGGATTATGGCTTCAGCCGCTGGGTGAATATCGAACCCAAGTTCGGCGGGCGTTATACCCCGGAAAACCGTAGCTACGCCAAGCAGAGCGTGGCGCATAACACCCTGGTGGTGGATGAGACCTCGCATCATGGCCTGGACACCGCACGCGCCTGTCAGCATCACGGCACCCTGGTGTGTTTCGAGACCTCCCATCCGCAGGTTCAGCTCGCCAGTGCGCTTCTGGATGACTACGTGCCCGGCGTCACTTTGCAGCGCAGCCTGATGCTGGTCACCTTGCCGGAGCTCGCCGAGCCACTGGTGATCGACCTGATGCGCGCCACCAGCGATACCCCCCATCACTATGATTACCCCCTGCACTATCAAGGTCAGTTGATGGTCGCCGAACCCGCCTTGCACCAGCAGACCTCGCCCACGGCATTGGGCGACGCCAATGGCTATCAGCATCTCTGGCAGATGAGCACCGGGGATGAGCTGCCCGCAGGTGCCGATCAGGCAGTCACCTGGCTGCAGGACGATCAGTTCGTCACGGCGCGCATGGTGTGCTCGTCGCCTGCCACCCTGGTGCAAGGCCTGATCGGCGCGAATGATCCCCAGAGCAATCTGCGCAATGAGCCCTATCTGATGCTGCGCTCCACCGGCAGTCGTCACACCGTTGCCAGCGTGATCGAGACACACGGTGTCTTCGACGAAGCTCGTGAGATCTCGCGTGACGCCCGCCCGCAGGTCAGCCGTTGCCGGTTGCTGCATGACAGTGACGAGGCCTGCGTGCTGGAGCTTGAGACGCGCAGCGGCGCTCGACATCGTCTGGCCGTGGCATTGCGCCCCTCACAAGGGCAAGCGCCAGGCGAGCATAGGGTGGAAGTGGCAGGGGAAACCCTCTGCTGGCAAGGCTGGTGGGCGCTGGAGCCATGACTCGACCACAAGCTTGTGCCATCGCGTTCGTCCGTGGCAATCGGCAGTAGCGCTCGCCCATTGTGAGGCAGCACGGGTTGTTGCCTCCTTCTTATCCCTATCGATGGTCGGTCGACAGCGCCAGGTTCAAGGCGCTCGGTCGGCGGGGGTTGTCTCGGCCTGAATTTGCCCGACGACCCGCCATTCATCAGTGAGAAATCGTTATGTCTGCAAAGAGTGAGTATCTGTTGTGGTCATCCAGTGAGCTCGAAACCCTTCGTCGTCAATGCGAGGCAGATAGCTCACTGGGGCGCAGCCTGAGGATGTTGGAGCAGCAGGTGGCTGCCAGCATCGCACGCGGCGTGGTGGTGCCTGGCCAGGGTGAGGCCGGGAGTTTCGAACACAACACCCACAAGGAAAATGCCCGCCTGATAGAAGGTGCGGCGCTGTTGGGACGGCTCAACGATGATGAGGCGGCACTGGCGCACGCCCGGGAGTTGCTGGAATCCTACGCGGCCTGCTATCGCGAGATGCCGTTTCAGGTCGCGCGCAATACCAACCCGCCGGGCAAGCTGTTTCACCAGATTCTCAACGAACACATCTGGTTGCTGCATGCCTCACTCGGCCTTGCCTTGCTCAAGCCGTCATTGAGCGATAGCCAGTATCGGGCGCTGCTGGAGGGCTTGTTCCTCCCGATGCTTGAGATGTTCACCGAGACCTATCGGCATGATTTCGATCGTATCCATAACCACGGGCTGTGGGCCGTGGCGGCGGTAGGGATCTGCGCGATGGTGATCGAGAGTCCTGAGCATCTGGCGATCTCCATCGACGGACTGGATGGCAGCGGCGAGACCGGGGGCTTTCTCGCCCAGATAGCGCTGCTGTTCTCGCCGAAGGGCTATTACGTGGAAGGGCCGTATTACCACCGTTTCGCGATTCACCCGCTGTGCCTGTTCGCCGAGGCCATCGAACGCCAGCAGCCCGAGCGCAATATCTTCGCGCATGCCGACGGACGTATCGGCAAGTCGCTGCATGTATTGCTCTCCACGGCCTATCCGGATGGACGCTTCCCGGCGCTGAATGACGCCTCGCGCAGCATGAACATCGACGACGAAGGCGCGCGCTGCGCCATGGCGCTGCTGGCGGCTCGCTACGAACCGGCCCCGGAACTGCTGACTCTCGCGCATCAGCAGCAAGGCAGCTGGTTGCATGCCAATGGCGTGGCGCTCAAGCAGGCCATGCAGAAGGTCAATGCTGAGGTGCAGGCCACCAGCCAGCGTTTCAGCGATGGCCCCGAAGGCAACAGCGGGGCGCATGCTCACCTCAAGCACGGGTGCGGATTGCAGGCACAGCATGTAGTGCTCACCGCGGGGCAGCATGGCATGGGGCATGGCCACTTTGACCAGCTGGGCATGACGTATTTCGCGCGTGGCAAGGAGGTGCTTGAGGAATACGGCTTCGCGCGCTGGGTCAATGTCGAGACCAAGTTCGGCGGGCGCTACCTCAAGGAAAACGAGGGCTACGCCAAGCAGAGCGTCGCGCACAACCTGGTGGTGGTCGACATGCAATCCCAGCATGGCGGTGACCACGGGCTGGCGGATGCGCACCACGCTGAACTCGAGCTGCTGGCGGGCAGTGACGCTGCGGCATGTGCCCGTTGTGACAACGCCTACGAGGGTGTGGGCATGCAACGCAAGCTCGTGTTGCTGGCATCACGGCATACACAGACACCGCTGCTGGTGGATATCTTCTCGCTGACCTCCGCAGAGCCCCACGTCTATGACTACACCTTCAATCACGGCGGCCAGGTGGTGCGGTGGTGGGAAACGGAATCGTCTCCGCAGCCTGTTTCCACCGCCCTGACGATACTTGAGGTACTGGGCGACAGCGCGGGCTATCAACATCTGTGGAAGGTGGCCCAGCGTCCGGCGGACACCGCGCACTGCATGACCTGGCTTGCTGGCGACAGCTTCCATAGCTGGCACCAGATCACCCAGGCACCCGCCGAAGCCTATCAGTTGCGGGTCGGGGCCAACGACCCGGACCACAACTTGCGTCCTGACGCCAAGGTGATGACACGTCTGACCGCCACCTCTCAGACCTTCTATTCGCTGTTCGAGAGCCACGGGCATTTCGATGAATCCCTGGAGCAATGCAGTGGCGCACGCCCACAGGTGCTGAACCTGCGTGCGCTGGAAGCCTGCGAAGGGGCAGTAGCGGGTATCGAGGCCCTCGAGATCACCTTGCGTACCGGGCAGCTGCTGTTGGTGCTGGCTGAAGCGGACGCCGTGCCGCCGGGGGGCAACATCACCCTGGGGGACCATGAATGTCGCATCCATGCCGGGGTGAATCTGATCGATTTCTGAGGCACGAGAAGGCCTTGAGCCGACGCCTTTCCCTGGATGAGAGCTCTTTGTGATGAAGGTTCTTTGAGGTGAGGTCTCCCTGAGCTGAAGGCACGTCTGTGGTGAGGGCACGGTCGGTGCTGTTGTTGGAACGATCTAGTTGGATCGATCCAGCTGGAGCGTTTCAAGTTCGAGCGATCGTCCCACCAGTCATCAGCAGAACCTCTGGCCCAGGGAAGGGGCCAGAGCCAGGCGCGCACTGCCGGGTGCGCAACAACAACGACAAGACAGATAAAGACAAGAGTGCATCGCCATGAATCTGGATCTGGATACTGCCGTCATCGGCATCTACTTTCTCTTTCTGATCGCCATAGGCTGGCTGTTCAGAACCTTTACCTCGAGCACCAGTGACTACTTCCGCGGTGGCGGCAAGATGCTGTGGTGGATGGTCGGCGCGACCTCCTTCATGACCCAGTTCAGTGCCTGGACCTTCACCGGTGCGGCGGGCAAGGCCTATAACGATGGCTTTGCCGTGGCGATCATCTTCATGGCCAATGCCTTCGGCTACCTGATGAACTACCTGTATTTCGCGCCGCGTTTCCGACAGCTGCGCGTCATCACCGTGATACAGGCGATCCGACAGCGCTTCGGTGCCGTCAACGAGCAGGTCTTCACCTGGTCTTCCATGCCCACCAGTATCATCAATGCGGGTATCTGGCTCAATGGCCTCGCCATCGTGACCTCAGGTCTGTTCGGTTACGACATGGAAACCACCATCATCGTGACTGGGCTTGTCGTGCTGGTGATGTCGGTGACGGGCGGCTCCTGGGCGGTCATCGCGTCCGATTACATGCAGATGGTCATCATCATGGCCGTCACCATCACCTGCGCCATCGTGGCCGTGATTCATGCCGGCGGGCCGACCCAGGTCGTGGATGACTTTCCGGTCGACTTCCTGATTGGCGGTGACATGAACTATCTGTCGCTGTTCGCGCTGTGGGGGTTCTTCATCTTCATCAAGCAGTTCAGCATCACCAACAACCTGCTCAATTCCTATCGCTATCTGGCGGCGAAAGACTCGAAGAATGCGCGCAAGGCCGGTCTGCTGGCCTGTGTCCTGATGACCATGGGGCCGTTCATCTGGTTCATGCCCAGCTGGTTCATGGCCAATGAAGGGGTGGATCTGTTCGCGATGTATCCCGAGGCAGGTGCCAAGGCGGCCGACTTTGCCTACATGAGCTTCGTCAGCCTCTACATGCCTGCCGGGATGCTGGGGCTGTTGGTGGCCGCGATGTTCGCCGCGACCATGTCCTCGATGGATTCCGGCTTGAATCGCAATTCCGGCATCTTCGTGAAGAACTTCTATGAGGTCGTGCTGCGTCCCAAGGCGTCTGAAAATGAACTGCTGCTGATGTCGCGCCTGTCTTCCACCGTCTTCGGCCTGGCGATCATCGGCTTTGCTCTGTTCATCAACTCCCTGAAAGGGTTGAGCCTGTTCGACGCCATGATGTACGTCGGTGCCTTGATCGGTCTGCCGATGACCATCCCCGGTCTGCTCGGCTTCTTTATCCGCAAGACACCGGACTGGGCAGCATGGGCCACCCTGGTGGTCGGTGGCCTGGTGTCCTATCTGGTCGGTTTCGTGATGACACCGGACTTCATCGTCGACACCTTCGGCCTGGAGGCGGACCTGACCTCGCGTGAGTGGAGTGACATGAAGGTGGCGGTCGGCATCATGGCGCACACCGTGATCACGGCAGGCTTCTTCGTGATGACCACGCTGTTCTACCGCGGACTTTCGGCTGAACGCGAAGCGGAAGTCGCGACCTTCTTCACCAACCGTGACACGCCCGTCATCAGCGATGACGAGGAACACCGCAGCGTCGACAATCGCCAGCGCAACATTCTCGGCTACCTGATTCTGGTCGCTGGACTTGCCGTGATGCTGATGTTCCTGGTGCCCAATCCCTTCTGGGGACGCATGGTCTTCGTATTGTGTGGCGGCATCATCGTGGCAATCGGTCTGCTGCTGGTGACTTCCATTGACAGGAAGTCTCACCCCAAGGAAGAGAGCCTGGTCGGCGAAGGCAGCACGCGCTGAGACACCATGAGTGAGGGGGAGCGGCGCTGGCATCTGGTGCCACGTCGCTCCCTGACCTCGCACTCGTCTTCGTCACTCCTTCGCCAGGCGCTTGCCACTCGCTTGCTGCCAATCTGGCACCCCGAACCCGAATCTCCCTCTCTGCTCGGTCAACGCCAATGACCACGTCAGCAGAGGAGTCGATGCGCCCTTTGCGCCATCGGCAGGGGATTCTGCGGCCTGCATCTGGCGTCTGGATCGATCCAGAACGCCGATGCCAACACAGGGCAACCCACGCGCTAGCCAATGCCGGGCTCGCGACAGGACGCAGGTTGCCTGCAAGTCAATTGACTGACTCCCCATAAAAACAAAGAGGTACGCCATGAAACACTACAACAAGATCTCCCTTTCGATTGCCGCACTGGTGTTCACTACCAGCGCCCAGGCTGTGACATTGGATATTCGTCATGAATACAAGCATCACGCCAAACAACATGCCACCCGAGTCAAGGTGAGTGATTCCATCGACAACTTCTATTATGGGCTGGAATCCAAGTTTGCCTCGGAAAAGCGCGACGATGGTTCGCAACCCGCGATGGGAAATCTGCAGCGCGGCGACAGCGAGATTGATTGGGGCTTCAAGTTCAAGCTGGACAAGAACTGGTATATCCAACCAGGCATGCCCATTGCCTTCGGGGACGGCAAGTACACCCTCAAGCCCCAGCTACGTATCGGCTACAAGGCCAGCAGCATCCCGTTGACCACGGCGCTGCGCTACCGTCGTGAATATGCCAACTACAGCGAAGACTTCAATGATGATTATGAACAGAACAAGATCACCTTCACCATGTCCTACAATCACGGCAAGAATAAATATTGGCTGGAGGCCAATTATTATCGCAATGAAGACAAGGATGTCTACAACAATACTCGCGAGAACTACGACTATATCCTGAGTGCCGGGCGGCGCATGGGGTCATGGTTCCCGTATATGGAGTTGGCGGATGTCAGTTCCAGCTCCAGTTCCGATACGCGTCAGCTCAAGACGCGTGTTGGCTTGAAATATTATTACTGATCATGAATTGCTAGACAGATGAGCGCGCAAGTCTTGCGCGCCCGGCGTCGGTATCACGCCTCATGATGAGGAAGGGCACTCTCGAGCCCCTGAATGCGCGGGTTCGAGAGTGCGGGAATGCGCGTTGGCACGGGAATGATCGGCAGGGCAGGGAGCTACATGACACAGCTGGATAAAGTTGCACTGTTCTTCTCCGTTGTCCTGATCGTGCTGACCATTCTGGTCTATCGACGTCGCAGCCAGACCCCGGACAGCTTCATCCGGGGAGGTGGCAACGTGCCCTGGTGGATGGCGGGAAGTACCGCTTTCATGACGCAGTTCTCCGCCTGGACCTTCACCGGGGCCGCCCAGAAGGCCTACGAGGATGGCTTTGCCGTGCTGGTGATCTTCTGGGGCAATGCGCTGGGCTTTCTGCTGGCGGCGCTGTATTTCGCGCCGCGTTTTCGACGGCTGAGAGTCAGCACCTATTCCGACATTCTGGAGCTGCGTTACGGCAAGACGACGCAGCTCGTGTATGTCATCAGTCAGATCCTTCTGACGCTGATGACCGCCTCGATCGGTCTCTACGGCGTCTCACTGTTCCTGAGTGCGGTCTTCGGTCTCTCGGTGGTGAGCATCGCCGTGCTGATCGGCAGCCTCATCATCGCCATTACCCTGGTGGGCGGCGTGTGGATCGTCTCGGCCAACAATTTCATCCAGATGATGCAGTTGGCGATTCTCACCCTGGTCATCGGCGGCTTCTGCCTCACGCTGATATGGAGCGGATCGTTGAGCTTCCCGGAGTCGAACAGGGACTTCTGGATCGGCAGTTCTCACAACAGCCTGCTCATTATGGCTATCTGGTCACTGGCCATGCTGGTCAAGCAATGCATCAGCATCAACAACGCCACCTCCAGCTATCGCTTTCTGACCACGGCCGATGATGGCGAAGCGCGCAAGGCGGCAGGGCTCGCCTCGATCCTGTTCTTGGTCGGCCCCGTCACCTGGTTCCTGCCGCCCTGGTTGCTGGGCACGGCGGGCATCGACCTGGCGGCACGCTATCCCGAGCTTGGCAATGACGCGGCCAATGTGGCCTATGTCCATTTCATCATTCACTACCTGCCGTCGGGCGTGCTGGGGCTGGTGATCGCCGCCATGCTGGCGGTCACCATCGCGCCCATCACCACGGCTTTCAATCGTGACGCCGGCGTGATGATGCGACTCCTGATGCCCGTGCTCAAGCAGACCTCCAGCCTGGCGGCGCGACTGGTGCAGATCGGGCGGATGTTCGGAGTCGTCCAGGGCATCATCGTCATCCTGTTCGTCATCGGCCTGAGCCGGCTCGAGATGGTGAGCCTGTTCGACATCATGATCATGTTCGGCGTCCTGCTGCAGATGCCACTGGCGCTGCCGGCACTGATGGTGCTCTTCAGGACGGGAGCACCGGATTGGGCCGGGTGGGGCAGTGTCCTGATCGGGGTCACGGTCACGCTAGGCAGCTATCTCTGGCTCGACATGGCGACGCTGCAACGCCTGCCCTGGATTGCCGGCTTCCCGCCTGAACAGCTGGTCGATATCAAGCTGGCCATCTCGCTGGTCATCCAGATCGCGAGTGTCGTCGGCTTCCTGTTCCTCGCCCGCTATCTGTACGCGCCACGTCGCCCGTTCTCACGCGCGCGACGGTTGGCGGAATTCTTCGCCAACCTCAAGCGTCCCGTCAGTCCTCCGCCCTCAGAAAGCGAATCCTGTCGTCGAATCAGCCTGCCATCGCGCCTGCTGTGTGTCGCGGCGTTGCTGTCGGTGGCGCTGGCCGTCTTCTCCTCCACGTTGGCGGGCCTGGCTGTCTTTCTCTGCGTCGCGCTGGGCCAGTTGATGATGGCGTGGCTGATGCGCTGACCTGGCCCGGCTCAGGCCATGATCAGCGTGATCAGCAGGTGTTGAGTGTGTGATCAGTGTTCAGGTGCTGCCACCGACCCGCAGCGTGAACCCCAGGTCGTGGCTCAGTTCTCCGACGGGTTCGCCATTGATGCGCGCCAGCAGCTTGCGCGCTGCCATGCGGCCGATCTGCTCTCGCGGTGAGACGATGGTGGTGAGGCGCGGCGTGACATGCTCCCCGATCGGCAGGCCATTGAAGCCGGCGATGGCGATGTCGTCCGGGATGCGCACGCCAAGCCGCGCGGCGGCGAGAATGGCGCCACAGGCCATGTCATCGTTGGCGAAGTGGATGGCGTCGCAGTAAGGGAATGTCGCTCGGATACGCTCAAGCGCCTGAGCACCGCTGGTCATCTGTTGACGCACGGGCAGGTCGAGCAGGGGAGCCTCTTCAATGCCGGCCGCCGCCAGCGCCTCACGATGCCCGGCATAGCGCATCGCCGCGCGATAGTCGCGATCAAGCTCGGCACCGGCGAAGTGGATCGTGCGGTACCCGCGTGCCAGCAGGTGCTCGGTCATGGCGCGTCCGGCGGCGACATGATCCATCCCCACGTTCAGATCCAGGCCTTCCCCCAGCTCCATGATCTCAACGATCGGCTGATTCCAGTTCTCCAGTATCTGGCGCGTCGCATCGTCATGGCGCAGCCCCGTCACCACCAGGCCCGCGGCCGACCAGCCCAGAAAGGTACGGATCAGCTGGGTTTCCCGAGCCAGATCGTAATCCGTCTTGCCCAGCAGCAGCTGATAGCCGTGTGCCTCGAATTCGTCCTGCAGGCCCTTGATCACATCGATGAACACCACGTTGGACAATGAGGGCACGATCACCGGAATTACGCGACTGGAGGCCGAGGCCAGGCTGCCGGCAATCATGTTGCGCACGTAGCCGACCTTCTCGACGGCCGCTTCGACCTTGATGCGGGTCGCTTCGCGCACGCTGTCGGGGCTATTGAAGTAGCGCGAGACGGTGATCGAGGAGACCCCGGCTTCCCGGGCCACGTCATTCAGGGTCGGCTGCATGGCACCCTTGCGGCTGCGGCGGGGAGATGATGGTGGATTAGACATATGTCGCGTTTTCTCATTTGCCGCTTGTCGTGGCTTGGAGCCTAATCTATTAATGATGTTAGCGCTAACATGGTAGCGCTAACATTCAGTGAAGTGCTGATCGGTGTGCCGCATGAGGTCGCCTTGATCATCACTTGAACCAGCTTCCGCGGGAGATGCGAGATGACAGCAGCAACGACTTCACCAGTGATCGGCCTTGTCGGCCTCGGCGCGATGGGAATGGGCAGTGCGCGCGCCATGCTGGAAGCAGGCCTGGACGTGATCGGCTGTGATATCTCGCCCGCCGCCTGCCAGGCCTTCGAAGCGGCGGGTGGCCGCGCCGTTGCCTCGCCGCTGGAACTGGCGGCCGAGTGTCAGGTGGTGGTGCTGGTCGTGGTGAATGCCGATCAGGTCGAGCAGGTGCTGTTCGGGGCGCAGGGTGAGGGCGGTCTGGCCGAGCGACTCGCGCCGGGTAGCCTGGTGATCCAGTGCGCCACCGTGGCGCCGAGCTTCGCGCGTGATCTCGAAACCCGCCTGAACGGCATGCAGCTGGAGCTGCTCGACGCCCCGATCAGCGGCGGCGCCGTCAAGGCACGCAGTGGTGAGCTGTCCGTGATGTCCTCCGGCAGTGAAGCGGCTTACGTCAAGGCGGAACGCGTGCTGGCGGCGATGGCAGCCAATGTCTATCGGCTGGGCGACTACGCCGGCCCGGGCTCGAGCGTCAAGCTGGTCAACCAGCATCTCGCCGGCGTGCACATCGCGGCGGCGGCAGAAGCCATGGCGCTGGGCATGAGCATGGGGATCGACCCCGACACCCTGTATGACGTCATCACCCATTCCGCGGGCAATTCCTGGATGTTCGAGAATCGCGTGCCGCACATCCTCAAGGGCGATTACACGCCGCTGTCGGCCGTCGACATCTTCGTCAAGGACCTCAACATCGTGCACAGCACCGGGCGCGAGCTGAAGCTTGCCATGCCGGTGGCCGGCAGCGCCCTGCAGCAGTTCACCGCCGCCAGTGGTGCAGGCTTCGGGCGCGAGGATGACTCGGCCGTCATCAAGGTCTATCAGCGTCTCGGCAGCTTCAGCCTGCCGGCCGCGAATGATGAAGGAGCGCAGTGATGCCGATCGTACTGGGCGGAATCGCCGATGACTTCACCGGCGCGACGGATCTTGCCAACAACCTGGTACGTGCCGGCATGCGCACCGTGCAGGTGATCGGGGTACCCCAGGATGCGCTGCAGGAAGGGGCGGCGAACGGGCTGGATCTGACTGAGGTCGACGCCGTGGTGGTCGCGCTCAAGTCGCGCAGCTGCCCGGTGGATCAGGCGATCAGTGAATCCCTCGCGGCGCTTGAATGGCTGAAAGCCCAGGGCGCGCGCCAGCTGTTCTTCAAGTACTGCTCGACGTTCGATTCCACGCCCGAGGGCAACATCGGGCCGGTCGCGGATGCCTTGCTGGAGGCCTTGTCCGCCACGCAGACGGCCTTCGTGCCGGCCTTCCCGATCAACGGACGCAGTGTCTATCAGGGCCATCTGTTCGTCGGCGATCGCCTGCTCAATGACAGCGGCATGCAGCATCATCCTCTCAACCCGATGACCGATGCCGATATCGTGCGCGTGCTGTCACGCCAGACCCCGCATGGCGTGGGGTTGCTCGATCACGCCACTCTACGTCGCGGCGCGCAGGCGGCCCGTCAGCGTCTGGACGAGCTTGCCCATCAAGACGTGCGTCATGTGGTCTGTGACAGCCTCGATGAGCAGGACCTCGAGGTACTGGCCGAGGCGCTGGTCGATCACGCGCTGGTCACCGGTGGCTCTGGCCTCGCGCAGGCCTTGCCTGCCCAGTACCGCCGCAAGGACTGGCTTGAGCCGATCGATGATGCGGCGGTGCTGGCCCCGGCGCAGGGCGCCGCGATGGTGCTGTCCGGCAGTTGTTCTCGCATGACGCTCAAGCAGGTGGCGCACTTCACGCAGCAGCATGCTGCCTTCGCGCTGGACCCCGTCAAGCTCAACGCGGGCGATGCCCACTTCGAGGCGGCGCTGGGCTTCGCCCGTGAGCAACTGGCGGTGACGGAGCCCAAGCCATTTCTGATCTACGCCTCGGCCGAGCCGGAAGGCGTCAAGGCGGCGCAGGCGTCACTGGGCGTCAAGCAGGCCGGTGAGCTCATCGAGTGCGCCCTGGCCAGTCTGGCCAGCACCCTGGTTGCGGAAGGCGTCGGGCGTCTGCTGGTGGCGGGGGGAGAAACCTCCGGCGCGGTGGTCTCGGCGCTCGACATCCGTGAGCTGCGTATCGGCGGTCAGATCGACCCCGGTGTGCCCTGGACACAGGCACCGCACCCGGCCGCCGGCCCCTCGCAGCCGGAGGCGAGGCTCTCGCTGACACTCAAGTCCGGCAACTTCGGGGGTGAAGACTTCTTTACCCGGGCATTCGACGTGCTGGATGCCATGAATCCTCGCGAGGAGAACGCATGAGTCAGTCACAGCACGACATCAACGTGTTGCGTGAGCAGATCGCCACCTACGGCAAGTCACTGTTCGACCGCGGCCTGACCATGGGGTCCAGCGGCAACATCAGCCAGCGGCTGGACGATGGCGGCTGGTTGATGACGCCGACCAATGCCTGCCTGGGGCGCCTGGATCCGGCGCGCATCTCGCGCCTCGACGCCCAGGGCGTATTGATCGATGGCGATGCGCCGACCAAGGAGCACTTCCTGCATCGCGCCATGTATGACGAGCGCCCGCAGTCGGGTGCCATCGTCCACCTGCATTCGACCCACTCGGTGGCGGTGTCCTGCCTGCCGGACGTGAATCCCTGCGAGTGCATTCCTCCGCTGACGGCCTATTACGTGATGCGGGTCGGCAAGCTGCCGCTGGTGCCTTACTACATGCCGGGTGACCCCGCGCTTGGCGATGCCGTGCGTGGCCTGGCCGGCAAGCACTGCGCCGTGTTGCTGGCCAATCATGGCCCGGTAGTGGCCGGCAAGACCGTGGAAGCGGCGGTCTATGCCACGGAAGAGCTTGAGGAAACCGCCAAGCTGTTCCTGCTGCTGCAGGGCAAGAATCCACGTGGGATGACCCCGGAACAGGTGGCGGAACTCGAAGCCAGGTTCGGGCGCCCCTGAGTGATGACGTCTTCGTCTGTGAAATCCAAGGATCTGACATGACCCGATTGGCCGCCAATCTCAGCATGCTGTTCTCCGAGCATGACTTTCTCGATCGCTTCGCGGCTGCGGCCGAAAGCGGTTTTCGCGGGGTCGAATATCTCTTCCCCTATGCCTATTCCCCGGAAGAATTGCGCACAAGGCTCGATGAGCACCAGCTGTCGCAGGTGCTGTTCAATCTGCCGCCGGGCGACTGGGAGGCCGGTGAGCGTGGCCTGACCTGTCTGCCGGGGCGCGAGGAGGAGTTTCGGGCCTCGGTGGCCGAGGCGATTCGCTATGCCCAGGTGCTCGACTGTCCGCGCGTGCATGCCATGGCGGGCCTGGTACCGCAGGGCGCGGATGATGCCATGCGCGCGCGCTGCACCGAGACCTATATCAGCAACTTGCGTTACGCCGCCGCCGAGCTTGAGAAGGTCGGCAAGACACTGCTGATCGAACCGATCAACCCGCGCGATATGCCCGGCTTCTATCTGAGTGGCCAGGCGCAGGCACGCGAGATTCTCGCCCAGGTCGGCGCCGCCAACCTCAAGGTGCAGTTCGATCTCTATCACTGCCAGATCGTCGAGGGCGATCTGATCCGCAACCTGGAAGCGCAGTTCGCGCATATGGGCCATGTGCAGATAGCCGGCGTGCCCGACCGTCACGAGCCGGATGTGGGGGAAGTGCATTATCCGGCGCTGTTCGACCGGCTGGAGAGTCTGGGTTACGACGGCTGGATCGGCTGTGAATATCGTCCACGGGGTGAGACGCGCGCAGGCCTCGGCTGGGGTCGCGAGCATGGTCTGACGCCCTGAATCTGAATCAGAGGGCTCGCTCGGCGAAGACCAGAGTTTTGGCGAAGGTGACTGCGCCGGGCGAGCGTTCAAGGATCAGGAGTAAAAATTAGTGGTATGTATTTCAGACCAGAATATGCAGTAAAGATGAAAGAGTTGAGTGACTGACGCACTTTTAGTCGCATATACCTTCTTCTCATTGCTGATGAAGAGCGTGAGGCGCTATTTTCTCACCCCGTCTGGTCTGGTTTCTGTACCACTTGAGGGCTGCCGCTGAGTGATCTGCCCATGCGGCAAGCCTACCTACGCCAGAACACAAAAGTGGAGTCCACACGATGCACGTCATGATTACCGGCGCCGCCGGATTCCTCGGTCAGCGCCTGACCGAGGCCCTGATCGACAAGGGCAGCCTGAACGGCCAGCCATTGTCACGCCTGACCCTGCTGGACCAGATCGAGGCGCCACGTCCCGAGGCGGCGTCATGTCTGACAGTCGAACCGGCCACCTCGCTGGATATCGAGATCGTCGCCGGCGACATCGCCGATGCCGAGGTGCTTGATCGCTGCCTGGCCGGTGAGCCTGCGGTGATCTATCACCTGGCGGCAGTGGTCAGCTCCGCCGCGGAAGCGGATCTGGCACTGGGCATGCGCGTCAATTTCGATGCGACTCGATTGCTGCTGGAAGGCTGCGCGGCGCGGGGGCTGAACGGTACTCGGCTGGTGATGGCCAGCTCAGTCGCCGCCTACGGAGGCGATCTCCCCGAGACGCTGAACGACATGACTGCTCTGGTGCCGCAGAACTCCTACGGCACCCAGAAGGCGATGTCGGAGCTGCTGATCAATGACTACAGCCGTCGCGGGATGGTGGATGGCTGCGTGCTGCGTCTGCCGACCATCATCGTGCGTCCGGGGCGCCCCAACGCGGCGGCCTCGAGCTTCGCCTCCTCAATCCTGCGCCAACCGCTCAATGGCGAAACCGCCATCTGCCCGGTACCGACAGAGCTTGAGATGTTCGTGATGTCGCCGCGTCGCGTGGTCGCGGCCCTGATCAGGGGCGCGGAGGTGCCGAGCGCGGACTTTGGCCTCTCTCGCAGCTTCATGCTGCCGGGCATCACCGTCAGCGTCGCGTCAATGCTCGCGGCGCTCAAGGATATCGCCGGCGAGCAGGCGCTGGCACTCGTCAGGCATGAGCCTGACCCGCGTATCACCGCCATCGTCGGCAGCTGGCCGGCGCGCTTTGACACCCGCAAGGCGCGTTCGCTGGGCTTCGTCGGCGATGCCGACCTGCACGAGATTCTCAATGCGTATCGCGACGAGAGCGTCATCGCCTAGCCAGCGTCTGGCCATCTCATCTAGGACGAGCTCGCCAGACCCCTTTGCCAGACCTGCTCGTCACATCACTACGTCAATAACAACGATCGGCGTCATGCCAGCCGGCAGCGCCGACACCGCACACCTTGCGCCACACAATAACAAACTACAGGAGTAGCACCCCATGACAGACGCCGCCGTCGCGGGGCCACAGGTCATCATCGGCCTGGGCATCGCCATCTTCGTCATGATCTATCTGGTATTGAAAACCCGCGTGCATGCCTTGCTGGCCTTGATCATCGCCGCCTCACTGGCGGGGTTGATCGGTGGCATGCCGCCCAATGAGGTCATCAGTGCCATCACCACCGGTTTCGGCAAGACGCTTTCCACCATCGGCCTCGTGATCGGCTTCGGCGTGATGATGGGGCGTGTTCTGGAAGTGACCGGTGCCGGGCAGCGCATGGCCTACGCCATCCTCAATCTGCTGGGCAAGAACAAGGAAGAGGCCGCGATGGCGCTGACGGGCTACATCGTCTCCATCCCGATCTTCTGTGATTCGGCCTACGTCATCCTCAACCCGCTGGTGCGTTCACTGGCGCGCAACAGCGGACGTTCGGTGATCGGTCTGGGCATCGCGTTGGCGGCCGGCTTGATCATCACCCACTCGAGCGTGCCACCGACCCCGGGCCCGCTGGGCGTGGCCGGTATCTTCGGTGTCGACATCGGTCTGATGATCGGCTGGGGCCTGGTGATCACCGCGCCGGCGCTGATTGCACTGGTGATCTATGCCCGCCTGATGGGGCCGCGTATCGAGGCGATGCTGGAAGCCCAGCCGGGTGGTTTCGAAGGTAGCGTCAAGCATGACACCGACAGCATGATGCCTGAATCGGAGCTGCCGTCCCTGCTGATGTCCTGCATGCCGATCGGCCTGCCCATCGCGCTGATCTTCCTCAATACGCTGGTCAGTGCCGTGATGGGCGATACCAGCAACGCGCTCACCAGCACCATCGCCTTCGTCGGTAACCCGGTGATCGCCGTGGGCATCGGGGTGCTGGTCGCCATCTATGGTCTAATGCCGAAGACCCCCAAGCAGGAAGTGTTCGATCATCTGGAAAAGGGCGTCGAGACGGCGGGTATCATCCTGCTGGTCACCGGTGCCGGTGGTGCGCTGGGCTCGGTACTGCGTGCCAGTGGTGGCGGCGATTACATCGCCATGCAGGTGGCGGCACTGGGGCTTCAGCCGCTGTTGATTCCGTTCATCATCGCCACCCTGGTGCGCTTCATCCAGGGAAGTGGCACGGTGTCGATGATTACCGCGGCCTCGATCTCCGCACCGATCCTGATGGGCATGCCGGACGTCAACATGGTGCTGGCCGCGCAGGCCGCCTGTATCGGCGCGATGTTCTTCAGCTACTTCAATGACAGCTATTTCTGGGTCGTCAATCGCATGCTCGGCGTCAAGAGCACCAAGCATCAGATGCTGGTGCTGACCCTGCCGACGACGCTGGCCTGGGCCATTTCCATCATCACCCTGTTGCTGCTCAACGCCATCGTCGGTTGAGCCAGCCAGAGCAGTCTGTTTTATCAGGAGCGCCGGGCCTCATCGAGGCCCGGTTTTTTCGTTGGATTTTCGTTCATGAGCGAGGTATCAACACGGACATGCGGCGCTTGAGCATCTCCGTCAGCGTGGCTTTCAACATCTGCGCATGTAATAAAGAAAGCAGGGCGATCGAAGGGAAATCAGACATGCCTTCACGAATGGCAATATTGGAGCAACACCTGAGTGCCACGACTCCTGCGAGGCTGAGCTTTGCCCCTGAACTCGAGAGGGACTTTGAACAGTTCGAGCATCGTCGGCGCATGAGCCGTGCCGTAATGGGTTGCTGGAGCCTGATCATCTTTCAGCTGATGTTCGTGCTCTATGACACCGTCTATGCGCCGGTCGCGATGCCGGTGACAGAGAATCTCGCCGTGATGCTGCGCCTGTATGTCTGCATCGCGCTCGCGATTCTCGTGATGGTCCTCAAGAGCGAGATCTGCCGCCCCGTCGGGCGCGAGGCGCTGATGGTCGCCACCCTGTGGGGCGTGATCGGCCTGGCGGCGTGGCTGGCGGTGCGCGAGAACCACCTGCGCTGCTTCCTCGAACTCTATGCGCTGGGCGTGGTGCCACTGGTCGGTATCGTCCTGATGCAGCTGCGTTTCGTCTCGGCTCTGGTGCTGTCGGCAGGGGGGATGGCCATCGTGATCAGCGTGGCGCTGGGCGTAACGATGCCCTATGCCCATATGGACTTCGCGATCGTCTTCGTCTTCATGGCGTTCTGCCTGTTTTCGCTGATCGCCAGCTTCCGCATCGAGTTCTCGGCCCGTCATGCCTATCTGATGACCTCCATCGATCAACTGCGCCTGCAGGATGTGGAGTCACGCAATGCCGAGCTGCAGGAAATGGCCTGTCTCGACCCGCTGACCCAGCTCTACAATCGCCGTCATCTGATCGAGGTGCTCAAGCAGCACCATGGCGATGCTCAGCAGGCAAAGAGCGGCGTGTCAGCGTCTCATCCGGCGCCACCATTGCCGTGCCTGGCGCTGATGATGATGGATGTCGATCACTTCAAGGCCTTCAATGATCACTACGGGCATGTCGCGGGCGACAACTGCCTGTATCAGATCGCCCAGGCCTTGCAGGAAACACTGGACAGGGAAAAAGGCGCTGGCATCGCCGGTGCTTACGAGGGGAAAGAGGCTGCCTTGGCCAGCGTCGTCCGCTTCGGTGGCGAGGAGTTTACCGCCCTGGTGGCCGTGCGGGATCTCGAGCATGCGCGCAGTCTGGCCGAGGCAATGCGCTATGCCGTCAAGTCGCTCAAGCTGCCTCACCGCGAGTCGGAACTCGGCGTCGTCACCCTGAGTGTGGGGCTTTGCGTCATCCCCTTGTCGCGCCTGCTCGAGGGCGAGGGAATGGAGGATGAGATGACGCGTGACATGGCGGTCGAGACGCTCCTCAGCCGCTGGGTCGATCAGGCCGACAAGGGGCTCTATCGTGCCAAGCGCCATGGCCGCAACCGTACCTGCGTGCAACGTGGCAACGGCCATGGCAAGGCGCGCGCCCAGGCCAGTGATGACCTGCGTGATGGCCTTGACGATGAGCGGCAGGCTGCGCAGCAGGGTGAGCGGCAGTATGCGCAGCACGATGAACAGAAGGCTGAGTTGCCTGATCACAGGCCGCCGATGGGCGGAGCGGGCCTGTCATGAGAAGTCAAAAGCGACTCCCCGGCGGCCGCGAGGCGACGATGCCGGCGGCGGTGGCTGCCGAGCGCGGTGTCGTCGAGGGGCTGATCGACGGTCGCGGCACGACACGCTGGCGGCTCATGTTCCCCGACGCCCTCGAGACCCGGTATGTGGAAGAGACGCGCGTCTCGCGCACGCGTGGCTTGCTGTATTCCGGCATCTTCGCCTTCGTGATGTATGCCACCTTCCTGATCAGTGACACCATCCATCGCAGTGAGGACCTGGCACTGGCCGCCATGCTGCGGCTGGGCTGTGTCTGCGTGGTGGCCATGCTGGTGCTGCCGCTGGTGCAGCGCGCGCCTTCCATGCGGCTCAAGGAATGGCTTATGACCGCGCTGGTGATCAACACCATGCTGGTCAGCGCCATCCTGTTGCAGCTGTCGCGCACCGAGCTTTCGCATGTCGATACGCTGTTGTTCGGCTTCTTTCCCATGGTTGGCAACATTCTCTTTCGGCTGCGCTTCCCCCAGGCACTGACGGCGTCGCTGACCTGCACGCTCATCATGGCCGGGGTGATCGCGTTGGAACCTGCCGGTCAGGAGGGACTGGAGCTGCTGGCGATGCTGATCTTCGTCAGTACCACGGGGCTCTCGCTATTGGCCAACCATCAGCTCGAGCACAATCAGCGTCAGGTGTGGTTGCTGCGCCAGCGTGAGCGGCTGTTGCTGGAGGAGAAGCGCGCTGCCGGTCAACGTCTTACCCGTGAGGCCAACTGCGATGCGCTGACGGGCGTCTACAACCGGCGCCATCTGGAGCGGGATCTGGCCCAGCGCTGGGCGGAACTGACCCGTGAGGACGGGCTGGCGATCCTGATGGTGGATGTCGATCACTTCAAGACCTACAACGACCATCATGGCCATGTAGAAGGGGATCACTGCCTGCAGCAGGTTGCCGAGGCGCTCCAGGCTGCCATCGGCCCGCAACCGGGCATGGTGGTGCGCTATGGTGGCGAGGAATTCCTGATCCTGCTGGAGTCTGTGACCGAGCGGCAATTGCGGGCCTGCGCCGAACGCATCCGCCGCAAGGTGCGTGCGCTCAAGCTGATCCACCCCGATAGCTCCGTGGCGAAAGTACTGACCGTCAGCGTCGGTGCGGTGAGCTACAAGGCCGAGCAGCACACCAATCTGACCGATCTGGTGCGTGCGGCGGACGCAGCGCTCTATGACGCCAAGCATCAGGGGCGCGACTGCTGCGTCGTACGGTGAGTTTCTGGCGTGAAAGGGCAGAGCCACAAGGAAAAGGGCACAAAGAAGAGCGAAGTGAGACAGGAGAGGTAAGTAGAGAAGAGAGAGAAGAAAAGGAAAGAAGGAGACAGCAAGGTGCGTTCTCGAAAGGGGGCGCGCCTTGTCTTTATGCAGCCATCAGGGCGCACATTCCTGGCTGGTTCAAGGTGCGCTGCAGGACAGAAATCAAGATAAATCGCGTCCGACGGCCGCTGGCATTGGTCGTATTCGAGGCTCGACGTGTGGTTATCTTGATGTACGTCAATAAAGGCGGATGTGCGGCGAAATATAGATGGCAAGCCTGAGCATGCCGAGTGGAAAATACGTGGATGCTGTCACGCAATATGGCGGGCCTGATCGATCACCACCATGGCGATTGATCGGTTGGCTGGGCCTGCGGCAAAGCGTCATCGTGCACGATAGCCTGGTGTTTTCTATGCTCTTTGGGTCAGCTGGTAGAAAGATGACTGCCATGATCGATGGAGTTTGGTGGTATGCCTTGTCGTCACGGGCCTGACCGTGATATCGCTGCGACTGTGCGTCCCACAACGGGATGAACAGAGTGCAACCCCTGGAGTCCTGAGGAGTCGCCCATGGAACTGGATCCCGTGATCCTGTCACGCATACAGTTCGGATTTGTCGTGTCATTTCATGCCGTCTTTCCGGTGTTTACCATCGGTCTGGCATCCTATGTGGCCTTGTTGCATGGCCTTTTCTACAAGACAGGCAATGCCGCCTGGGAACGTCTTGCGGCGTTCTGGGTAAAGGTATTCGCCGTGGTCTTCGCGATGGGCGTGGTCTCCGGCATCGTGATGGCCTTCCAGTTCGGCACCAACTGGAGCAACTTCAGTTATGCCACCTCCAACTTCATCGGCCCGATGCTCAGCTATGAGGTGGTGACTGCCTTCTTCCTCGAAGCCGGCTTCCTCGGCGTGCTGTTGTTCGGGCGTGGCAAGGTGCCGGAAGGCGTCCACCTGTTCGCGGCACTGATGGTGTCATTGGGGACCTTCATCTCCTCCTTCTGGATTCTGTCCTCCAACAGCTGGATGCAGACACCGGCGGGCGTCGACTTCATTGATGGTCACTTCTTCGTGAATGACTGGAGCGCGGCCATCTTCAATGCCTCCTTCCCGTATCGCTTCACGCATATGGCGATCGCCTCGTTCTTGACCGGCGGCTTCGTGGTGGCCGGGGTGAGCGCCTGGTATCTGCTGATCGGACGTGATGTCGAGGCCAACAAGCGCGCGCTGTCCATGTGCATGTGGCTGCTGCTGGTGCTGGCGCCGGCGCAGGCGGTGGTGGGTGACATGCACGGCATCAACACGCTGGAGCATCAGCCGACCAAGGTCGCGGCGATGGAAGGCAACTGGGAAACCCAGTCGGGCGCGCCCTTGCTGCTGTTCGCCTGGCCGGACAAGGAGGCCCAGATGAACCACTTCGAGATCGCGATCCCGAAGCTGGCCAGCCTGATCCTGACCCATGACCCCGATGGCGTGGTGCCGGGCCTCAAGGAGGTCGAGCCCGACATGCAGCCGCCGGTGTGGTTCGTGTTCTGGTCGTTCCGCGTGATGGTGGCGGTGGGGCTGGTGATGATCGCGGTGGCGTTCATCGGCCTGTTCCTGCGTCGCGATGGCAAGCTCTACCGCTCGCGCCCCTTCCTGCAGACGCTGCGTCTGATGTCGATCGCGCCATTCTTCGCAGTGCTGGCCGGGTGGTTCGTCACCGAGGCCGGACGCTCTCCGTGGCTGGTCTACGAGATGATGACCCAGCAGGAGGCCGTCACGCCGTCACTGACCGGCTGGATGGTGCTTGCCACGCTGATCGGCTACTTCCTGGTCTATCTGGTGGTCTTCGTGACCGGCAGCTACTACCTGACGCGCGTCATCCGTGGCGGCATGCAGCCTGAGCTGCCGCATGACGATGTCGAAACCGCGATGCGCCCGCTGTCCGCCGCGCACGAGAGTCTCGATGATGATGCCAGCCGTACGGTAAGGAGTTGAGCACATGGAACTGATCAATCTGACCATGATCTGGGCGCTGATCATCGGCTTCGGCATCATGATGTACATCCTGATGGATGGCTTCGATCTCGGGGTCGGCATCCTCTATCCCTTCGCCCCGGATGAACACGCCCGCGACGTGATGATGAATTCGGTCGCGCCCGTCTGGGACGGCAATGAAACCTGGCTGGTGCTGGGCGGGGCCGGCTTGCTGGCGGCGTTTCCGGCGGTGTACTCCATTCTGCTGCCGGCGCTGTATCTGGGGGTCTTCCTGATGCTGGCCGGGCTGATCTTCCGCGGGATTGCCTTCGAGTTCCGCTTCAAGTCCACGCGCAATCGGCATTGGTGGAACGTCGCCTTCAGTGGCGGTTCCTACGTGGCGACCTTCTGTCAGGGCGTGGTGGTCGGGGCCTATATCCAGGGCTTTGCCACCGAAGGTCATATCTATGTCGGCGGCGCCTTTGACTGGCTGACCCCCTTCACGGTGATCACCGGGCTCGCGCTGGTGGCGGGCTACGCTCTGCTGGGGGCCACCTGGACCATTCTGAAGAGTGAGGGCGAGGTCCAGGCCTGGGCCTATCGCATCACGCCCAAGCTGCTGATTGCCGTGCTGGTCGGCTTCGGGGTCATCAGCCTCTACACCCCATTCGTCGATGAGTACGTGCGCGAGCGCTGGTTCAATCATATCGGCATGTTCTGGGTCTTCCCGGTGCTGGCACTGTGCTGCGCGGCCTTCATCTGGCGTGCCGTCAGCAAGCGTCTGGAAGGCCAGCCGTTCGTCGCGACTCTGGGGCTGTTCCTGTTCACCTATCTGGGGCTGATCTTCAGCAAGTGGCCGTATCTGGTGCCGCCGGACATCACCATCTGGGATGCGGCGTCAGACCCGGGCGCGCAGCTGTTCCTGCTGATCGGCGTACTGTTCGTGATTCCCATCGTGCTGGGCTATACCGCCTGGAGCTACTGGGTCTTCCGCGGCAAGGTGCAGGACGGTGGCTATCACTGATCTCACGCAGGGGGCAGCGCAGGGGGCAGCGCAGGAGGCCCCGGCCAGCGCTGCTGGCAATGACACGGCGCGCGCCAGCGTCAGCGATGCCAGTGTCACTGGCAAGGAGCGCGACAAGGCCAGACGCAAGGCTGCCGGCAAGTGGCTTACCCAACAGGCGACGCGCGAGCGTCGCCTGTTGGGTATGGCGGCGCTGTGCGGCGCATTGGCGGGGCTGGCAACGGTTGCGCAACTGGTACTGCTGGCCTGGCTGGTCACTCAGGTGATCGAGCAGCCCGAGGCCTTGGCTCGCCTGTGGTGGCCGTTTGGCGGCCTGGTGGCGCTGCTGGCAGTGCGCGCCATGCTGAGTGCCGCGCAGGAGCTCTGTGCCCAGAAGGCCAGCCAGCGCCTGCGCCAGCGGGTGCGTCGAGAGGTGCTGGATCACCTGCAGGCATTGGGCCCGGTGCGCGCGGCGCAGTTTCATGGCGCCGATGTGGCCCAGCGCTGGGTCGAGCAGGTCGAGGCGCTGGAAGGCTACTTCGCGCGTTTCTACGTGCAGCTGCGCCTGGTGCTGATCAGCCCGCTAGTGATTCTGGCCATCGTGGTCAGTCAGGACTGGCTGGCGGCGATTCTGCTCGCGCTGACCGCGCCGCTGATTCCGCTGTTCATGGCGCTGGTCGGCATGGGGGCCGAGTCGCTCAATCGCGAGCAGTTCGTCGCGGTCGCGCGCCTGTCGCGCCACTTCGTCGATCGCGTACGCGGGATCACCACGCTGCGCCTGTTCGGCTTGGGCGAGCAGGCCACGCGCGAGGTCACGCTGGTCGCCGATGATTATCGCCGCCGTAGTCTGCGCACGCTGCGCCTCGCTTTCCTCTCATCAGCGGTACTGGAGTTCTTCTCGTCGGTGTCGATCGCGGTGGTCGCGATCTATATCGGCTTCGGCCTGCTGGGCGACATTCCCTTCGGGCCCGCCCAGTCGCTGACCCTGTTCAGCGGGCTGTTGATCCTGCTGCTGGCACCGGAGTTTTTCCAGCCGCTGCGCACTCTGTCTCAGCACTATCATGATCGCGCCTCGGCATTGGCCGCCGCGGACTTGCTGCTGGAACTGCTCGACACGCCCATCGCGTCGGCGCGTCAGGCCTACACGATGGCGTCGGCCAGTATGTCGCTGCCTGGCGATGTGATGTTGCAGCTGGAGGCCGTCACGCTGACGCATCCCGGACGGGGCAGGGTGCTTGGCCCGCTGGATCTCACCTTGAAGACCCACGAGGTGCTGGTGATCAGCGGCCCGTCCGGGGCCGGCAAGTCATCGCTGTTGCAACTGATGGCGGGATTCGTGGCACCCGATGAAGGCCGCTGTCGTCGCCATGCGGCCACACGCCTTGCCTGGATGGATCAACGGCCGCTGCTGATGCAGGGCAGTCTGGCCGACAACCTGCGCATCACCGCGCCAGACGCCAGTGACGATGACATCGCGCAGGCGCTGACGCGTGCCGGCCTTACCGAGGTGCTGGCCGCCTTGCCGCAGGGCATCGACAGCCCGTTGGGCGAAGGCGGGCGTGGGCTGTCCGGCGGCCAGGCTCAGCGTCTGGCGCTGGCGCGGGTCTTCTTGAGCGATGCGCCGCTGGTGTTGCTCGACGAGCCGACCGCCAGTCTGGACGCCGAGACCGAACAGCGCCTGATCGCCGGCTTCCAGGCGTTGGCCGAAGAAGGCCGTACGCTTGTCATCGCCACCCACCATCCGGCCTTGAGGGCCATGGCGACGCGTCAGCTGTGCCTGACCCGCGATGGGGTCGTTGGCACCATTGGAGAGACACAGGATGCTGGGGAGGGCACATCATGATCGAACCCGCTCGCACTCTCGGCCCTGGCTCCACTCCCTCGACGCGCGAGGCACTGGCCACGCTGGCGCCCTGGTGGCGGGTGCATGAGCGCTACCGTCGTCGCTTGCTGCTGGGCGTGGTGCTGATGACAATGACCGCGCTGTCGGCACTCGGGCTGCTGGCGGTCTCGGGGTGGTTCATCACGGCGTCGGCCCTGACGGGGGCGGCACTGGCTGCCGGTGCTGTCGCCGTGCTGGATGTCTACACGCCGGGCAGCGCGATTCGCCTATTTGCCGTCTCGCGCACCGTCTCACGCTATCTGGAGCGTCTCTACAATCACGACACCATTCTGCGACTGCTGGCCAGCCTGCGCGGCAGCGCCTTCGCCTCGCTGGTCAGCATGGACCCCGCGCGGCTGGCAGCCCGGCGTTCCAGTGACTGGCTCAATCGTCTGACCGCGGATATCGACACCCTCGATGCGCTCTATCTGCGTCTGGCGGCGCCTCCGGTGATGGCCTTGCTGCTGATCGTGGCGCTGCTGGGCATCACGCTGGTGTGGCTGCCGGGCGCGACACTGTGGCTGGCGCTCTTGCTGTTGACTGGCTGGGCGTGGCTGACTCTCGGGCAGGCACGCTGGGGGCTGGTGGCCAGCCGCCGGCGCGTGACCACTCTGGAGACATTGCGCTCCAGCCTGATGGAGGCGCTGCGCGGGCATGCCGAACTCGAGGCCTACGCGGCGCTTGGCCATGTGCGTGAGCAGCTGGAGGCGGTGGAGGCGCGTCTGCTGGCGGACCAATGGCGGCTGGCGGTCATCAGTGCCGTCGGCAATGCGCTGGCCGTGCTGGTGATCGGACTCGCCTGGTTGCTGTTGCTGGCGATGGGCATGCTCGCCCTGCGCGATGGCCAGCTCAGCGGCCCGATGATGGTGATGCTGCCGCTTGCGGCGATGGCGCTGGGCGAGGGGCTGGCGGGGCTACCGGCGGCCTTCAGTCAGGCCGGGGCGACGCTTGGCGCTGCGGAGCGCCTCAACGATATCGAGCACGCCGCGGGTGTCGTGCATGGCGATGCTCGCCTGTCAGCAGGACCGATCAGCGTGACGCTGGAGCAGGTCAGCTACCGCTACCCGGGCGCCTTGTTCGAGGCATTTTCAAACGTCTCGCTCACTGTCGAAGCCGGTAAGCAGGTCGCGATCTGTGGCGCCTCCGGCGCTGGCAAGTCGACGCTGGCGGCGCTGCTGACCGGGCAGACCAGCCTGGCCTCCCGCGGCCTGCAGAGCAGACACAATGAACAGCAGGGCGGGGGCACTGAACTGCAGGGCGGGGGCACTGAAGAGAAGCGAGGTGAAGAGCAGAGCGGGCGAGTGTTGCTCAATGGCCAGGAGGTGCGTCACTACGCGCCTCTGGCGATTGCCGATGGCGTCGGCTGTCTCACCCAGCAGGTCGATCTGTTCGATGCCAGTCTGGCTGACAACCTGCGACTGGGGGCCGCCGACGCCGATGATGCCGCGCTATGGCGGGTGCTGAACGCGGTGGATCTCGCCGACTGGGTCGCGAGTCTGCCTCAGGGGCTGGCGACGCGTGTCGGTGAGGGCGGTCGTCAAGTGTCGGGTGGCCAGGCACGGCGCATCAGTCTGGCGCGCCTGGCGCTGACCAACCCCGGCCTCGTGCTGCTGGATGAGCCCTTCTCGGGGCTGGATGCCACGACAGCGCAACGCGTCGCGCAGGGTCTCGCTGATTGGCTGGCGGGCAGAACGGTGATCTATCTGCTGCATGAGCATGATCTAGCGGCACCAGGTCCCGGCACCGAGGCCGTGACCCGCGTCTGCTGGCTGGATCGCTGAGCATCCATCGGGATCAAATCATGGCAGGGTAGAAATGCGAAAAAGCCTCCCGGGCAGGGTGCCCGGGAGGCTTTCTTGTCACTGGACCCGTCGATCAGGCTCAGTCAGCTGGGCTCAGTCAATCAGTCCCAGTCGGGGGCGATATCCGGGTTGGCGATACGCTCGCCGCGGTCCAGCTCGGCGATCTTGGCCATGTCCTCGCCGGTCAGTGTCAGCGAGAAGGCCTCGAAGTTGCTGCGGATGTTCTTCGGCTTGGTGGAGGACGGGAAGGTTACGATGTCCTGCATCTTCAGCCACGCCAGAGCGATCTGCGCCGGGCTGACACCATGGCGGTCCGCGATGATCTTGAGCGTCTCGTCATCCATCACCTTGCCGACGGCCAGCGGCATGAAGGCGCTGACCTCGAGCCCCAGCTCCTGACACTTGTCGAGTACCTTGCGGTTCTGCAGGAAGGGATGCACCTCGACCTGATTGGTCAGCAGCTCATCACGCCCCAGAATGCCGACGGCGCGTTCCATCTGCTCGCAGGTGAAGTTGGAGATGCCGATATGGCGTGTCTTCTCCTCGGCCTTCATCTTGGCGAGCGCCGGCAGGTAGTCCTCCATTGCGACTTCGTCATTGGGTGACGGCCAGTGGATCAACAGCAGGTCGACGTAGTCCATCTGGAGCTTTTCGAGGCTTTCCTCGACGCTCTTCTCAAGATCACCGGGCTGGAGGCGGTCGTACCAGATCTTGGTGGTGACGAACAGCTCGCTGCGCGGGATGCCGCTGTCGGCGAGCACCTGTCCCACTTCGGCTTCGTTGCCGTAGAACTGGGCGGTATCGAAATGACGATAACCGGCGTCCAGCGCCGCCTTCATGCTCTCACGCAGGGTATCGCCTTCCAGACGGAAGGTGCCAAAGCCGGGATTCGGTAGGGTAGTCGACATGCGGTAACTCCTGTTGACGTTCCGCCGGGTGCGGCGGGGACGTTTCCATGTGTTGTGTCGTGTTTACTGGGGCTGTGAAACTGGCGCGACAATGGCGTGCCTACGCATCAGTCATGTGCCGGTTGCGCAACAATCCTGCGCCGCCCGCCATGCGCCTCATTCGTTGGCCGTGATCACGAATTTCAGGGCGCGACGCTCACCACTCTTCAGTTCGGTGAGGCAGGCCGGCAACGCCGTGAACGGCTCGATGCAGGGCGCCGGCTGGTTCATGGAGCCATCGGCGATCGCTTCGAGCAGACCTTCCCCCGCCTCGACCAGACGTGCCCAGTCCTCGTCGTCACCCGCCCAGTGCAGCGCACCCAGCGCGACTTCGTGCTGCGAGATGGCGCGATCGAAGGCCGGCGCGGCCGCCTGCTCCAGACGGTCCTGAATGCAGACGATGTGGCCATTGGCCCCCAGATGGCGGGTCATCTTCTGGGCGTGATCGCCATTGACAGTATCGATCACGGCGAAGACCGGCGCGTCCAGCTGCTCGGCGTCCGCAAGCGTCTCGTCGGCGCCCAGCGCCTTGAGGTCCGCGTGGCGCTTCTCGGAGGCAACACCAATGACGTGGAAGTTGCGCTGTCTGGCCAGCTGGATCAACCAGCGGCCCACGCTGCCGGAGGCGCCGGTGATCAGCAGGCGTCGGCCGGCCTTGATGGGCAGCTTGTCGATGGCAAGCCAGGCGGTCAGTGCCGGACACGGGAAGGCGGCGGCGTCATTGAAGCCCAGGGTGACGGGCAGACGCATCACGGCGCGCGCCGGCACACGCAGGCGTTTGCTGAAGGTGCCCGGCCCCGCCAGGGTGGTGTGGACCGCGATGCGATCGCCCGGCGATACGTGGCGGACATTGGCACCGCAGGCGATCACCTCGCCGGAGGCATCGACGCCGGGAATCTGGCCGGCTTGCCACAGCTCGCTGTCCATCGCCATGAACTTCCAGTCGACGGGATTGAGGCCGATGGCACGCGTGGCGACCAGTACCTCGTCGTCTCCCGGCGCGCCGATGTCCACCTCTGACTGCTCGAGCGCCTCAGGCTCGCCCGGGCCTTGCCATACCCAGGCGGGTGCCCGAGTGGCGCTGTGACTGATGTCTTGTGTGGTGGTCTCTGTGGAATCTGACATGGGATCTCCTTGCAGCGTGAACGATGAATCCTTTCCGCCATGGCGGGGGCAGGCCGCGCGACCCGCCCGGCTTGCCAGTGCGCTCAGTCAGCCGGGCAGATCAGTGCAACCCTTGCGCCCTCATGAGAAGTGCGGCAGCACCTCACGCCCCAGTTCCTCGAGGGTTTCCGTGAGCGGGCGGCGATTGCGACGCAGGTGGAAGCCGATGTGATTCACCCCGGCATCCTGCATGGCCGACAGTTCTTCCATGAGGGCAAGGCGGCCACTCGACAACCCGAAGCGATGACGACGCACCGGGGCGTGCGGATCTTCTTCCAGATTGAGGTGGATGAAACTGACGTAGGGTTTGTCACCGGCGACCTGACGCCAGAGCGCCACGCGACGGATGTGGTCCTCCGGTGTGCCCGGGTAGGCCAGCCAGCCGTCCATCTCGCGACCGATCCACTCGGGCGTCTGCTGGGAGAGTCCGGCACTCAACAGCGGCGGACGCGTCGCGGCAGGCAGGATGGCCTGGCCTTCGCTCAGGGCGTCGTCCGCCTGGCCCTTGATGACATCCACCGCGTGACGGAAGGCGGCACCACGGGTCGCGAACTCCTCACCGAACAGCGGGTATTCCGCCGGTCGGTCGCCACTGGCGACGCCCAGCAGCAGGCGGTCTTCGCTCAGGGCCTGCACGCTGGCGGCGGCCTTTCTCACCAGCCACGGCTGGCGCAGTGGCAGCACCGCGGCGGCAGTGCCCAGCAGCAGGTTGTCGGTGTGACTGGCCAGATAGCCCAGGTAGGTGAACAGCTCGAAGACCTGACCGGCATCGCCGAAGGCGGGGTCGAACAGCGGCACGTCACGCAGCCAGGCGGCGCGGAAGCCGAGCCTGTCGACCTGGCCGATCAGCTCGGCATGGGCGCGCATGTCAGGCACGCCGAAGGGCGTGGAGGGGGCTCTGTCAGTGCGGACCCAGTCATTGTCGAGGGGCAGTTCGACGCCCAGGGTCAGGGGGCCTTGAGTGAGACGATCCAGCGGGCGGGTCGGGGAGATCATGATGGACTCCTTCAGCAAGCAGGTGGGTAGACGACGGTGCCCCCGAGCCAGCAGGCTGAGCTGTCGGAATCGGGGGCACGTCGTGATGGCGGGAGGCTTCGCGGCGGATCAGGCGGTCGCGATGGAAGACGCGTGACGCTTGTCGAGGCGACCGGCCAGCAGGGTCAGCAGCAGGGCGGCGGTGACAATCAGCGCGCCGATCCAGGCGGTGTCGGTCAGTGCCATCCCGGAGACCACCTGGCCACCGACGATGGAGCCCAGCGCGATGCCGATGTTGAAGGCGGCGATGTTGAGGCCGGAGGCCACGTCAACAGCCTGCGGCACGAAGCGTTCGGCCTGCTGCACGACGTAGACCTGCAGGCCCGGCACGTTGCCGAAGGCGAAGGCACCCCAGATCAGGATGGTGATCACGGCGGTGATCGGGTTGGCGGCAGTGAAGGTCAGCACGCCGAGGATGACGATCAGGCCACCGAAGATCAGGGTCAGGGCGCGGATCGGGCCCATGCGGTCAGCCAGCTTGCCGCCCTGGATGTTGCCGATGGCGACCGAGATACCGTAGACCAGCATGATCAGACTGATGGCGCCTTCATTGAAGCCACTGACGTCCTGCAGCAGCGGGGCCAGGTAGGTGAAGGCCGTGAAGGTGCCGCCGTAGCCGAGAATGGTGATCAGGTAGACCAGCAGCAGGCGCGGATGGGTCAGAACCTTGAGCTGTTGGGCGAAGGTGGCCGGTACGCTCTTCTTGAGATTGTTGGGCACCAGGATGGCGCTGCCGATCAATGCCAGTACGCCGAGGACCGAGACCACGAGGAAGGTGGCGCGCCAGCCGAAGTGCTGACCGATCCAGGTGCCCAGCGGCACGCCGGTGACCAGTGCCACGGTCAGGCCGGTGAACATGATGGCGATCGCACTGGCTTCCTTGTCCTTGCTCACCAGGCTTGTCGCGATGGTGGAGCCGATGGAGAAGAAGACCCCGTGGGCCAGGCCAGTCAGGATGCGCGCCGTGATCAGCGAGCTATAGCTGGGTGCCTGCCAGGCCAGCAGGTTGCCGGCGATGAACAGTGCCATCAGGGCCAGCAGTACCAGCTTGCGATTGAAGCGGCCGGTCATGGCGGTCAGCACGGGGGCGCCGATGGCGACACCGACGGCATACAGGCTGACCAGCAGGCCAGCGGAAGGCAGAGAGACGCTCAGGTCCTGAGCGATGGTGGGTACCAGTCCGACGATCACGAACTCGGTGGTCCCGATGGCAAAGGCGCTCAATGTCAGCGCCAGCAGGGCAAGGGGCATGGCAGTTCTCCATCAGCAATGGGTGGGTCTTGGATGCTGTGCAGTCTGCCGTGAGAAACCTTTGTGATAAATGCACGAAATGATGAAAGACTTTTGCAGTTTTCGTAAAGATACCCGGTGACGGCGTCCTTTCTCCCCATCCTTGCAGCGCCTGTCTCTGTCCCTGTCAGCTTGTGTCGCCATCTCGATCTCATGCCAGATGGCGCCACAGGGTGACTCAACAGCGTGATTCAACAGGGCGACTCGACAGGGCGACTCGACAGGGCGACTCAACAGGGTGACTCAACAGCGGGATTCACCAGGGTGACTCCACAGGGCAGGGCGCAGCGGCTACACTGCGCGCCGAGAATTTTCATTCACTCCCTGTTCACATCGGAGATCGTCTTGGCCGCGCCTGACACCCCGTCTTCCTCTCAGCCTGATGCACGGACTGCAGAGACTCCCTGTTCCTTGCCGCGCCTCGTCATGCCCTCGACCTGGCGGGGCTGGAGCCTGCTGGTGATCTTCATGCTGCTGGTCGTGATGGGCATCTGGCCGGTGATCGGCTGGATCAATCAGCAGACCCTGTTGTGGGGCATGCCGTCCTTGATCATCTGGAGTTACCTGATCATCTTCGCCTGCAGTGGCGCGATGTTGCTGGGCAATTGCCTGTTGCGCCGTCGCCACGGCGCAGACCCGCTGTCGAAAGCGTCCGCTGGCGAAAGAGATGGAGGCACCGCGTGATCGATCCGCATGCCTTTTCGTCCGTGCATGACAGTGTGCCCTTGCTGGTCACGCTGGGGTATGTCGTCGTCGCCATGGCCATCGGTCTCGGCGCGCGGGGTGGCCGCCGCATGGACACGCTGGAGCAGTGGGGGGTCGCCGGGCGCTCGATGGGGCCCGTGACGCTCTATCTGTTGATCGCCGCCGGCAGCGTCAGTGCCTACACCTTCATGGGCGCGCCAGGCTGGGCCTACAGCAAGGGCGTGCCGGTGTTCTATGTCGCCATCTATCTGGCCTATCTGGCGCTGGTGGCCTGGTACTTCGGCCCCAAGGTGTGGAAGTTCGGCGAGCAGTTCGGGCATGTCACCCAGGCAAGCGCGATCGCGGACCGCTATCAGAGCCCTCTGCTGGGCGCGCTGTCGGCGCTGGTGATGTCGATTGCCTCCATCGCCTATGCGGTCCTGCAGACCATCGGCTCGGCCTACATCCTGCTGGTGATGAGCGGCGGGCGCATTCCGCTCTGGGCTGGCGTGTTGCTGGTACTCAGCGCGATCGCCGTCTATCTGTTCGTCAGCGGCCAGCGCGCCATCGGGCGCACCAATGCCTTCCAGGGCGTGTTGATGCTGGTCGTTGCCTGGGTGATCGGCCTGTGGGCGGCCTATCTCTCCACCGGCGAATGGGGCTTCAGTGGCGTGTTCACGCGTCTTGAGGCCAGCCATCCGGAGTATCTGCGTCTGCCCGGCGCCGACGGCGACATGAGCTTCAGCTTCTGGACCACCTCGATCATCGTCTCGATGCTGTCCTTCATGCCGCCGGTATGGACCCAATGGATGAGCGCCGCTTCCGCCGGTACCATCCGCCGCAGTGCCAGCTGGCTGCCGACCTACTATGTGGTGATCCTGCCGCTGGTGGTGGTCGGCTTCATCGGTATCTACAGCCTGCCGGAGCTTGAGCGCGCCGACACCGTGGTGCTCGAATACGCGATGGCCAACATGCCGGTCTGGCTGGTGGGCCTGTTGGGCGCGGGCACGCTGGCGGCCTCGATGTCCTCCAGCGAACCCTTCATTCATTCGGTGGCCCTGAGCCTGAGTCGTGATGTACTGCAGCCGGGCCTCAAGCTTGATGACCAACGCGCTGGCAAGCTGGCGCGCTGGCTGATCTTCCCGGTGATGTTCCTGGTCGTGGCACCCCTGGCGATCTGGGAGCCGGGCAATCTGGTGATGATCCTCTTGATCGGGCTGGGCTTTGCCTCTCAGGTATTGCCGGCATTTCTGGGCATGTTCTTCTGGCCACGTGCCTCGGCGGCAGGTGTCATCAGCGGCATCAGTGCCGGCTTCATGGTCACGGTGCTGTTTACCGTCGTATGGCCGCATCCGCTGGGCCTGCATGCCGGCTTCTGGGGGCTGATGCTCAACCTGCCGGTCTTCGTGCTGGTGTCATTGCTGACCCGGCCGGTGGATGAGGCGGTGACGTTGCGCTTCTTCTGTATCGCCGCCCCCTGGAGTCTCAAACGCTGAAATTGCGCAGGGAAGATCGCGAGCGAAGTGCTGTCGGGGACATCACTTCGCTCTGATAGTCGAGCGTTTGGCGCGACCAAACAGTTGTCTGGAATTTGGACAAGCGTTTGACAAGGTTGTGAACGATTGTCACGTTTGCGCCCGATCGCTTATTGATCCGTGTCGCCTTGTATAGAGTGAGATCATTGATTGGCTGTCCTCAAGGGAGGGGACGTGAATGAATGATCTGATGGTGCAGGTGGACAGACAGATACAGCGTGAGGGCGGTCTGGGAGTGCATTTTCCGGCCGAGATAGAAGCGCGCTTCGAGCACGATATCCATGTCGCGCGCAGTCACAAGCTTGCCTGCATGGGCGCGGTGGCGATCAGTATCTATGTGCTGTTTCTGCTCAATGACTGGCGCTTTCGCCCAGACCACATGCTGGAGGCCATCGTCATTCGCGTCGGGGTCATGACGCCCATCGCCCTGATCTGCATCTACATGCTCAAGCGGGGTGTCTCGCCGGTATTGCGTGAGATGTTGATGACTGCGCTGGTGTGCTTCGCGATGATCTTCACGGCCCTGTTGATCCAGTTGTCAGTCTCGCCCCATTCCTTCCTCGACCTGTTCGCACTCGGCCTTATCGTGCTGGTGGGCAATGTCCTGTTTCAACTGCGCTTCTGGTATGCCCTGTGCTCTTCGGCCTTCCATTTCGGCGTGATGCTGTATCTGGTCAATGCCCATCCTGCGCCCTATGCCTCGGCGGGTTTCATGGCGTTGATGGTGTTTCTGTCCATCACGCTGTTTTCGATCATTTCCAATCTGCGCAGCGAAAAGGCCGAGCGCCTTTCCTACCTGCTGTTACTGCGTGAGCAACTCAGGGTCGAGGAGTTCACCGAGAAGAATGAAGAGTTCCGACGCCTGGCCTCGATCGACCCCTTGACCGAAGTCTATAACCGGCGTCACTTCGACAGCCTCGTGAGTTCGCTGCTCGGAAAGCAGGTTGACAGCCGTCTTCAATACGGCGTGGCCATGATCGATGTCGACCATTTCAAGTCCTACAACGACCACTATGGTCACGTGAAAGGGGACCTGTGTCTCAAGCGTATCGCGACGGCAATCTTCGAAAGTGTGCACCCTGATGTCGATATCGTGGCGCGCTTCGGGGGAGAAGAGTTTGTGGTGCTGCTGCCATCCAGTTCATCGCAACAAGCATTAGCGCGCGCAGAAGAGATTCGCCGCCATGTTCGCGACCTGGCGCTACCGCATGCGGGAAGTTCACGTCATGGTATTGTCACCATCAGTATCGGGGTCTCTGCTGCAGGCACCGGCCAGGGTTGCAGCTTCGAGACCATTCTCAAGCAGGCGGATGAGGCGCTTTATCGCGCCAAGGCCTCGGGACGAGATCGCTGCGAGCTGTTTGCTCAGCAGGATCCGCAAGCGCTGGGCCGAGCCTTCGCCGGCTAGCGTCGCTTAGGCCGTTCTCGGGTTTCAACCCCGTGCCACTTACCTCCAGTGCCTGACACGGGTAAGGTTGAGGCAAATGGCCACAGGTTGATGAAATTTGCCTCATGTCTGAACCGCAGCCCGACCCCTCTGAATCCTCTGAGATTTCAGAACAGCCCGCGCCATCCCGCATGCCTCCTCTAGCGTCGGCGACGGCGTCGGAGCCCCTCTCTGCGCCGTATCCGCGCCCGGATTCACCGCCGCTGCTGAAGCCGGGGACCGCCGAGCACACGCTGAATGTCTGGTTGGTGCCGCGCTTCTCGATGTTGACGTTGTTCTGCCTGCTGGAACCGCTACGGGTCGCCAATCGCTTCGGACGGCCGCTGTTCGCCTGGCGTCTGCTGTCCAGTGATGGCGAGGCTGTCGTGGCCAGCAATGGCGTGCGTATCGACGTCGATGGTGCCTTGTCGTCTCTGGTCGATGAGCCGTCGTCGGGTGGCCAGAGCGGGGCGCAGACGCGCTTGATGGTGGTGTCATCCTACGGACCGGAAGTCAGTGTCGGCAGCCAGGCGCGTGGCGTGATTCGGCACCTGGCAGCCCACGGCGCCTGGTTGGGAGGGTTGGATACCGCCCCCTTCATTCTGGCGCGCGCCGGAGTGCTCGCGGGTCATCGGGTCGCCCTGCACTGGGAGAGCGTGCCGGCCTTTCGCGAGGAATTTCCTCATCTCGAGATCAGTCAGGCCGACTATGAATGGCAGGGCGAGCGGCTGACGGGGTCTGGCGGCGCGGCCAGTATCGACATGATGCTGGCGTGGATCGAGTTTCTGTACGGGCCGTCGCTGGCGGACGCCGTCGGGCGGCAACTGGTACATCAGCGCGGGCATCTGGCCACGCCTGCTGCTGTCAGCACTCGAGACGATTCGCTGCCACGCAGTGTGGTCAAGGCGCTGGCTGTGATGGAGGCCAATCTTGCCCAGGTGCTGACGATCCCCGACATCTGTCGTCTGGTCGGCCAATCCCAGCGCCAGCTGACGCGTCTGTTCATGGCTCACTTCGAGGAAACGCCCAAGCAGCGCTATCTCGGCATGCGGCTGGATCATGCGCGGTGCGTATTGGCCGACAGCAGTCGCAGCGTTTCCCAGGCGGCTCTCGGCGTCGGATTCACGCATCTGGCGCACTTCTCGCGTGCCTATCGTCAGCGATTCGGTGAGCCGCCCAGCGCGACCGCGCGCCGTGGTCAGGCCACGCCCTGAGGCGGGTCATTGTCCTGAGCTCCCTCAAGGCGGCGCGGATGGTGCCAAGGGCGCAAAAAGAGCCGCAAAAGGGAGTATGATCGCGCCGCTGCGGCGAAACAGCGTCACAGCAGACGACTTGGCAGAGGGGCCATCAGGGTTCACGACAAGCATATACGCCAATGTTTCATGCGCACGCCAGCGCACTGCAGGAGGCTTCACGAGAATGAACTGGATAACCTGGCTCGACCTGGCCGGTGTGATGATCTTTGCCCTGACCGGTGTCGTCGTGGCGTGCCGTTCACGCATGGACCCGATCGGCATGCTGGTGCTGGGCGCCGTGACCGGTATCGGCGGCGGTACGCTGCGTGATCTCGTGCTGGGAATCGGCCCGGTGTTCTGGGTCGAGCAGCCGATCTATCTGTGGGTCATCCTGTTGACGGTAATGGTGGCGACGCTCGGCTTTCATTATATCCACCGCCTGACGCGGGTTTTCCTGCCGGTCACCGATGCCTTCGGGTTGGCGCTGTTTACGGTGTTGGGCGCGCACAAGGCGCGCATGCTGGGCGTGGATGGCATCGTGGCCGTCCTGATGGGCACCATGAGCGGCGTGGCGGGTGGCATGATCCGCGATGTGCTCGCGCGCCGTGTGCCGATGGTGCTGCGTCAGGAAATCTACGCCTCGGCGTCGCTGGCGGGTGGCATTCTCTATATCGCGCTTCTCGAGGCGGGTGTTGGCCTGGCGTGGGCCACTGGCGCTGCCATCTGGCTGATACTGGCGATTCGCCTGCCGGCGATCTATTGGCATCTGACCTTGCCGACCTTTGCCTGGGTGATCATCCCGCCACCCCCGCTGGCTTCGCAAGACAGTGGCCAGAGGCATGATCAGGCCCCGTTGCGGGCAGCGGGCATGGAGGGGGAGAGTCGCGAGGGTGCGCACGCCGCCCCAGATGGCAGGCCTCGTCAGCGCTCGGAATTCGCGACGACGCTGGGCGGCTCGATCGGCGCCAGCGATGTCTCGCCCTCGGGTCAGCTGGAGACACCGCCGGCGCCTCCGTCATTGCCGCGGCGCACCCCCAAGGCGCGGGTCAGGATGCTGCGCCCCGGCGAACGCCGCCGTGGTGGGCTCTAGGCGACATCCTTTTGCTGAGTGATTTGATCGGCAAGCCATATTGCAGAAGCGATCATGATGCGGATGATTATTGTGATTTCTGCAAAGATGCATGGGACCATGCATCTTGCACTTTCAAGGAGATCGCAGCATGCGCAGCCGTTCGGATGACCTCGAGTTGCTACTGGCCGTGGTGGATAGCGGGGGCTTCAGCGCCGCCGCCAATCGGTTGAACATTCCGGTGGCCAAGGTATCGCGGGCCATCCAGCGCCTGGAAGGTGAGCTGGAAACGCCGCTACTGAACCGCACTACACGCAGCGTGGCGCTGACCGATGAGGGGCGCGGCTTCGTCGAACGCGTGCGCGAGGGCTTGTTGCTGCTCGGCAGTGCCGAAGAGGTCCTGTTGCAGCAGCGCGATCAGCCCAGTGGCCGGCTGCGCGTCGATGCCGCGAGCCCCTTCGTGCTGCATCAGCTGGTGCCGCTGGTCGCGGAGTTCTCGCGCAGCTATCCCGGCATCGCGCTGGAGCTGTCAGCGGCCGATGACATCATCAATCTGCTGGAACAGCGTACCGATGTGGCCATCCGCATCGGCGAGCTGGATGACTCCACGCTGCACGCCAAGGTGCTGGGGCGCTCCACGCTGCATCTGGTCGCAAGCCCTGCCTATCTGGCCGAGCATGGCGTGCCGTCCAGTGTCGCGGCGCTGCAGACCCATCAGCTGCTGGGGTTCCTGCCCCCCAGTCGTCTCAATCGCTGGCCGCTCAAGGGTTCCGCACAGGGCTTTGACACGACACCTCATCTGCCGACCACCAGTGGCGAAGTCATGCGTCAGCTGTGCCTGGCGGGGCATGGTATCGCGCTGATCTCGCGCTTCATGCTGGGCAATGACCTCAAGACCGGCGCTCTGGTGGAAGTGTTGCCCGGCCAGATCCAGAGTCCCAATCCCCGCGAGCAGATCCAGGCGGTCTATTACCGCAACAGTACGCTGTCGCCGCGCATCAGCGCCTTCGTCGAGTTTCTCGCCACCCGCCTGACGCTGTGACCCGCCGACCCTGAATCCAATGTCACTGCCCTGAGATCAATTTGACGTTCAGAGATTGGCTTCAGGATCCTGCACAGACGGTGGCGCGGCCCTCGCCGTATCGGGGCGCGAGTCATGAAGGTCTGACACAGGAAGTGGCCTGTTATCCGCGTTCTGCATGTCTGCCGGATTGGTGACATTGCTCTCGCCCAAGGGGAGCTCATCCTCGGCTGTGCCATCTTCCTCCTGTGTGGCATAGACATTCTCGATGGCCGCGGTACTGACCGAAGCCCCCTGCGGCGGCACAACCATATAGTGAGAAGGTGAGACCGAGGCGCGTTTGGCGAAGTAGCGAATGCAGCCCAACCCAAAGATGCCGAATATGACCTGCACCGTTGCCAGCCACCAGAAGAAGCCTGTCGCACCGAGTTGGCCCATGACGGCGCCTACTGCTAACGGCCCAGCCACCGAGCCGGCGCCCAGCAAGAGTACCAGCGAGCTGCTGGCACCTAGCATCTCCGAGCTTTCCAGACAGTCGTTGGTATGCGCCAGGCAAAGAGAGTGCAACGCGAAGGCGAGCCCGCCATACAGGCCAATGCCAGTCAGCATCCAGGCCGTTGTCCAGCCGGTGGCGTGGTTGGCCAGCAGTGCTGCCGCCGCACCGGCGAAGGCGACACTGACGATGATCACGCGACGATCGAAATGATCGGAGAGGCGCCCCAACGGCCATTGCAGTACCGCGCCGCCGCAGATGATGGCGCTCATGAACAATGCGATCTGTCTCACGGATAGTCCGACATCATGCGCATAGACCGCGCCCATGCCCATGATAGTGCCGTTGATGATACCGGCAGCGATCACCCCACCTGCACCGAATGGCGAGATGCTGAGCAACCGCAGCACTGAAATGCGCGATGAGTGATTGACCTCTGGTGCAGGAGTAGCGCTCAGCAGCAGCGGCACCACCGCGATCGAGATCAGTACCGATGACAGAATGAACAGATCGGCATTGGTGGTAGAGGCGACATTAAGCAGCAATTGGCCGCCGCCTTGACCGAGATACATCACCACCATGTAGACCGCCAGCAATCGACCCCGCGTGAGATTGGTCGCGCGATTGTTGAGCCAGCTTTCCGAGATGACGAAGATACCGGCAAAACACAAGCCGGTGACAAAGCGCATCAGTCCCCATATCAGTGGATCGACGAATACCTCATGCAGCAGGATCGCCACTGAGGCCATGGCCGCCAGAGCCGCGAAGACGCGGATGTAACCTGCGCGATGCAAGGCGCTGGGTGTCCATACCGAACCCAGCAAAAATCCGGCAAAGAAGGCGGCCATGATCAGACCGATCACGCCACTAGCGAAGTCTTCCTGTGCGGCACGTACCCCTAGCAGACTGCCTTGCAGACCATTGCCCAGCATCAATAGTGCCAAGCCGAAGAACAGGCTGCTGGAGGCCATCACCGAGGTGGAAAAAGACTCGGACGTGTTCGCTCGATCCAGTATTTCGGGCATGAATCCTCCTCTGCTGGCGGGTGTCAGGAAGGACGATTGAATCGATGCTTGAGGGTTGGGTCAAGCTGGCTGAAAAGCCTATGCCATAAAATTTGTAAGGTCACCAATATTCGAACTGCGTATTGATAGTATCCACTTACCATCTACCTAGCGATGTTTCTAGGGGGGCTGATTTCTCGAATGACAAAAAAAGCGTAAATGATGTTAAGTGGTTGTGTGGAAAATACCTGAATGATAAAACTATATTGACTGGATTTTCACGGCTTAGTACGATCAGTCTTTGGACAGAAAATAATTATTCAAGGGAAAAATTATGCGCTTTGGGATAATCAAAACTCTAGGGCTATTTTCAGCTGTATCCATGTTTTCTGGTTGTATGACCGGCCCTCAGCATGAGCTGGTTTCAGACTCCGAAAAAGTATACGAAAAAGTTATTAGCGTCCCTGGGGTTTCGAGTGATGATATTTATAGCTCAACCCGAACTTGGTTGGCCGAGAATTTTGTGTCTTCTAAAGCCGTAATAGAATATGCAAATAAAGAAGAGGGGGTTGTAATCGGTAATGGTATTACTGAAATACCTTGCGCAGATAGCGAATGCTGGATCTATACGTCTAAAAAGGCTAAATTTTCAATGCGTATTGATATTAAGGATGAGCGGTATAAATCAAAATTCTTTAATCTGGAGGTTTATGTCAGAGGCAGTGATTATATGAAGGCTGGTTACTATAATTACGTAACAAAATCAGAGTTGGATAGGTTGAAGGTTAAATTTGATGATCTAAGCCAGAGTTTGAAATCTCATATTGAACGAAAAGAGAAAAACTCCGACTGGTAATTTCTTCATATACCGCACAATTGAGTAGGTTGTGCGGTGTTGAAAAGTACTTGTATTGACAGTGCTCATGTATTTCTAAATAACTTTGTTTTTTCTTCTTGAAATTACCTGGCGTTCCAGCCAATCGATCACCAACGACCAGTGGCTGTCTCGATGTTGGCGGCGGAAGAACCCCATATGCCCGATGGGCCCCGTAGCATGTTGGCGTGGATCGATCTGATGGCGCTCCAATGTGGCTTGCGTGAAATAGCCGGTCAGCAGATCAATGCCGGGGGCAGTCGCCGCCCCGGCACATAGCCCATGGTGCGCGACGTCAACGGTCCGATCGTGATCCGCAGGTGCTCGCCACGCGGCTTGATGAAGAAACGACAACGCCCGCATTCCTGACCAAGGAATGCGGGCGTTGCCATTCAGAGGGTCGACTCGACCGACCTCTCTATTGCCGACTCAATTGTTGATTCAATTATCGACCGGCCAGACCTTGAAGATACGGTACGGCGCCTGGCCGCTGTCCTTGCCGTCATTGAAGGGCGGCGTGCTGTCGAGCTGATTGACGGTGACATAGAGCCAGCCGTCGGCCGCCATGCGCACGCCATCCGGCCAGTCGAGACGCTCATCGCGCACCAGCGGCGTCAGTTTGCCATCGGCGCCCAGCACATCCAGCCCATGCTGATTGAGGTTGGTGAAGTAGTGGATGCCCCCGGCGGTATCTGCGCCGTCGGAAATGGGCTTGTCGCCGACGCGCGTGATGGCAGCGGCGATGGTGGCGTGATCGGCGCCTTCGCGCAGCAGTCTGGCCGGTACGCTGTACCAGCTGTGGCCGGTCATGGCGCCGAAGAAGACTGTCTCGCCATCGCCGGACAGGGTGATCGGGTCGACGCCGACCTTGGCAGGCTTGCCATTGAACTGGACGTCCTTGCCATCGATCTTGAGCTTGGCACCGGGTTCTGCCTCAAGCGCCGGATGCTCGCTGAAGCGGGTGGCCTCGCCGCTCTCCAGGTCGACAGTGATCAAGCCCGGATTGGCGATGTCTGCCAGATAGGCCACGCCACGGCTGCGGTCCACCGCCAGGTCCTGCACGAAGCTGCCCTCGGGGGCGATATTCGCCGGTAGAGTCAGCTTGGTAATCAGCTTGCCCGAGGCAATATCGAAGCCCCACAGGCGGGTCTTGCCCAGATGCAGCCCCATGTCGGTGATCCACAGACCGCCCTGGCCATCCTGGTAGATGCCCAGCGGGGAATCGATGGTGGCGTCGCTGTAGCGGCCAGCATGCGTCTGCAAGGCGGGGGAGGGCCAGGCGCGGTAGCTGTTCTGGCCGGTGATCTCGACCAGCTGCACGTCGTGATCCCCATCCATCGGGTGGATGGTGGCGAAGACCTGCCCGTTGGGCGTCACCGCCACATTGCCAGGACGAATCTGCATGACGGCGACTGAGCGCATTTCACCGTAGGCAGGCCCGGCCTTGAGCGCTGAGGTAGTGGCCGGCAGGGTCGTATGGCCGTTGGCGCAGCCCGTCAGCAGGCCGGTAAGCAGGGCGACCATGCCCAGATGTCGGGTCGAACGGACGGGGTCAGGCATCAATGTTTCCTTGTCGTGGTAATGCTGGTGTTACTGTCGCGATGAGCGAAAACTTGAAGGCAGGGATTTCTCGATGACGATAATTGCCTGAAAAATCATGGGCATAGAGTAACCTAAAGCACCGTGCAGACCAAAAAAACGCCCTCATGGAGGGCGTTCTTCATTGCAGCGTCAGTGCCTTGCGGCCAGCGGCCGATTCGATCAGGCGTGACGCGAGATCATGGCGTCGAAGTTTTCCTTCGGCTGGACACCGGTCAGGGCTTCGAGCTTCTCGCCGGACTTGAACAGCGCGATGGTCGGCAGGCCGCGGACGCCATTCTGGGCGGCGAGGTCCGGTGCATCATCGACATTGATGGCGACGACCTTGAGGGCATCACCCTGTTCTTCGGCGATGGATTCGACGATCGGGTCGAGCATCTTGCACGGGCCGCACCACGGTGCCCAGAACTTGACCAGCACCGGCTGCTCGCTCTCGATGACTTCCTGGGTGTAATTGCTATCGACGACTTGTGCGAAATCCGCCATTTGTCTCTCCTGTGCATCACGAGGGATGCGTGATTCGAAAGGGCACTTGGTGTGCTTGATGGGCACACACTAACGCTGCTCGACTTTTGTTCGCAAGCGCATTCGCTTTTGAGGCCAGGCAACATATGCGTGCCGTTTGCGCAACAGTGGCGATGGTGTGACCGCCTACCCGCTGGTACATCGAGCCAAGCGACACTCTGATCGCGCTTCATTCGCCCTCCATTCAACCTCCACTCGCTCTCCATCGCTGCCATCGATTCACGCACCGGCTGTCATCCAACTGTCATGCATGTGTCACTTGATATATGGAAAAACACATATATGATATTTCGTATGTCACCGCGCTTCAGCCGGCTGGCAGGCAACCTGCCTCGCCATGCGTCAGGTGCTGGTGAGAGGGGGGCGGGAGGGGGAATCGGGAGCGGGAATCGAGAGGGGAGCAAGATGGCTCAGGCATACGCGAGGACATCGCCATGAAACCGTCAACCAATGACGTTATTGATGGAGTGGGAGACATGGCGGCCTGCCTGACACCGTTGCAGGTCTTCAAGTGCCTTGCCGAAGACACTCGCCTGACCGTCGTGCAGCTGTTGGCCCAGATGGAAGAGTTGTGTGTCTGTGAGCTTATCTGGCTGCTGGAGCAGCGCGCCATGCCCATCTCCCAACCCAAGGTCTCGCGGCATCTCGCCCAGCTGAGAGATGCTGGCCTGCTGACCAGTCAGCGGCGTGGCCAGTGGGTGCACTACCGCCTGGCACCTGACCTGCCGGCCTGGTGCCATCAGATACTCACGACCCTCTGTCAGGCCAACGCCCGCGAGGTGTCGCGCTGGGTGGCGTGGCTGGAGACGATGCCCAACCGCCCTGTGCGCTGCTGCTGAACGCACAGGGCGTAGAACGTTAGCCGAATCTTTTCGAACACTCTCAAGGAAATGCCCATGTGTCCTGCTTATAGCGCTCCGTCCTATTCCTCGTCCATCAGCGTGCCGGAGGGCATGCCGGCCCTGCGCGTCGGTATCAACGGCTTCGGGCGCATCGGTCGTCTCGCCCTGCGCGCGCTGTGGAAGCTGCGCGAGGATATCGCGCTGGACGTGGTGCGCATCAATGACCCGGGTGGCGATGCCGCGACCTTCGCCCATCTGCTGGAATTCGATTCCGTGCATGGCCAGTGGTCGCCGGGCGCCGGTATCACCAGCGACGCGGATTCCATCACCCTCGATGGTCAGCGCACGGCATTCTCAAGCCAGCGTGAGATCGGTGACACCGACTGGTCGGGCTGCGATGTGGTGATCGAGGCCTCCGGCAAGAAGAAGAGCACCGAGGTGCTGAACGCCTATCTCGAGCAGGGCGTCGCGCGGGTCGTGGTCTCCGCGCCGGTCAAGGAAGAGGGCGTGCTCAACATCGTCATGGGCGTCAACGACCACCTCTACAACGCCGAACAGCATCGCATCGTGACGGCGGCCAGCTGCACCACCAACTGCCTGGCACCGGTGATCAAGGTGATTCAGGAGCAGTTCGGCATTCGTCATGGCTCCATGACCACCGTGCACGACATCACCAATACCCAGACGATTCTGGATGCGCCGCACAAGGACCTGCGCCGCGCGCGCGCCTGCGGCATGAGCCTGATTCCGACGACCACCGGCTCCGCCAAGGCGATCAGCGCCATCTTCCCGGAGCTGGAAGGCCGCTTGAACGGCCACGCCATTCGTGTGCCGCTGGCCAATGCCTCCCTGACCGACATGGTGTTCGAGCTCAACCGCGAAGTGACGATGGAAGAGGTCAATCAGGCGCTGCAGAGCGCGGCGGAAGGTGAACTGGCCGGCGTGCTGGGCTACGAGACACGCCCGCTGGTGTCGATCGATTTCCGTACCGATTCCCGCTCCAGCATCATCGATGCGCCCTCGACCATGGTCGTCGCGGGCACCCAGCTCAAGCTGTACGCCTGGTATGACAACGAGTGGGGCTATGCCAACCGCACCGCAGAGCTGGCGCTGAAAGTGGGCCTGGGTGATCTGGCCGACGCCAGCACACGGGAGCGCTGAAATGCTTGCCCGCCTGCGAGAGCTGCCCCATGAGGTGCGCCAGTACCTGCTGGTGACGGGGAATTACTGGGCCTTCACGCTGACGGATGGCGCACTGCGCATGCTGGTGGTGCTGCATTTCCATTCGCTGGGCTATTCGGCGCTGGACATCGCGCTGCTGTTCCTGTTCTACGAAGCCTTCGGTGTCGTCACCAACCTCGTCGGCGGCTGGCTGGGGGCGCGGCTCGGCCTCAATCGCACCATGAATGCCGGGCTTGCGATGCAGCTGGTGGCGCTCGGCATGCTGTTGGTGCCGGAGTCCATGCTGACGGTGATCTGGGTGATGATCGCCCAGGCGCTGTCGGGCATCGCCAAGGACCTCAACAAGATGAGCGCCAAGAGCGCCATCAAGGTGCTGGTGCCGAAGGGGCAGCAGGCGGCGCAGTCGCAGAGCTCGCTGTATCGCTGGGTCGCGCTGCTGACCGGTTCCAAGAATGCCCTCAAGGGTCTGGGCTTCTTCCTCGGTGGCGCGGCGCTCAGCCTCATCGGCTTCCAAGGCACGGTATTGGCCATGTGGCTCATGCTGGCCGTGGTGCTGGTGCTGTCCCTGCGCAAGCTCTCGGCATCGCTGGGGCAGAGCAAGGCCAGCCGCAAGCCGGCGTTTCGTGAGATGTTCTCGACCTCGCGGGCGGTCAATGTGCTGTCGGCGGCGCGCATGTGCCTGTTCGCGGCACGTGATGTCTGGTTCGTGGTCGCCTTACCGGTCTATCTGGCCGAGGTACATGGCTGGAACTTCTGGACGGTCGGTATCCTGATGGCCGCATGGGTGATCGGTTATGGCGGGGTGCAGACCCAGGCCCCGCACATTACCGGGCCGATCGCGCGTCGCTTGAGCGGTGATGCGGGCGTGCGCTGGATGACCGTGCTGCTGGCCGGCGTGCTGGCGTTGTTGCCCGCGCTGATGGCGAGCATGTCGTTGGACGCCCAGCAGGGTGTCGACAGCAGTGCGGCCATCCTGCTGGGGCTGGCACCCCTTGAGTGGTTGATCATCGGTCTGCTGGTGTTCGGCGTCATCTTCGCCATCAATTCCAGCTGGCACAGCTACCTGATCGTGCGCTTCGCGCGCAGTGAAGGCGTGTCGATGGATGTCGGCTTCTATTACATGGCCAACGCCATGGGGCGCCTGCTGGGCACGTTGCTGTCCGGTTGGCTCTATCAGGCCTATGGTCTGGAAGCCTGCCTGTGGTGGTCGGCGGCACTGGTGGCGGCGAGCGCGGTGATGGCCATCGCGTTGCCCTCGGACACGCAGCATGCTTCCACTCAGGAGACGTCGGCCAACTGAAGCCTTCACCGGGCACCTGACGCCTAAGCCCTTATGCAGGAAGCCCTCATGCAGGAAGCCCGTCCCAACCATGGCGCGGGCTTCCTGTCATCTGGCGGCGATAGTCTGGTGGGTGATGCAAGGGGCGCGGGGATCAGCTCATTGCGCATTCACCTGATGTCACCGTAGCGTCAGCAAGTGAAAATTCTTTCGTATAGCTCTTGCTAAGCCCCTCGCTGGATTTCTGATCGATATCCTTTTCTTTCCGCTCCAAGAGAAACGTCATGTCACATCCGGATGAAACTGCAAGGCGTGAGCGCGACCACGCGACGCCTGATGCTGCGCTTGCGGGCGACAAGGCGCGGTGCCGTGAAGTGCTGCGCACCTTCCTCACGCTGGGGCTGACCAGCTTCGGCGGCCCGATTGCCCACCTGGGATACTTCCACGATGAGCTGGTACGCAGGCGAGGCTGGTTGAGTGACAAGGCCTACGCCGAGCTGGTCGCGCTCTGTCAGTTTCTGCCGGGGCCGGCCAGCAGCCAGGTCGGTTTCGCGCTGGGCATGGTGCGTGGCGGTGGCGTGATGGGCGGGATACTGGCGTGGATCGGCTTCACCTTGCCGTCTGCGCTGGCGTTGCTGGTATTGGCACTGGTGGCGGGCAGCCTCGAAGGGCCGCTAGCCTCCGGGGTGATCCACGGCTTGAAGCTGGTGGCGGTGGCCGTCGTCGCCCAGGCGATCTGGGGCATGGCGCGCAAGCTGTGCCCGGACTTGCGGCGTACCTGTCTGGCGCTGTTGGCGATGCTGGGCCTGGCGCTGGCACAGAGCGCCTGGACGCAGGTCGCCTGGGCGCAGGTCGGGGTGATCGCGATGGGCGCAGTGCTCGGCAGCCTGCTGTGTCGTGATGACAAGGCGGCATCCGGGCGCCAGCAAGCCCAGGCCGCGGGGCTGTCATTGCCGGTCTCGCCGCGCCTGGCGCGCTACTGCCTGATCGCGTTCTTCGTGTTGTTGATCGGCCTGCCGTTGGTGGCCTCCGGCAGTCTGGTCGATATCTTCTACCGTGCCGGGGCACTGGTGTTCGGGGGCGGGCACGTGGTGCTGCCGCTGCTGGAGGCCTCCACCGTGGAGATGGGCCAGATCGCGGCCGATACCTTCCTCACCGGCTATGGCGCCGCTCAGGCGGTGCCGGGGCCGCTGTTCACCTTTGCCGCCTGGCTGGGGGCCGGCATGGCGCAGGTGGGCGGAGGTTCGGCACTGCTCGGTGCCGTCATTGCTCTGTTGAGCATCTTCCTGCCGGGGATTCTGCTGCTGATCGGTGTGGCGCCTTTGTGGGGGGGTCTGCGCGCCCGCGCCGGGGCGCGCGCTGCGCTCGCCGGTGCCAATGCGGCCGTGGTGGGCGTGCTGGGCATGGCGCTCTATGACCCGCTATGGACCACCAGCGTGCTGAGCCGAACGGACCTGGTGATCGCGCTGGCCGCCTTCATCGCTCTGACGCGTTTCTCGCTGGCCCCCTGGAAGCTGGTGCTGGGGATGGTGATCCTCGGCGCGGTGCGTGGCGTGATCTAAGCCCCGACGTCGTATCTGAAAAAGAACGCCCCCGTCTGCTGTTGGCAGGCGGGGGCGTTCTTTTTCTGCCGAGCAACTCATGCAGTGCAACTTCAGGCCGAGCAGCTCGCGGTTGGTGTCACACCAGTGACAGCAGCGCGGTGACCAGCAGCTCGTTGTCGTAGTAGGGCGCGCTCTGCTCGCTGATCAGACGGGTGTCGATCACGGTGATGCCCATGCGCTCGAGCGCCTCGATGCATGGGCCGCCGGGATAGTCACCGCGCTGGCTGTCGAGGAGCACGATGTTGAGCAGGTTCTCGGTGGGGCAGTCTTCCATGCGGCCGGTGAGGTCGGCACACAGGGTGTCGAGCAACACGCTGACCAGCTCATCCATGCGCTTGCCGGTCTGCTCCGGGTCCGGGCAGCAGTTGGGGATGTAGACCTTGGGGCAGGGGTTGGCCAGCACCGCGCGCCCGACGCCCTTGGGCAGCAGATTGGCGAGCACGCTGGAATAGAAGCTGCCGGGAGGGAAGCAGATCAGCTCGGCCGATTCGATCAACTGGCGATTGTTGGCGTGCAGCTCCGGCACCACGGGCACGTGGTGGTCACCCTCTGTCGCGGCCAGACGCATGCGCGCGATGGGCGAATCGAGGGGCGCGACTTCCTTGCCGGTGATGCGGTGCTGGCCGATGATCTCGCGGCCATCTTCCAGTGTCACCGCCAGATGGCAATCGGCATTGACCACGGCGCGCACCGTACCGCGCACATGTACCAGCTTGGAGAACAGGAAGATGATCTGATCCAGCTGCTGGTGATGGTTCAGATAGCCGCCGGCAATGATCAGATTACCGATGCTGGCGCCGCGCAGATCGAAGCCTTCCGGCATGGCGTCGATGAGAAAGCCCAGCTGATGGCAGATCAGGGTGCGCATCGGTTCCGCGACCGCCATGGTCAACGGATGACGTCCGGCCGCCAGCTCGCGCAGCGTGGCATGTAACATCTCCGGGCGCGCTTCACGTGGCAGGCGGTGGGTAAACAGGCGATAAATGTCGGGATGGCCCAAGACGCTGTCATCGGCCAGCGCCATCAGGCGTGAACGCAGATCGCCGATGGCTGGCATCGAGAAGGCGTCGCGCAGTTTGGCCGAGCTGCCACCGGAGTCGAACGGCGTCACCAGATGGATGCTGTGGTGGGTATAGCGGGTCAGGGTGCGTGAGACCCCGGTCAGCGCGGTACCGCCACTGAAGAACAGCACGCGTGGGCCGACTTCGGGGGCTTTCAGATAGCGCCTGACGCGCATGGGATCGGGTACACGTGCGGTCCGACTGACCCTGACCTTGGCCATTGCATGGCTTCCTTTATGCTTGCATTTTTGGCATAGAGTGCCTTTTTTTACGCCCAGCGTCGCCTATTATGCACTTTCTCTCAATTCCAGCGCAGGGACTCTCGATTCCCGTCTCTCGATCCCAGCCCAGCGTCTCTTGTTGCCAGCGTCTCTTGTTGCCAGCCTGGTTTCCCTCATTGCCAACCCGGTTTCCTTCATTGCCAACGTAATGTCTGCCAGGCGCGCTGTTGCGCCAGGCTGGCGAGGGTCGGGTCCGGGTGGACGGCGAAGGGGTGATCGACGAACTCCAGCAAGGCCAGATCATTGCGTGAATCCGAATAGCCCCAGCTGGGCACCCCGGCGCTGTGGCCTGCATGTTGCTGTTGCCATGCCTTGAGTGCCGCGAGCTTGCCCTCGCGGAAGGTGCGAATGCCACGGGCCCGGCCGTTGTAACAGCCTTGCTCGGTTTCAAGTGCCGTGGCCAGGGCCGCGTCCAGCGCCAGGCGCTCGGCGAGGGGGGCAACCAGATGCGCCGTCGAGGCCGAGATGATCACGACCTGATGATTCTGCGCGCGGTGCCAGTGGATTCGCTCCAGCCCCTCACGATACAGGCGCGGCATCAGCTCGGCATCGAGAAAGCGTGCCACCTCGGCATCGACCTCACTGACGGCGCGACCTGCCAGCGGGGCCAGCAGGTGGGTCAGGTGGGTCTCCATGTCGAGTTGACCGGCCGCGTAGTCCAGCATCTGTTGTGCCCAGATCGCGCGATATTCCTCGCCATCGGCGATCCAGCCCTTCGCGATCAACCAGTCGGTCCAAAGCCCTGTGGCATCGCCCTCGAGTAAGGTGTCGTCAAGATCGAAGATGGCAAGTCCTGTGATGTCATCCATGGGACACCTGCGACGTGGCGGCGGTCTCGTGCCCGCCCAGCGCCTGAACCTCATCCAGATCAGCATGCAGCATCACGCGCAGATGGCGCGGCAGTAGCTGCCGAGCGCTGCGATTGAGGACATCGACATTCAGGCGCAGTCCCTGACAGTCCACCTCGTAGCGCACGATATTGCCGAGCAGCTGGTGGCGGCGAATCACGCCCGGGCAGGCGGGGCCGGCATTGTCTGGCAAGGGTTGGGTCGGGAAGTTGGCATATTCATCCTGCTGCCCCTGGGGGCTGGTGTCCGGTTGCAGATACAGCGCTTCCGGGCGCAGTGCCACGCGCGGGCTGTCGCTTTCGTAGCCGAGCAGCGGGCGCGCCAACTCGCGACCGATCAGATTGTAATGCCCCATGAAGCCTGCCGCCGTGGCATCCACCGGCCGGGTATACAGCGACTCGGCATTGCCTTGTTGCAGGATGCGCCCCTGATGCATCAGGAAGATGCGGTCCGACAGCAGCAGTGCCTCTTCCTGATCGTGGGTCACGAACAGGGTGGTCAGGCCGAGGCTCTTCTGGATATCGCGGATCTGATCACGCAGATGGCGACGGATACGCGCATCGAGTGCCGACAGCGGCTCATCTAGCAACAGGATCTGCGGCTCGACCACCAGCGCACGTGCCAGCGCCACACGCTGACGCTGTCCGCCGGACAACTGGTGCGGGAAACGCTGCGCCTGATCGGTCAGCTCCACCAGTCTGAGCACCTCGTTGACACGCCGCTCGCGCTCTTCCGGGCGCACCTTCTTCATGCGCAACCCGAAGGCCACGTTGTCCGCCACGCGCATGTTGGGGAACAGCGCATAGTGCTGGAAGACCATGCCGATGCCGCGACGCTGCGGCGGCAGCGGCGTGATGTCGTGACCATCGACGATGATCTGGCCGGCATCGACCTCATTGAGCCCGGCAATGGCGCGCAGCAGGGTCGACTTGCCGCAGCCGGAGGGGCCGAGCAGGGTGATGAATTCACCGCGCGCGATCTCGGCCTCTATCTCGGCGAATACCTGGGTCTTGCCGAAGCTCTTGGCCAGGCCATTGAGCTTGAGATAGTGCTGGTCGGCGGCGCGTTCGCGCAGGGCGCTGGTCAGAAGGCCGCCGGCGCTCTGGCTATCGAATGTGGTGGCGGTGTCGATGGCAAGCATCAGCGGTCCCCTCGGGGTGCGGAGTCTGACGACTGGTGAGTGGTGTGACGCGGCTCGGGGTCGGCGCTCGGCACCGGGCCGGGCAAGCCGTCGGTCATGGCAGTGGCCATCGCCTCGTCGGGGTCATCCGCGGGCATCTCCTGCTCGGCGGGCTGACGATTGCCGAGCCAGGTCAGGATCAGGGTGAATACGAACAGGGTGATGACCAGGGCGCTAGTGAAGTGGCCGCTGGCGCCGCGGATATTGTTCAGATAGACCTGCAGGGTCTCGAAGCGTGTGCCGACCAGCATGTTGGCGAACACGAATTCGCCGGCCAGGAACGAGAAGGCCAGGAAGACGGCAATCTGGATGCCGACGCGGATATTGGGCAGCACGACCAGGAAGAACGCCTTGAGCGGACTTGCCCCCAGCAGTTGAGCGGCCTCCATCAGGGATGCCACGTCCAGCGCGCGCAGGCTGTTGGCCAGGGCGCGGTACATGAAGGGCAGCACGATGGTGAAGTAGGTGGGGATCAGGATCCACGGCGTGCCGACGATGGCCAGCGGGCCGCCTGCATAGAGCTGCAGCAGGCCGACCGATGACACGATGGGCGGCACGGCGAAGGGCAGCAGGATCAGCCCATTCATCACGCTATCCAGGCGCGGATAGCGTGTGTGGGCAAGAAACACCACCGGCACGATCAGCAGCAATGACAGTGCCAGCGCACCGACGGCGACCAGCAGCGAGCGCCCGAACGCCGCCAGAAAACGCGGTGTGGTCCAGAGTTCCAGAAACCATTTCACGGTCAGGGCATCGGGGGTCAGGCTGGCGCCCCAGCGTGTCGCCAGGGCGTAGAACAGCGTCGCGATCAGCGGCAGTGCCAGCAGCGCGAAGACACTGGTGACGATGAAGGTGTAGACATTCAGGCGGCGCAGGCGCGCCATTAGGCTGGGCAGCAAGGGCTTGCCGTGGCGATAGGGCAGTTCAGCGGGAAGTGACATGGTAGCTCCTGCGCATGAGCCATTGCTGAATCAGCGTGACGATGACGAGGATGACGACCAGCACCAGGGCCAGTGCACTGGCCAGTTCCGGCTGCAGGAACAGGTCCCCGGAGACCAGATTGGCGATGCGGATGGTCATCAGGTTGTAGCTGGTGTTCACCAGCGCATAGACGGTGGCGTAGGCGCCCATGGCATTGGCGAAGAGTACGGTGAGCGTGCCTGCCAGGGACGGCCACAGCACCGGCAGGCCGATGTGCTGCCAGTAGGCGAGGCGGTTGGCGCCCAGCAGGCTGGCGGCTTCACGCCATTCCGTCTTCAGGGTGCTGAAGGCGGGATATAGCAACAGGATGCCCAGCGGAATCTGGAACCAGGTGTAGATGACGATCAGGCCGGTGCGCGAGTAGAGATTGAAGTTCTCGAGCAGACCGATGCGCTCCAGCATCAGGGTCAGCATGCCGTTGGCGCCCATCAGGATGATGAAGGCGAAGGCCAGCGGGACACCGGCGAAGTTGCTGGTCATGTTGGTGAAGGCAATCATCATGCGCGTCAGGCGCGGACCACAGCGGTGCATGCTGTGACAGGTCACGGCGGCGATCGCCAGTCCCAGCACGCTGGACATGAAGGAGATCTCGAGGCTGCGCCAGATGGCCTGTCGGAAGAAGGCCGATGAGGCGATCTCGTGAAAGTTGGCCAGCCCCCAGCCCGTGGGGGTCTTGAAGGCGCTGATCATCACCCACACCAGCGGCGCGATCTGGAAGGCGCCGAAGATCAGCGCAAACGGCAGCAGCCACATGACGGGGCTGGTCAGGCGACGCTTCAATGCGGCAGACATCACTTGAGGCCTCGCGTGGCAGCATGACTCGCCAGCAGCGACGGATTGCTCGCCTTGCTGTGCTCAAGCCCCAGCAGTGTGGCCAGGGTGCCGCAGAGCTCGCGTTGCTTGAGATCCGTCGCGACGCCATTGGCGAAGGCGGTGCCGAAGGTCCACAGCGGCACGCGACGCTCCTCTTCCAGCAGGCCGGAATGTGAGCGGTCGGCATTCATGCCGTGATCGGCGGTCACCATCACCTGATAGCCGGCTTCCAGCCATGCCGGCAGGTAGTTGGCCAGGGCGACGTCGGCATGCCGTGCGGCGTTGCGATACTGCGGCGTGTCGCCGCCATGACGATGGCCGGCATCGTCGATGTTCATGCTATGCACCAGCAGGAAATCCGGGTCGTGACGCAGGCGCAGCATTTCGGCGTCACTGAACAGATGGTCATCCGGATAATGATCCTGCCAGTAGAAGATGCCCGCCTGGATGGCGGATTCCGGGTTGTCGAGCCAGCGATGGCGGGCCGGCACGAAGGGGGCCGCGACATAGAGTTCGCTGACCCAATGATAGGCGGCGGCAGCCGTGCGCTTGCCTTGCTGGCTGGCAAGGTCGAACAGACTGATACCGCGTGAGCGGCGTACGATACCGTTGTTGACGATACCTGAATCGACAGGCAGCTCGCCGGTCAGCAGGCATTCATAGAGCGGGCGCGACATGGCCGGCAGCTCGCAGTCCAGTGATTGATACTGGCCACGGCCGGCCTCGACCAGGGCACTCAGATAGCCCATGGCATGATGACCCACGGCGTGGTTGAGGCCGTCGAGCACGACAAGAATGACACGCTGAGACATGGTGACTCCGTGAAGCTCAAGACGGCACCGCAAAGGCGATGCCGTCTGTCAGGATGGTGCGCGCTCTGCTCGCGTGAAGCAGAGGCCGGGGATCACTGCTGGTGGATCAGTACCTGGGACTGCCACTGACGCGGCAGCTGCTTGGCACTGGCTTCCCAGCCCGCGAAGTCCTGGACCGGACGAGCATTGGCATACTGCTCGTTGGGCAGCAGCTTGGCGGCGATATCCTCGGGCAGGGTGAGGTGCTCGGCGCGGATCGGACGGGCATAGCCCTTGGCCAGATTCAACTGACCGGCGTCGGAGAGGATGTACTCACGGGCTAGCTTGGCGGCATTCGGGTGCGCGGCATGCTTGTTGATGATCGTGGCGTAGCCGGAGGTGACGGAGGCATCAGACGGGATGACGACCTCGAAGGTGTCGCGGTTGATCTGATCGCGATAGTTCAGGGCATTGAAGTCCCACAGCAGGGCGACTTCGACTTCGCCTTTCTCCAGGTTGGCGATGCTCGGCTCTGCCAGTGACAGACGGCCCTGGCGCGCCAGTTCCGCGAAGACTTCCAGGCCCGGTGTCAGGTCGGATTCCTTGCCGCCATTGGCGAAGGCAGCGGCCAGAATGGCGTTGTTGGCCTGGGAGGCCTTGCCCACGGCGCCGACGGACACCTTGTAGTCACCCTCGGCGAGATCGGCGAAGGAGGTCGGGCGCTCATCTTCACTGACCAGCGTCTTGTTGATCATGAAGGAAATGGTGCCGGTGTAGCCCAGTACCCAATGGCCATCCTTGTCTTTGGCCCACTCCGGGATCTGCTCCCAGGTCGTGGTCTTGTAGGCCTGGGTCACGCCTTGCTGCACCGCGATCGGGCCGAAGGCGAAGCCCACGTCACCGATATCGGCGGTGGCGTTCTCACCCTCGGCCTTGAACTTGGCGACTTCCTCGGCGGAGCTCATGTCGGTATCGCTATGCGCGATGGAATACTTCGACTCGAGGTCTGCCCAGGTGTCCTTCCAGTTGGCCCAGCTGTCCGGCATGCCGACGCTATCGACACGGCCTTCGGACTGAGCGGCCTCGAGAAGGTCAGCCGGCATGTCGGTGGCACTGACGGAGGCACTGCCCAACAGGGCGGCCATGCAGGTGGAAACCAGCAGGCCGGTGGAGCGGGATGAGGTAGTGGCAATCGACTTCAAGGAGATTTCCCCAGTAGGTGATGAACAATCGCTGCGCTGAAGGTAAGGCGTGACGGGCATCAGGTACCCTGTCGACACGCTGAGAGCACATCCGGGTGCTCAGGTCATTGCTCAGGCCAGTTCTCGGATCATTGATCAGACCAGTGCTCTGCCAAGTGCTCAGGCAAGTGCTGAGACAGCCGAGACTGTGTGGTCTAGTTCAGTTCGAAAGTCACGATCGACTCTAGCGCTTGCCTGTGACAGTTGCGTGTCGTCAACATGTCGTTGTCATGGCATGGGGTGGCGACTCTGCCTCTGCCTCCTTCATACCTCTCCGTGCCTTCTTCATGCCTTGCCGCGGGCCCCGGTCCTCGCTATCTTCCACAGCCATAAGCGTTCAAGGCAGGAGTTAGCACGTGATGGCTGGCCTGTCGTGGCAGCCAGTCCTGCGCTGTCACCGAGTTGTCACGCCAATGCCACTATTCTCCTCATGCGTGTCTCGACAAGCGTGTCCTGAAAAGTCGCACTGAGCTTTGCGGGTGCTCTGAACTAGACCACATAAATCGCTTCGCTCTGACCCTTTCCATCCTGGACGCCCTGGATGTCATGCAAGTGACTCGCCAGAAATTGCTGTCTTTCGTTATCTTTCAGGAACTTCGCATGCCTTCATCTTCGCTTGAGCCCCAGAGTGACGCCGCTTCATCGGCAACTCCTGATGCGGATGTCCCCGTGGCAGGGCTCAAGGGCAGGCTGCTGAACCATCTTGAGGCAGCGCCGCTACGCGCTTCACAGCGCCTGCCCTCCGAGCGCGAGATGATCGAACGCTTTGCCACGACGCGGGTCACGCTGCGCGACACCCTGCTGCAGCTGGAGGCGGAGGGGCGTATCTATCGCGAGAATCGGCGTGGCTGGTTCGTCTCGCCGCCACGACTGCGCTATGACTTGCTGGCGTGCCTGCCATTTCGCGACATGGTCGAGTCACAGCAGCGGGTGGCCAGCACCGAGGTACTGGCGGCAGGAGAAGTCGCTGCCAACGCGGTGATCGCGCGGCGGCTGGGGATTGCGGAGGGCTCAGTGGTCTATCGCATCACTCGCGTGCGGCGTATCGATGGGCGGCGCGTGCTGCATGTCTGCCATCACCTGCGACGTGACTGCTTCCCGGGCATCCTCGATTTCGACCTCGCGGCCCACTCCCTGACCGACCTCTACCGGCACGAATACGCCATTCGTGTCAGCCGCGTCAGCTTCGAGCTGGCCTCCACGGTGTTTGACGCTGAGGCCGCCGCCGCGCTGAACGCCGCGCAGGGCAGCCCCGCGCAGCGCATCACCCGCATCAACTTCGATCAGAATGGCCGCGCGGTGGACTGTGATGATGAACATTGGCGCCACGATGCCATCGAATTGACGTTGAGTGCCGCACCACAGGGCTAGCCGTCAAGTTCGCGGTAAAGCCTGAATGTCTGGCAGGCCGCTGGTGGCCCAGACAAAAACACCCGCCATGGCGAGAATCAGTCGCTGTGGCGGGTGTTTTGTCATCGCTGAGGGGGTATGTCTGTCAGGCCGATTTCATCAATGGTCACGAGATCTCAGTTCATGCGGCCGGTATGACGCTCGACGCTCTCTTGCGGGGAGTCTCCGGGATGTCGGTGAGCGAGATGCCACGGGTTTCCGGCAGTCGCAGGCCACCGAGCAGGGCCACGGCGGCGATCGCGATCAGGTACCAGGCCGGTGCCAGGTTGTTGCCGCTCAGGTCGATCAACCAGGTGGCGACCAGCGGGGCGGTGCCGCCGAAGATGGTGTAGGCGACATTGTAGCTGAGTGCCGAGGCGGTATAGCGCACGCGGGTCGGGAACTGCTCCGAGAGTAGTGCGGCCGTGACGACACCGCAGAGCACGGCACCGACTGCCATCAATGAAGCGCCCAGCATGGACGCCCACAAGGTGCCACTGGCGGCGAGCGAATAGGCGGGAAATACCGCGACGGCCAGACTGCCACACGCCGTAATGATGGTATTGCGTCGCCCGACAAGGTCCGAATACCGCCCGGCCAATGGGCACAGCAATGCGGCGACGATGAGGCCGCCCAGGCTTGCCAGCAATGCCGTCTGGCGCGTGGCGCCACCCGCCACCTGCATATAGGTCGCGAAATAGGTGCTGAACATGTAGAACGACAGCGCCGTGGCAGAGATGAAGGCCATCAGGCTTACGATGGTGCTGCCGTGGGTGGTCAGTGTTTCCTTGAGCGGGGCGCTGGTGGCATTGTGTTCCTGCTGAATCAGGCGGAACGCCGGTGAGTCATCCAGCTTGAGGCGCATGTACAGCCCGATCAGCCCCAAGGGGGCGGCGATCAGAAAGGGGACACGCCAGCCCCATGCCTGCATGGTGGCTTCCGATACCAGGCTGTTGAGGCCCAGACCGAGTGCTGCCGCTGTGGCGAAGGCGCTGAAGGTCGAGACGGGAATGAAGCTTCCGTACCAGCCACGCTTGTCGTCAGGGGCGTGCTCCATCACGAAGGCGCAGGCACCGGCGTATTCGCCGCCTGCCGAGAAGCCCTGAGCGCAGCGAGCCAGCGTCAACAGCAGCGGAGCCAGCATGCCGATGCTCTGATAGGTCGGCAACAGACCGATCAAGGCGGTGGCGCTGGCCATCATGATGATGGTGATGGCCAGGACATTCTTGCGCCCGATGCGGTCCCCCAGGGTGCCGAAGAAGATGCCGCCGAGGGGACGCAAGGCAAAGGATACCGCAAAGACGGCAAAGGTCTGGATCAGTGCCAGAGTCGGATCGCCCTGCGGGAAGAAGTGCTGCGAGATGATCACGGCCATGAAGCCGTAGATGGCGAAGTCGAACCATTCAATGAAATTGCCGATGGCAGAGGCTGCCAGCACGCGTCTCAGCGTGGCTGGCGAGATGCTGTCGGTCCCGCCTATCTTGTTGTTGTTCATGTCTTGCTCCGCATGAGAGGAATCGGGAAGAGGTGTGGCTTGAACAGCGCACAGCTCCCTGCCTCATCCTGCGGCACGCGGTATAGGGCGATCACACTCAATACGACATCAGTAATGTCCGATGCGACATGACCGACGCCGTCAATATGCTGTGGCGCCTTGGCATTCAGCATGTCTGGTGCAGGAATCCCGCCTCAGGCTGTTGCTGACATGACAGAAAACAAGCTGATCAAAAGGTAAGGGCGCCAGACAGATTTCAGCGCATCAGCAGGCTTTCATCGACTTCGCGGAAGTAATGGGCGCTTTTCATCAGGGCGAGGGCGGTGAGGGCTTCGACGCCATAGACGCGGGTGGTGATGGCGTGGCGGGTGGCGACATGATCCAGCAGCAGGGCGAAGTCGCCATCGCCGGAGGCGAGAATGATCTCATCGACCTCGGGGGCGGCTTCCATCACGTCGATGGTGATGCCGACATCCCAGTCGCCCTTGGCCGAGCCGTCGCCGCGCTGGATGAAGGGCTTGAGTTTGACCGTGAAGCCTATCTCGCGCAGGCGCTGCTGGAATTGCTGCTGCTTGGGGTCGCCACGGTCGATCGCGTAGGCGTAGGCATGCTGGATCGAGCCGAGGCGCTCTAGCTCTGCCCACAGGCGACGATAATCGAACTGCCGGCCGAAGGTATCGCGGGTGGTGTAGTAGATGTTCTGCACATCAATGAAGACGGCCAGGCGCGCTCGTGCCCCATCCGCGTCGCGAGTGCCATGCACGCTGTGCTGGCGGGAGTCGAGGGAGCTGTCGCGCGAAGTAGAGGCTGGCATGGGCGTCGCCGTGGCGGGAGGAGCAAGGGCAGGCAAGAGGCGATTTTCCTCTCCCCATAAAGAAGCCGGCCGCTACCTGATGATGCAGGGCAGCGGCTGGAGGTCTAGCGATGAACAGCGCTCTCACCGGTCAGTGACTCGATTGCAGACGCCAGTTGAGTGAGGCGAGCAGCGCGTTTGGGCACCAAGGCTTGATGGGCAAGCCTCAGCTCTTGGCAGCAGGGTTTGACGGCTTGGTCGGCTTGACGCCAATGACCTGGCCGCTGACACCGGATTCAATCACATCCACCTTGCCACCACGGTCCAGGAAGGCCTGCATCTGAGCTTCAAGCGAGGCTGAGGTTTCGACAGCAGCCGGTGCTTTTTTCTTTGCAGCAGTACGAGTATTCGCCATGCGGGACTCCGTTCCAAGACGTGAGGGGTGAAGGTGCATGATAACACAGTGGCAACTTTGCTGCTTGATGGCGTCAATTTGGAATCAGAAGCGTGATGTTTTGCGTCGCTTTTCCTTGTGTCTGCAAGCCTCGCGTAGCGTGGTGGCTCGCTGTTGCGATCTGACCAACACAGTGATGCAGGGCAGCCAAGCCATTGAAAAGTCGGGCTGTCGGCAAGAGGTCAGTAGGCATGATCGCGATTGCCGCATGGCATGCGAATCCTTTTACGGGCGCTGAATCATCTTTGATGGTCAGGCTGCCCGTCGCTCAGCCAAGCAAGGAGAGACTCCATGACAAGCCCTTCCAACGGTGATTTTAACGGCCAGACACGCGCTTATGCGGTGGCATCCGAAACGGCAGACCTAGCGCCTTGGAACTTCGAGCGTCGCCAGCCGCGCCCGGATGACGTAGCCATCGAGATTCTCTACTGCGGTGTCTGTCACTCGGATCTGCACGTCGGGCGCAATGACTGGGGCTTTTCTCAGTACCCGCTGGTGCCGGGGCACGAGATCGTGGGTCGGGTGACCCAGGTGGGCAATGACGTCAGTCAGTACAAGGTGGGCGACATGGTCGGCGTCGGGTGCATGGTGGATTCCTGCCGTGAATGCAGCGCCTGTCAGAAGGGGCTCGAGCAATACTGCCTCGACGGCATGACAATGACCTACGGCAGCCCGGACCGTCACGATGGCAGCCTCACCCAGGGCGGCTATTCCGACAAGATCGTCGTCAGCGAGCGCTTCGTGGTCTCCATCCCTGACAAGCTCGACCCGGCTGTGGCCGCGCCGCTGCTGTGTGCGGGTGTCACGACCTATTCGCCGCTGCGTCACTATGGCGTGAAGTCCGGTGACAAGGTCGGAGTGATCGGCATGGGCGGCCTGGGTCACATGGGCATCAAGTTTGCCAAGGCGATGGGCTGTGAAGTGACGCTCTTCACCCGCAGCGAGAGCAAGGTCGAGGAAGCGCGCGAGAATGGTGTCGATCATGTGATCGTCTCGACTGATGACGAGCAGATGGCAGGTGCCACCGAGACCTTCGACTTCCTGCTCGACACGGTGCCGGTGCCGCATGATCTCAACCCTTACCTCAATACCCTGAAGTACGACGGTACGCATATCCTCGTCGGCCTGGTGCAGGAAGTGGACCCCGCGCTGCAGGGTGGCAATCTGGTCATGAAGCGCCGTGTACTGGCGGGCTCGTTGATCGGTGGCATGCCGGAGACCCAGGAAGTGCTCGACTACTGCGCCGAGCACGACATTGGCTGCGATATCGAGATGATCGACATCGACACCATCAATGATGCCTGGAAGCGCATGCAGGAAGGCAAGGTCAAGTATCGTTTCGTGATTGACATGCAGAGCCTCAAGAACGCCCAATAAGCGCTGGCGCTGCTGCCGACGAGGCAGTCTGTCAGTGAATGCTGAAACCCCCGCCAATGACACATTGGCGGGGGTTTTGTCGTAAGGTATGTCACAAAATTGCTACAGGGTGATTCCCGATGTATCGCAAAACGCGTATAAGAACGCGATGAAAACGCCAAAGAGAATCCAGCCGCTCATAGATGACGGTCTGGTCGATGAAGTGCTCCGCCCCTTGATGAGTGGCAAGGAAGCCTCGGTTTACGTCGTGCGCTGCGGAGAAGAGATTCGCTGTGCCAAGGTCTACAAGGATGCTGCCCAGCGCAGCTTCAAGCAGGCTGTGCTGTATCAGGAAGGCCGCAAGGTGCGTAACAGTCGCCGTCAACGGGCGATGGAGAAGGGCTCCGGCTTCGGACGCAACCAGCAGGAGGCCGCCTGGCAGAATGCCGAGGTCGATGCGCTGTATCGTCTGGCCGATGCCGGTGTGCGCGTGCCGCAGCCGTTCGGCTGCTTCGATGGCGTGCTGCTGATGGAGCTGGTCACCGATGATGACGGCAATGTGGCACCGCGCCTGAATGATGTCTCGATGTCCGCCGAGCAGGCGCGGGAAGACCATGCGCTGATGATGCAGTACATCGTGCGCATGCTGCATGCCGGCCTGGTACATGGCGACCTGTCCGAGTTCAACGTGCTGGTCGATGACTATGGCCCGGTGATCATTGATCTGCCGCAGGCGGTCGATGCCGCGGCCAACAACAATGCCAAGGGCATGTTGGCGCGTGATGTCGCCAATATCACCGCCTACTACGCGATGTTCGCGCCTGAACTGGCACAGACACGCTACGCCGACGAGATCTGGGCATTGTTCGAGGCCGGCGACATGGACCCGGATGTCGAGCTGACGGGCCTTTATGAGGACGACGCCGAAGCGCCGGACGTGGATGCGCTGCTCGAGAACATCATGGCGGCCATGGAAGAAGAGCAGGAGCGCAAGGCGCGCCAGAAGAGTGCCGAAGAGGGCGATGATGACTAGCAGGAACCTTTAGCTGCTAACTGTTAGCCACTAGCCGTTTGCCAGGACTCGGGCTCCCGCCGGAAGCGCTGAGGAGGGGCTCGCCAGTGGCAAGCGAGTGATGCCCTGTCACGCACGCTGCCGTGTCGATGGCCTGATCTTCCCACGAGTGCCTGGGGGAGATCAGGCCATTTCTGTTGGGGACTTGTCTCAGCCGAAGGTAAAGCAGAGAGGCGAAAGGGGAAGAGGAAAGGGTAGAGGAAGGGATAGAGAGGCAAGGCAGCCCGCGGCAGGATGCTCAGCGGAGATGTCACGCGACTGCAATAAAATGATGCTCATATATGCCTATGCGTATTTATCTACATGCCTGTCATCGAGATACGTATTCAGCATGCCGAGGGTGATTCTCATCACCGGCATGTGGCGATTGGCGAGCTGTCGCGCCAATCGGGGCGGCGGAGTCGTGAGGGATTTCGCCACCAAATATATGCTTATTCATATACATCAATGCATCGGAGCACCGCAATGAATCGCCCTCTCAAGCAGCTCGCTTTCGTGATCGCCTCTGCGGCTATCATGTCCAGTGCACAAGCACGTGACCAGGTTCGCATCGTCGGTTCCAGCACCGTCTATCCCTTCTCGAGCTATGTGGCGGAAGAGTTCGGTGTCACCACAGATCATCCCACACCGGTCATCGAAGCCACGGGTTCCGGTGGCGGCATGAAGCTCTTCTGTGAAGGTGCCGGCAGCAACACCCCGGATATCACCAACGCCTCGCGCCGCATGAAGGCCTCCGAATTCGAGCGCTGTCAGGAAAATGGCGTGACCGACATCACCGAAGCCTTCATCGGTTATGACGGCATCGCCTTCGCGCAGTCCAACACCAACGACCCTGCCGCCTTCACGCTGGAGCAGATCGCGCTGGCGGTCGCGGCCCAGGTGCCGGTCGATGGCAAGCTGGTGGCCAATCCCTATACCCGCTGGAACCAGATCGATTCCAGCCTGCCGGACCGCAAGATCACCATCTATGGGCCGCCCAGCACTTCCGGTACGCGCGATTCCTTTGAGGAGCTGGTGCTGGAAGCCGCCACCGAAGAGATGGACGGCTATGGTGGCGAAGGCTACTCCAAGGTGCGCAACGATGGCGTCTTCGTGCCGGCCGGCGAGAACGACAACCTGATCGTTCAGAAGCTGTCGGAAGACACCGAGGCCTTCGGCGTCTTCGGTTATTCCTTCCTCGAGGAGAACGAAGACTCGCTGAGCGGCGCGACCATTGACGGCATCGCCCCGTCTCCCGAGGCCATCTCGGAAGAGACCTACCCGGTCGCACGTACCATGTTCTTCTACATCAAGAATCAGCACGCGGAAGAAGCGCCGGTCATGTATGACTACGCGGACCTGTTCATGAGCGAGAAGATGGTCGGCAACCTGGGCTATCTGAAAGGCATCGGCCTGATTCCGGCGCACGAAGAAGCGCGCAAGGCGGCGCGTCAAGCCGTCGCCGACAGGAAGACCCTGACGCTTTCGGACCTGCAGGGCTGATGACGTGAGCCACGCGGTGCGGCGGTCGAGCGCATCGTGAACGTAGCGAGTGGCGATCTTCGCGGGCTGGTGTGGTGTGCCTGGCAGTTGCCGGTCACTGCGCCGGCCCGTTCGCGTCTGTTGCAGGCTCTGTTGCAGGTGTTGTTGCAGGGGTTGTTGCAGAAAGTGATCTGAAGGTGGGGCGCCGAGGCCTGAAAGGCTACTGACATCAGTTTGTTATACAAGCGCGGTACTTCTGATATGCGACCCTATGGTAAGGTAAAATTGCAGCTCTGGAGATGAGTCATGTCCAAACAGCGAGTGCTTTTTCTGTGCAATGCCAATTCTGCCCGCTCCCTGATGGGGGAGGCATTGCTGCGCAACATGGCGGGGGACGAGTTTGACGCCTTCAGTGCCGGTGTCGCGCCTGATGCCCCGCAACAGCATGCGTTGGACGCTCTGGCGCGCGCCGGGGTGGATAATTCAGGTCTGGCGAGCGAGTCGATCGATCGCTACCGCTCTCAGTCCTTCGATGCCGTCATCGTGCTGTGTCAGAAGGCGCAGCAGCAGTGTCGCCAGTGGGATGGCCAGACCGAGGAGCTGTTGTTCTGGGATATCGAAGACCCGCGCAATGAGGATACTGCCGTGTCCTATGGGCGCGCCTTGAACGAAATTCGCACGCGCTTGCAGCTGTGGTTGGCGGCACGCTCACATCATTGAATCAGGTGGAATTCTGCATTGTCTCTTCTGACCCCGACACGTCTTTTCAAATGCCTCAGCGACGATACACGCCTTGTGCTGATGTTGCTTATCCATGCAGAAGGCGAGCTTTGCGTATGCGAGATGACCTACGTGTTGCAGGAGTCGCAGCCCAAGGTGTCACGGCATCTGGCCCAGTTGCGCAATTGCGGTCTGCTGCTGGATCGCCGCCAGGGACAATGGGTCTACTACCGTCTGATGCCTGACCTGCCGTCCTGGGTATTGCCGGCGCTGGTCGCGGCGGCGGAAGGGAGTCAGCACCGCATGGCACCGTTGCTGGCGCGCCTGGCCACCATGGAAGGGCGCCCCAACCGCGAATGCTGAGCCGCTGTTGGTACCGCCATTGCCGTCATACAACAACGCCGCCCCGGATTCCGGGGCGGCGTTGTTGTTGAGAGCACATCAGGGTCTGATCAGACCGGATCGACGGCGTGCTGCTCGGTCTCGGGGTCATGGCGACGATGGCGCAGTTCGATGCCCTTGAGCAGGTTGCGCAGGATCTGGTCCTTGCACTCGCGGTAGTGGCGATGATCGGGCTTGCGGAAGAAGGCAGACAGCTCGGACTTGGTGATCAGCTCGAAACCGGCCAATGCCAGCAGCTCGAGCATGTCGTCATCCTTGAGCTCGAAGGCGATCTTGAGCTTGCGCAGAATCACGTTGTTGTCGAGACGCTTTTCAGGCGCTGGCTGGGCCCCTTCGCGCTTGCCGCGACGCACGTTGATCAGGCCATTGAGGAACCTGGCCAGGTCGATGTCCTTGATGCGCTGCTGAGCCTCATCATCATCGCGCTTGAGCCAATCGCTGATCTGGGCGCGTGAGACCTCGTGGTCCGCGGCAGCGAAGGTGTTGATCATGTCGGTGTCGGAGAGATTCAGCGCGTAGCGCAGGCGACGGATGATGTCGTTATTGGTCACGGGCGTGGTTCCGGTCGTGAAGAGTGTCAGAGGGCGGCAGGCGGCTCAGTCGGCACAGCAGAACTGATGCACAGGTGCCGACCAGCAAGGCCGCGGATGGCGCGCAGCATACCAGATCAGGCGGGCGGTTCGCTCCACTGCAGGCGATGGGGATCGAATCCGGCGCACAGGGTCGGCTTGATGATGTCGAAGTAGGGCGAGATATCGAAGTCGCAGGGCGCAAACAGGCTGTGATGGCGGATATGCAGCAATTCCTGATAGCAGTGCAGGCATGCCGGGTCGCTGGAGGGCAGGACGTCACTGTCTGGCAGGATGGGGTAACGCACGGCCTGGAAGGCTTCGGCGATCAGCGATGAGCAGATCGCGCGGGTCGGGTCGCCGCTGCCCAGGGCCAGCATGCGGCGTCGATAGCGGCTTGGCACCGGTGGTGTGCGAATCAGATAGCGAGCCAGATCGACGATGTTGCGCAGGTCATATTGATGGCCCAGGCGCGCCTCGGCGTGGGCGATCAATGCGCTGATCTCCTCCTCCGTGAGTCCGACCGGGCGGCAGATACGCGTGTGCTGATGCCAGTAATGGTTGAGGGGGACGCGGCGCACCCCGGCGGTGACGTCCGCTTCCAACAGGCAGTCGCCCCTGACCGGGCGCCCTCTGCTGTCCAGCGGCGTGCGCACGCAGAGCGCGGCGTGAGACCAGGTCGATTGAGTGAGGTAGCGAATGGCGGTGCTGATACGCGAGCAGCCCTCGACCAGCAGGACATCGCCGCGCCGCAGGGTGGCAGCCAGCTTTTCCGGTGATGACGTGGCGCGATGCGCCGGTAGCTTGCCCGGCGCGGTGAGATGACGTGCCAGCCGCGTGCCCAGCCAGTCGAGTCCTCGCATGCCTGCCTCCCGTATGGCTCAAGCCTCATCAGCCAGTCTGGGACCTTTTGGAGAATTCAGCCAAATGCCATCTCAGGCATGTCGCGCTCAGCGACCCGGTTTCGGCACGTCCTGCTGGCTGACATTCTCGTCACTGGCGGTCTCGCTGGCCTCGGCCTGGTCGTCGGCATCCGGCTCCGGGGCATCGAGCGTCTCGCCGGTGTCCTGGGCGGGCGTCAGTGCCAGCTCGGTGAGCAGCGGGAAGTGGTCGGAGCCGAAGGCTTCCATGCGCGCCACGCGCACCACACTGAAATGCTCGCTATGGAAGAGGTGATCCAGCGGCCAGCGCAGCAGGGGAATGTTGGCATGGAAGGTGTTGAACATGCCACGGCCCACGCGGGGGTCCAGCAGGCCGGACAGCTTGCGGAACAGGCGCGTGGTGCGAGACCAGGCCACGTCGTTGAGGTCGCCGGTGACGATCACCGGTTGCTGGCTGTCGGCGACGCTGCGCGCCACGATGATCAGCTCGGCATCCCGCTCGGATGACTCGTCATTCTCGGTCGGGCTGGGCGGCGCCGGGTGCAGGAAGTGCACCCGCACGCGATCACCGCTGGCCAGCTCCAGTTGCGCATGCATCGATGGCACATCCTCTTCGACCAGGTAGTCGATGCTGGCGTCATGCAGTGGCAGGCGTGAATAGACATGCATGCCGTAGAGGTTGTCCAGCGGGCATTTGAGGGTATGCGTATAGCCGTATTGCTCGCTATCCGCCTCGAGCACGTCGAGCCGCTGCTGCCACCAGTCATCGGATTCCAGCGTCACCAGCACGTCGGGCTGTTCACGTTCGACGATGGCCAGCAACTTGTCACTGTCGTGATTGCTGGTCAGGACATTGGCGGTGAGCAGGCGGACCTGGCGCTGCCGGTCGTGCTGTCTGGTGCGCGCGGACTCGCAGGGAAAGAGGCGGGTATAGGGCACGATCCAGTGTGCCTGATAGACAAGCCCGGCCACGGCGATCACGGCCAGTGACCCCCTGAGCCCGAAGGCAAGCTCGGCCACCGCGAGGTCGGCGATCAACAACATCGCCCACAAGGCGGCCAGCTGCAGGCGGGGGAAATCCATGATGCGCACCGACCAATGGCGAATACGCGTCAGTGGCAGCAGGGTGAAGGCTGCCATCAGCAGCGTCAGTACGCCGAGTAGCGTGGGGATCATGGTGGCTCCGGTGGCAGAGAATGGGGCGGGAAGTCGAACGCTCAAGCGTCAGACATGGTGGCGACATGCCTGACACTCAAGTCAGGACGCTGTTCTCACGAGGCAACCCGCCGCTGACGCCACAGGCGTGAGATCCACTGCCAGCGATTGATCAACAGGGCGGTGAAGATGAGGCCGCAGCCGGTCATCTGGATCAGGGTCATGCGCTCACCGAACCAGGCGGCCGACATCAGGGCGGCCCAGACCGCTTCCAGCATCAGGATGACCGAGGCATGGCTGGGCGTGGTCAGGCCCTGTGCGTAGATCTGCAGGAAGAAACGCAGCGTGCTGGCGATCAGGGTGCTGGCCAGGAACCAGCTCAGGATGTCGAGACTGATGCCGGCGGGCCAGCTCTCGCTGAGTGCCGAGAGTATCAGGCAGGTGACGCCGGTGGTCATCAGCTGGATGGCCGTCAGCGGCAGGGCCGGGATATTGCGCACCAGGCGTGAATTGAAGTTGAACACCAGTGCGAACAGGCAGGCGGCGCCGAAGATGAGCCATTGAGCGGGCTCGATGGTGAAGCCATCGGTCGCGCCGGGCTGGCCCATGCCGAGCAGGGCGAAACCGAGCAGAGCGGTGGGCAGTGCGATCCAGGTGCTCATCGGCGGCCTGTCCTTGAACAACAGTCGCGCGAGTACCGGCACCATCAGGATGCCGAAGCTGTTGATGAAGGCGATCACGCCCAGTTGATCAGATAGTGCGACCCCTAGCGACCAGCAGGCCATGGCACCCCCGAACAGGACACCGACGCCGCTTGCGCGCAGCTTGCGCGCGGTGGACAGTTGGCCCAGTGAGCGCGCATCGAAGATGGCCAGAATGAGCCCCGCAAGCAGGAAGCGACTGCCGATGAACAGCAGAGGGGGCATGCCGGCCATCGCCTCCTTGGAGAAGATCCAGCCTGCGGCGGCGATGATGGTGACCAGCAGGAGCAGCAGATCGGCCTTGAAAGGCGAGCGGGAGGGGGTCGTCTCGGAGGAGAGGTTCATGGGGAAGGCGGGAATCCTTTATTCGTTGCTTCGCAAGTGATAACTATCCTATCAAGCTGGCGCAGTGGTTGCTGGCCTTTATCGGAACGCGAAAATCCGCCAATGCGTCTTGAAAGACGCGCGACTTTCGACGTTACGCTGCGCATCATGCAGACACGTTTCTTTTTTCATTAGATGGCCGGAGGTTGAATGGCATCGACACCGCAAGATGAGGTTCGCGAACCCTCGCATGAGCCTTCCGGGCACCACGCTCACGATCATTCTCATGGCTCCGACCCTTCAGATGGTCACGCGCATGGAGATTCACACGGTAATTCACACGGCCACTCACATGATCATTCACACGGGCACCACCATGATCATGCGCCTGAGGTGACCGCCGACAGCGAGCGACGCGTCAAGCTGGCGATGTATCTGACGGGCGGCTTCATGCTGGCGGAGGTGGTCGGCGGGCTGGTCGCGGGCTCACTGGCCCTCTTGGCGGATGCCGGGCACATGCTCAGTGATACCGTGTCGCTGGCATTGGCCTGGGGCGCGTTTCGCCTCGGGCATCGGGCGGCGACCCGCAAGCTGACCTTCGGCTATGCACGCTTTCAGGTGCTGGCCGCGTTCGTCAATGGCCTGACTCTGCTGGTGATCGGGGCGGCGATCGTGGTGGCCGCCATCAAGCGGCTCTGGCTGCCCTCCGAAGTACTCGCGGGGCCGATGCTGGCCATCGCCGTGCTCGGACTTGTCGTCAATATCGCGGCATTTCGTATCCTGCATCAGGGCGATCAGGACAACCTCAATCTACGCGGCGCGGTACTGCACGTGATGGGGGACCTGCTCGGCTCGGTGGCGGCCATCGTCGCCTCGCTGATCATCATGACCACCGGCTGGAATCAGGCTGACCCGCTGTTGTCAGTGCTCGCGGCGGTGCTGATATTGCGCGGTGCCTGGTCGTTGGTGAAACGGTCGGCGCACACCTTGCTGGAAGGCACGCCGGAGCAGCTCGACCATGCCGATATCCAGGCGGGCGTCCTGGCGCTTGAGGGCGTGGAGAGCGTACATGACCTGCATCTGTGGGGGCTGACGCCTCAGTCGCCGATTGCCAGCCTGCACGTCGTCGTGGCCGCCACCAGCGTGCCCGGCGATGTGCTGGAGCGTGTTCAGGCCTATCTGCGCGACGGTCATGACATCTCGCACGTCACGGTTCAGCTGGAAGGCGAGGCATGCCTGCAGGGCTGCGTGACGCGCTGATGTGATGAGTGCGATCAGCGCGCTGGTTGAGGGGGGGAATATCGCAAGGCAAAGCATACGAATCTCTGACGCAAAACGCCCCGCTGAAAAGCGGGGCGTTGTTCGTTGCAGCTAAGGGACTGGAGTGAATCATCCGCTGCAGTCTCTTCAGCGTCGCTGGCGTCACGTTACGCCTTGACGCGCACTGAGTCTGTGCTCAGCGACTCAGTGCCCAGCGGCTCAGTGTTCAGCGACATAGACGGTGCGGATGTTCATGAAGGCACCGAAGCCATACTCGCTCTGCTCACGGCCATAGCCACTGCCTTTGACGCCACCGAAGGGCAGCTGGGCGAAGGGCGTGGTCGGACGGTTGACGAAGCTCATGCCGGCCTGCAGCTGACGAGAGACGCGTTCACCCCGTTCGTCGTCCTTGGCCACCACGGTGCTGCCCAGGCCATAGGGGCAGTCGTTGGCAAGCTCGATGGCATGCGCTTCGTTGTCGGCGACCACCACGGAGGCGACCGGACCGAACAGTTCTTCATTGAAGGCCGGATTGCCCTGGGTGACGTTGGTCAGCACCGTCGGCGGATACCAGGCGCCGTCGCGATCCGGAATCTTACCACCGCATTCAAGCTTGGCGCCTGCCTTGATGGCGCGCTGGACCTGGTCATGCAGGTCATCGCGCAGGTCCTTGCGAGACATCGGGCCGATATCGACCCCTTCGCTCATCGGGTCGTCCATGCGCATGTCCTTGACCTTCTCGATCAAGCGCTTGGAGAAGTCCTCGGCGAGGGACTTGTCGACGATCAGGCGCTTGGACGCGGCGCAGCTCTGGCCGGTGTTGTCGAAACGACCAGCGATGGCGAGATCCACCGCACGCTCGATGTCGGCATCATCCAGCACGATCAGCGGATCGATACCACCCAGTTCCAACACGCTTGGCTTGAGCGCCGCGCCTGCCTGCTCGGCGACCTTGCGACCCGCCTCTTCGCTGCCTGTCAGGGTGACGCCCTGCACGACAGGATCATTGATGATGTCTTCGATCATCTCCGAGCCCACCGGCAACCAGGTGAAGATACCCTCTTCGAAGTCGGCCTTGTGGAACAGCTGAGTGATCAGATCGGCACAGCCCGGGACATTGGAGGCGTGCTTCATCAGGCAGACATTGCCGCCCGCCAGGGCCGGAGCCGCGAAGCGGATGACCTGATAGAGCGGATAGTTCCACGGCATCACGCCGAGGACGGCGCCGATGGGGTCCTTGACGATCTTGGCACGCACGGCACCATCGACATCACGCTGCTCGGTTTCCATCAGCTTGGGCAGGTTGTCGGCATAGAAGCGCGCGATGCTGGAGGAAATCTGCGTCTCGCTGATGCCCTGATCATAGGGCTTGCCCATCTCATGGGCGATCTGCGTGGCGATTTCCTTCTGATGCTCATCGATCAAGTCCGCCAGAACGGTGAGGCGCTGCGCACGATCCTGCACGGTGGTCTGGCTGAAGCTCGAGTACGCCTTGCGCGTCTGCTCCAGTTTCTGCTGAACCTCTTCCTTGCTTAGCGTGGCGTATTCCTTGAGAACCTTGTCATTGGCCGGATTGGACGCGGTCAGTGTCTTGTTGCTCATCTTGCCTCCCTGTTGAGTGCTGGTTCAGCAAGTGACTGAATGGGGATCGTGAGGGGTCGAGATCGGCCCTTGAGCCAGTCACTTCATTGGCTACACATCAGGACTTGGAGATATTGCCTGAGGTCTTCAAGGGGCAGGGGGCTATTGCGTCGGGTCACCTCAGTGTTGCCATATGAGCACGCTGCTGGCCCTTGAAAAGACAAAGATGTCATCAGTGATCAATCGCGAAGCGGTCAAATGTGAACCTGCCGAACAGGCTGCCAGCATGCGACAATGGGCGTCTGACGTCCGTGCGGGGCCAAGCTTGCCGCGCGCCGGGCCATCAACATGAGTGCAAGCGTCACAAGGAAGAGGAAGTCAGCGTGTTCAACAATATTCTGGTGGTGTGTACCGGCAACATCTGTCGCAGTCCGGTCGGCGAGTCACTGCTGAAGCAGGCGTTGCCTGGCAAGACGGTGCACTCGGCGGGTGTGGGCGCACTGGTCGATCACCCGGTCGAGCCCACGGCAGCACGCTTCGCCGTCGAGTCAGGGCTCGAGGTAGATGAGCATCGTGCGCGCCAGGTGTCGGTCGAGATGCTGACGGCTGCAGACCTGATTCTGGTCATGAGCGATGGCCACCGCCGCGCCATCAATCAGATGGCACCGCAGGTCAGTGGCAAGACGATGCTGTTCGGCCGCTGGCTGGCAGGCGGCCAGGGGGAAGAGATTCCTGATCCCTATCGCAAGAGCGAAGAGGCCTTCCGCCATGCGCACCAGAAGCTGGTGGAAGCGGCTGCGCTGTGGGTGGCCAAGCTCAAGTGACGGCGTGCATCTGTATGTAAAATAATGTTTCGAGATTTTTCATAGCTCAAGAGGAAGGAATGCTGCCAACAGCATTCCTTCCTTTTTTTATGCCCGTAAATGCAGTGTTGCTTCATGGGGTTAGTCGTTGAGTAAGAAAGTTTGCATATTATGATGATATGAATTAATTCTTATGGTTGAAAGCACTCAGTCGGTTCTGTGTAAGAAGTTTGCGGGAATGTGCTTCTCAATGTATATTTTTGTTACTGTCTGTCTAAACACAATTACACTGGTGCCCGCCCATGCGCGAACTCGATCTTCAGGCCCTTGAGCCCCGTCTGCTGTTGGATGCCGCTGCTGCCGTGACCATTGCCGAGGGCGCCGATAGCAACGGCGACACTGTGTCGGCCACCAATACTGGTGCTTCGCTGTCGGGTACCGAAGATACGCAATTCTCGCTTTCGAGCCTGAGTGTCACGGACAGTGGCAACGTGGATGATGAGGGCAACGCCACGGATGAGTACTCGCTGACACTGAATCTGGATCAGGCAGCCGCCGATGCCGGGGCGGAGTTCAGTAGCGGCGGCAGCAGCGCGACCCTGACGGGTACAGCTCAGGAGATCACCGATGAGCTTGCCGGCCTCGTAGTCACTCCGGGGGACGATTACACCGCCGATATCACCTTGAGCCTGAGCCTCACCGAAACCACAGACGGGGTGGTGGATACCGACCGAGGCAGCCTCGATTTCGTTGCCACTCTGACGCCTGTCAACGATGACCCGGTGTTCGGGGACAGCGGTGCGACGGTCACCGAGGCGGGAACCTTCACCTTCTCCATTGAAGCCTTGGGTCTGAGTGATCCAGATGTCGTCAGTGGCGAGCAGGATACCGACCAGCTGATCATCGAGATCGACAGCCTGCCGACGGGTGGCTCGCTGACGTTCAATGGATCTCCGGTGGCAATTGGTTCAAGTTTCGATGCAGACCAGCTCAGCAAGCTGGTCTATACCCATGGTGGCAGCGATGTGGCCGTCGGAGACAGTGACAGCTTCGCCATCACGGTGGTGGATGGCGCGGGTGGTGAGGCCTCCAATACCCTCAATATCGAGCTGATTCCTGACAACGCCGCGCCGACCGTCACGGGCGACCCGCAGCAGTTCGAGGGCGAAAATACCTCGCTGGGTCTGAGCTACACCGATGAAGAGTCCGGGCATGCCGATGCGGCGGCCAATGCAACGGTGGAAATCACGGATCTGGGCAATCTCTCGGAGCGTGGCACCCTCTATCTGGATCTCAACCAGGACGGTATCGCAGACACTGATGAGATCATCTCCGACACGTCGGATGCGGCTGCCAGTTTCACGGCAGACAAGCTCCAGTATCTGTCCTTCGCCCATGATGGGGACGAGCCGATTGTCGATGACTTGCCCAGTTTCACCATCAAGGTGACCGACGCCGGTGGCGGTGAAGGGGCGGGGAATGAGCTTTCCAGTGAGCGTACCGTCGAGATCAGCATTCTCGAGAATGATGATGACCCGACGCTGACGCCCACCACCGACGCGCTGGATGCCACTGGTGAGGCGGTATTGATCGATGCATCTGCCCTGAACGCGATAGACCCGGACAGCACCGATGATCAGCTGAGCTACAAGATCGACACCTTGCCGAGCTTTGGTGAGATCCAGATTCTCAATGGGACTGAATGGGTCAAGCTGCCGGTGGGTGGCACCTTCTCGCAGGCGCAGGTCACGGCGGGCGAAGTCCGCTATCAACAGACCCTCGTGGATGGCACTGGAGGCACGGCGGACGACTTCACCTTCACGTTGGTGGATTCCGAATTTAAGGCATTTGAAGAGGCAGGAGACGCAGGGACCTGGGGCGGCGCGGATTCACCGACCGTCGGTACGCTGAATTTCCTGATTGACAATGTGGCCGGTGGCCCCGGGGAGCAGCAACAGGAAACCATCTACGCCGAGCAAGTGAACAATACCGGCGTCATCGTGAGCGAAAGCACGTCCGATCCTGCTTCCTCCGCGGTGGTCATCACAGACGATATGCTCAAGTATGGCGCCGAGCTGGACGGCTACGTGCTGCCTGCGACCCAGATCGTCTACACCGTGACGAACATACCGACCAACGGAACGCTATTCCTGGATGGTCAGCCGATTTCCGACTTCGGCAGCTTCACCCAGGAAGACATCGATAACGGGCTGGTCACCTTCCTGCACGATGGCAGCGAAGATCATGAGTCCAGCTTCACGTTCACCATCCTGCCGACGGACATCGACAAGGATCCGGACACGCTCGACCCCATTACCGATGTCTTCACCATCGACGCAACACCCGTCAATGATGCTCCCGCCGCGGGTAACTCGAGTGTCAATCTGCTCGAGCAGACCGATACGACCGACGGCATCGTTCGTATCACCAATCTGGTGATGTCGGATGTGGACGGCAGTCTGGAGAATCTGGACGGCGAGGGGGAAAGTGATGACCTCTGGTTCCAGATCACCAGCACCGAGCTGAGCGGTGGATCACTCGAAGTCTGGGATGGCGACAGCTGGGAGGCAGCCTCCACCGATGTCTGGTACTCCCAGGCGATTCTGACCGCGCAGGCGGATGGTCAGACGGGGGGATTGCGCTACGTTCACGACGGTGGTGAAAGTGTCGACTCCCTGAACGATAGCTTCACTTTCATCGTGCGCGATGATCTGACAGCGCCGTCAGATCCCTTCGCGACGGATTCTTCTACTCCGGTAGACAATGGGAACGATACCAGTGTCGTCTCCAATGTCGGCAACGTCACTATCGAAGTAACGCCCTTCAATGATGCCCCTCTGATTCCGCTGACCTCCGATGCTGCGGATCAGACGGTCATTGATGCCCTGGATCAGTCGTCCACTTCCGCCAACAACGTACTGACCCTTGGGGAAGGGGAAACGGCAGTCATCGACAATAGCCTGCTGCAGGCCGTGGACAGCGACAACACCACGCGTCAGTCGACCTTCGTGATCACGAGCCTGCCGGAGAACGGCTCTTTGACGGTGAATGGCAAGGTTCTGCGCGTCGGTAGCTCCTTCACCCAGGCCGACATCGACAGTGGGGCACTGTCCTATGAGCATGATGGCGGGGAAATCCACTCTGATGCTTTCACCTTTACTGTCAGTGATGGTCCGCTGACGACCGACGTTGCTACGTTCAGCATTGATATTACCCCGTTGGATGATTCGCCGGAAATCACGGCAACCCAGCCAGAAGACAGACTGATCCCGGCTTCCACAGCACTTTCAGCATTGGACCTTGGTGATGCCTTTGTCATTGGTGATGTCGATATTCTGGATCTCGACTCCAGCTCGGGTATTGATGCTGGTGAGACGGATAGCATCAAGGTATCGCTCTCACTCCAGGATGAAGATGGAGTCGTTGTTCCATTTACTACCGCTGTCCTGACTGCTCTGCCGAGTGGGACAGATTCCACGGTCACCACTGATGCCAATACCCTGGTAATTGAAGGTACCTTGTCGGCTGTTCAGGCATCCTTGGAGACGCTGAGTGTCCAGATGGTTCTGGATCCTATCACTGGCGAAGCAGACCCTGACGCTCGTTGGAGCCTCGAGGCTGTCGTCGATGATCGCCTCTCTGATGGCACCTTGAATGGGGGGGATGCCAATCAGGATGGCGAGGCAATTGGGGAAGATTTCAATACAGCGACGGCAAGCATAGAACTGTGGGCATCGACCGAGAACGATGCCCCAGCCGTGACGCTGCCGGATGCGAGCCAACTTGTTGTAACAGAAGATGGTGGCTATCAAGATATCGGCACCATCACGGTGACGGACGCTGACAGCTTCGATACCGATATCACCGTCGTACTGAGCGTTCCAAATGGCACGCTGCAGATCAGTGATGCCGGTGATGTTGAGGTCACCGATGACGGCACTGCCAGCATCGAGCTGAAGGGTACCCAGGAAGAGCTTGCGACGGCATTGGCAAACGTCCAGTACCAGCCGGATGCCAATGACAATGGTGCCGTCGAGCTGACCGTCACGGCGAAGGATACTGACTTACACGGGACCGGTACCGCCATTGAAACTGTCGTGAAGGAAGACATCACCGTGACAGCGGTCAATGATGAGCCGGTACTGACTTCCACCACACCGGTGCAAACGATGGATGATGGTCAGCCCTTGACCATCAGTGGCCTGTCCGTCGCAGACATCAATGATGTCGGTCAAGAAGTCTTCGAAGATAGCCAGACCGTTACAGTGTCTGTGCGAGGCGGCGCCACGGGTGAAACAGGCGGCACCTTGAATATGGATGCGACCGGTGTCACTGGCAACGGTACCAGCGAGGTTACCCTGACGGGAACGCTCAGCGAAATCAATGCCGCGCTTGAAGACCTCGTATTGACTGCCGCTGAAGTGAACGCAGATACCTCAGTGATACTTGATGTCGAGTTCAGTGATGATGCTAATGGTAACTTGGCTCTAGCCAATGCCTTCCTTGTCTCCACCGCCATAACGGTCAATGTTTCCGGCACCAACGATGCACCTACCATTTCTGCAGCGACCGGCACTACCACGCTGGTCGAAGATGGCAGCCTCACGCTGTCAGCGCTCGGGGTGACCCTTGATGATGCTGATGATTTCGGTGCTGACAACCTGACGCTGACATTGACCGTGGATCACGGCACCTTCAGCAATAGCACAAACACCATCACCTTTACTGGGACTGTCGCATCGCTCCAGGACTCACTGAATAGCGAGGTCTATACCCCTGCAGCCGACTTCTATGGTGAAGATACCCTCAGAATCGTTTTCAATGATGCCGGCAATACCGGCCAGGGCGGTGCAGAGGAGGCGAGCCGTGAGATCACTCTCACGGTCACCCCGGTCAATGACCGTCCGCTTGCCGCCGGTACAGCGGAAACAGTGGCCTCCGTTGCAGAAGACACCGCGGCAGATGGTATCGCCGGCACGGATCTCTATACGCTGCTGGTCGATCAGTACGATGACACCACCGATGATCAGACCGATGAGAATGGCAATACCGCTGCCACCACCGAGACTGATCTCACCTATGTTGCCATCGTCGAGAATACGTCTACCGATGCGCAAGGGGAGTGGGAATACAGCACTGATGGTGGTAGCACCTGGGAGCAGATCCCAGGCAATCTGCGTAACAATAATGCCCTCATATTGCCTGCTGATGCCGATATTCGCTTTGTACCTGCCGACGACTTCAATGGTGAGCCTGGTGCTCTGACCGTACGTCTGGGTGATGACAGCGCAGCACTGGTTACCAGTACCGATGCCGATGATCTTCGTAATCTGAATCAAACTGCCAATGGTGACCGCGATCTGGCGACTGGCGTCTGGTCAAGCAGCACCATTGCCATCAACACCAGCATCACTGCCGTCAATGATGCCCCGACGACACCTGATGACAGTGTCACTCTCGCGGCCATCAATGAAGACGACACCGATCCGGCTGGCGCCACCGTCGCGGAGCTGGTGGGCGTTAATTTCAACGATGTCGCTGCTGACGACCAGACCCAAGAGGCTGTTTTGGGGGGCAGTTCTGCCAACGTGTTGGCAGGTATCGCCATCACCTCCAACCCCTCCGATGACAGCGAGGGGACTTGGCAGTACTCCACTGACGGCGGCGATTCCTGGATCGATGTCCCTGCTGATGTCAGTGACAGCAATGCATTGGTGCTGTCGACGACTGACTCAGTGCGCTTCCTGCCGGCGGAGAACTACCACGGTGATCCGGCTGGCCTGAGCTACGTCGTGGCGGATGACAGTAGCGGTGCCGTGACGTCTGAAACCGCCGTGGATGTCTCCACCTTTGACGAGACCGGTATCTGGTCAAGCGTGGCCGATGCCGACACCCTCAACACGACGGTCAATGCGATCAATGATGCGCCGGTGCTCACCGGCAGCACGGCTGCGCAAGCCTTCCCCATTTCAGCTGTCGAGGCTGGCGGTGAAGGCACCGGAACCAACGAAGTTTCGCTGGTAGCCGGGGCCTCGCTCTCAGATGTCGACACTGCACTGGTCGGTGACAACTTCGGTGGTGGCACCATCACGGTTTCCATCGATGCCGCGACGGCTGCCGACGTGTTTGCCGTTGATGACTCTCTGGCGGGCTTCGCCGGTGCTTCTCTTGCTGACGGCACCTTGACGGTGACGCTGAGCTCCGGCGCGACGGCGGCTCAGGTCTCGGCGCTGATTGACTCGCTGACCTATCAGAACACCAGCGATGACCCGGACACCGATACGCGTGCCTACACCGTAGTCGTCAATGACGGCAACAATGACGGTCTGGCCGAAATCGATGGTGAAGGGCTGGATAGCAATGTCCTGACCGGCTATCTGCAAGTCGTGGATACCAATGACGGCCCTGTCGCGAATGATGATGCCGATGCCACCGACGAAGGCGTGGCGCTGACCACCGCTGACACCCCCAATCTGTTCGACAACGACACGGATCTGGATACCCCCACTGATGACTTCACCATCACCCAGGTGAATGGCAATGCTGGCGGGGTAGGCTCAGCTGTCTCGGGCAGCGAGGGCGGTTCCTTCACGGTCAATTCCGATGGCACATGGAGCTTTGATCCGGGCGCTGATTTCGACGGTCTCACCGATGGTGAGAGCGCGGTTACCACCATTACCTACCAGGTCAGTGATGGCGAGGGCGGCGTCTCGACCGCCACCGTCAGCGTGACCGTCAATGGTATCAATGACACCCCGACGCTGACCCCGGATACCGGTAATGTCATCGAAGATACCAATGTCACCTCCGACAACCTGACTACCAGCGGTACGCTTGACGCGGGCACTGGCGGCGACACCGGGGAAGACAAGTTCACGGCTGAGACAGTCACGGGCTCCTATGGGGCGCTGGTGGTCGATGCCGATGGCAACTGGTCCTACAGTGCCGACAATACTCAGGATGTCATTCAGCAGCTCAATCAGGGCGCCACGCTGACGGATATCCTGACGGTCACCAATGCTGATGGTGTCACCCAGACCACCGTCAGCATCACCCTCACCGGTGTCAATGACGCGCCGGTCGCTGTCGCCGATACCAGCGAGACTGCGGAAAACCTCGATCTGAGCGTCGCGGCTGCGAATGGCGTACTGGCCAATGACACGGATATCGATACCGGTTCCACCAAGGCGGTTAGCCAGGTGGCTGGCGCGGGGACGGGCGTTGGAGCAGCGGTCGCCATGGCAGGGGGCGGTACTGTCACCATTGCCGCGGATGGCAGCTATGTCTTCGCGCCGGGGACTGACTTCGATTATCTCGCCGAGGGCGCGTCTGCCACGACCACCGTTGCCTATACGGTCATTGATGACAATGGCGCCGAGTCGAGCAATACGCTGACGATTACCGTGACCGGCACCAATGATGCGCCGACCGTGGTGGAGACCCAGGCTGCTCAAGACAGCGTCGATGGTCAGGCCATCACGCCCTTTGATGTGGTGGATCTGTTCGCGGATGCCGATGACGGCGCGGTGCTGACCTACTCGGCAACGGGCCTGCCGGACGGGCTGAGCATCGACCCGGATACCGGTGAGATCAGTGGCACGCTGACCAGTGATGCCTCCCAGGGCGGTAGCGGGGGCGTTCACACCGTCACGCTGACGGCGACGGATGAAAACAATGCGCCTGTCACCACGACTTTCACGTGGACCGTGGCCAATGTGGACCCCGTTGCGCAGGACAATAGCGACGATATCTCTGAAGGACTTGCCACTGATTCCGTCAGCACGACCGCCGGCAATGTCACGTCTGACGCCGGTACCGATAGTGATGGTGGCAATGACAACGATGCCATCGTCGTCAGCGGAGTCGGGGCGGGCGCCAATCAGGCCACGGATGTTGCGGCCGGTACGCCGGTCGAAGGTGACTACGGCAGCGTGACCATCGCCGAGGATGGTAGCTACACCTATACGCTCGATAACACCGATTCCGTCATCCAGGCGCTGGATGTCGGCGACAGTCTCACGGACACCTTCACCTACGAGATTTCCGATGGCCAGGGTGGCACCGATACAGCGCTGCTGACGATCACCATCAATGGCACCAACGATGCTCCGGTCGCGACCGATGATGCCTCAACCACTGATGAAGACACTGCGCTGGCCACGGCCGACACGACCAATGTGCTGGTCAATGACATTGATGTGGACGCTGACTCCGCACTTGTCGTCAGTCAGGTCAATGGCAGTGGTGCGAATGTCGGTCAGCCGGTTACCGGCAGTGAGGGAGGTGATTTCACCCTGAATGCTGACGGCAGCTGGAGTTTCGATCCCAGCGGCGATTTCGAAGCGCTGAAGAACGGCGAAAGCGCTGTCACCACCCTGACGTATCAGGTCAGCGATGGCCTGGGCGGTGTCTCCACCGCCACGGTCAGCGTGACCATCAATGGCGTTGACGATGTGCCGACTCTGACGCCGGCCACTGGCGACGTCACGGAAGACACAGCGGTCAATGGTGAGGGAGACCTCGTGGCTGCCGGCACTCTGGCGACAGGTAGCGGCGGTGATGCAGGC